>CAVQQV010000015.1:0-132902 GCA_963714885.1 Candidatus Sulfomarinibacteraceae bacterium | reverse complement strand
ACGGCGGAGGGTTTTGTTCCCGGCGTCCATCGGCGAGCGCGATCGCCGGCGGCCGATTTCGGACCGACGAACGCGTTCACCCCGGGTCACTGCTCCATGCAGTGGAAGTCGCCCGGGAATGCGGCAGCGATCACATCTCGACGATGGTTTTGAAACCGCCCCAGATCAGCCGCTTGCCGTCGAACGGCATGCCTTTTCGGTCGATCATTTTCGACATGCGGGGATCGGCCATCACCTTGGCCATGACGCGATCGCGGTGTGCCCGGCTCTTGTAGGCGATCCACGAGAACACCACCGTCTCGGTGCGTTTGAGCATCACGCTCTGCGGGAACGATGTGAGTTTTCCGGGCTTGACGTCCTCGCCGACACACTCAACGTAGGAGAGCGCGCCGTGCTCCTTCCAGATCTTTCCACACGTTCGCGACAACCGGCGGTACTCATCGAGCTTTTTCTTGGGTACCGGAACGACGAATCCGTCGACATACTTCATGAAATCCTCCACTGGGGCGCGCATTTTCTGGTGACGAAAGGACGATGGTCTCTCCGAATCCAACGCCGGCCCGGGACGTCCTATTCCGTTCGGCATGGCCCAACCTCGTCCCGCGCACATAGTCGAAGCTGGATCGAGGGCCCGAGGGGAGTCGTCGTCTCGCATCCTCACGAGATTCATCGTGGGCCGCAACGGCCATTGGGGCGCCGCCCGCGACCGTCGTCAGTGGCGGCTGATGCGTGCCCAGATGAAGAAGACCGCGCCGATCGCGGCGCCACCCAGCAGAATCACCCATTCCTGGGGCCAAACCAGTGCCGACGGGCTACCGGGCAGGTAGAGCATCATCATGCCGATGGAGAGGACCAGAGCGGTGTATCCGACGAACGTGCCGTAGCGGACGCGGTAGGGTCTCGGCATGTCCGGTTCTCGGCGGCGCAGGACGATAAACGAAAGCGCCACCATGGCGTAGGCGATCACTATCCCAAGACCACCGGCATCAACCAGCCAGACCAGAGTCTGTCGGCCGAAAAGCGGGGCGAACACCGCCAACCCTCCGACCAACACGACGGCGTTTGCCGGCGTGTTGAATCTCGAGTGCAGGTGACCGAAGAAGCGCGGCAGCATTCCGCTGTGAGCCAGCGAGTAGATCGCGCGGCTGCCGCCCACCAGAAATGCGTTCCAGCTAGTGAGGATGCCGGCGATCCCCGAAACCACTACGATCTTTCCGACCAGTACTCTGCCCCATACCGCGGTTGCGGCGTCGGCAGTGGCGAGGCTCGCTGAGGACAGAGCGTTACTGTCGAGCGACAGCGAGACACCCAAAATGATCAACACATACCAGGCCACGGCCATCAGCACCGAGATCACCAACACGACGCCGATCTCGCGATAGGGCAGGTCGATCTCCTCCGCGGCCTGGGGAATAACGTCGAACCCGACCAGGAGAAACGGCACCATCACGAGCACGGTCAGCATCCCGTTGATGCCGCCGACCTCGAGTGGCTGCATATTGGTAGTGCTGCCGCCAAACAACGCGCCGCTGACCACCACCACCCCGGCCAGTAGGATGACCAGAGTCACCGCTGTTTGCACGACTGCCGCCATCTTGATGCCGACCACGTTGACGGCCGTCATCACCAGAGACCCGACGACACCGACGAGCACCCAGCTGAGGTAGACGTCGTAACCCGCGACCGTCCAGAGGTAGCCGGTCTTGAAGTTGGGGAAGAGGTATTCCATGACAGTGGGGAGGGCGACCACCTCGAAAGCCACAACGCTGACATAGCCGAAGATGATCGCCCAGGTGCACACGAACGACGCACCCGGGCCCAAAGCGCGCAGACTGTAGGTGTGCTCGCCGCCCACCAGCGGCATCGCGGACGCGAGCTCCGCGTAGGTCAGACCGATAAAGGCAATCACCGCGCCGCCGATCAGGAACGCCGAAATTGCGCCGAGGCTGCCGGCCGAATCCAACCATGTGCCGGCCAGTGCCACCCAGCTCCAGCCGATCATGGCGCCGAAGGCCAACGCCAGGACCTCTCGGCGCTTGAGGACGCGGATCAGCTGGCCCTGCCGAGTCATCGATCGAGGGCGGGTTTCGGTATCGCCATCCCTCACTTCAGGCCTGCATGGCTTCGCGCATCGCGCCGAGCACCGTGTCGAGTTCCTTTTCGCTGATGGTCAGAGGCGGTTGGATGCGGAGCACGTTGCCGTACACACCGCCAAGACCGATCACGACGCCTCTGTCTCG
The DNA here is from genome assembly GCA_963714885.1 of Candidatus Sulfomarinibacteraceae bacterium. Taxonomy (GTDB): domain Bacteria; phylum Acidobacteriota; class Thermoanaerobaculia; order Thermoanaerobaculales; family Sulfomarinibacteraceae; genus Sulfomarinibacter. The sequence continues at coordinate 130,662 of CAVQQV010000015.1, read as the reverse complement.
CATGGCGGTTTTGATCCTTTTCGCGTCCGCAACCGCGGGCACTTTGCTCTGAGTGTCCTCAACCATCTCGATGCCGATCATGAGGCCCTTGCCGCGAATCTCGCCGATCGTGGCGTTCTTGGGTCTGATTTCGCCGAGAGCCTGCATCACCCTTCGGCCCTTTGCAGCAGTCTGCTCGGCCAGGTGAGCTTCCTCCATGAACCGGATGTTGGCGAGGGCAGCAGCGCAGGATATCGGGTTGCCTCCGAATGTCGTCAGGTGGTCGCCGGGCTGGAACGCGTCAGCGATGTCGTTGCGGGCGATAAAGGCGCCAAGTGGAAAGCCGTTGGCGATGCCTTTGGCCATGGCCATGATGTCGGGTTCGACGCCGTAGTGTTCTATCGCGAACATCTTCCCTGTGCGGCAAAAGCCGGACTGGACCTCGTCGGCAATGAACAGCACGCCGTGTTCGTCCAGGACCTCTTTGGCCACCTTGAAGTAGTCATCCGGCGGCACGATGATGCCGCCCTCGCCCAGCACAGGCTCGGCGACGAAGAAGGCGACGTTGTCTGCGGTATGGAAGTTGATGACATCGTCGATCGTCCTTGCGCAGGCCATGCCGCAGCTGTCGGGTTCCTGACCGAGAGGACACCGGTAGCAGTAGGGCGCCGGTGCAAACGCGACCCCGGGCATATACGGGCCGCCGCCGTGTTTCCTGGTCGCGTTGCCGGTCAGACTGAGAGTCCCGTAGGTCCGCCCGTGGAACGAGTGGGTCAAAGCGATGGCTTCGTTTTTCTCACTAAAGCGTTTGGCGAGCCGGACCGCCCCCTCGATCGCCTCGGCCCCGCTGTTGCCGAAGAAGGTCTTTTGAAGATCTCCAGGCGTGATCTCGGCCAACTTTTCGGCCAGGTCGGCGACCACCTCGACGTGATAGAGGTACGACGAGCAGTGGACCAGACGCTCCATCTGCTGCCGCGCGGCCGCCAGCACCTTTTCGTTGGCGTGGCCGGTATTGACCACCGAGATGCCTGCAAAACAATCGATGAAAGTGCTGCCGTCGTTGCCGAAGTAGGTTGCGCCCTCGGCCCGGTCGATCACCAGCGGGTCGACAGCCGGCAAAAACCCGGTGTTGACGTACTTCTTGTATTTCTCCCTGGTGTCCACTTCAGAAGCCCCCCTGAACTCTTATCTTAGAACGTATTTCTCAAGATGTGCCGAAACAGGGCGGGCTATCGAGGGGAACCGCCGTGGTACCTTTTCCATCGTCGAGTGACCCCAGAACAGGGACGGAGGTCGTCATGAAAACAGGGTGGGCAGCAGTCGGCTCCGCGTTCTTTCTGGCCGCGTGCGCTCAACCCACCACCGAACCGATCCCGTGGCCGACGGTTGGTTGGGCCGTATCGTCTCCGGAGGAACAGGGGATGGACCAGGCTCGCCTTGCCGCTCTCGACAGTAGCCTTGCGACTGAGCACGGAAATATCGACGGCATGCTGGTGATCAGGAACGGTCGTGTCGTCTACGAACAACACTACCAACGTGACTACAGTGCCATGAACGACGGCCGGGGGCAGGCCCCGGGTCTCTACAACTACTACGATCCGGAATGGCATCCCTATTACCAGGGGAGCGAGCTGCACACCATGCAGTCGGTCACCAAGAGCGTGACCTCGACCCTGATCGGAATTGCCATTGGACGAGGTGAGATTGCCGGGGTCGATGTGCCCGTCATCGACTTTCTCGACGATTACGAGGTCGCGAACCTGGACGAGTGGAAACGCTCGATGACCCTTCGCGACCTTTTGACCATGAGAGCCGGGATCGCGTGGGACGAGGACACCGTTCCCTACACGGATCCCGCGAACTCCTGCGCCGGCATGGAAAACAGTGACGACTGGATCCAGTTCGTCATCGACCAACCCATGTCCGACCAACCAGGCGAAAAGTTCATCTACAACAGCGGCGCCAGCCAGCTGCTCTCCCTGATCGTCAAGAAGGCAACCGGGAAGCACGTGGACGAGTATGCAGAAGAGCAACTCTTCGGACCGCTCGGAATCACGAGCTCTCACTGGAAAAAGACCCCGACCGGTTTTCCCGATACCGAGGGCGGGCTGTACCTGACCGCCCGTGACCTGGCCAAGATCGGTTATCTCTTTCTGATGGACGGCATATGGGACGGGATGCGGTTGCTGCCCGAAGGATGGGTTGGTGCCTCCGTCGAGCGCAGCGTCGGAGACACCCAGTGGCTCGGCATGGGTTACGGCTACCAATGGTGGCTGGTGCCCTGGGGCCCGGAGAACGACTGGTACGCATATGCCGCGATTGGCTACGGGGGACAGAGATTGCTTGTCGTACCGGAACTGGATGTGATCGCCGTGTTCACCGGCTGGAACATACTCGAAACGCCCGCGCTCGATCCGCGCTTTGCTCTCGATTTGGTGCTCGAAGCGGTGAGCAGCCAATCCGAATGATCGACAGTAGGCCGCGGAAGCGCCTCTGACCGATGGATGACGATCGCAGGCCGATAATCGAAGATTGGAAGGTTGATCCATGAGAGTGACTCGCCGCCGTTTCGTCGGATCGATGACAGTCCTCGGCGTGGGCACGATGCTTGGCGGACCGCGGGCATGGGGGTCCTTGAATGAGAGTGGCCTCGCGTTTCCCGAGCTTTACGCCAGCGGTAGCGCCGGGGACATGGGTCTGGCACACGGAACGACCTTTGCCTCGCAGATCGACTACAACCTCGCTTTTTACAAGAAGTGGCTCTCTGAGTACGGCAACGTGTCTGTGGCGAGGCTGACGGAGATCGCGAGAAGTTTCGTCCCGGTGATAGCAGAGCACTTTCCTCATATGGTCGAAGAGATGGACGGCATCGCGAGGGGTGCCGCCTTGAAGCTCGATGAGATTGTCCTCATCAATGCCCGAACCGATATTCTGGCAATCGTCGAGCACGAGATCCTGTTGGAACACGTCCCCGGCTGTACGGCCTTAGCTCTATTTGGTGAGGTGGGCGGGAAGCCGGCTCTCGCGCTCGGTCAGAACTGGGATTGGGACCCGCTGATGGCCAGGGCCCCGGTGGTCCTGCGCCTCGAGCCCGACGATGCGCCGCCGCTGGTGACTTTGACCGAGGCCGGCATGTTGGCGAAGATCGGATTCAACCAACACCGGCTGGGCGTGTGCCTCAACTTTCTGAGCCACCAATCGGATGGTCAGAAGGAACGCTTCGGAGTTCCGATTCACTGCCTGCTTCGGGCAGTGTTGGAGTGTCAATCGATCAACCAGGTGGTCGAGGTCGTCGAGTCGTCTCCGCGTTGCGCATCCGCGAATTTCCTCCTTGCTCAACATGACGCCGGCGGCCCCGCGGCTCTCGATCTGGAAATCACACCGAACGAGGTCGTCACCGTGCGTCCCATCGGTTCCAGCCTCGTCCACACGAATCATTTCATCACTCCCTCGCTCGCAGTGGGCTGCACCAGTGGTCGGGGCCCGTCGACCATGACCCGCTATACCTCGGCGCAGCTCTTGTCAAGCGTGGCGGAATTGAAGGAAACCGATCCCGTCACGAGGATGGAGCAGGTGCTGGTGTCCCGTGAAGGGCTTCCTTATCCCATCAGCCGCGATCCCGATCCGGATCCTTCGATTTCCACGCTTTCGGGAATCATCATGGACCTGACGCGAAACCGCTTCATTCTGACCAATGGTCCGCCCCACGAGAACGCCTGGATCGAGCGGCCGGGTGTCGAGTTCAAAGGGGGGAAAAGACCGTGAAGATCAGCAAAGTCCTGATCGTCGGCGCCGGCACCATGGGCCAGCAGATCGGCTTTCAATGCGCCATGCACGGTTTCGTGACCGTCACCTACGATGTGAGTGAATCCGCGCTGGAAATCTGTAGGGCGCGTCACCAGCGGTTTGCCGAGTTTTTCATCGAGGAAAGGGGCGCCGACCGGTCGCAGGTCGACGCGTCGCTCGCCAGGATCTCCTATTCGAGCGATTTGGCCGCAGCCTCGTGCGAGGTCGATCTGGTGAGCGAGTCGGTACCCGAAATCCCTGAGATCAAGGCCGAGGTGTACGGCCGGCTCAACGACTTGTGCCCCGAGCGGACAATCTTCACCACCAACACCTCAACCATGCTTCCCAGTCGAATGGCCGAGCTGACTGGCCGGCCCGCGCGGTTTGTGGCCCTCCATTTTGCCAACCCGGTCTGGAGCTCGAACATCGGCGAGGTGATGGGCCACCCGGGAACGGACCCTGAGGTGTTCGAGAGGGTTCTGGAGTTCGCAGCCGAAATCGGGATGGTCCCGATTCGTCTGGAAAGGGAGGCTGCCGGCTTTATCAGCAACTCGCTGCTCGTCCCTCTGCTGATGGCGGCGCAGGGGCTGGTGGCCAACCGGGTCGCCTCACACGAGGACGTCGACAAAACCTGGATGGTGATGACCAAAATGGCGATGGGCCCTTTCGGCATCATGGACCTGGTGGGTCTGGAGACCGCCTACAACATCGCTCTCCACGGGGCGAAGACACAAAACGACGGGCAGATGCGTGCGAACGCGGCCTATTTGAAGAAGCACTTCGTGGATCGGGGCAAGCTCGGGCTCAAGAGGGGTGAGGGCTACTACACCTATCCCGATCCGGCCTACAAGGACGAAGACTTCGTGCGTTGATCGCGCCAGTGCACGGCGCGGTTGAGGAACTCCTTCGGCCCGCGTGATGAGGTCCAGACCTCGGACAGCAAATCAGCGCCGGGCGGACCGGGAAAGGCGCACACTTCGAGTCGGTGAGCGTCGAGCCACAGGCGCTGTGAAATATCGCCGGGATCGTGAGAGCGCTGGGTGCCGTAGAGGGGATCACCGAGGATCGGCAGACCCGCGGAGGCGAGTTGGACCCTGATCTGGTGTTTGCGGCCGGTGGTGGGTCGCACCCTCACGAGGACGAGGTCGTTTTCGACGACCATCACCTCGACCTCACAGCGAGCGTTCACGACGCCGTCCGGTACCACCTCCTGGCGCCAGTACTCGGACTCACTGCGGGTGATGTGGTGGGCGAGGTGGAAGCGGGTGGGGAGGGGATCGCACTGTATTTCGCAGACCGCGGTGTAGGTCTTGGCGACCAGCGATCGCGGCTGGAACAACCGCGAGAAGTGTGAGCGGGTCGCGGGGCCGAGGGACAACAGCACCAGCCCCGAAGTCAACCGGTCGAGCCGGTGCAACGGCACGATGTGTTCGTTGCCGTTGGCCTCGAGGAGCAGGTGGAGGAGGCAGCCCCGCACCCAGCGACCGCCCGGTGTGACCGGAAGGTTTGGCGGTTTGTCCACCACCATCAGGTGCTCATCCGACCACACTACCCGAAAGTCTTCGCGCACCGGCGGTTCGCTTTCGACCTCGCGCAGATAGTGCACCTCGAGGAGGGGCCGGTAGGGAGTTTCGGAGTCGATCAGCTCGCCGGCGGCCCACACCTTGCCGGCCGCAAAGCGCTCGAGCCAGGTCGGGCGGGGGATCCTCGGGAAGCGGTGCAGAAAGAAATCGAAGATCGTCCGCACGTCCGGCGCAGGAACCTCGGGCAGCTTGATGGTGGACGGGCGGATCGGGGCCGAGTCTCGGTTCCTGGCCTCGATGCCCTCGCAAGGACGTGAATCGCTGTCGTCCACCATGCCGCAACATAGCATCTCATCCCTTTCTGAATCGGTACCACCAGGTGAACGTGAAGCCCACCCTGCCTTCCCGCCCGGATTGTGGGTCCGAAGTAGGGTGGGCCTTGGCCCACCTTCAGGCTGTCCGACCCGGCCCTTCACCTCGCCGATCTGGTACGACCCGAACTGAACGCGAGAAGGAAGATCGATTGAATGGCGTCGCCGGCGCCAATCCCGGCGACGTCGTCGTTGTGGCGTGTTTGTTTGGTTCGTTCGGCAGAAATGCCCTTTACGATATGGGCGCCCCACCGTATGATTCTGGAAACCGAGCACCCCGGGGACAGGAACGGCACGCGACGCGCAAAGGAGTTGACGATGGCACCACTTCGGCAGCACGACATGAGCCTCAGGTCGGCGACCACAGAGGAAGTGCAGGACGTGTGGGACGAGCGCTGGTTCGGTCTCGTCGTGGGACTAGATACGGTTTACACCCCCGACGATGTCGAGGGTCTTGCTCTGGTTGACTTTCAAAACGAGTTGGTCGGACTGGTGACCTATCACGTCGATGGGCCGTCGGGTCAGATCGTGACCCTCGATACCATCCTCCGCGGGCGTGGATTCGGCCGGCTCCTGCTCGAGGCGGTCGAGAGCACGTTTCATAAGCGAGGCCTCGGTCGTGCGTGGGCGTTGATGACAAACGACAACCTGCGCGCGGCGGGTCTGTACCTCTCACGGGGCTATCGCCTGGTTCGGATCCACCTCAATGCGGTCGACCGCGTGCGCGAACACAAGCCAGACCTGCCGGCGAAGGGGTACGAGGGCATCCCGGTCCGCGATCTCTGGGAGTTCGAAAAGCTGGGGCTCCTCGGGGTCCCGGTTCCCTGACCCGTTGACGCGGGTAGGCCCGACCTAGGCGCCGGCTTGATGAAACCCGCGGCTGGATTCTGCGAATAATCAATTGTGAAAACACATATCGTGCGTCGGCCATGACGCCGTCTGACCCGCACCAATTGCCGGTGATGGCCATGAACTCGGGATTTCACGAACATTAATCGAGGATGAGAGGGAGGTTCGCGATGAGGAAGATGTATGCCGGTGCGCTGTGTGCGATGGTGGCGGTTGCCTGCGGGCAGCAAGGGGGTGACAAAGAGGTGGTTCTGACCAGCGGTATCGAGCTGGCGAACATGGACACAACGGTACGGCCGCAGGACGACTTTTTCAGGTACGTCAACGGCAACTGGCTGGCGACCACCGAGATCCCGGCCGACCGCAACAACACCGGGGTCTTCATGGATCTTCGCGACAAGGCACGCGAGGACGTTCGCACGATCATCGAGGAGGTGGCGTCGGAGACCGATCTCGAGCCCGGTTCGGACGAGCAGAAGGTGGCAGACCTCTATAACTCGTTTATGGAAACTGAACGGGTCGAGGCGCTCGGCCTGTCGCCGCTCGACGCGCAACTCGCCGAAATTGACGCTATTGCGGACAAGGACGAGCTCTCGGCCTATTTCGCCACGCTCGCGGTCGGTGGCGGCGGTGGGCCTTTCAGCCCGTACGTCACAGTCGATGCCAAGAACTCGGCCCGGTATGCCGCCCATTTCTGGCAGTCCGGACTCGGTTTGCCGGATCGCGATTACTACTTCAGGGACGACGAACGGTCGGTGGAGCTGCGCGACGAGTACGTCGCCCACATCGAGAAGATGTTCGCGCTCGCGGACTTCAATGACCCGACCGGTTCGGCCGCCATGCTGATGGCGCTCGAGACTGAACTTGCGGGCTTCCAGTGGACCACCGTCGAAAACAGGGACAGCGAAGCCCGCTACAACCTTTTTGCCGTCGATGATCTCGGCGTGCTCGGTCAGGGGTTGAACTGGCAGGTCTTCCTCGAGGCGGCGGGGCTCGGAGGCGAAAAGGACATCATCATCAACCAGCCCAGTTACGTCGAAGGTTTCAACCAGGTGTTTCGGAAGACCTCGCTCGACGACTGGAAGACCTTTCTACGCTGGAACCTGCTCAACAACTACGCCAACTACCTCAACTCCGAGATTGACGACCAGAACTTCGACTTCTATGGCCGCATCCTCGAGGGCCAGGAAGAGCAGCGGCCGCGCTGGAAACGGGGCGTCGACGTGGTCAACGGGAGTCTCGGTGAGGTGGTCGGCAAGGTCTACGTCGCCCGCTTCTTCCCGCCCGAGGCCAAGGCTCGCATGGTGGCTCTGGTGGACAACCTCCGCGCCGCCTACGCCGAGGCGATCGCGGAGCTCGAGTGGATGAGCCCGGAAACCAGGGCGGCGTCGCTGGTCAAGCTCGAGAAGTTCACCTCCAAGGTCGGCTACCCGGATCGCTGGGAGGACTACTCGGGGCTCGAAATTGTCGATGGCGATCTGGTCGGTAACATGATGCGCGCCAACCAATTCCACTGGAATCTCGATGCAAGCAAGCTCGGCGGACCGATCCGCGAGTGGGAGTGGGTGATGACGCCGCAGACGGTCAATGCCGGTTATATGCCGACGATGAACGAGATCACCTTCCCGGCCGGGATCCTGCAGCCGCCGTTTTTCAATCTGGCGGCGGACGACGCCGTCAACTACGGCGCGATCGGCGTCGTCATCGGCCACGAGATGGGGCACGGTTTCGACGACCAGGGTTCCCGGTACGACGGCGACGGCAACCTCAACAACTGGTGGACCGAGCAGGATCTCGAGGAGTTCAAGAAGCGGACGGGATCGCTGGTCGATCAGTTTGCCGAATTCGAGGTCTTCGACGACCTCAACGTCAACGGCGAACTGACCCTGGGCGAAAATATCGGCGACCTCTCCGGGTTGACGATCGCCTACCGGGCCTACCAGATCTCGCTCGACGGCAAAGAGGCACCGGTTATGGACGGCTTCACCGGCGACCAGCGCTTCTTCCTGGGAATCGGCCAGGCCTGGAAGTTCAAGGCAACCGACGAGGCGATGCGCAACCGGGTCCAGACCGACCCCCACTCACCGCCGGAGTTCCGGGTCAACGGCCCACTGCCCAACATGCCGGAGTTCATTGCGGCCTTCGACGTTCAGGAGACCGACGGCATGTACTTGCCGCCCGAGCAACGGGTGAAGATCTGGTAGGGAAACGCGCGCCCTGATGGGCTGCGCCCAATGTTCTGAAACCTGGGAGGCGCGTCCGCGCGGGCGCGCCTCCGCGTCGTCGCGGGGTCATTTCTGACCGCACGCGTTTGAGTGGAAGAATCCGGGCGATGGCGTAGTATGAGAGTTACAGTGAAATGGTCTTCTCAACTCCGCCGCGCAAATGTGCGGTTCAAGGCCGTTCTCGTCGTTGCCATGTTGTGCGCCTGCGGCGATCCTGGGCACAAGGCTCCGGGAGAAGCCCCGGAACTCCGCGTTCACCGAGGCTCTTTGAACCGGCGCGTTCTCCTGACCGGGTCCTTCGAAGCGGTCGAGGGAGCGCGCATCACCGTCCCCAAGACCCGGGAACACCGGCTCCAGATCCAGTGGCTCGCACCCGACGGGTCCACGGTTGCAGCCGGGGATCGGGTGCTCGAGTTCGACAACTCGTCGTTCACCGCCGATCTCGACCAGCAGCGCACCGCCGTCCAACAGCGTTCGCAGCGGGCTCCAAATGAGAGCGCAGGGTGATGCGCGGCTCAGGGACGCCGAAGCCGCGGTCGAGCGCGCCCGGATCACCCTCGCCAAGACCGAGCTCGACGCCTCGGTTCCCGAATCGGTGCGCAGTCGCTATGACCACCGCGATGCCCAGCGCGCCCTCGCCTGGGCCGATCACGACACAGCCGTCGCAGGTCTCGAGTTCACGGCGGCACAAGTCGAGGCCGACATCCGGGTTCACGAGGAGCAGCACCAGAGGATCGCTCGCGCCTTGGGGGAGGCGGAGGCGGCGGTCGACGAACCACCCGCCAAGGGCGACCGAGGCGAGGTCTTCAGAGCGTGTTCAGCTCCACGTTGCCGAAGTTGCGGCCGTAGAACTTCATGTAGTTCACCTTGCGGGCCATGGCCTCGACCACGGTTTTCGAGAAGTTGACCTTGGTGAGTTTCTGCGCGCTGCCCAGCCCGCCGGGGCTGAAGACGTTGATCTCCATCAGCTTGTCGCCGACCACGTCGAGCCCGACCAGGAACATGCCGTCCTGGACCAGCTTGGGCCGGCACCATCTCGGCCAGATCGCAGCGCCTCGTCGGTGACCTCGGCCGCGGCCAGCTTGCCGCCGGCGTGAATGTTCGAACGCATGTCGTCGCCCTTGCGGATCCTGCGGAAGGCGGCGTATTTGCCCTTCACTCGGAGCGGCTGGCCGTTCATGACGAAAAGCCTCGTATCGCCCTCGTGGGCGGCCGGGAGGTACTCCTGAGCGATCACGAAGCCGTCCCGCGACACCGCGTCGATCATCTGGTTGATGTTCGGCATGTCGTCGGGCCGGACCAGAAAGACGCTGGCCCCGCCCGACCCCTGGAGGGGTTTGAGGACGATGGTGCCGAGTTCCTTGGCGAACGCCTTGATCTCGCTGTGGTCGCGGGTGATCAGGGTGCGCGGCCGTACCTCCTCGGGGAACAGCTGGAGGTACATCTTCGACGACGCCTTGGCGAGCCCGTTGGGGTCGTTGAGCACGATGACGCCGCGGCGCATCGCGACCCGGCCGAACTCGGTGGCCGCCGTGGTCGCCCACGGCCGCGAGATGAAATCGTCCGACGGCACGTTGCGCAACATCAGGACATCGAGGTCGTCGACGGTGACGCGCTCGTCGATCGCCTTGGGGCCCTGGAGATCCTTGAAATAGGCTTCGTGGGTCCCGTAGGATTTCTTTGGCAGGACCTTGGCCCGGGCCCGCACGTTCTCGTCCGCGTCGTAGGCCACATCGCCGACGCCGAAGACGCACACTTCGTGGCCCATGTTCAGCGCCTCGCAGCCGAGGCGGGTGGTGGTGAAGCCGGCCTTTTCAGTTTTGACGTCGTTGACCAGGAATCCGATTTTCATTTCTCTTTCCTTTCACATAACTCGGCGACCGTAAGCCCGCCGCGAACCCTCTCCAGGCGCTCGAGAGCTTCCGGAGAGTTCATATATCTGGGTATCAGCGGAGACGGCTTGAGGACTCCCCGCCACTGCAGCTCGCGGATGATGGGGATGTGCTGGGTGCCGATCTTGCCGACGAACAAAGGTCTCACGCGACCGCCGTTGCCGAGATATTCGAGAATCTGTTGTAGGCCCTGTAAGTAGACCACATCCTTGGTCAGACCGCCACCGCGGTAGGTCCGCATCGTGATCACAAACGCTGTGCGCTGTGAAAAACCGTGGGTGCGGTCGAGTTCCCGAAAGGTCTCGATAAAGGTGGCGCCGTCGATGAGATGAGCGGCCGCAACCACCCGCCCGGCGAGGAGCCGCAATCGAGGCCGGCTCAAACCCCCGACCAGGTATTCGGAGAGCACGGCCAGGCCTTCCTGGAGGGCGTCGTAGCCGGCGAGCCCGGTGTAGAGGTGGCGCAGAGGCTGGGCCTTGCCGTTGTGGTAGGTCAGAACGTGGGTACCGACCTCGTGCTGGATCAATGCCTCCACCCGCGAGGCTGGAATTCTCGATTCGGCGCTGACGAGGAGATTTCCGCGCGACACCATCAGACCGGTGATGTCCCTCCGCACCTCGACCCTGGCCTGGATCTCGGGGAGGCTCTGGCGGAAATAGGCGATCTCCTCCTCGGCCCGCCGGGCGAATGCTGCGGCGTCGACCGGCCCACCGTCCGTGGCCTCGCGACTGCGTGGGGGAATCCCCTCCAGGACATCGGTTGCGAGTTTTTGGAGGTCGTCATCCACCGGGCCGTAGAGCTGGATGCTGCCGGGTAGGAAGCGAGAGGTGTTGCGGTCCTGGAGCATGGTGATCTGGCGGTCGATCTCGTCGAGCTTCTCGCGGAAGATCATGGCCAGCGCCGGGTCCTCGATGCGCTCAACCGGGGCCTGGTAGAGCTTGCGTTTGAGGACCACGGGCTCGTCCACGGTGGGGCGGTAGAGAAGGGTGGGGGGGCGGTCGAACTTCCTCCGTTTGAACTCGCTCCACGCCGGACCGCCGTTGACCGGGGTGACCTGGAGCAGGAAGTCGAAAGACTCGGAGACCTCCGCCAGGATCCGGTCGACATCCCACACCGCCTTGACGACGGTCCGCCGTCCGAGGGCGTGAAAATGGCGCGGGCGATGGGTCGTCTGGTGGCGTGCGAAGTCGTACAACGCCCGCCGCAAGCGCCACGGTCACGCTCCGACGCAAGGAGCCGCAGAACCCTGGGAAAGATCTCGCCGCTCTCGGGGTCCCGGTAGACCGGTGAGATCTCGAGCCCGTAGACCTGACAACCGATCTCGGATGCGATGTCGGGTTTGAGCACCGGCGACATGCCGCGCGGACAACACTTCGTGCTGGTGGTGGTTGTGACCTCGGATCTGAGCCGGTCGAACCGGACCCGTCCCAGCGCTCCGGCGAACGCCTCGGTCACCGAGGCCCTGGACGCCCCGCGTTGGGCGACCAGTCGGAATCGCGGCCTGAGGTCGGCGGTTGTGAGCGCAACATCGGTGACCACCGGCGGTCCGGCCCAGATCTCGAGCACCAGAAACGAGCCGAACTCCTCGACCATGACTTCGGCGACCGAGCGCACGAGCCGGGTCACACCGGGCTGGTGTCTTTTCTGGCCGGGCGCCACCAGATACGACGCTTCGCTGGTCGCGAACCGGGCGGTGCCGTCGTCGGCAGTTCGCACCGGTTGCCGGTAGACGACGAGGAAGGGGAGTTGGCGGTCGATGGCCACCCGGCCCGATTCGGGCAGGGTCCTCCGAACGGCCTTGTTTTCCTTGAGACGCCCGGTCACGGCTCGTATGAGCCGTTCCGATATCAGGTCGGTCGCTGGGGCGGGTGTCCGGGCGGGCGGAGCCTTGGTCACAGCCGCTCCAACTCCTCGAGGACACCGGGAACGGCGGAGGCGAGGGCGCGTCCTACGGCGGCGTGGAGGGCGGGGTCGGGCTCACCGGTCCACTCGTCCATGAAGAATTTCTTGACCTCGACGGAAAGCACGCACGCCGATTCGGGGAATGTGGCGTGGGTCCACGCACCGTGATTGCCGCCGCGGAATTTGATGTTTTCGCGGACGTCCAGACGCCCGCCGGGGAAGTCGAACTCACTGAGGTCGGAAATGAAACGGTCGATCACGGGCGCCCATCGACTCCTGTCGGCCAGGGTCCCGGTACCGACGTTGATCTGGGGATTGAGGGAGGGGTCCGCAACCGACCCATTGGGTCCTTCACGGCGGTGGTTGTAGGTGTGGAGGTCGAAGACCACGAAACGGCCGTAGCGATCCGCCATGTCCGCGTAGAGGGCACGGAGGGCCGAGTAGAACCCGTCGTACTCCTCGAGCGACCGTGTGACCTCGGATTCGGGGATCCCGTCTTTCCATACCTCAAGACCCCATGCGTCGGCGGGAGTTCGATAAACTGCCCCCTCCCGGGGCCGGTTGAGATCCACTTCGAACCGCGACCTCGTGCCCGCGACCCGGGTCGGCGCGACGGCGGTCCAGTCCGCGGTGAACGGATCTTCCTCGCGAAGGCGGCCGGCCTCGGAGATCGCCATCAATCGTTCGACTTCCGGACGCACCTCGTGTCCGTCGTGGATCGCCGTCGCCACCAGTGGTCCCGAACCCTTTTCTATCGACCAGATTGTATCTGCCACCGGGCCTCCTTCGCCAAGTTCGAGAGTGTATCTCAAGTATGGGGAAAGGCGCCGAGCCGATGGCGCCTTTCGCAAAAAAAAATCGGAGCCCCGCCTTCAGATGACGGAGCCCCGAGGGCATCTGGAGAAAGCGGCTTCTACTGGAAAACCACCTGGTCTTTGAGCGACACCAGAATGCAGACGAACTCCTGGATTTCGTTCTCACCGTAACCCATGGTGTGCATGGCGGTGACGATGTCTCCACCGGCCGAAAGAAAATCCGCGTCGGTCAGATGAAGATTGGCGTGGGAGTCGGGCATCGTGCGACCGGAGTAGGTCGCCGATCCACCCGTCCCGGCGGAAACGAAATCAGCAACGTGGGTCGCCAGCGCTTCCGAGTCGACATCAGTGAACATGCCATTGAATGGCATCGTTCTGGTTGTGGAGGCGGACGACCTCGGTGGTGAACTCGAGGATCTTGTCGTATCCGCCGAGACGGTTGTAGAGCGGATCGGCCGCCTGCCGTTGCGCTCGGGCGTCGGCCGAGTCGGCGCACATCGCCTGCATCCCGGCGATCTGTTCGGCGACGGTCGGTGCGTCGTCGGCGCCGGCTATGGTGACTGTGAGCACCGCCATCATCAGTATTGCCGGGACTCGGAGCGTAGATTTCCAGTCGGTCATGGGTTCTCCTTTTTGCTCGAAAGTCGTGACAGTAACAACGAAACGAACGGTTTCATTCCGCCGAGTCGCAAAGAGGAGGGGCTCCCGTTGGTCCCCGGGTCACGATGACTGGGAGGACGAGGACGACGACGGCGTGACGGTTCGCGGTTACGATCTGCCTCGGGATCACCCGATGCACGTCATGTTCCTCGACTATCTACCGTGACATGGGAATGCCAGAAGACTTTCTACTGGTACACCCTCGCAGGTCGCGCCGTCCGGAACGGATCCACTGGATGAGCGACGAAGAGATTCTGGTCTACGAGATGGCGACCGATCGAGGGCGGTGAAAGTCAGCTCCCGGCCGCAACGAGCCTGAAGATCTCCACCAGCATCTTGACGGCTCGTTCCATGTCGGCGACCTCGATGCACTCCTCGGTGGAGTGTTCGTTCTGAGCCCCGATGCCGACAACCGCCATCTCGATCCCGTGGTTGTTGTAAATGGATGCGTCGGTGAAACCGGTCATGAAGACCGCCTTGGCGTCGATGCCGACAGTCGCGAGGGCCTGTTTCGCGATCTGAACCGACCACGCGTCTTCGGGAATCTGGACCGCCCGGCACTTCTCGTCCACTGTCGATCTCCACCGTCGCGCCCGCGGCCTCGATCTCGCGGCGGAGGATCGAGGTCATCTCGTCGGCGAGGACAACCGCCTTCTCGTGATCGGCCGACCGGCACTCGGCAAGGAATGTGCACGCGGTCGGGAACGCCGTTGCGGATGATGCCACCGGAAATGACACCCACGTTGGCGGTGGTTTCGTGGTCGATTCGGCCGAGGGGCAGGGCCGAGATGGCCCTGGACGCGGCCAGGATCGCATTGATGCCCTTTTCGGGCTCCATGCCGGCGTGAGCGGCCGTGCCGCGCACCGCCACATCGATGGCGAAGTAGGTCGGCCCGCCGATGATGATGGTGTCGAGGGTGTCGTTGTCCATCAGAAAACCGCGGCGCGCCGTGAGTCGATCGAAATCCAGTTCCTTGACACCCGAGCAGACCGACTTCTTCCTGGCGGCTGACTGCGAACTCGATCGGCGGCCGGATGGGGGCGACCTGCAGCGCTTCGAGAACCTCGGCGATACCGGCCTTGTCGTCGGCGCCGAGGATCGTGTCACCCTTCGAACGGATGACGCCGTCGGTCAGCACCGGTTCGATCCCCACTCCGGGCTTGACGGTGTCGCCGTGGCAGGAGAGGAGGATCGGATTCCACGTCCTCGCACCCGAGGCCTCGAAGGTCGCGATGAGGTTGCCGTAGTCATCGAGGGCCGCGTCACCACCGAGAGCCGTGACTTTTTCGAGCAGGTAACTCATGAACCGCTGCTTCGTTGCCCGACTCCGAGTCGATCTGCACCATCTCCATGAACTGCCGCACCATCCGTTCCGACATCAGAACCCCCAGATTCCACGCAGCATAACAGGACGACACGATTCGCCATCCGCAGGAGTCACCCTGTGAGACATGCGGGTTTGACGGCCTCAGCCTGGGGTTCGTTTCGAAACAAAACCGGTCAGGAAGCGGAGTACGCACTCGCCGAGCACGTCGAGGTTGTAGCCGCCCTCCTGGCAGATCAGGACCGGGACCGTCATCGCACCGAGGCGCCTGCCGATCTCGGTGTAGACCCCGGTTGTGAGAGCCAGGCCGCCGATCGGGTCGTCGGCATGGGTGTCGAAGCCGGCGCCGACGATCAGGTAGGCGGGGGCGAAACGGCGAATCGCGCGGAGCGCCCGGTCGACGGCGGCGAGGAAGACTTCGTCCCCGGATCCCAGCGGCAGCGGAAGATTGAGATTGCTGCCGATTGCCTGGCCGCGCCCCTTTTCGCTCCGGTAGCCCCAGAAGTAGGGGTACTCGTGCCGAGGGTCGCCGTGAATCGAACAGGTCAAGACGTCGTTGCGCTCCTCGAAGAACTCCTGGGTGCCGTTGCCGTGGTGGTAGTCGATGTCGAGGATGGCAACGGTACCGTGGGGCGCCAGCAGCTCGGCTGCGGAGGCTGTGTTGTTGAAGTAGCAATAGCCGCCGAAGACGCGAGGCCCGGCGTGGTGTCCCGAGGGTCGGCACAGGGCATAGACCTCGCGGCAGCGATTTTCGAGCAGCATCGCGGCGCCGGTCATCGCGGCCTCCGCGGAACCCCTCGCCACGTCGTAGGTGCGGCCCATGATAGGGGTCACGGCGTCGGTGCACCAGACACCACCCCACAGGGGATGGAGCTTGCGTTCGATCCTGGCGCCGTCGCCCGGGAACAGGTCGGGGTAGATTTCCTCGCCGGTGCGCAGCGCCCGGCGCGAGGTCTTCTTGATGAAATCGTGGTACGGGTGGAGGCGCGCGAGGTGGGATTCTGGAAACCGCCGAGCGGTCTTGAAAATGAACGTGCCGTCGGCCTCGAGGGCGTGTTTGATGACTTCCACGCGGCGTGGCGTGTCCTTGGTTTCGTAGATCTCCGGGCCCAGCGTGAATTTCCAGCTCGGGTTGTGGAGGCTGAAGTTCTTCTTCTCAATCACCAGCATGGCTGTCCCTCCCGCTGTTCAATAGCTCGAGGACGATCTCCTGCGGTATGGCCGGGGCGTGGCGGTCGTCGCGCCCGCTCATCCCGGAGGAGCAGAAGATGGCGTTGATCACCGCCTCCTCGGTCGCCTCGATGGCCGCCTCATACAGCGTATTGATGTGCGTGTCGGCCACGAACCGAATGGTGCGGAACTTGCTCGGTCGGACGGTGGCGCGGGGCACGCGATTGGCGGTGGAAAAGGTGACGATGATCTCGCCGCTCGTCGAGGCGGCGTGCGAGCCCGTTCTGCCGAGGCCGAGGGCCGCACGCTTGGCGACGCGTCCGAGCTGACTGGCCTGCAATGGAACGTCGGTGGCGAGGACGACGATGATCGAGCCGTAGCTGTTCTGACGCCTGCCGGCTTGTTCGAAAAGGGGGTCGAGCTCGCGGCCAACGACCCGTCCGTCGATGGTCAGGTTGCGCATGCGGCCGAAGTTGGAGAGCACCAGCACGCCGACCGTATACGGACGATCGTCAATTTCGAAGCACCGTGAAGAGGTGCCGATGCCGCCCGCGAAGTCGAAGCTGACCATGCCGGTGCCGGCGCCGACCGACCCTTGGATCACCGGGCCCCCGCGCGCAGCAGTGATCGCCTGCCGGGCGGCCTGGCCGGTGGCGATGCCGACCCGGGTGTCATTGAGAAACGAGTCGTCGGTCTCGCCGACCAGCGGCAGGACGACGTCGTCGTGGGTGCCGATCTCCGGGTTGCGCTGCACCATTTGCGAGACGACGCCGTTGAGGACCCGGCCGACCGACAGTGAGTTGGTGAGCAGAATCGGGGTCTCGATGAGGCCCCATTCGACGGCCTGGGTGAGGCCGGCCATCTCGCCAACGCCGTTGAGCACAAATCCACCGGCCACCACGCGACGCTGGTAGGGGTTGCCGGTTCCCGGCAGCACCGCAGTGACACCGGTCCGGACCCGGGTCGTCAAAGAGGTGCCCGGTACCGCGACTTCGTCCTCGATGCGGGTCACGTGGCCGACGCGAACGCCCTTGACGTCGGTGATCGCGTTGTGCACTCCAGGTGAGAGGCGGCCGATGCTGATGCCGAGTTCGCGCGCTGTCGGTCTCGAGACGCCGGCGGTCTCCGCCTGCCGCGGGGCCCTGAGGGCCAGGTTGTAGCGACGGGCGGCGGAGCGCACGACCTGCCGCAGGACGTCCCGGAACTCGAGCCCGCGCGATCTGCCTGCGACCATCAACGAGGCTGCGGGGTGGAGGCTGGGCAGAGGGTTGAGTTCGATGAAGTAGGCGGTTCCGTCGTCACGGAGCCGGATGTCGACGCGTCCGAGGTCGGGGCAGTGCATGACGTCGAAGACGCGGCGCGCAGTCTCGATCACTGCCTCGCGGTGTTCGGCCGGAAGCTCCGGAGGGCAGGCGACGCCGACAGCGCGCGCACGCTCGCCGCCCTGCTTCATGTCGTAGTCGTAAATGTTGTACTTCCCGCCGACCGCGCCGAGCTCGAACGTGTGCTCGACGATCTCGAGGATTTTGCCGGGATACGTTTCGAGGATCGGGACGCTCAGTTCGCGGCCGGGGATGAACTCCTCGACCACGAGCCCGGCCGGGTAGGTTTCGAGCAACCGGTTGACCCGCTCGAGGCAGGCAGCGCGATCCTCGACCACCGAGTCCTGGGTAACTCCCTTGGACGAACCTTCGGCATTGGGCTTGATGATCAGTGGGAAACGCAGATCGTCGGGAATGGTGCGGTTTGCGGGTGTCACCAGGACGCCCTGCGGAACCCGGATGCCGCGGGCGGCGACCACGGTCTTGGCAAGGTGCTTGTCGAGGTTCATGTGGAGCAACGACGGGTTGCCGCCGGTGTACGGTAGGCGCAGCTGTTCGAAGAGCCCGGGGTAGAAAGCCTCCCGCGAGCTGCCGATCGTGCCTTCGGCGAGGTTGAAGATGAGGTCTGGCGCACTCTCGAGCAGCCGCTCGACGACCTCGTCCGGCTGGCCGGTGACCTCCACCGGGGTCACCCTGTGGCGCAGCTCTCGAAGCGCCCCGACAATGCGGTCGACGTCGGCCTGGGTCAGAAGCTCGGCGGTGGCCTCTGAGCTGTCGGTTCGCAGATTGTAGGCAACGGTGATCTTCAAGAACCCCCCTTCCAATTTGAGGCGGACTGATGGGTCGATCGTGGCCGACCCGCCGACCGGTCGAGAAGGTTCCGGCGAGGTCGCGACAACGACCGACTCGAAGTCGCCAACTCAGTATAAGGGCGCCCGACCCGGGGGCCGGATAAGGCCACGAGTGCACGGCGCTTCGTCGATGGCTGCCGGATGCCCGGAAATCTCTGGTTTCGACTCCCGGCCGTTCTGTACTATCCTCCGCGGCGTGATCGCGCCAAGGAGGCACCGGTGAACGAAAGCTTCGATGTGCAGGTCGAGATTCGCCAGATGGAACTGACGGACGTGGCGCCGACCTTCGAACTCGGTCAGCAGCTCTTTACGGCAGACCGTTGGCCGACGTTGTATCGCACCTGGGACGAGTACGAAGTTGTCTCGCTCTACGCCAACGAACGCGCCCATTGCCTGGTCGCCGATTTCGGGGGAGAGATCGTCGGTTTTGCCCTCGGTTCGGTCCTCGAAAAACGTGGTGAGCCCTGGACCTACGGCTACCTGTTGTGGCTCGGTGTCGATCCGCGAATGAAGCGCCGCGGTCTCGGGAGGCGGCTCATCGAGGAGTTGACCCTGCGATTCATCGATGCCGGTGTCCGCATGATGCTGGCCGACACCGAAGATGACAACCGGGCCGCGCTCGGCCTCTTCCGGAGCGTGGGTTTCGGCCAAGAACGGCCCCACGTCTACGTGTCGAGGAATCTCACCCAGCACCCGGAGTACACGCGCCGCCGCAACGACGACTGAGAACGGAGCCGGATGCGGCGTGGAGGCCGTCGGCTTCGATTCGAAAATCTTCGTCTAGCCTGCATATCTCACCAGGTTTCGTCACGAGGGCGACGAGGCGCCGTGGCCAGGCGAGATAACACGGCTGGGTAGGATGCATCGTCGGCCGCAGTCGACAGCTGGTGAGATATGCAGGTTAGCTCTCTGCCGCCGTGTCGAAGTCGTCGATCGTCACCGATACGTGTGTTTCGCTCACGCCGTGGCTCCACCGATGGCGCGACCGGCGAGCCTCCCGGTGAGGACGCAGCTGCCGAGAAAGGTGCCTTCGAGAGAGCCTTTGCCGTGGATTCCGCCGCCACCGAAACCGGCGGTCTCGCCGACGGCATACAACCCGGGGATCGGATTTCCGGTTCGATCCAACACCCGGCTCTCGAGATCGGTCTGCACGCCTCCCAGGCTCTTCCGGCTGAGGATGAACTCGCGGATGGCGATGAGCGGTCGCGCTTCGGGATCATCGATCTTTTGGAAAGCGCAGGTGCGCAGGCGGTCGCCCTTGTACTGTCTGAAAGCGGCGATCCGCCGCAGTTGGTCGTCATTGAAGTAGCGCTCGCCGCGGTCGATCTGGGCGTCGTAGGCGCGGATGTCAGCCCCCATGGTCTCGCGATCGATGGTGACGCCCGGAAGCGAGAGAACGTCCATTTTCTCCATCAGCTCGGGCAAGGTGTCGGCGACGACGAAGTCCCCGCTGTCTTCGATCAGACGGTTGACGAGGGCCTTATTGCCGAAGACCACCTCCTTGACGAGTTGGAGCTTGCGCTTGTTGCGGAAAGCCGTCATGTAGTCACAACCGGAGACCGCCAGTTCCTTGATGGCGATCTTCCAGTTGAGGACCTGCCACGAGTACTGCTCGGGGGTGTGGCAGATCTGTTCGACCAGCCAGCGGGTGTCGCTGTAGCCCATCAGCGGCATCGGTCCGAAGCGCCGGCCGCGAGCGTCGAGCCACAGCGCTGAACGTGGCGGCACCAGGCTGACGCCATCGCCGGGCCTCTCGGTGGTCTTTGCGTGGACCCCCGCGGCGTAGTGCCACTGTTTGTCGAGGTGGGTGAGAGCGGCGCCGTGGCGCTCGGCCTCGTCGTGCAGGAGGCCGTCGGCGAAGCGGTGGGACCCGTTGAGCAGAGTTTCGGGCGGGGCACCCCACGGTTTGTACCAGTTCGCCCTGACCTTGCTGAGGTCGCCGCCGCAGATCCCGCCGGAAGCGAGCACGACGTGGTCGGCTCGGGCCTCGAATTCGCCTTCCTCGCCTTCGAAGCCTCCGGCACAGCCGACCACGCGTCCTGCCTCGACGAGCAGACGATCGACGCGGTGGTTGTAACGGATCTGCAACCGCTCGTGGTGGGGGTGGCGTTCGAGGGCCGCGATCACCGCCTCGATGATCGCAAACCCGGTGCCCCAGGCGATGTGCCAGCGGGGGACCGAGTTGCCGGGCCGGAAGAGCCCGCGCTCGGCCCAGTTGACCACCGGCAGGAATTTGACGCCGCAGCCTGTGAGCCAGTCGTGGATCATCTCGGTCGAGCGCTCGACATAGGTCCGCGCCCAGCGCCGCGGCCAGTCGTCGTCGGCCCCGAAATCGGCAAAGCTCTGCCAGTCCGCCCACGCCAGTTCAGGGTTGTCATGGATACCGAGCTTGCGCTGGTGGGGTGTGTCGACAAACATCACGCCGCCGAACGAACGCTTGGCGAGACCGCCCAGGCGGTCCTCAGAATCTCGTTCCAGAATCACAACCCGAAGCCCGCGGTCAAGCGACTCGAAGGCGGTGGCGAGCCCCGCCAGTCCGCCACCGGCGATGACGACATCGGCCCGATAGTCTGGATTCATCAGATCCCCCGGGGGCCATCCTCGCAAACGGTCTCCATAGGTGTCAAACGAGGCGGAGGGATCGACGATGTGGGGATACCCGGCAACCCGCTCAGGCACCAGCCCTCGGCCTGGTGTTTGAGGTCAGCCGCTGCGGACAAGCACCACGACCGACTCGCACACGATGTTCGACAGGTGACCTGGCGCTTCGTATTTCAGCCGGCGGTCACCTGCTCCTTTTGCCGACCGGGACGCACTCGGCTCCCGATTCCTCGATGAGTCTTTGGAATACGGCCTCGCACGATGAGTAAAAGTCGTTCTGCTGGCGATCGAAAAGGTCACCCTCGTTGCGGAAGCTGGTGAACCCACGGTTTCTTTAGAGACGGTCATCTCTCCAGAACGCGGGCGGACCTTCAGCCGGTTACGCGCCGGAGAGCAGTTCCAACCGCCGCTGCGCCTCCCGTTTGCCGATTCCCCGGACCTCCGCCCACGCGGCCAATCGCTCGGCGTTGGGTTTCGATTTGCCGGTTTCCCAGTTGTAGATCGTCAGACTGGAGACGCCGACCAGACACGCATAGTCCTTGGCGGACAGACCCAGCCGCTTCCGGTCGGCCTTGACCCACTTGGGTGAGAAGCGAATCGATTTGGCGGCGTTTGTCTCGGGTGGACTCTCGAGCCGGCGCTTCTCCTGTTTTTCCAGGAAACGCTGCGAGCGCCTGAGCTCGGCGACGTCGGCCTTTAGCGACGCGACCGTCCGGCGGAGTTCGCTGATGGTCTTCTTGAGTGGTTCGACCTGCTGGCGGATTTCCTTGCGTGCGAGTCGGGTGGTCTCCTCTCGCAAAACGGTTGCGACGTTTGGCATGTCCTCTCCTTTTGCGCGGCTGTTGTGCCGCCCTGCGCAATACCTTACCAGTTCTGCGCAGGTGGTGACCACTAGGAGTGTGTAGTGCATAGAATTGGCGGCGCCTTCCGGGTATCGTTTGGCCCATTTTTTGGCGAATTCTTAGCCCATACCACCAGTATGAACCTGCGAATTCAACCAAAAATGGCTTCAAACGCCACTCCGAAATCCATCCACCATCTATGCACTACAAACTCCTAGCATCCCGGAGATTGCCGTCGGCCGGGAGGGGTTCCCGTCTATACTTGGTCTCATGCACGACGACAGAGTGTCTGAAAGGCCTGCCCGGGGTATGTGGCAGCGGGCGTTGTGGTTTGCCGACCGGACCCCGGAGGCGCGCAACCGGTATGTGGACTTTCTCAGGGCGCTGTCGATCATGGCGGTGGTGCTCGGCCACTGGTTGATATCGGCGCCATATTTTGTCGACGGCGCGCCGGCCTACAGCCATCTGTTGGACCTCGCTCCGTGGTCGCGGTGGTTGACCTGGCTGTTCCAGGTGATGCCGGTGTTCTTTTTTGTCGGCGGTTTTTCGAACGGGGTGTCGTGGGAGTCGGCGCGCCGCAAGGGCCTCGGTTACCGGGAGTGGTTCGATGCCCGAACGAGGCGTCTCATCGGACCGGTTCTGCCGCTTCTCCTCGCGTGGGGCGTGATGGTCGCGGTTGCCCATTCCAACGGCGTCAGCGACGGGATGATCCGGATCGGTTCCAAGGTGGCGCTGGTGCCGGTCTGGTTCCTCGCCGTCTACATCATGGTCGTGGCGCTGGTGCCTCTGACCCACGCGGCGTGGAAGAAATTCGGCTTCGTGTCGGTCGTCGTGCCGATCGGGGCCGCCGCTCTTGTCGATGCGGCCTTTTTCGGGTTGGGTTGGCGGGCCCTTGGTTGGAGCAACTACCTGTTCGTTTGGCTCACCGTGCACCAGCTCGGTTATGCCTGGCACGATCGCCGCCTGGCCGGCGCCAGGATGGGCATCCCTCTATTTGTGGCTGGGTTGGGGGGCCTCCTCCTTTTGACTCAACTCGGGCCTTACCCGCTCGCCCTGGTGGGCGTGCCCAGTGATGAGATCAGCAACACCTTGCCGCCGAAAATGCCGCTGCTCGCGCTGGCTGCGGCACAGATCGGTTTGGCGCTCACTTTGGAGGGGCCGATCAGGCGCTGGCTGGCGCACCGCGTCCCGTGGGCTGCCACGATCCTGGTCAACGGCATGATCATGACGCTCTTCCTGTGGCACTCGACGGTGATGATGCTGCTGGTGGGTCTCGCGTTCTGGCAGATGCCTTCTCTGCTCGCGCAACAGCCCGACACGGCAGCCTGGTGGTGGACCCGGCCGTTGTGGATCGCCGCCTACGCCCTTGCAACTCTGCCGTTTCTGCTGGTTTTCGGACGCTTCGAGAGAGCTGGCGCTGACACCGCCGAACGTCCGGCCTCCATCGGGCTGCAGCTTCTCGGCTGTGCAGTCGCTTGCGCAGGGCTCGCCATGCTGGCGTTGGAGGGTATCGGCGGCACCGGCTGGCTGGGATTACGGTGGGTGCCGCTGCTTCTCCCTCTGGGGGGAGCCGGGCTCGCCGGTTTCGGGCCCCTCGGCGGGATCGGCCGGATCCTGAGCCGATCCTGACGGATCCCGGCTGAAATTTTCCCCGGCAAACGAATATGATAAGGTGCGCCCGCCGAAGATGGCGTGAGTGGTTGTATTCCACCGGCCGCAGGATCAATCCAGCCCGCTTTCCCCGTATTCGGTGACCGTTTTAAAAGGGAGCTTCAATGAAAAAGTCAGTGCCGTTTGTTGCGGTCCTCGTATTGGTTTTGTCTGTCGCCCTGCCGGTTTCCGCTCAGAGGTCCGCGACCGATGTGGTCTTGACCGTCAACGAACAGCCGGTCTACTCGTGGGAGATCGGGCTGTTGATTCCGCAGATCCAACAGGAGATGGCTCGACAGGGGATGCAACCGGAACAGCAGATGATCGTCCAGGCCGCGATGCAGCGGGTCGTTGATTCCAAGCTCCTGGCCCAGGAGGCGAAACGACTGAAGATGCAGCCCAACGATCAGCGGGTCAAAGAGACAATGGCGCAGATCGAAACACAGGCCGGCGGTCGGGCAAAGCTCGACGAGGCACTCGCTCAGCTCGGGATGACGTACGCACTGCTCGAAGGAAGCGTGATTGAGTCCGACCTCGTCCAGGTGTACATCGAGGCCACGATTGACCCCCAGATCGCTGTCAGCCCTGAGGAGGTCGCGGCGTACTACAACGAGCACCCTGAGATGTTCCAGCAACCGGAGCAGGTTCACGCGCGCCACATCCTGATGACGACGGGCGCCGACGCGACCGAGGTGACCAAGGCCGCCGCACAGGCGAAGGCCGTGGCCGCGCGCAAGCGCGCGTTGGCCGGTGAAGATTTTGCAACACTCGCCATCGAGATGTCCGAGGGCCCGAGCGCGCCGCAGGGCGGCGATCTCGGTTTCTTCGCGCGCGAGCAGATGGTCGCTCCGTTCGCCAATGCCGCTTTTGCACTTGAGGTCGGGGGGGTCTCCGAGGTCGTGGAGACCCAGTTCGGGTATCACGTGATCAAGGTTGAAGAGAAACGTCCCGCGAAGACCATGTCGCTCGACGAGGTGCGCGTACCGCTCACTGAGATGATGCGGCAGAACGAGGGCGGCGAAGCGACGACCAAGGTGCTCGAGAAGCTCGCCGAAACTGCAACGATCACCCAGGTGAACCAGGGAGCGGCTGCTCCGGTTGCGGCTGCAGGCGAATAGGG
Source organism: Candidatus Sulfomarinibacteraceae bacterium (assembly GCA_963714885.1). Lineage (GTDB taxonomy): Bacteria > Acidobacteriota > Thermoanaerobaculia > Thermoanaerobaculales > Sulfomarinibacteraceae > Sulfomarinibacter. The sequence goes on along the minus strand of CAVQQV010000015.1, from coordinate 105,779 downwards.
AAGCGGTTCATGGCCGTTGATACGATTGCAAAGAACACCGTTGTCGGCATCCATTACCGTCTGACGGTGCCCGACGGGACCGAGGTGGACACGACCGAGGGACGCGGGCCGCTCGAGTACCTGCACGGGCACGCGAACATCATCCCGGGGCTCGAAAGAGCTCTGGAAGGCGCCCATGTCGGCGATGCGTTCGACATGGAATTCGCTCCCGAAGAGGCCTACGGCGAGCGGGACCCGCAACGCGAGATCGAGATCACCCTTCAGCAGCTTGGGTTCGAGCCGGAGGTTGGCACGGTGGTTCAGGCGCAACTGCCGGACGGCCGTGAACAGCACCTCCTGATAGCCAAGGTGGATGGTGACACCGTCACCCTCGATGGCAACCACCCGTTGGCCGGGGAGTCTCTGCGATTCGAGGTGTCGGTGGCGTCACTCCGTGAAGCCACCGCCGACGAGATCAGCCAGGGGCACGTCGACTAGGCGAGGGCGGCCAAACGCGGCGATCACATCAGTCGTGCAGAATTTGCATGGCCGGGCCCGGTGGCCGACAATGTCTGTCCATGAGCACGGTGCTGATCCACAATGTCGACATCCTGCAGTGCGATGATGGCCGGTGTGGGGTCGTCGAGGACCGCGACATCGAGATCGTCGGCAACCGGATTGCCGCGGTCCGGCCGTCAGGCGAAATCTCCCCGGACGGCGCGAACGAGATCGTGCCGGGGGAAGGGCTCCTCGCCATGCCGGGTCTGATCAACACCCACGCCCACACCCCGATGTGCCTCTTCAGGGGGCTGGCGGAGGACGTCGACATCGAGACCTGGTTCAACGACTACATCTGGCCGCTGGAGAGCAACCTCACCGAAGAGGACGTCTTCTGGGGCATGCAGCTCGGGCTCGCGGAGATGATCGAGGCCGGCGTGACCTCCGTCGCGGACCACTACTTCCACATGGAGCGGGAGGTGGCGGCGGTGGAACAGGCGGGGACCCGCGCGGCTCTCGGGTGGGCGGTCTTCGGCAGCCAGGGGCGGGCCGGCGTCGAACTGACCTCGTCCTTTGCTCGCGACTTCAACGGCGCTGCCGGGGGGAGGATCACGACCTGGCTGGCGCCGCACGCCCCGTACACCTGCGACGACGCTTTTTTGACTGCCGTGGCCGCCGAAGCCGAGCGTCTCGATCTCGGCATCCACATCCACGCCGCCGAGACCGCCGGGCAGACCGAGGCGAGTCTCGCGGCTCACGGCAGGACACCGATCGGCGTCCTCGCCGCCTGCGGCGTTCTCGATCGACCGACGATTCTCGCCCACTGCTGCGGTGTGACCGGCGACGATATCGAGATACTTTCGCGCGCGCCTGCGGAGTGGCCCACTCGCCGAAGACCTACCTCAAACTGGGGATGGGCGCGGCACCAGTCGGCGCACTGCGCGAGGCCGGGATCCCGGTGGGGCTGGCGACCGACGGCCCGGTCTCCAACAACACTCTCGACATCCTTGAGTCCCTGCGGCTGATGGCGCTGGTGGTCAAACACGAGAGCTCGAACCCCCGCGATCTTCCCGTCGGCTAGGCTCTGTCCATCGCCACGCACGGAGAGCGCACGGGTCTTCGGTCTGCCGGACGACCTCGGCCAGGTGGCGCCGGGCTTTCTGGCGGACCTGATTCTCGTGGATCTGGGCGGTCCCCACAACCAGCCCCTCCACGATCCCGGCCGCCGCTCTCGTGTACTCGGTCGGGGCGTCGGACGTACGGACGGTGATCTGCGACGGCAAGGTGTCTAATGCGCGATCGTCGGCTGCTGACCCTCGACAAGGCAGAGATCATCGCCGTGTCGGTGAGAGCATGGAGCGGCTCGCCCGACGCGTGCCGGAGTCGAGAATTCAGTCATATCGACCCTGACGGGTCGGTGCTGCTACCGTGTTCTGGTCGCAGTCGGACAGCGGCGCCGAAAACCCAGCGGAGGCACCATGCGCAGGAAACCCTCGAGCCGACTCAACCGTCGTGATCTGCTGAAACTCGGCGCGGTGGGCGCCGGAGGGCTCGCGATCCAATCGATGGCCGGGCCGGTGGCGCACGCGGTCAGCGGAAATGCCACGATGATCGACTTCGCGGCGCCGCCTCTCGATCGAGTGCGCATCGGCTTTGTCGGTGTCGGTTTGATGGGAACGGCCCACGTCGAGAACTTCCTCAAGATCGAGGGCGTCGACGTCGTTGCGGTCTGCGACATCGTGGAAGAAAAGGTCGTTCGCGCCCAGAAAATGGTGGTCGACGCCGGCCAACCTCTGCCTGAGGGATTCAGTCGAGGACCAGAGGATTTCGAACGTCTGTGCGATCGCGCCGACCTGGATCTGGTGTTCACCGCCACCCCGTGGGAGTGGCACGTGCCGGTGTGCATCGCGGCCATGAATGCCGGCAAGCACGCTGCGACGGAGGTGCCGGCGGCGCTGACGATCGACGACTGCTGGCGGCTGGTGGAGACCTCCGAGAGAACCCGCAGACACTGCGTGATGATGGAGAACTGCAACTACGATCGCTTTGAAATGCTGACGCTGAACATGGTCAACCAGGGAATGTCTCGGCGAACTGCTCCATGCCGAGTGCGGCTACCTGCACGACCTGCGGGCGGTGAAGCACGACATGGACGGGGAGGGCGTGTGGCGTCGGGCACACTCCATGACGACCAACGGCGATCTCTACCCGACGCATGGTCTGGGCCCGGTGGCGCAGTGTTTCGACATCAATCGTGGCAACACATTCGAAACTCTGGTTTCCATGGGTTCGAAGACCCGCGGCCTCCACCTCTATGCGGAGGAGACACTTTGGGCCGGACAGTGCGCAAGCCGCGGAAATATTCGTGCTCTCGGACGTGGTAACGACTCTATTGCGCACGGCGCGTGGAGAGACCGTGGTCGTCACCCACGACACGAGCTCTCCTCGTCCCTACAGCCGCGATTACCTCATCCAGGGGACCCGGGGGATCGTCTGCAAATACCCGCAACCCGGTATCCACATCGAGGACCGTAGCGAGGCCCACCGTTGGGAGACTCTGGACGAATACCTCGAAGAGTTCGATCACCCGCTGTGGCGCCAACTCGAGGCCGCGAGCGCGGGTGCCGGCCACGGCGGGATGGACTTTCATCGAGGATTACCGGCTGGTCGAGGCCTTGAGGTCGGGGCGTGCCCCGGACACGGACGTGTATGACGCCGCCATGTTGAGCGCGGTCATCGAACTCAGCGGCCGGTCGATCGCGAGAGGGCAGCGAGCCGATGAGGTTCCCCGACTTCACGCGTGGCGGTTGGCGCCGCGAGAGACCACTTCAGGTCATGGAGGGTGTCGAGCGGTGACGCGACGACCCGCCTGGGTTTCACAGCTGGCTCCCAGGGCACGGAAGGTGTTCGGGAGCCGGAAGAATCCCTGCATCGCGGTCGCGCCGGGCAGGGTGAATCTCATCGGTGAACACACGGATTACAACGACGGTTGGGTCCTGCCCATGGCCATCGACCGCCAGGTCGGTGTCGCGGCCCTTCCTCGCTCAGATGGGATGTTGCGCGCCCACTCCGTGGTTTTCGGCGAGACCCGGGAAATCCGACTCGAGGATCTGGCGCCCCCCTTTCGAGCGGAGTGGATCGACTACGTGGGCGGCATGGCGTGGGCGCTGATCTCAGCAGGTTACCCAATTGTGGGAGCGGACCTGGTGGTGGACGGCGATGTTCCGTTGGGTTCCGGCCTCTCGTCGTCGGCGGCACTGGAGATGGCAACCGCACGCGCTCTTTGTGGGATCTCGGGTATCGAATGGGACCCCGTGGCCATGGCTCTTCTGGGGCAGAAGACCGAATGGGAGTACATCGGGGTCAAGGGCGGGGTCATGGACCAGTTCACCGCCACCATGGCTCGAGAGGGACACGCCATGCTGCTCGACTGCCGCACGCTCGAGACGAGCCCGGTGCCCTTCCCAGACAACGTGGTCGTGGTGGTGCTGGACACCGGTGCGTCACGGTCCCTGGCCGGCAGCGCCTATAACGAGCGCAGCGCCAGCTGTCGCGAGGCCGTGACGGCGCTCCAGTCTGTGAGCCCCGAGATTCGAGCCCTTCGCGACGTCGATCTCGATCTTCTGGAAAAGGGACGGGACCGGCTTGACGCCACAGCGTACCGGCGGGCGCTGCACGTTGTGGGGGAGATCCGGCGCCCCCTTCTCATGGCGAAAGCGTTGGCGGGTTCGGACCTCGAAGAGGCCGGTCGCCTGATGAATGCGTCGCACGCGAGCCTCCGGGAGCTGTATGAGGTATCGAGTTTCGAACTCGACCTGTTCACCGATCTCGCTCGAAGCCATCCCGGGTGTTATGGGGCGAGGCTCACCGGTGCCGGTTTCGGGGGCTGCGCCATCGCTCTGGTGAAGGCCGATGATGCGGGGGATTTCATGAACACCGTCCACACCGGATACCGTGCGCAGACCAATCTGCCGAGTTCGGTGTTCGCGGTTCGCGCCGAGGGCGGAGCGCGATTGCTGGAAGATGTCGGAGATTTGATCCGAACAACCGCCTCATGATCCCGTGATCTGTGCCGGTTGAGGATATGGGTGGGCGATCTTCGGCCACCACTCCGCCCATTCGAATCGCTCGCTGTTGCGGTGACAGGAGCGGCAGGTTGTTTCGTCGGGCACCCGTCCGCCGTTGGCGAGAAAGGCCTCCCGGTCAGCCATGATCCCGGCCTCGGCGTAGTCCGAGCCCGGGCCGTGGCAGCTCTCGCAACTCACGCCCTCCTCCGGTCGGAAGGATGCAGCGTACAGAGCGTCGTCGTCCTGGGCTCCGGTCACGTGGCAGAGCGTGCAACGCTGGTCATTCATCGGGTCTTCGAGGTTCTGGTAGTGAGGCCTCGTCCGGCCCAGGAAGAGCGCCCAGTCGGCGCCGAGCCGCCAGTAGGCGTGCGCGTGTCGGCTCTGAAGCCAGGTCACCTGTTGGGTCTGGTGACAGGCGATGCACGCCCGTGATCCCACATAACGGGGCGATGGGGTTTTGGCGCCGTGAACCGTGCGGCGCAGAAAGCGGATCTCCACGCCGTCGACGTCGCCGGCTTCGTCCCGGTTGAAAGAGACCTGCCACGGTTCCTGCCGGCAGTAGAAGGTGTCGACGCCGATCGGCACGAGGTCATCCGGAGCGAACTCACGGATGCGGAGGCCGTCTCCCTCACGCCACACCTTGACCGTGAAACCGTCGCCAAGATCGTAGAGGCCTTCGTAGTCGTCGAGGATCGATGGTTCGAGGGCGACTGCGACAGGCCGTGGACGATGCGAACCGGCCGCGGTGATTCCTTCGCTGTCCACTCGAGAGGGATCGGCTCCGGCGGCCAGAAGAAGCTGCACCATCGGTGGATGGTCGCTTCGGTAGGCGACATGCAACGGCGTCCACCCTTCGGTGGTGACCGCGTCGATGTCGGCGCCGCGATCGAGAAGGATCCCGGCGACGCCGACGCAGCCTCGGCGGGCGGCGACGTGGAGTGGTGTCCGTCCCCACCGGTTCTGGACATTGACATCGGCGCCCGCGTCGAGCAACAGGACGATCATATCGGGACGGTCGTGGTGGCATGCCCAGTGGAGCGGGGTGCCGCCGTCGCTGCCGATGGCGTCGACCGGCGCCCCGGCCTCCACCAATTCAGCGAAGATCCCCCAGTGACCTCGGATGCCGGCCCAGTGCAGTGCGGTGTAGCCCATCGGGCCGCGGGCATTGAGATCGACCCCATCGGTTATCAGCCGGTGAACGGCGTGTCCGTCGCCCCGCTTGGCGGCGTCGACGAGGTCGGTGACCGAGTAGTCCGCTGAAGCCGGCAGCGACGAGCAACACATCAGCGCGGCCAGAGAAAACCAAGAACCCTCTGTGTCGGGCCATGCGTCATCCTCCCGTGCGCCCTGTAGGCTCCGCAGACGGGCGTACAGTGACAATACGGAAGGAATGACCGCAGGTTCCGAACGGCCGGAAAGTATGGGTCGCCCTTGCAACCGCCGGAGAGTCGAGATAGCGTCGTCGCAGACAACAGAAAAGGAGCGCTGTGGCTCAGCGGGCATTCATCGTTGCGGAAGACGACAAGGAACGGCGTCGCGTGGCGGTGGGGGAGGGTCTGACCGTCGGACGCGGCGGCCACTGCTCGCTGGTCATCCGTGACTCTGCCGCCTCCCGCCAGCACCTCGAGATCAAGGGCACGGGTTCGGGCTATGTGTGCCGGGATCTCGGCAGCCGCAACGGGACGCTGGTCAACGGGAACCGGATCACAATCTGCGAGCTGAACGACAGAGATGAAATTCACATCGGCGAGACCGTTCTGAGGTTCGAACTCGGCGAGGCAAAGGTAGAGGGTGTCCCGGAAAAAACGGTGTTTCTCCAGACCGTGCTCGACCCGTCCGGTCGCGAACAGAAACTCCCACCGTCGTCGCTGTCGCAGGACTTTCTCGAGGCCGCCTACACACTGATGAACGCCATGGCTTCCAATTTCAACCCGTGCGAACTCGTCGACACGATTCTCAGGACGACAATGGACGCCATTCGCGCCCACCGTGGCGCGGTTCTGTTTGCCGGTCCCGACGATCAGCTCCTGCCGTGCGCGGTGTGCGGCAAGGTCCACACGATTCTCGACGGCGAGGCGCTGCCGGCGACCGTCGAGGAGATCGAGATCAGCGGGACGGTCGCCCGGCGGGTGCTTCAGGACGGCCAGAACGTCCTCTTCCAATCGGGGTGGAGCCACAGCACCATCGACCCCAGTGTCAGCATGGCCGCGCTCAATCTGACCTCGATCCTGTGCGTGCCCATTCGAACCCAGGACAGCATCTCGGGGATCCTGTACATCGACACCAACATCGTCGACCACGCCTATACCCAGGACGATCTGCTGCTCGCCGCTGCGGCGGGCAACAGTGCGGGACTTGCTCTCCAGAATGCGTACAACCACCAGGCCCTCCTGCAAAAACAACGGATCGAACAGGATGTGGAGGCGGCGTGGAACATCCAGGAGGGCTTCCTGGTCAGTGACTGGTCGACGGACGATCCGCGATTTGACATCTACGGCCGCACCCGCCCCGCCCGGATCGTCGGTGGCGACTTCTATGATTTCGTCCGCATCGACGAGAACCGGGTCGGTATGTTGATTGGCGACGTCAGCGGCAAGGGCATGCCGGCGGCTCTGACGATGGCCCAGATCCTGGCGGAGTTTCGCCTGTGCGTGCAAGGCTCGACCTCTCCGGCGGAGGTCCTGCGGCAACTCAACGAGCGATTGGTGGTGCGGAGCCAGAGGGGCCTCTTCTGCACCATCGCCGCGGTCGCCATCAATCTCGAAAACGGCAACATCCTCGGCGCCAATGCCGGCCACCATCCGTTGGTCGTGGTCTCGAGGGACCGGTCCGTGACTCTGTTGGGTGCATCGGGCCCTCCCATCGGGATCCTCTCGGATGCATCCTGGGAGGACGAACGCGCGGTGCTCGTGCCGGGTGACACCATGGTCTTCTACACCGACGGGATCGTCGAAGCGAGAGCCGGCGTTACCATGAGCGCCGGCGAGAGTGAATTGGTCGAATACGGTGTCGAAAACCTGACAGAGGTCGCGCGGGCCGCCGCGGCGGGGGGTCCACAGCGACTGATCGAGGCCGTCATCCACGACGTCGATCGTTTCTGTTCACCGGTCGCGCCGCACGACGACTGCACTCTGATCGCATTGAGGTACAACGGCGATGGCTGACGATTTCCGGTTGGAGGTTCGCTCGGATCCCCGGTTGCTGAGGTGTATCCGCAACCTCGTGCGCGGTTGGTTGGAAGCCTGCGAGTTGGAGCGGGAGGCGACCGACGAGATGGTACTGGCGATCGATGAAGCCTGCTCCAACGCGATTCGCCACTCCTACGGCGGTGAGTGCGATCGATTTGTGGAATTGACGCTGCGGGCGGACCACGACGTTGTCGAAGTTCGCCTGTGCGATCAGGGAGAACCGTGTCCGCCGGAAAACCGTGTGCGGCGGGAGTTGCAGGCGCCCGACCCGGACCGATTGAAGCCCGGAGGGTTGGGTGTGCAACTGATGCATCGGGCGTTCGACGAGGTCGAGTTCTGCCCGGACAGGACGACGGGAAACTGCGTCATCATGCGCCGCAGGCGAAAGCAGTGAGGGGCGGAATATGGGGTTGACGATTGACCAGAGCGAGCACGATGCGAAGATCCGGATCGCGGTCCGCGGGGAGGTCGACCTCTACACCTCGCCCGATCTTCGGGCGGTTGTCTTGAAGGCCGTCCCCGCAGCTCCCGCCGGGGTCGAGGTCGACCTCAGCGGTGTCGACTACATGGACTCTTCGGGGGTCGCAACTTTGGTCGAAGGGTTCAAGAGCGCCCGCAAGAACTCCAAGACGTTTGTGTTGGTGACGCCGTCGCCGTCGGTCATGAAGGTTCTCGAGTTGGCCAGACTCGACGCTGTGTTCGAAATCGAAAAGACGCCGTGACCAATCTCGTCGGGTCTGTCGGGCGCTGGACGCTCACCCAACTCGCTGCAGGAGCACGGGTGTCGGTTCTGATCGTCGAGACCTTGACCTGGCTCATCGTTGCGCCGTTGCGAGGCAAAGGTCTTCGCGTTCGCAGCACCGTCGAGCAATTCGTCGAGTTCGGGGTGCGGTCACTCCCGATCGTTGGTCTGATCTGTTTCCTGATCGGCGTGATCCTCGCTTTGCAGTCCTCATACACTCTCGACAAATGGGGTGCCAATCGGTTTATCGCGGTGTTGGTGGCGGTCTCCGCCATCCGCGAACTGGCCCCGCTGATGACAGCGGTTCTGATCACCGGCCGCAGTGGATCTGCGATAACCGCCGAAATCGGCACCATGAAGGTCGGTGAAGAGATCGACGCCCTGGAAGTGATGGGGCTCAACCCCATCAAGTTTCTGGTGGTGCCGAAGTTCCTTGCCATGATCACGGCCGTTCCCTGCGTGACCGTGATCGCCATGTTCATCATGATTTCAGGTGGCTTCGCGGCGGGTGTCGTCATCGTCGGTGTCGATCCGGCGACCTACATCGAGATGACGGTCAACTCCCTGGCGGAGAAGGATCTGGTGATCGGGCTGACCAAGAGCTTTTTCTTTGGTGTCACCATCTGTTGGGTCGGTATTTATCGCGGGTTCCAGGTCGAGGGCGGGGCCGAGGGGGTGGGCCGGAAGACCACCTCGTCGGTGGTGACCTCGATCTTCCTTATCATCATCGTGGACCTCGTGTTCACCGTATTGTTCTATTTCATCTGATGATGGCGACCGGTCAAGACCCGATCATTGAAGTGGAGGACCTGGTCGTCAAGTACGGCGACCGGACGGTGCTCGACGGCGTGAGTTTCAGCGTTCGGCGTAGCGAAGTCTTCGTCATTCTCGGCGGTTCCGGCTCGGGCAAGACGACGCTCATCCGCAACCTGGTGGGTTTGATGCGCCCATATTCTGGTTGCATCCGTGTCAAGGGCGAGGACTTCACCGCCATGTCCGACGACGATCGCATCGAGCAACGGAAGAAGATCGGGATGTGTTTTCAGGGCTCCGCCCTTTTCAACTCGATGACGGTCGGCGAGAACGTGGCACTGCCGCTCACGGAGCACACCAGTCTGGAGCCCTCGACCATCGACATCATGACCAAGATCAAACTCGAGTTGGTCGGCCTCGCCGGCTTTGAAGATTACATGCCGTCGGAACTCAGCGGTGGAATGAAGAAGCGCGCCGGGATCGCGCGGGCGATGGCCATGGATCCCGAAATCATCTTCTACGACGAACCGTCGGCGGGGCTCGACCCGATCGTGGCCGCCGGGATCGATGCTCTCATTCGCAAGTTGCAGTCGACCTTCGATCTCACCAGCATCGTCGTGACCCACGAGATGGAGAGCGTCAAGCTGATCGCGGACACGGTCTGTGTGTTGCAGCAGGGCCGGGTCGTAGGCCTGGGTTCGTTGGACGAGGTCCGCCGCCTCGAGCACCCTTACATCCGGCAGTTCTTCGAACGACGCCCCGATGACGAAGGTTCGGGCGAGACCGACTACGCCCGATATTTGACCGGACTCGAGTGAATCGCTACAACGAGAGGGAGCATGGCAGCCAAAAAAGACAACTTCACGGCGATCGAGATCAAGGCGGGGGCCTTCGTGCTGGTCAGCATCGTTATCCTGGTGGCCCTGGTGGCCGCGATCAGGGGATGCCGCCCGCACGTTAACTCGGCCAGAATATTCACCGCGTCCTTCACCGATATCGGCGGTCTCAACCAACGTGCTGACGTACGGTTCGGCGGCGTCAAGGTTGGGCGGGTCACCGCCATCGAGCCCGATCCCGACGACCGATCGATGATCAGGGTCACCGCCGAGGTCGACGGAAACGTGCCGGTCAACCGGGACAGCGTCGCCACCGTCGCTCAGATCACGTTGACCGCGGAGAAACACCTGGAAATCTCGACCGGCGATGCTGCCGCCGAATTGCTCCAAAGTGGCGATGCTCTCGTCGCTCATACGAGCAGTGGGGGCTTCATCGACATTCCCGACCTCGAGGGCTTGACCACCCGCATGGAGGTGTTGCTCGACAGCGTGACCCAGTTGGTGGGAGGCACGCCGGTCGGTGGGGCTGACCGGGATATTGTGGACTTCGCCGAGGTGACGGCGGCTCTCGAGGCCACGCTCGACGAGAGCACCGCCGCGATGGGCGAGTTCAAAGGGGTGATCGCCGACAACCGCGAGGGCCTCGCCGAGGTCATCGACAGGCTGGCGATGTTGGAAGAGACGGCGACGTTGTTGATGACCCAGATCAACGCCGTGGTCACCGACAATCGGGTGCCGCTGAACGAAACCATGGTCAATCTGCAACAGATAACGGATGAGGTGAGCGATCGGTTGGAAGAGCTGCTCGCTTCCTTGAGCGTCACCTTGCAGCACTTCCAGGATATGGGTGGCAACGCCAGTGATCTGCTGGACGATCAACGCCCGACCATCGAGGAAATCCTCCTGAATCTCGAGGAAACCACCCGCAACATGCGCAGGCTGTCGGAGACGCTGGCCGACCAACCCAGTGCGCTGGTTCGCGGTGCCAAGGCCCAGGGGCGGAAGGATGGCGCGACACCATGAGGACAAAACTGCAACTGTTCGCGGTGATGTGCTGTCTGACAGCGTGCGCTTCGGCGCCGAAAATCAACTACTACACGTTGGACATGGATTCTTCGGGAACGGTGAATCCATCGGTCAACCTTGTCGTGGAGAGGGTGCGGACGACCGATGCCCTGAGCCGAAATCAGATCATGGTTCTCGCGTCTCCTACCCGGGTCGAGTACTTCGCCACCGATCACTGGGTCGGCAACCTCGCCGATCTCGTTCGCCAGAAACTGACGGCGGAGTTTGGACCAGGCGTCGAAGGGAGGCGGAGTCTTGCGTTGTCGGTCACGGTGCTCTCCTGCGAACAGGTGGATGGGGCCGGCGGCGCCGAGGCCCGGATGCAGTTGAGGGTGACCGTCCGTGACCCGGCCGAAAAACGCTACCGGGAACCTCTGCTCGAGAAGACCTACGAGGTGTCGCGACCGGCGGCGAGCAACAGCGCAGGTGCCATCGTCGAGGCGTTGTCGATCTGTGCGGTAGAGATAGCCGCCGACATCGCAGCGGACGTCGGCAGCCTGTGAGCGTTTGAAGCCTCGAACCGTCCATAGAGGAGAAGGAGATGTCGGAACCGCGGATCTTTGTGGTTTCCGGGGGCATGGGCACCACGGGCGAGCAGTTGGCGAGGACCGCGCTGGCTCAGTTTGAAGGGTCCGGGGTGTCGATCGCGGTCGTTCCGGGGGTCCGGACCGCCTCCGAAGTCCAAGAAGCGGTGAACCGCGCGGCGGGGGCGGGCGCGCCTGATCATCCATACGTTGGTGGATTCCGACCTCCGCCGGGCTTTAAAGGACGCCGCGGCGAAGACTCGGGGTCGTGGAGATCGACTCCATGGGCCCGGTGCTCGATCAGGTTTCGACGTTGCTCGAGCGCCAACCCGTCGGGCGGCCCGGTCTCTACCGCAAGGTGCGGGAGGAGTATTTCCGCCGCATCGAAGCCATCGAGTACGCGGTTCGCCACGATGACGGCCGCTACTACAACGAACTGGGAGGTGCCGAGATCATTCTGGTCGGCGTCTCCAGAGCGGGCAAGACGCCGTTGAGCATGTACCTGGCGATGCGGGGATTCAAGACCGCGAACATCCCGTTGGTCAAGGGCATTGAACCGCCGCAGGAGCTCTTCGAGGTGGCGCGCGGCCGGGTCGTCGGTCTGACTCTCGATCCCGGATCGCCTGGTGGTCTACCGTCGACAACGCCAGGGCGGGCTTGGCGAAGGGGCGCCTCAGGCCTACTCCGACCCCAGTCAGGTCTTCCAGGACCTCGAGCACGCGCGAGCCGTTTTTCGCAAGGGGCGGTTCGCGACGGTGGATGTCACCTCGAAGCCCATCGAGGAGAGCGCGAATGAAGTTGTGGCCGCGGTGTCGCGAGAGAGCGGTCTGGACATGGTGTCGCGAACGACATTCTGATCGGAATGGGGGCCAGTATGAAATCCGTAGAAAAAGGGATCGATCGCCGCAGGTTTCTGAAACTCGGGGCATTGACCTCGGGATTGGTGGTAGGTGGCTGTTCGGGGAGCGAGGGCTCGCCCGGCGAACCGGCGCCCGTCGAGATGCGGTTTCGTGAGCTCGGCGCGACGGGTCTCAAGGTCTCGGAGATCTCCTTCGGCAGTTACGGGTTCGACAATCCGGCGCTGTTGACGGCCGCACTCGACCAGGGGATCACCACCATCTGCACCAGCGCCAACTATCAGAACGGGCGCGCCGAGACTTCGATCGGGAAAGCCATTGCGAACCTCGGCAGCCGACGCGACGAACTGGTGTTGTTCACCGGCGATATGTTCAAGGCAAACGCGACCAAGGGCGAAGTGCTCGATGCCATCGACGGAAGTCTCAAGCGTCTGCAGACCGACCACGTGGAGATCTATCGCATCACCAACGTCACCTCGCTCGATGAGCTCCGGATCGACGCCCTGTACGATGCCTTCGCTGAAGCGAAAGAGGCGGGCAAGGTGTCCCATCTCGGCCTCTCCGGCCATCACGGCGGGATGCAGGAGGTTCTCAACGCAGCTGTCGACGACGGGCGCTACAAAGTCCTCTTTACGAAGTACGACTTTGCCTCCTACCCGGATCAGGACCGGATTCTCGAAGCGGCCGCGAAAAAGGGGATTGGGACCATGGTCTTCAAGACCAATGCGGGCAACCGCAAGACCGAGATCAAGGACCTCGAGGCGGGTGGGCTGTCCTTCCGTCAGGCCACGATCAAGTGGGCCCTGAGCCACCCCTATGTTTCGAGCGTGTGTGTCGGCATCACCAACTTTGACGAGATCAAAGAGTATGCATCCGCCGTCGGCAAACCACTGGACCAGGCCGAGGTGGCGATGCTGAGAAGGTACGCCGACGAGATGTACGACTGCTATTGCCGCTTCTGCGGAGAGTGCCAAGGGCGGTGTCCGAACGAGGTGGCGATCGCCGATGTCAACCGGTATGCGATGTACTTCAAGTACTACGGGCGCGAAAAAGACTCGATGCAGCTCTACGAGGCACTCGGCAACGATCGGGCCGCTGCTGTTTGCGCGGACTGTGAGGGTCACTGCGATGGCGGTTGTCCATTCAATCGCACGGTTCGGCGCGAGCTTGTAGAAGCGCACCGCCTCCTCAGTTTCCCGAGGGTCGAGGCATGAGGAAAGCCACCCGCCTTCTGGTATTTGTTTCTGTCGTAGCCCTCGCCGGGTGTGGTGGGGAAGGGAGCGTCCCGGCCCACCCCGACGGCCGGGTTGGCCTCCAGCCCCCCCGGGCTCCACCCGGTTGGAGCATCTCCGAGGGCCCCACGTCCTACGATTCTGAGACCCTTTTCGAGTACCTTAACGGGGGCGCTCCGTTGTATCTGGAGTACGGCTTCAAGAGCCTTCACCAGATCCGCTACCAGCTGGGCGATGACCCCTATGCCAGCGTCACGCTCGATGTCTACGACATGGGCTCGGAGCTCGGAGCCTTCGGGGTCTACCGCAGCATTCTGCCGCCTCGACCGGAAATAATGGAATGGGGCGCGGAGGGCTACCGGTCGGGAACAGTCGCCGCAGCGTGGAAGGGAACGTTCTATGTCCACGCAGAGGCCGACGATGATCGGCCGGAACTCGTCGAGGGTCTCGACCACGTGATGAGTCTGGCGGTGGCGGCGATCCAGGGTTCGGTGGCTCTGCCGTCGATTCTCGAAGTGTTCCCGCGCGACGGTTTGAGAGAGGGAAGTGAGCGGTATGTTGCCGCGGACCTCTTTGGACACGCATTCCTTCCCGGTGGCTTCGTCGCCGGCTATGAGAACGACAGCGGTGAGGCGGAGCTCTTCTTCAGCGAGATGGGCAGCGCTGTCGAGGCGGAAGAGGCACTCGCGCTTTTGCGCGCCCATGAGGAACAATGGGGCGAGGTCGGAGCCGATATTGACGGTTTCGGTGAGGGTGGATTCCGCTTCACCGATCCCGGGCTCGGGCCGGGCCTCGCGGTACGCAGTGGAACCTATGTCGTCGGTGGCCGCGGCGACGGGTGGTGGTGACGGCCTCGTGCGTGACGTGGTGTTTCGTCTGTCCAACAACGACTGACCGTTCCGATTGGCCACAAGATAGACACGACTCTGAAGGTGGGCTGAAGCCCACCCTACCGGTTTTCCATGGTCCATGGGTCCGGCGTAGGGTGGGCCTTGGCCCACCTTCAGTCTCGCTGCCGGTACGCAGGACGCATCCGTGGCGTCGAGCGTTGCAGACATCCGTGGATTGATCGATCTTCCGGTCGGCCCAGTGATGGCCGTGGAATGCCCGGGATGACAACTCGAGAGGTACCTTCGGTCCCGATGTATTGCGTGCCAACGGATTTGCCGGTAGGGTGCGCATACTGAACCGCTCGACGCCGGGAAGTCGCAACCGTCGTGACGGCACGGAGATGCCCATGGGGAACGACAACAAGCTGGGGACGTTCATCGGGGTGTTCACGCCGACGATTCTCACCATCCTCGGCGTCATCATGTACCTGCGCTTCGGTTGGCTGGTCGGCACCTCGGTCTGATCCGGATCATCTTCGTCGTCGTCCTGGCCAACGCCATCACCTTCATCACCACGCTCGCCTTTTCCGCGGTGGCGACCAACGCCAGGGTCGGTGTCGGGGGAGCCTACTTCATCATTTCCCGAAGCCTGGGGCTCGAGCTCGGCGGCGCCATCGGCGTGCCGCTCTTTCTCTCGCAGACCTTTTCCGTGACCCTCTATTCCTACGGTCTCGCCGAGTCGTTCCGGATCGTGTGGCCGAACCTGCCGCTGATGCCGGTGACGCTGTTGGTCGTGATCGCGGTCGGGGTGCTGGCCGTCACCGGAGCGGAACGCGCCCTCAAGGCCCAGGTCGTGCTGATGGGCTTTGTGGCGATATCGCTGATCGCACTCGCCATCGGGGCCTTTGTCAAATCCTCAGGTTCGGACGTCGTTCTGCATCCGCCTACCGGGGAGATCGGGTTCTGGGTCGGTTTTGCGGTCTTCTTTCCGGCGGTCACCGGCGTGATGGCGGGGCTCGGATTGTCGGGGGACCTGCGCGACCCGGGGAAGTCAATTCCCCTCGGTTCCATCACCGCGGTCGCGGCCGGGTTCCTCGTATACCTGCTGATTCCGATTCTGCTTTCTCTGGGAGCAGACCCCTCGGATCTCCGCGACGACCCGATGGTGTGGTCGAAGATCGCCGTCCTCGGTCCCTGGCTGGTCTTGCCCGGTTTGTGGTCGGCAATTTTCTCCTCCGCGGTGGGTTCGATCCTGGCCGCGCCCAGGACGTTGCAGGCGTTGGCGCGTGACGGGCTCGCCCCGCGCTTTCTGTACCGGCCGACCGGTGACAACCGCGAGCTACTGCCGGGGATGATGGTCGCTCTGGCGATTGCCGTGACCGCTGTCTTTCTTGGCAACCTCAACGCGGTGGCGATGGTTGTTTCTATGTTCTTCCTCACCGTCTACGGCACCGTCAACATCGTCGCCACGTTCGAGGTCCTCAGCGGCGACCCTTCGTGGCGGCCGAAGATCAAGGTGCCGTGGCCCATTACCCTGATCGGCGGTCTGGCGTGCGTCGTCGTGATGGTCCTGATCAGCCCGGTGGCCGGTCTGATCGCACTGGTGGCCGAGTTCTCGCTCTGGATGTACCTCTCGCGCCGGGTGCAGAAGGCTCGATTCGGCGATGCCCGGCGCGGGCTCTACGAGGCCCTCATCCGGTGGGCGCTGATCCGGCTCAACGAGCGGCCGATGAGCGCCCGCAATTGGCGGCCCCACCTCCTGACATTCGTCGATGATCCCCTGAAGGAGCTCGATCTGATCCGTTTCAGCGACTGGTTCAGCCAGGGCCGGGGCGTGGTGACAGTGTGCAACCTCGTCGTCGGCGACCTGATGAGCGACGAGCTCGACATCTCGGGCAGGCGGCAACGAATTCAGTCGGTGATCGATGCCGAGGACATCGTGGTCTTTCCCGAGGTCGATGCCGTCAACGATATCGTCGAGGGTCTGATCAACGTGAGTCAGGCCAACGGCATGGCCGGAATGTCGAGCAACACGGTCCTGCTCGGTTGGCCCGAGTCGGTCGCCCGTCGAGCCGAGTTCCTGCGCGTGATGTGCCGTCTCGAGCGGCTCAACAAATCGTTCGTGCTCGGCAGGATCCGACCCAAGTACATGTTCCGGCGCGAGACCCCCACAATCCACGTGTGGTGGGGTGGACTGGAACGCAACGGTGACCTCATGTTGCTGCTCGCCCACCTCCTGCACTCGAATGCGGAGTGGAGCGGCGCGAAGGTGTCGGTTCTGAGCCTCGCTTCTTCGGAGCTGATGAGGAGTCGTACCGAGGCACACCTCAAGAAGCTGATGCCGGAGATCAGGATCGAGGCCGATGTGCGGGTCGTGCTCAAGCCGAAGGACGAGACCGTGACCGAGGTGATCCACCGCGAGAGCGCCGAGGCGGCAGCGGTCTTTCTCGGGCTCGAGGTTCCCGCAAGCGGGGACGAAGAGGCCTATGCGGAGCGAATGGACCGTCTCGCCGGCGACCTCCCGGTGGTGTTCTTCGTCAAAAACTCGAGCCTCTTCGTCGGTGATCTGCTGGAGACAACCGAGTCCGCGAACGAGACTGATGCGGGCCGACGGCGACGAGGCCGACGACCGTCCATCCCGCGACACGCTGCCGCTGCCGGAGTAACGCGCTCCAAGGATGCAGGATACAGGCTGCAGAATCACTCTTGTCCAAGAAGGCATCTTGGACGGCTCGAGTGCAAATTCAGGCTCCACACGACCTCGGCGGGTCTGAAGGTGGGCCAAGGCCCACCCTACTTCGGACTCAGGTGTCGAGCGGACTTGTAGGGTGGGCCTTGGCCCACCTTCAGAGCTGTATCCCGGATCTGTATTTACCAGCAGGGTTCGACCGGTTGGGTTAGAACCCCCACTGCGTCCAGATCCAGATCTTGTCGGTGTCGGTAGCCCAGTCGTCGGCGTCGTAGAAAGCGGCCTCGATTGCGAACTTCTGTTTCCAGGGCGCCGTGTAGACCACGCTGGCATCGAACTCGCTGCCCCACGAAGCGCCACCGGTGTCGGCGGAGAAGTCGTGGTAAACCCCGAGCAGGGCGAATCGCCCGACGTTCGCCCCGAGACTGACAAAGAAGTCGGTCAGGCCGTCCGCCGGTGTGGTCAGGAACTTGTCGGCCCAGCCGTTGAACTTGTGCAGGGTCGCGAGCGGCGTATTGAAGGCGCCCTCGCCCTCGGCACCACCAAGCACTTCGTACCCGGCGGACGCGGTCACCTTGCCGAACGCGAACCCGAGATCCGCTCGGAGGTAGTCGGCTTCGACCGAATCGGGATTGTCGCCGGCGTCCTGTTGGGTCGCGAGCTCCAGACGATAGGTCAGACCGAGCGTCTTTGAGAGATCGGCCTTCCCGGAGAAGAAGGCGCCGTAGGTGGTGGTCGACTGGCGCCACAGATCCTCCTGGTCGAAGTCGATGGACAACAGATAGCCGTGCAACGAGCCGATGCCGGAAAAGGTGTAGGCACCCTCGATGTGTGAGGTGGACATCGGCCGTGAGGCGCCGGTGACGGTCCGTTGGCGGGCGATATAGGCGTAGCCGAGATCGAGGTTTTTGACGCCGGTGAAGTGTGCGGTCGCGCCGTCAAAGGTCTGGTGGTTCTGGCGCCAGCCGACATTGCCGATGAAGCGGGCGTTGTCGATGATGATCTCCTGGCGGCCACCGCGCAATGGCAGACTGTCCAGCGGTTTCCAGTCGAGGTAGGCCTGGTTGATCTCGGTGATGGGCGGGTCGGCGATCGCCGGGCGGTCGGTGACCCCGTTCCACAGTGAGCCGGCGCCGAGGTTGTTGTGGTCGTTGGAGAAGCCGACGTTGACGACGTTTTCAAACTCGACCATCGCGGCCAGCCTGTTCCACCACAATGTTCGGTAGCTGAGCGCGGTCCGCAGAGTTGACGCCTTGCCCGGTTCGTCGAATCCTGATTGATCGACGTCCTCGTAGCGGTAGCGCAGGTTGAGCGAGATCTTGCCCTTGGTTACCGCGTCGCCGAGTGAAGGCGGTTCGTCGGCAAAGACCGGAGAGAAGGCCGCAGCCGTCAGCAGCGCCACCAGCAGAATGGTCCAACGGCGTTCCGGCGTATGTGTCATTTCTGTCTCTCCCTGGCCGTCGTGGCGACGACGAAAATCAGTCGCTCGTGGACGCGAGGAACTCGTCCCTCAGGTATTCGTGCATCGCCCGGTTCCTGGCCTTCTCGGGCGTCGGTTCCAGATAGGCGAAGGCGTCGTCCTCGCCGTAGGCAAGGATCGAGTGGCAGAGCGTGCAATCGTCCGGGATCCATCGACCCTCTTCGTCCTGCAGATCGCGGGTGTGGCAGCGGAAGCAACCCGGGGTGTCGCTGTGACCGAGAAAGCTGGGGTAGGCGCCCCACTCGATGTTCATTCCCGGGGTGGATGTTGCGCGCCCAGATCCCCTCGAGCTCGACGATGGCGGTGTCGATCCGGTCGTACCAGCCGAGGCCTGGTCGGGGTAGTTGCGGCGGTAGAAGCTCTCGAGGCCGGCGCGGATGCCGCTCCTGGCCGCCTCGAGAGACGGATAGCCGCCCCGGATGGCCGCCAGGGCCTCGCGTCGGATATACGGCAGTCCGCGGTCGATGGCGCCGAGGCGGATCTTCTCGTCCACCGCCCGGTCGGGTTCCTGGTATATGTGCGTGGCGCGATTGTGGCAGTCGACGCAGTCCATGGTCCGGACATCGTCCCCTGCAATGTCTGGTGGCGACGAGACGCGTGTTGACGAATCGTCGGACGGACCCGTCGGGTTGGAGGGACTCGACCCAGACCATCTCCTCGCGTTCGTCGTCGACCGAGGCGTAGCGAACCTCTTTGCCGAGGCTGATGTGCCAGTGGACACCGGTGTTGCCGGCGGCGCCGGCGTCGATCTTCAGGTTGAGCGTGGTGTACCGCGGCGTCGAGGCCTCGTCGTTGTCGTAAGCAATCCTGGTCTGCAGCCGGCTGCCGTAGAACTTGTTCGGCCAGTGGCACTTTTCGCAGGTCTCCCGGGCGGGGCGGAGTTGGTGGACCGGGGTCGGTATCGGTCGATCGTAAAGGTCGAAAGCGGCCGAGACCATCTGCCAGGCGCCGTTGAGCTTCGAGTTCACGAGCGCGCCGACCCCCTCGCCGACGTGGCACTCCACGCAGGCAACCCGCGCGTGCGGCGACGCCTGGTAGGTGGTCCATTCCGGGCTCATGACCGAGTGGCAGGCCGTGCCGCAGAACTCCGCGCTGTCCATGAAGTGGAGCATCTTGATGCTCGCGGCCCCGAGAATGACGATGTTGGCGAGAGTCAGGATCGCCACGGTGCGAAAGATCTTTGACCCCGCGACGTCACCCTTGACGCCATCGGCCCGAATCGACGCTCCATCAGTTCTCTCGTGGTCGAGACCGGTGCGTTTCTTCTGGAGATACCAGGCGACGAAGATGATGACGAGGCCCAGCACGAAGAGCACCGGAAACGCGAGATAGACGATGAGTCCGACGTAGGAGTTGGTGACGACGCCGGAGAACATCGCCAGCTGCATGAAGACGAAGCTCGCAAAGGCCGTCGTGGTCAAGACGACGCCGGCCCGGCCGAGCCGGTCGAGCGAGACCGCGCGGATGAAGTCGAGGTAGGCCTGGATCATGGTCACTCCTCGACGATGAAGAACCTCTGATAGATGGCCTGCATGTCGCCGGATCGAATCTGCTTCTTGAGGTCGTCAGTGCTCTCCCGCACCCACGAGTGCATCGGATCGTTGTTCAGAATGTTCTCGATGAACGCGTTGACTTCGGGGTCGCCCAACTCGCGGGCCTCGGGCAGCAGGTTGAAGTAGAAGTGCTGCGCGATCTCGTAGAACCCGTGCCACCAGGTGTAGTCCGGCCCCATCATGGCGGCCCCGTGGCGGGCGCGGCGGCCTTCGTGGTGCCAGAGCTCCCAGTAGGTCCACTCGATCTGATTGGAGAAGCTGGCCGGGTTCTCGAGCAGCTTGCGCTCCCGGATCAGTTTCATCAGGTTGGTGGCCGGGACGGCGAATTTCTCGTTGTAGAGCCGTACGGAAGCATCAAACTGGTAGAAGTGGCCGTCGCTGAAGGTCGCCGTGTGGCATGCCGAGCAGACGTCCTGCATGTTGGCTCTCTTGGCCTGCCAGTTGTCCAGGTGCTTGGAGATCGGGGGGCGCAGGGTCCAGGCGATTCTCTGGCCGACATCGTGGGTGACGGCCTGTTTCCTGGTCGCCGACATGTGACAACTGGCGCAGGTGGGCGCCGCCGAGTAGTCCACCCCGGCAACCCAGGTGTCGGCATGGAGATTCATCGTCTGCTTGTTGGTGAAGTAGGTGTTGCCGTGCTTCGATTCCTCGTAGACCTCTTTCTGCGGGTGGTCGGGACCGAGGTGGCACTTGGAGCAGGCCTCCGGCTGCCTCGCCTGGGCCTTGGAAAAGGAGTGGCGGGTGTGGCAGGCGCTGCAGGCGCCGAGCGACCCGTCAGGGTTGATGCGGCCGATCCCCGAGTTGGGCCAGCTGCGCCTTGCCAGCTTGTTGGGGCTTTTGGGGTCGATCACGACCTTGGTGCCGTGGCAGCTCTCGCAGCCGATCACCGCCACCGGATCGCCGGCGGCCACGTGGGCGAGGTAGGCGTCCGCGGAGTCCAGAATCTGGCCGGCGCTGGCGTGGTAGGAATTGCCGACCTCTTCGGCGGCGCGGGCGTGGCAGCGACCGCAGTCGGCGGGAGTGACCAGCGTCGCAATCAGGGCGTCGTAATGTTGATACGCGTCCTTGTCGCCGCGCTGCGCCTCGTGGCAACCGAGACAGGTGACGTTGTGGGCCGCGTGCTCGGAGTCGAACCACTGTTTGTAGATCCCCGGGGTCTTCTCCTTGTGGCAGGTCATGCAGGCGCCGGCCGCCTTCGGGTCCTCGGCCGCGCCGGCGACCAACGCGAGTCCGCAACAGAATACGAGGCCCACCGTCAAAGCGTGTCTCATCATCACTCTCCCCCTTGATTCGATAACCGACATCATACGCTTCCTTCCAGGTGCAGGCCATCGTGTTCTGATCGGGCCGTTCGCGCCTTGACCCCGGTCAATATCCCCTGAAACCTGGCGGGTGTTTCAGCTCCGGGCCGTTCTGCCGTATGCTGAGCGCGGAGGTGCCGGGACCATGAGCAGGAACAGAATTTCCGTCGTTATTTTGGGACTCGCTGCGCTTGCCCTCACCGGAATGGGCGCAGCACAGGAAGTCGAAAGAGTTGTGAACGGGAACCTCGTGATCGAGGGCATCCCGGAAATACCCGAGACCGTCTCTCAGCGCCTCGACCAGTACCGCAACACCCGGTCGGCTTCGCTCAGCGGGTGGCTGCCCGACGGCAGCGGAATGATCATCTCGACCAGGTTCGGCGAGACCAGCCAGCTGCACCTGGTGACGGAACCGGGCGGCGCGAGACGTCAGCTGACGTTTTTCGCCGAACCGGTAGGCGGCGCATCGATCAACCCGGAGGCGAACGTCTTGCTGTTTTCGCGGGACGTGGGCGGGTCGGAGTTCTACCAGATCTTCGATTTCGACCTGGCGAGCGGCAGGTATCGGATGTTGACCGACGGGAAGAGCCGCAACATGGGAGGGAGTTGGTCCAACACCGGCGACCGCTTCATCTACACCTCGACCCTTCGCAACGGGCGCGATATGGACCTGTTGGTGATGTCGATGGCGGAGCCCGGCGTGAGTGTGCCGCTGCTCGAACTGGGGGGTGCCTGGGGCGCCGGCGACTGGTCGCCGGATGACGCCAGAGTGATCGTCCTCCGTTACGTGTCGGCAAACGAGAACTACCCCTACATCATGGACGCTGCGAGTGGCGAGGTGAGCCCGATCTTCAACGAGGGGAAGGTGATCGCGTACGGCGGCGCGCTGTGGGCGAAAGACGGCAAGGGGTTGTACTTCACCTCCGACGAGGACTCGGAGTTCAAGAAGTTGCGCCACTACGACGTGGCGACCGGTGAACAGACCGTTGTGCGCGATGACATCGAGTGGGATGTCGGCGGTCTCGAGCTGTCGCCGGACGGGAACCTGCTTGCATTCGTGGTCAACGCGGACGGCATCGACCGGTTGCACCTGATGGACCTTTCGACGATGACGGATGTGGGGCTGCCCGAGCTTCCAGTGGGAGCCATCGGCGGCCTCGAGTTCAGCCCCGACGGTGCCCGCCTCGGGCTGGTGTTCAACACGCCCACCAGTCCCGGGGACGTCTACACCCTCGAGATGGCGAGCAAAAAGCTCGTCCGCTGGACGTTTTCGGAGGTCGGCGGCCTCAACCCCGCCAGCTTCGTCGAAGCGCAGCTGATCCGTTACCCGACATTCGATGAAGTCGAGGGCGGCCCGCGCACGATCCCGGCATTTGTCTACCTGCCGAAAGGCTCCGGGCCCTTCCCGGTGTTGATCGACATCCACGGGGGGCCCGAGGGTCAGGAGCTGCCGACCTTCTCGCCGTGGGTCCAGTATGTGGTCAACGAACTGGGTATCGCAGTCGTGGCTCCCAACGTGCGCGGTTCTTCGGGTTACGGCAAGAGCTATCTTCAACTCGACAACGGCTTCCTGCGCGAAGACTCGGTCAGGGACATCGGCGCCCTGCTCGACTGGATCGACGGCAACCCGATGCTCGACGAGAAGAGGGTGGCCGTGACCGGGGGATCGTACGGCGGCTACATGGTGCTCGCGTCGATGGTTCACTTCAACGATCGTCTGCGGGCGGGAATCGATGTTGTCGGCATCTCGAGCTTCGTCACCTTTCTGGAGAACACCCAGGAGTACCGGCGGGACCTTCGCCGGGTGGAGTACGGCGACGAGCGTGACCCGGCGATGCGCGAGCACCTCGAAAAGATCTCGCCGCTCAACAGCGTCTCCAAGATCAGCAAACCTCTGTTCGTGATTCAGGGGCTCAACGATCCGCGGGTGCCGGTGGGGGAGAGCGAGCAGGTCGTCAAGGCAGTCCGGGCGAATGGTGGCACGGTGTGGTACCTGTTGGCCAACGACGAGGGCCACGGCTTCCGCAAGAAGGCCAACCGCGATTTTCTGATGAACGCAGAGGCCCTCTTTCTGGAGACCTTTCTCCTCGGTGAGTAGTTTCTGCGGTGGCGCCGGGTCAGCTCTGATCGGGTGTGCTGCTGTCGCAAAGGAGTGTCGCTATGAAAATCGAATTCAAGGCGGGTTCGCGCCGCTCGGTGTTTTTGCGCAGCTTGGTGTTGGTGTCGGCCGCAGCGGTGACCGCCGGGTTGATGATCTCGTGTGCATCGGTGAAGAACCCGCCCGGCACCGTGACCGCGCAGTTCTTTCAAAATCCTGACCGCGTCTGGGAAGCCATCCAGCTCTCGTTGGACACTCTGGACTACGTGGTCGAGTCGTCCGACCGGGACGAAGGCGTGATCCGAGCGGCAAAACCCGCGGCGGATACGACGCCTTGGATTGCGCTCGACATCAACCAGGTCATGTATACCGGGGATCAGGTGAACGTGTTTGTCAGGGGCGTGGCCGAAGATCCTTCTGCGGCGCCGAGCCAGGACGTGCTCGACAAGGCGGCGCAGGATTTCGTCACAGTGCTCAAACGAAAGCTCGGGGGGTAACCGGGACTTGAGGAGACCCACAGTCCGAGGCCACGGTCCCAATCACAAAGACCCACGCCATGAACCTGCTGGTTCTCTGGTGGCCTGACCTCGTAACGTGGTTTTGAAGCCCGTCAGGGCGACAGGATATAGCCTGGGGCGTGAGCCCCAGGAATCGTCCTCAGCCCATAAAAATCGAAGCCGCGGAGCGGCGGCAGATCTGTCGCCCCTACCGGGGCTTTCATGCTCTTCTGTTCCTTTCCCGGGGCTGACGCCCCGGGCTACAACCTGTCGCCGCTTTGCGGCTCGCGAGCGTAGCGATCGGAAGGGACTCCTCTGCCTGCTGACTCCGTTTGCCCGGTCAGAATGACAAAAGGGAGGAGAGGCTCCTCTTTCGGCAGTCGCGTCAATACCCGGCCACGGGATCGACCACCGACAGCAGCTGTTCGCCGGCCACAAAGCGCCGCAGGTTTTCGCGGAAGAGAAGCCACCGCAAATCCGAGTCGTCGTTCGACCAGGCGGCGAAGTGGGGCGTGATGATGAGGTTCGGGGCCTTCCACAAAGGGTGGTCCTCGGGCAACGGCTCGGGGTCGGTGACATCGAGACCGGCACCCGCGATCTCGCCGCTGACGAGGGCCGCTACCAGGGCATCGGTGTCCACGGTGCCGCCGCGGCCGACGTTGATGAAGAAGGCAGTCGGTTTCATCGCTGCAAACAGCTCGGCATCGAACAGGTCCTCGGTATCCGGGGTCATGGGCAGACAATTGACGACCACGTCCGCCTCGCGCGCATAGGCCTCGAGATCCTCACTGAGACCGACGCTGGCGACAAATGGCGGTCCGGCGCGGCGGCTGTTGCGGATCGCGGTGACGCGCATCCCGGCGCCATCGGCGAGACGCCCGACCTCGGTGCCGATGCCGCCGAGTCCGACCACCAGCATGGTCTTTCCCCGAAGCCCGGTCAGGGGAGCGGAGTCTCCGATGTCTGATTGTCTCCATTTGCCTTCGACCTGGGCCGCCACGGCATGGTTCAGCCCCCGTGCCAATGCACGGGTCAGGGCCATGACATGTTCGCCGATCGTGACGGAGGCGAGGCGTTGGCCGTTGGTGAGCAGGACCTTGCCGCTGCCCAACTCGGGGATGGCCAGATAACGTTCGACACCGGCAGTTCCGAGCTGAACCCATCTCAGGTCCTTGCCGGCTGCCAGGAGGTCGGCCGAAGCGGTGCCGATCAGGGCGTCGGCACCAGCGATCGCCGCCAGTGCCTCGTCCCTCGTGTCGAACGGCACGATCTCAACGCCTGGTGCGACGATCGCCAACATCGGCAGGCGGTCCGGCCAGGAGTTGCGCCACAAGACTTTGCGCGGCTTTGTCCAGCCCGGGGTTTCGCTGGTCGGAGACGGACCCTGCACGGAGCTTCCTGTCTTCCAACAACTGCCACGGCGGGACCAGACCGCCGATCTCGTCATAGACGGCCTGGAACGCATCGGTCGCGGCGTCGGGCGCGGCCTTCCAGCCAGGCGCTGAACCACGGCGCGTCAAACGTACGCGGCGGATTGCCCGTGCCGAAGACCCCGCCAGAAGCGCGGCTTCGACATGGGCGCGGAGATCTGGTCAGCCGATCCGTCTGGTCCTGCAGCAGTTCGGCGCCTCCGGGTGCTCCCCGACCGGGGATGACGATCGCGGGTTCGAGGTCGAGCAGATCGGAAAGACACGTCGATCCACGCCACGGTATCGGACTGTGGCCGTGGCGGCCAACGCCGTCACGATCGCAGAGCCGGCCCGTGATGAGAGTTCTGTCAGTGGGCAACCAGATCACGGCGTCGGCCTGGGTCGCAAGCCGGCCGAAACTGAAAATCACGATTTGCCGGTCCGCGTGACTCATGGTGAACCCGGACCGTATCGTGACGAAAGTCCCTGTCGGCGGTTCGTTGGCAGGCAACCGGGTGTCGGGCACCAGCGAAATGTGCGACTCCGGAAACACGGTGCGGTCCCCGTCACCGGTTTGAATCATGAATTTCGGGTTCTGAATCCCCTGGTGCAGTGGGAAGAACAACACATCGATGAAAACCGTCTCGCTTCCGAACTCGATCTGAACCTGGTTGCGGCCGTCCTCCCGTTCACCGATCGAAATCCCGGCTGGCAGTTCGGTGTCGTTCGCAGTTGCCAAGGGGACCGACGCACACAAGCAGAGAAGGGCCGATCCGAGGACCACACAACGTGTGAATGAGTGTTTCATGAGCCGCATCATACCGGTGCAGGCAAGTAAACGGGGATGACCGGAGTCAATGCGGCCTGTGACGTGTTGCATGATGATGTGCAGGTGAAGAAGGAACACCAACGGCTGCGGCGGGAACGCAAAACGGTCCGAACCATGGTGGGTCTGTACTGCAAACACCACCACGGAACGCCGGCTCTGTGTTCCGACTGCGAAGAACTCGCCTCGTACGCCGACCGGCGTCTCGATCTGTGTCCCTATGGGCCGGAGAAACCCAGCTGCATCAACTGTCCCATCCACTGCTACCGGCCCGAGCCCCGCGAGAAGATGCGCGAGGTTATGCGGTTTGCCGGCCCGCGGATGCTCACTCGACACCCTGCCCTGGCGATCATGCATCTGATCGACGACCGCCGCCCGGCGCCGCCGCTGCCATCGGTGAAGAGCCAGCAGCCCGAAAACGACTCTGCAGAACCGGACCGCGATATCCTTACGCCGTGATTGAAACTTCAACCAAGGGGCGATTCGGAAACCTGCTGCGGACCATCGGCCCCGGGCTCGCAATCGCTGCCACCGGAGTCGGCGCGGGCGATCTGCTGGCGGCGATGTTCGCGGGCGCTGATTTCGGGATGGCGTTGGTGTGGGTCGTGGTGGTCGGCGCGGCCCTCAAGTTCGGTCTCAACGAGGGTGTGGCGCGGTGGCAGTTGGCCACCGGAACCACTCTGCTCGAGGGCTGGTGCCGATACCTGGGGTGGCCGCTCAAGAGCTATTTTCTGGTCTACCTGGTGGTGTGGAGCTTTATTGTCGCCGCCGGTCTCATGAGCGCCTGCGGGGTGGCGGCTCACGCCCTGTGGCCCGCCCTCAGCATCACCGCCTGGGGTGTGATCCACTCGCTGGTGGCGCTGGGTTTGGTGGCCATGGGCCGGTACGCATTCTTCGAGTCGGTGATGAAGGCCCTCATCGGTCTCATGACCTTGACCCTGCTCATCAGCGTGGTCCTGGTCGGTCCCGACCTCGGCGCGCTCGTCCGTGGGTTGGTTCCGTCGCTGCCGCCGGGCTCGGCTGCGGCCACTTTGAGCCTGATGGGCGGCGTTGGCGGCAGCGTGACGCTGCTAGCGTACGGTTATTGGATCCGGGAGAAGGGGTGGCGCGGTCCCTCGGTGCTGGGCACTGTCCGGGTGGATCTCGCGGTCGGCTATCTCCTCACCGGTCTGTTCGGCATTGCCATGCTGGTGTTGGCGGCCACGGTGTTGAGCGGTGGCGATGGAATGCCAGCCGGCAGCGACGGGCTGGTGGCCTGCGGAGACGCCATCCGCCAGGCGACTGCCGCGAGGTTCGGCCCGGCCTCCGGCGGTGCCGCGGCGATGGTCTTTCTGGTCGGTGTCTGGGGCGCGGTCTTTACCAGCACCCTCGGAGTGTGGAACGGCGTGCCCTATCTGTTTGCTGATTTCGTCAACGCCCTGCGGGGCCGGTTCGACGTAGCCGTCGACACCAAAGGAACGGCCTACCGCGGATATCTTCTCTACCTCGCCCTGCCGCCGATGGCGTTGCTTTTTCTCGGGCGGCCGCTCTGGATCATCAAGGTCTACACCTTGACCGGTGGTCTCTTCATGCCGCTGCTCGCCGGCAGCCTCCTCTGGCTCAACTCGCGGCGGGAGCACGTGGGCGACCTGCGAAACCGCACCCCGGCGACGGCGACCCTGGTTCTGGCGCTGGCCCTATTCGGCGTGATCGCCCTTCGCCAGCTCATGGACCTCGGTTGAGTCCTCGGCGGACCCCGTAGCATTTCGTTTCCCGAGGTCGCGTTCGAGCTCGTCGAACGTGACCCCGAGCCGCCGGGCGGTGCCCACCGCGAGCGAGGTCGTCGCCACACCCGGGGTGAAGCGGAAGGTCGCGCCCCGATCCTCTTCAATCTCGGCCTGGAGAAAACCGAGGTCCGCTACCGTCGGTTCGCGCTGCATGCGGTCGGCGTAGTCGAGAAAATGAGTGGTCACGAAGGCTGTGGGCTCGATCTGGCGCAGGAGGCGGAGCACGATGTCAACGATTTCGATGGCCTCCGACGGGTTGGTGCCGGAACAGAGCTCGTCCAGCAGGACCATCGAGCCGGCCGGCACCGTTTCGAAGAGGGTGCGGAGACGCATCATCTCGGTGCCGAGGCGCCCTTCGGCCTGATCCGCGCGGTCGAGCTCGATGATCGAGGCGAAGAGCCCGTTGGCGAGGGGAAGGCGGGCGGCCGCACAGGGTGCGTACAATCCTGACTGTGAGAGGACCTGCAGAATGCCCAGCGCTTGCAGGAGTCGGGTCTTTCCTCCGGAGTTCGGGCCCGTGATCAGCATGATGGGGAAGGGACCGGTCATCACGAGATCGGTGGGCACCGGGCGGTCGGTGAGGGACAGCAGAAGCGGGTTGAAGAGCTGTTCGACCTCGAGAATTGCGCCCTTCGAGAGTTCGGGAAGACACACTTCGAGACCACGATTTCGAGCCTCCATGGCAAAGGCCCGGCTGGCCGCATAGAGCTCGAGGTGGCAGACCAGCTGTACGACTCGCGCCATGGCCGGCGCCACATCCTGAAAGACACCCATCACCATGCGTTCCACTAGCTCGCCGCCGGTCAGGCTGTAGCGGTGAAAGATGATCCGCAGACGGTCCCACCACCGTTTCAACGGACGACGATAGAAGGGGTTCCTCTTCTGTTCGCGAAGCTTCACGATCTCCAGGCGCCGAAGTCTCCCGTCGGCGCCCACGACAGCCGCCAGCTCGATCGACGCCATACCGTCGTGGTGATCGAGGAGGGCGACCATCCGCGAATAGGCCTGCGAATCTTGGACGTGGCGACCCACGGTATGGAGGCGCTGCAGCCCGGATCCGGCCCCTTCGAATTCCTCCCCCATGAGGTCGATCACAGATCGAAAGGCCCGCAACACGTCGAAGCGGAAGCGGGTAGGCTCGAGGCGTGCGTCGTCCCGCGACGCGCGCAGCAGGGTGAGGAAGCGGAGAACGCCTGCGAGCAGCCGGTCGACCGACCGCCGAACATCCGCCCGTTCTTCGAGTTCGCGGAAAATCGTCTGGCGGAATCGAATGGTCTCGATCTCGGAGGGCGGAGACGCCAGCACCCTTTCGAGGAAACCTCGGTGGGGGGAATACTGTTGGTCTTCGATTCGAATCCTGAAACAACTCTTCACGAACTCCGAAAGGAAGAGATCGTCTGCGTAATTCTCCGCCACCCAGCTGGTGGGGCCGGCGGACATGGCGTCGAGCTCACGATCGATCTCGCCGGCGCTGGCGCGTCCCAGAAAGGCCAGTTCGAGAAGGCTGAGCAGGGTTTCGATCTCGGGGCCGGTGCCTTTCGTGGGGGAGAGCAAATCGGGAAGCGGGACACCGTCGAGCTCGCCGGCTGGGCGTTCACCCCGCCCGATCCCCAGAACTTCCAGCAGTGAGCCGAGAAGCGGTCGTTCGCGCCGCTTCCTGACATCTTCGGCCACCCGACTGCCGGGCCCTCCTTCGGCACGACGTCGCAGATAGGATTTGTGGACCACCATCGTCGTCAGTTTACTGCGTCCTGTCCGAGAGGTTTCAGATTCTGAAGTGTGAACACACGTGATAGACGTCGATGAATTCTCGGCATGGATTCAGGCCAAACCTGTTGCTTCGGCCCCCGTACTCAAAAGAGTTTGCAGTCAAACTGTACTCGAGGACATCTGGAGGTTGAAGTGAGATATATCTGGGCATGTGTCGCGCTTGCGTTGGCGACGGTTGGAACTCTTGAAGCGGCGACGGGCGAACCCCCTCCCGTCGTGACGGTCCGCCTGACCGACAATCTCTACCTGCTCTCAACCGACCAGGGCGAGTACACCACCAACACCATCGCATCCGTGGGGCCCGACGGCGTGCTTCTCGTCGACACGCAGGCCGAGGGCGACGCCGAAGCCCTCAAGGCGGTGGTCGATGCTTTCGGTGCAGGCAGCCCGAAGATCATTATCAACACCCATCGTCACGTCGAGCACGTTGGCGGCAATGCAATCTTCGGAGACGAACCGATCGTGATCGCACATGAACTGGTGCCGGCGAAGCTGCGAAGCGGAAGTTACCTCTTCAACGAGTTTCCCGATGCCACCTTTCCGGACATCATGTTTTCTGACGCCATCACCCTCCGCTTCAACGGGGAAGAAATCCGGTTGATGGCTTTCCCCGGGTCGCACGATGACAACGAAATCATCGTCCACTTCGTGGGTTCCAAGGTCGTCCACTTGAGTTCGTTGGCCAACGGTTTCAACTTTCCGTCGGTGGACGGCGACGGAGACACGTTGATGTTCGCGCCGCTCGTCGAACGGGCGATCGCGGTCCTTCCATCGGACGTGGTGATCGTCTCGGGCCACAACCGCACCGGTTCCATTGACGACCTCAAGGCTTACCACGCGATGTTGGTGGCGACCGAGGAAACCGTGCGTCATGGCCTGGCGACGGGCATGGACGCGGAAGCAATGAAAGAGCAGCAGCGTTCTCGATCCATGGGCGGCCTACGCTGGGAGCTACGTGAGCCTCGACGAGTGGATCGATTCTCTGGTGTTTTCGATGCAACCCCAGGAGGAAAAGAAACCGACGGTGTATGAGCCGATGTATTACGGGCTGAAAAACGATGGCGCTGCGGCGGCCGCGGCGCTCTATCTCGAACTCAAGAAAGACCACGCCGACGAGTACCGATTCACCGAAATCGACCTCCTGGTGATCGGCGACAAGCTTCTCGAAAAGGGCCATGCGGAACAGGCCGTCGCGATGCTGGAGACTGTCGCTGGCCGAATACCCGGACAGCGCCTACGCTTATTACGTCAACTACGATCTCGCCCTGGCCCACCAGAAACTCGGGAATCGTGAAGCGGCGATCAGCCGCTGCCGCGAAGCGCTCGAACTCAGTCCCGAAAACGAGATGGTTGCCGGTCTGCTCCGGGAGTTGGAATCGACAGGCTGATCGACGGTTCTTCGATACTGCCCAGCGTGGATTCGCCGGGCTCCCAGCCATGGCACAATACGGGTCGTGAACACTCCGACGTCACGAGCCGATGCACTTGACCTCGATCGCCGCGATCCGATCGCCGGCTTCCGCGATCGTTTCGTTCTGCCGGACGGCGTGATCTACCTCGACGGCAACTCGCTGGGCCCACCGCCTCGAAATGTGTCGGCGCGGATCGAGACTGTCCTGCAACAGGAGTGGGGGAGTGGCCTCGTCCGCAGCTGGACGGCTGCCGGCTGGATCGATCTGCCGGAACGCGTGGCGGGCAAGATCGCGCCCTTGATCGGCGCCGCGGCCGACGAGGTCATGGTCGCCGACTCGATCTCGGTCAATCTCTTCAAGTTGCTGGCCGCAGCCATCCACCTGCGGCCCGGCCGCCGGTTGATCCTGTCGGACGTCGAGAACTTCGGGACCGATCTCTACGTCGCGCAGGGGCTGCAGAGTCTGCTGGGTGACCGCGTCGAACTCCGGCTGGTTTCGCGTCGCGAGATCCGGGGGGCGCTCAGCGCCGACGTCGCGGTATTGATGCTCACCCACGTGGACTTCCGGACCGGGGAGATGGAGGACATGGGTGCGATGACCGCGGCCGCCCACGACGCGGGTGCGGTGGTTCTGTGGGACCTGGCCCACTCCGCCGGCGCGGTCGAGGTCGACCTCACTGGTTGCGGCGCCGATCTCGCGGTGGGTTGTGGTTACAAGTATCTCAACGGTGGTCCGGGCGCGCCCGCCTTCGCATTCGTGGCGCGGCGCCATCACGAGTCCCTACAGTCTCCGTTGTGGGGGTGGATGGGTCATGCCGCCGCCTTCGATTTCGAAACACAGTACGAACCCGCCGCGGGCGTGGGGCGGTTGCGGGTCGGGACGCCGCCGATTCTCAGCCTGGTTGCGCTGGAGTGCGGTGTCGAAAGCATCGCCGAAATCGGTATCGATCTGCTGCGGGCCAAATCGGTAGCCCTCTCGGAGTTCTTTATCGCTCTGATCGAACATGGAGTGCGGCGACTTCGACTTCGAGCTCGTCTCACCCCGCGAAGCGTCTTCGAGGGGCAGCCAGGTCTCGCTGCGCCACCCGGACGGGTACGCCATCGTGCAGGCGCTGATTGCCGAGGGAGTGATCGGCGACTTCAGGGCGCCGGATATTCTCCGTTTCGGTTTTTCGCCCGCCTACGTCCGCTTCGTCGACGTCTGGGACGCCGTGGTGCTGTTGCGAGGAATCATGGCGGAGCGGCGCTGGGACCGGCCGGAGTTCCGGGCGCGCGCCAGGGTGACATAGGTCGAATGGAGGCTGAGTGGACGCCAGGCATCTCGGTGTGTTGCTTCTGTTGGTCGTGTCGGCTGCTTGCGGTAAGCCGGTGGAGGATCGCTCCGTCGTGATGACCGCGGCCGACGCTCTTGCACTGCCCCGCCCTGCCCCGGATCACCGCCTGGCCTATGGCGGCGACCCGCTCCAGTTCGGCGAGTTGCGGCTGCCCGACGGCGAAGGGCCCTACCCGGTCGTGATTGTGATCCACGGGGGTTGCTGGCTGGCCGAGTACGACCTCGGCTACATCTCGGCCCTGGCCGACGCCCTCACCGACGCCGGCGTGGCGACCTGGAGCATCGAGTACCGGCGGGTGGGCGACGACGGGGGCGGTTGGCCCGGCACGTTCCAGGACGTGGCCGATGCGGCGGACTATTTGTTGGAGATCGCCACGGAATACGACCTCGATCTCGATCGCGTGGCTGCGGTCGGGCACTCGGCGGGTGGGCACCTGGCTCTGTGGCTTGCAGGTGCGGAAGTGGTTGGACGGCGACGATCCGCTCCGCGGCGAGGCCCCATTGCCCCTGAACGGTGTCGTGGCCCTGGCCGGGATCACCGACCTCGCGGCCTATTCAGCGCCCGATGGCTGCGGGGCAGCCGTGGAACCTCTGCTCGGTGGCCCCCCGTCCGACGTCCGGGATCGGTTGCAGCGGGCTTCACCCATCGGTATGGTTCCATTCGGCATCACCCAGATCCTGGTGATCGGAGAACTGGACCCGATCGTTCCCAGCACCCAAGCGACGTCGTTTGCCGAAGCGGCTCTTGAGATGGGCGATTCGGTCGAGGTGGTTGAGATCGCCGGCGCTGGCCATTTCGAACTCGTGGATCCGTCCCATGCCGCATTTCAAACCGTTCGCGACGCGGTACTGGAGGCGATCACGCCCGGGTGGACCGAGTAGAAATCAGTCGAGACCGACCGAAAACATCCCGTCGAGATCGTGACGTGAGAAGGTGCGGAACGCGATCAGAGTCTCGGACGACAGCAGCCCTTCGACCTGGAGGAGCTGTTCGGTGACCAGGGTGGCGATCTGCTCGTCGTCGCGGGCCCGGATGATGACCACCAGGTCGTACTGACCCGCCACTGAGTACACCTCGGAAACCCCGTCGAGTTCCACCAGCTGTTCTGCCACGTGGTTGATTCTGGCGCTCTCGACGCTGAGCAGGACAATTGCGTTGACCATGGAGGTGCCTCCCGAAGGATATTCTGCGCGGCCGACGCAACATGATACCGCGGCCCCGACTTTAATTTCGACGACGCTGCCTTCGTATCTGCTAGGCTGCCCGCGGCGGCGCCACCATCGCCGGTTGTCGTCGAAACACGAGCTTGGCTGGGGAGGTCACGATGCGAAGGACGGCCGCTATTCTGGGTCTCGTTGCATGGGCTGCGCTGGGTTGTGGAGGCGCCGACAAGGTCGCGGCGCCGGCGGACTCGACCCGGGCGGCAGACATGGAGGGGGCGGCTGCGGTGATCGAAGCCGCGCACCTTCGCCGGGATGTGACGCAGTTGGCGTCGGACGAGTTCGAAGGGCGCGGCCCGGGTTCCGAAGGGGATCGTCTGGCTCGTGCCTATCTGGCCTCGCGCCTCGAGGAGATCGGCTGCGAACCGGCGTTCGCCGGTGGTTTGTGGCAGCAGCCGCTCACACTCGTCGGGCTGACGACCGATCTTCCCGAACGCTGGATGTTCAGGGGTCGCAACGGAGCTGAGGTCTCGCTTCGGAACCGGGACGACTACATGGGCGGTATCGGCCTCCAGCAACCCGACGCGGCGATCGAGGATGCACCGGTGGTTTTCGTCGGCTACGGGATCGAGGCGCCCGAGGAGGACTGGGACGATTTCAAGGGGGCGGACCTCGAAGGCGCGGTGCTGCTGATGCTCAACGACGACCCCGATTGGGACCCGGAGTTGTTCGGTGGTGAACGCAAGCTCTATTACGGGCGGTGGACCTACAAATTCGAAAGCGCCGCCCGCCAGGGTGCGGCCGCGGCGGTCATCATCCACACTCCCGAGTCGGCGGGGTACCCGTGGGTGGTGGTGCAGACGGGGTGGGGCGGCGAGCAGTTCGAAGTTCCTGCCGGCGACGAGCCGCGGTTGCGGCTGCAGGCGTGGATGACCGAGGAGGCGGCGCGCACGCTGGTTGCGAGCGCAGGCATCGATCTCGAGGCTCTGGTGGAGGCGGCTCGGAGCCGGGAATTCCGACCGGTGGCGCTTGATCTCCGCACCTCGCTCGCGCTCACTGCGCAGGTCCGGACCACGGAAACCGCCAACGTCGGCGGCTTGATTCGCGGTGGAGACCCCGAGGTCGCGGACGAGGTGGTCATCATTTCCGCCCACCACGATCACTTCGGGTTCGGTGAGCCGGACGCGACCGGTGACCGGATCTATAACGGTGCGCTCGACAACGGCGTCGCGATGGCGCAGACCCTGTCGCTGGCCGAGGCCTTCGCCGCGCTTCCCGATCCGCCGCGGCGCAGCGTCCTCTTCCTGTTTGTCGCGGCCGAGGAACAGGGAATTCTGGGGTCGAAGTACTATGCGCAGAACCCGACGTTCGCGCCGGGCAAGATGGTGGCGGACATCAACTTCGAACTCGGCAATGTGTGGGGGAGGACCAGGGACATCACGATCTTCGGCAAGGGGAAGTCCACTCTCGAAGACCTCCTGGCTGCCGCGGCCTCGAGGCAGGGGCGCAGGGTCGAGGAGGACACGACCCCACGGGCCGGATGGTACTACCGCTCCGACCAGTTCAGCTTCGCGCGCATCGGCGTGCCGTCGATCTGGTTCAAGTCCGGTACGGATTTCATCGATCGTCCCGAGGGGTGGGGCGATGCGCGCTACGCCGAGTGGATCGAAGAGAACTACCACCGGCCGAGCGACGAGGTCGATGACGCCTGGAACTACGAAGGTCTGGTGGAGGACGCCCGACTGGGATTCGAACTTGCCTTCGTGGTGGCGAACAGCGATGACATTCCGACCTGGTACGAAGGCGACGAGTTCGAAATCGTGAGGCGCCACGCCCTGGCGCTGAACGCGAATTGACGAGACCAAGTGCAACGCGCTGAAAAGAGTCGTCCTTGAATCGCCGGATCGATGACAAGAGTCCGGTGAATCGACCGCTGCCTGACCCCGGACCGCTGGCGACCCGGTGGGAACTCGATCCCGGAATCGTGTTCCTCAACCACGGATCCTTCGGCGCCGTCTCCGACAGCCGTCCGCGTCGAGCAGAATCGGATCCGCGACCTGTTGGAGTCCGAACCGGTGCGGTTCTTCGAGAGGCGCTACCAGGTCCTGCTCGACCGGGCGCGCGACAGTCTCGCTCAATTTGTTGGAGCCTCCACCGAGAACCTGGTCTTCGTCGCCAACGCCACGACCGGCGTCAACACCGTTCTGCGAAGTCTCGACCTGCGGGTAGGGGATGAGCTGCTGACCACGAACCACGAGTACAACGCCTGTCGCAACGCACTCGACGCCGTCGCTTCTTCAACCGGGGCCTCGGTGATCGTTGCTGACGTCCCTTATCCCGTGCGTTCGGAAGATGAGGTGGTGGAGGCGGTCCTCGATCGCTTGACACCGCGCACGCGGTTGCTTCTGGTCGACCACGTGACCAGCCAGACCGGGCTCGTCCTGCCGGTGGCGAGCCTGGTTCGCGAGGCGCAGCTGAGCGGTGTGGAGGTGCTGGTGGACGGCGCCCACGCGCCGGGCATGGTCGAACTGGATCTGGAGAAGCTGGGCGCTGCGTATTACACGGGAAACTGCCACAAGTGGTTGTGCGCTCCAAAGGGCGCGGCATTTTTGTGCGTCCGGGAAGACCTTCGGAGATCCGTGCGGCCGCTGGTCATCAGCCACGGTGCGAATGCGTCGGCTGCCAGGCGTTCGAGATTCCACCTCGAGCACGACTGGACGGGGACCAGTGACCCCTCCGCCTGGTTGAGCGTTCCGGCCGCGATTTCGGAGCTCGATGCCATGGTTGAGGGCGGCTGGGACGAGGTGCGGCGGCGAAACCACACGTTGGCCCTGGAAGCTCGAGATCGTTTGTGCGAGGTCCTCGGCGTCGAACCGGCGTGCCCGGACTCGATGATCGGCAGCATGGCGACGGTTGTGCTGCCGGATTCTGAGGGCGGTGAGAAGAGAGACGCGTTCAGCAGGGATGCTCTTCAAGACCAGTTGTACCGAGAGTGGGCGATCGAGGTCCCGGTGATCCCGTGGCCGTCGCCGCCGGCGCGGCTTCTGCGGATTTCGGCGCAGCTCTACAACAGCGATGGGCAGTATGCCTACCTGGCTGAGGCATTGGCGGCCCTGGTCCTTTCGAAGTAATTGGGCAACTCGTCCGGCGGATCCGGGAATCCTCCGGCCACCGGCCCGGTTGCATACTATGAGTCTGCGACTGCGACTCATTAAAAGACATCGAAATGGATCAACCAGGAGGAAGCATGAGTTTCAAACTGCCCGATCTGCCCTATGACGTCAACGCTCTCGAGCCGAACATCGATGCGAAGACCATGGGCATCCACCACTCGAAACACCACCAGGCCTACGTCAACAACCTCAATGCCGCCCTCGAGGGACACCCGGAGCTCCAGGACAAGACCGCGATCGAACTGATTGCCGATCTTGACGCTCTTCCCGAAGGCATTCGGATGGCGGTCCGCAACAACGGCGGCGGCCACGTCAACCACTCCCTTTTCTGGACGGTGATGAAGCCCAAGGGAGGCGGTCAGCCCTCGGGTGGCCTGGGCGATGAGATCAACGGTGCATTCGGTTCGTTCGACGCCTTCAAAGCCGAGTTCACAAAGGCGGGGATGACCCAGTTCGGGAGCGGTTGGGCCTGGCTCTGCGTCGGTTCAGACGGCAAACTGCTGGTGACCAAGACAGCGAACCAGGACAACCCGATTTCGACCGGCGCCGGGATTCCGATCCTCGGTCTGGATGTCTGGGAGCACGCCTACTACCTGAACTACCAGAACCGCCGCCCGGACTACATCGAGGCGTGGTGGAACGTGGTCGACTGGGACCGGGTTGCGAGTTACAACACCGCCATCAAAGTCGGCGGAAAGGTCCAGGACGCCGCGGACTGGGCGAAGACCCAGTGGAAGAACCTCGGGACGATTCTCAACAAGCTCACCGACTGATCTCGAAGCGATAGGAAACGGCGAAAGCCGGAGCCGCCGGGCGATGCTCGGCGGCCTTTTTTTTGGTCGATTTTCTAGATTCCGCGGTATGATGACGCCCAGACCAATGGTCGAATAATTTTTTTTGGAGGAGAGAATCATGGGAAACATGGGGAAATGGGCCTTTATCGTTGGATTCGTGATCTGCGTGGTTGCGGGACTCCTGATTGCTGAACCCTGGATGTTCTGGGTGCTGGCGGTACTCGGACTGATCGTCGGCTTCATGAACGTGACGGCGTCGGAGACCAAGGGCTTCCTGCTCGCTGCCATCGGCCTGATGCTTTCGGCCTCATCGGTTGTCGCTATCCCGATGATCGGCACGGCAGTCACGGCCGTGCTTTACAACATCGTGACCTTCATCTCGGCGGCGGTGCTCGTGGTCGCCCTCAAATCGCTGTTCGAAATCGCCAAGGACTGACTACGATCGCTTTCGCACAAAACCCCCTGGGCGCATTGCGCTCCGGGGGTTTTTCGATTGGTGGGCGACTCCACAACGAAGAGGTCGCGGCGGCTGTGCAATTACGGTGCGATGGGCTAAGGTAACCCACTGTGAGAGCAGCGATCGAAAACGCCGCCAGCGCCATCGCGCCCTTCGTCAAACGGACGCCCTGCCGGTCGTCGGCCAAGTTGTCCGAGTTGGTCGGTGGCGAGGTCCATCTCAAGCTCGAGAACCTCCAGGAGAGCGGGTCGTTCAAACTCCGCGGTGTGATCAACAAGGTGTTGTCGCTGACCGCGGATCAATCGAGCCGGCTTCTGGTGGCAGCGTCCACCGGCAACCACGGGCTGGCTTTCGCGCACGCGGTGGACCTCTTCGGTCTGGAGGGCAAGCTGTTCATCCCGCGGACGGCTTCGA
Source organism: Candidatus Sulfomarinibacteraceae bacterium (assembly GCA_963714885.1). Lineage (GTDB taxonomy): Bacteria > Acidobacteriota > Thermoanaerobaculia > Thermoanaerobaculales > Sulfomarinibacteraceae > Sulfomarinibacter. The sequence goes on along the minus strand of CAVQQV010000015.1, from coordinate 67,076 downwards.
AGGTCAAGGTGGACCTGCTCCGCGGCTCCGGAATTCCATTCGAGATGGTGGGTGAAAACTGCATCGAGGCCGAGCAGCACGCGCACGATTTCGCCCGCACCGGCGATCACGTCTGGATCTCACCCTATAACGACCTCGAGGTGGTACACGGCCAGGGCACGGTGGGCGTCGAGTTGACGCATCAGCTCGCCGGTATCGATGCCGTGCTCGTCCCGGTGGGCGGGGGAGGTCTTATCTCAGGAATCGCCGCCTATCTCAAGGCGTTCAACCGGAACATCCAGGTAATCGGGTGCCAGCCCCGAAACTCGTGTGTGATGTTGCAATCCCTCGATGCCGGGAAGATCGTCGAGGCGGAGGAGACGCCGACCATCTCCGATGGCACCGCGGGTGGCATCGAAGAGGGATCGGTGACATTCGATCTGTGCCGCCGGTTCGTGGACGACTTCATTCTGCTCGACGAGACGGAGATCGGGCGGGCCATCTGCTTTTTGTACAAAACCGAGGCGATGGCGGTGGAGGGAGCGGCGGCGCTGTCGGTGGCCGCGGTCATGAACAACGGCGAACGGTTTGCCGGACAGCGCGTCGTTGCGGTGCTGTCGGGCAGCCGGCTCGACCCGACGGTTCTCAGCCGCCTCGGCTGCGGCGAAACAGACGAGGTGTCAGGATGAGGATCCCCATTTTCGAGCTCGAACGGGTGCAGTCGATTTACGAAAACACGGTTGAGTTCAACCTCACCGAGAGTGGTTTTCACCCGTTCACGTTGAACGAGCTGCTCGAGCCCGCGCAGGTTGCGGGTCTTGCGGACACTGTCCTCGGGTACGGCCAGACCAACGGCGCCATCCCGCTGCGGGAGCGGATCGCTGATCTCTATCCGAATCAGTCGATGGACAACGTGTTGGTCACCAACGGCTCCTCGGAGGCCAACTTCATCGCCTGCCACACCCTGGTCGAGCCCGGCGACGAGGTGGTGATGATGGTCCCCAACTACATGCAGATCTGGGGCATCGTCGAAGAGATGGGCGCGACGCCGAAAGCCTTTCATCTCCGCGAGAGCCGAGACTGGGCGCCAGACCTGGAGGAACTCCGGCAACTGGTGACGCCGAAAACGAAGATGATCGCCGTCTGCAACCCCAACAACCCCACCGGTGCCACCCTGAGTGAGGTCGAGATGCGAGAGATCGTGTCGATCGCGGAAGAGGTCGGCGCCTGGGTCTATGCCGACGAGATTTATCGGGGAGCCGAACTCGACGGCGTCGAACTGCCGAGCTTTGCCGGGATCTACGACCGTGCCATGGTCGCAGGTGGCCTCTCCAAGGCCTACGCCCTGCCGGGCCTCAGACTCGGCTGGTTGGTGGGGCCCCATGACGTCATCTCGGACTCCTGGGCCTACCACGACTACACGTCCATTACCGCCGGCATCCTCAGCAACCGGATCGCCGAGATCGCGCTTTCACCCTTGGTGCGCCCGCGCATCCTGGAACGAAATCGGGCGATGCTCCGCACCAATCTCGGGCTCACGATCGACTGGGTTCGCTCGTTTGGCGGGGTGTTTCATTTCGTTCCGCCGAGTGCCGGGGGGATGGCCTTCGTTCGCTACGACCTGGACATCAACTCGACCGAGTTGTCGGAGTGGTTGCGGAAAGAACACAGTGTCTTCATTCTTGCCGGCGACACCTTTGGCATGGACCGACTACTTCCGGCTCGGTATCGGCGCCGAGACCGCCTATCTCACGGCCGGGCTCGAACGGGTTCGTCGCGCATTACAGGATCGCTTTGGCATCTGATGGGCTGAGGTTCCAGCACCTGGAACGACCCTGAAGGTGGGCTGAAGCCCACCCTACGATTCCGCTCGATTCGTGGGTCCGGCGTAGGGTGGGCCTCGGCCCACCTTCAGTGACGTATCGAAACCTCACCGACATCCGTGTGAGCCGAACGTTCAAACGTTCAAACGTTGAACGCTATATCGGCAGCCAGTCGACGGGCGAGGCGCCGATCGAATGGAACCTCTCCCACAGCCCCGGCGCCTCGGTGCGCGCGATCTCGGCAATCGCCTGCGGGTCCAGGGTGGCGTGGCGGAAATTCTCGAGGAGAAACTCACCACGGGCGATGGTGTGGCGGACCGGGGACTCGGCCGCGCCGTAGACCAGGTGGCCGAAGAGGTTGTCGGCAGTCAACGGGGTCGGAGGTGGGCAGTCGACGACGCAGATGTCGGCGGGCGCCCCCGGTGTGAGTTCGCCGAGCAGAGGCTCGTCGAAAAACCGCCGCGCCACTTCGACGTTGTTCTGCAGAATTCCGGGGTGGGCGGCAAAGCCGACGGTCGGGTCTTCGCGTCCGGCACGCTGGATGAGAAATGCGAAACGCAGCGACCGCAACATGGCCGAAGACATTCCGTCGGTGCCGAGTGCGACCGTGCAGCCCGCGGTCGCCGCGCGCTCGACATCGAGGCGCCCGACGCCGTTGTTGGCGTTCGACTCGGGGCAGTGGATGAGTACCGCCTGGTTGCGGGCGACCACGGCCCGGCCCTCCGACGTGAGATGGACCCCGTGCACCAGGAGAGCGCGATCGTCGAGGAGACCTCGGCTTTCCAGTCTTTCGAGTGGCGCCGCACCGAATGCCAGCTCCGACACCTGGAAATCGAGGGTGTCTTCGGCCATGTGGATGTGACAACCACAACCAACCGGCCGGCGGCTCGCCACTTCATCAAGGGTCGCGTCGGTGAGTGTGAAACTGGCGTGCAGACCGATGGTGCCGCGCAGCCGCGGGTTGTCCCGGTGTTGATCGATGAAGCGGAGATTTTCGACGAGCCCGGCGACCGCCTCGTCGTGACCGTTGCGGTCCGAAACCTCGTAGCACAGAACACCCGACAACCCGGCCTCGGTCAGAGTGCGGCCGATGATGCCGAGGCTCCCCCTCAGACAGGAGGGCGATGCGTGGTGGTCAAAGATCGTGGTGCATCCCCAGCGGATGGCGTCGGCCGCGCCGAGCAGGGCGGACAGTCTCACTGTTTCCGGCGTCAGGACGCGGTCGAGCCGCCACCACAGCCGGTCGAGGATCTGCCCGAAATCCTGGGGCGCCGAAAGCGGAGCGAGACCGCGGGCGAAAGCCGAGTAGAGGTGGTGGTGGAGGTTGATCAGCCCCGGCAGAATCATCCCGCCGTGCGCATCCACCGGTTCCGCCGCCGGATATTTTTTGCGAAGCGCGGCGGCTGAACCGATCTCGAGGATGCGATCTCCCGACCAGGCGACTGCACCGTCGAACACGATTTCCGGGTCGCGCCAACCCGTCACTACGACCCCGTTGGTCAGCAGGATCACCGGTTCCGCGCCGTCGTTCACGCGACGCCCCGACGGACCCACGCTCCGAATCCGGGATCGCCGAATTCAACATCCCCCGTCTTCGCGCGGTCGAAGACCCTGTGGCCGCGGACAAAGGTCGAGCGGACACAACCGGTGAGCTCGCGGCCCTCGAACGGTGTGTAGCGGTTGAGATTGTGCAGATCGTCGGCGCGGACGGTCCAGCGCTTCCGCTCGTCAAACACCACGAAGTCTGCGTCAGAACCGGCCCGGAGATGGCCTTTGCGATGATCGATTCCGAGGAATCGTGCAGGCTCGGACGCCGTGATCTGCGTCAGGCGCTCGAGGCTGATCCTGCGGCCGCGGACGCCCTCCGAAAACAGGTAGGGCAGCATGAGCTCCACCCCCGGAATACCGCCGTAGTCGCTCCACACCGAGGCAGTCTGTTTTTCTTCCGGCCACTGGCCCGCGGCGTGATCAGTGGCGACGAAGGACAATTCGCCGGCGGCGAGACCTTTCCACAGGCGGTCGCGGTCGCCGGCGGTCTTGACCACCGGTGCGGTCTTGAGAATCGAGCCGAGGTGTTCGAAGTCCTCGATCGTGAACTCGAGGTACTGGGGGCAGGTCTCGGCCGAGATCGGGAGGTTTTCCTGACGCGCGGCGGCGATCAGATCCAGGGCCTCGCCGGATGCCAAATGGACGATGTGGACCCGTGCCCCGGTGGCGCGACAGGCCTCGATGCACGTGGCCACTGCGGCGACCTCGGCCTGCGCCGGGCGCGAGGCCGCATAGGCCGCCGGAGAGTCCTCGTGGTTGTCGTGCGCGAGCTGGGTCAGACGCTGGACCATCGATCGGTCTTCCGCGTGCACTCCGACCGGAATCCCGAGGCGGCAGGTGTGGGTCAGGATCTCGCGGAGTGCGTCACCAGTGACGTCGCGAAATGACTCCATCCCCGAAAGCAGGTAGACCTTGATGGCCCCGACCCCGGCGTCGGCGAGACCGGTCAGTTTCTCCTGCCAACCGGGTTGGCCGAGAGCGTTGGCGGAGGCGCCGCCCCACAGGACGTAGTCGACCACGGCTTTGGACCGGATGACCTGCAGCTTATTGGAGAGGGCGTCGACGTCGGTGATCGGTGGCAACGAAGTGCACGGCATGTCGGCGATACAGGTGACGCCGCCCGCTGCCGCCGCGCGGGTTCCCGTTTCGAAGTCTTCACGGTGGGTAAAACCGGGGTCGTCGAAGTGCACGTGGCAATCGATGACGCCCGGCAGCACCAGCGCGCCCTCGAGATCGACCCACTCCTCGCCGCCCGCAGCCGTAGCGCCGCCGGCCGGCAGGACCTCCTCGAAACGGCCTCCCTCGACCACGAGTTCGGCGTACTGGGTGCTGTTGTCCTCGCTGGGGATCCTCAAGTTGACGTAGCGTGTTCTCATGTTGCACCAGTCTAACCCGTACTTCCCCTGTCGCCATTCGGAGGAACCGCAGAATTCGCAGAGCAGGGAGCAGGGGAGCAGGGGAGCAGGGGAGCGAGGCGCAGGGGAGCAGGGGAGCAGGGGAGCAGGGGAGCAGGGGAGACGCCCTCCTTATCACGAAACGTCGCTTCAAATCCGAAATTCGAAATCCGAAATCCGAATTCTGCGATGGCCCCCTTTCCCCCTTTCTCCCTTGCTCCCTTTCACAATGACCTGTTCTCGCCCGGGTCGACCCTAGAGCGTTGGACTGATCAACCACTCCGGCTCAGCCTCTACAATCGGCAGCTCGGGCATGGATTCCGTGAGCGACCGGAGGAGGGTGATCATGGCCCCGAGGTGGGTGGGATCGAACCCATTTGTCCGGGCCTCAGGCTGAGAAAAGTGCGTGGAATGCACGTCCAACGTGTCCGGGTGGAGTTCCATTGCCAGGTGAGGCGACGCGTACCGTAGATCGGTCGCCTGAAAACAGCTCGTGGAGCTCGCCGCCGAATCGTGCCTGGATTCCTCGTGAGCCGTCGTGCTGCAACAGCATGAAGGCGTTATCGTCCTGGGTCTCGAAGTCGCCACGGTGGAGGTAGAGCCGCGGTTTGTCGAGCCACGGTCGCCCCGAGGTCGGGCAGAAGGTGACGCAGTTGCCGCACTCGTTGCAGGCGTCGGTGAGCACCGCGACCTGGGGTCCCTGTGCGACCTGGTATGAAACGCACCTGTGACGCGTCATCCGGCCTTGATCGCATCGTCAAAGGCGGGAAGCTCGAGAACTCGCGGGTCGTGCGGTGTAGGTGATGATGGCCCGGTTGGGGCACACGCCTTCGCAGGTGGAGCACATGACGTCGCAGTCGAGACAGCGGGCGGCCTCCTCGCGGCTGCGTCTTCGGGCGTCAGAGTTTCGAACACCTCGTCGAAACCGGTCCGTCCGGCCGCCGGAAGGTGGGGAATGGCCACCCTCGGTTCGATCCTCGCGCGGCGCCGCATCAGGTCGATGCGGTCGAAAACCGGCCACCCGCCGGCTGGTTTCGGTTGGGCCTCCTCAGGTCGTGGACCCGTTGGCGAGGATCGCCTCTGCGATCCGGCGACCGTCGCCGGCAGCCTTGACGATGCTGACCGGGCCGGTACCGATGATGTCGCCGCCCGCGTACACACCCGGCAACGAGGTCTCGAGCGTTTCGGGGTTGACCTCGAGATAGCCTGAGGATGTGAGGGCCACCTCCCGACCCGTGAAGACTCCCAGATCGGGCACTTGACCGATGGCGACGATCAGGGTGTCGAGCGCGACCTCGTACTCGGCGCCGGCCACCACCTGGGGCCGACGGCGGCCCGATTCGTCAGCCGGACCAAGCTCCATCTTCTCCATCACGACACAGCTGAGCCGATCCTCAGCAACCGAGAGGCTGCGCGGTGCCGCCAGTTCGACCAGTCGCCCGCCTTCATCGAGAAGATCGCAGAGCTCTTCGTCCTGTGCCGGCATCTCTTTGCGTGTTCTCCGATAGAACACGGTCACTTCGCCGTCGGTCAATCGTCGTGCGGTACGGGCGCAGTCCATAGCGACGTCGCCACCTCCGATGATCCCGATTCGACGACCGATTTGGGGCGCGTCTCCGGTTCGTGCCGCGCGCAGAAAATCGAGCCCATCAAAAACCCCATCTGTGGTCTCACCGTCGATACCCAGGGGCCGACCCCGGCGAGCGCCGACTGCGATGACGATGGTGGCGAAACCCTCCTCGCGAAGGGCGTCCAAAGAGATCGTGGCACCAACATCCTGACCATAGCGGAACTCGACCCCCAGACGGCGGACCCGTTCGAGATCGCGTTCGACGGCGTGGTGGGCGGCGCGGTATTCGGGGATGGTCGCCGAGACCATTCCGCCGCTGGACGGCCGCGCCTCGAAGACGGTGACCGCACGGCCGGCACGGGCCAGAAAGGTAGCAGCCGCGAGACCGCACGGTCCGCCTCCCACCACCGCCACCGGCGGTCCCTGCAACCGGCCACGCCGGTCTTCTCCTGCCGCCGATTCTTGGTCGGTAATAAAGCGTTTGATTTCGCGGATTGCCAGTGGCTGATCCATGTGAGTCCGCAGACACACGGGCTCGCAGGGGTTGTGGCAGGTGCGCCCGAGGATCGTGGCGAGTGGGTTGTCTTCCCGGGTGATGGAGGCGGCCCCTACGAGGTCGCCGTCGCGGACCCGCCGCATGTATTCAGGCACCTGTTGGTCGACATCGCAGATATCGGTGCAGGGCGCCGTGATGCAGTCGAACAGTCCCAACTTTCGCGCCGTTTTGGTGTGTTCGCGGCGAAAAGTGGCGGCGCGATACGCCGCATCGGAGACGGTGGCCGCTGCGTATCGCGCGATGTTCCTCGCGGCAGCTGCGGCCACTGTGGAGCTCCCAGGCGACCCGTTACGGATGAACGCCGCGAGGTCGGGGGCCCCCACCGCCGCCATCGCCCCTTCGATATTTTCGAGGTACTGCCAGAACCGCAGATAGCCACCGGGTTTGAGAAGGTCCGAACAGACGGTGACGGTTCGCATGCCGCAGCGCAAGAGCGCGGGCGTGTTGGCGGCGTCGGCGCCACCCGAGAACGACATCATCGGCGGTTCGTCCAGTGCTTCCGCCAGAACCCGGGCCAGAGTGACGGTCAGGGAGTGCAGCGGCCGCCCGGAAAGGTACATGGTTTTTTCGGCCGCGGAGAAAACGCGGCGGTGGTTGCGGACCTCCAGAGTATTCGTGAGCTTCACCCCGAACTCGAGACCGACCTCGCCCGCGCTGGCCCGGAGTCCCTTGATCAGCGACAGACCGTCCTCGAGAACGAGGTCATGGGCGAAGGCCTCGTCGGGGACCTCGATATCTGAAAAACCAAGTGACTCGTTCAGAATCCCCCTCACCCGATCGGCCCCGAGGAGGGTCGGGTTCAACTTGATGCTGGTGTGGAGGCGCCGCTCGCGCAACAGGTATTCAGAAATGGCGCTGATCTCGCCCGGCGGGCAGCCGTGCATGGTTGACAAGGTGACGTTGTCCGACAGCCTCGACGGGACGTCGATGTCGGAGACCTCCGGCAGGCGCTGCGCCACGACTTCGAGGCACTCACGGAGGTCGTTGCCGGCGTCCGCCACTCGGTCCAGGTAGCGCTGCATATTCGGCTGCCGGATGCCCTCGAGGTTGTAGCCCACCGAGAGGTTGAAGATGACGCCGGGAGAGCTGCCCGGGAAACCGAATTTGCGGTGGAGGGCGTGGATCAGGACCCAGGCGTGGAGGTATTCGCGGAAGGACTCCTCGATGGCGAGCTCCTGCGACCACTCCACGTTGTAGCCCTCGTCCTGCATGTCGATGCACGGTTTGGAGATCTCGAGGTTGTCGAGGGTCTGAACCGTCTTGAGCTCGATGAAACGTGCGCCGCACAGCCATGCGACGATGATGTTCTGGGCGAGTTGGGAATGGGGCCCGGCGGCAACCCCCAGCGGTGTCTCGAGAAACTGTCCGTAGACCTCGGTGCGGAAAGGGTCGCCGGCGCGGGGGGAGAAACCAAGCTCGCGCGGAATGCCGAAGATCGAGTCCTTCGCCGCGAGCTCATCATTGATCCAGGAAGTGAGTTGAGGAAGGGACAGCGGACGGAAACGGTCGGACATCGATCGCTACCTCGACCTTTTTTCGGCATACATTCGGCGGTCCGCCTCCTCGAGTGCCGCGGTGGCGTCACCCCCTGGAAAGATCTCCGCGATGCCGGCGGCGATGGAGAATGCCGGAGTGCCATGTTGAGGGCGGCGAAGGGACTCCCTGATCGCGGCGACGCGCGCCCTGGCGCTGCCCTGGTCCATTCCGGGTGCGATCACCAGGAATTCGTCGCCGCCCCACCGGATGACGTGGTCCTCGGGGCGGAACTGCTCGGTGATCAACTTTGCCAGACGTTGCAGGGTTTCGTCGCCGACGCTGTGACCGAAGAGGTCGTTGACGTCCTTGAAGTGGTTGATGTCGATGAAGATGATGACGCCGCCGGTCTCGACCGCGGAGTCCAGGGCCCGCCGCATGGCGCGGCGATTGGAGAGGTTGGTCAGGGGGTCGGTGTCCACCAGCCGGCTCAGGCGCTGCTGCGACTCCAGGAGCTCGCGGTTGGCGTATTGAAGTTGTTGCTCGCGCCGGTCGGCGATCACTGCGATGCACGCTAGCGCCAGCATCAGTTCGGCGCCGGCGTCAACAAAGGACGAGTAGGTGAGGTAGACAAAACCGGAGTCGTCGCCCCACAGGGCCGGCACGAGGAGCACCGCGGCGTAAATGAAAACGGCAGCCTCGAAGAGCATGGCCCAACCGAGCCAACGCGAAACCCGCGACCGCGGATTTCGCAGCACCACGGCCCCGCCGAGGAGAAAGATTGCACCGACCAGGGCGCTTTCGGCGAGCTGGGCCTGCCACAGGTCGGGCAAGGCGAAACCGAGAACGATACTCCACACAACGATACCCGCAACCAGACCGGTCGGAGAAACGCTCGGTGCGATTCCTGGGCGGAGGTGGTTGCGCGCACCGGCGACGATGAGAACGGCGAACAATAATTTCCCCGCCAGATACAGAGCCAGGGTGATGCGGTGGCCGAACGGCGGCATGTCGGCAAAGGCGTGGACGAAGACCGCGGCCAACGCGATCGCATTTGCCAGCCAGGCGATCATCCACAACCGGACTTCGCGCAATTTGACCATCCGCCCGAGGAGCATGAAGTAGGAGAAGAGGCACATCACCACCGCGAACTGGACGGCGATCGAAAGGCGACTGAGGATAGCGGTGATTTCCTGCATGGCGTCTGTTTCACTATACCCGCGCGCGGCGGCCGCCGCGCGCGGTGGGGCGATGAGGCAGTGAGGCCATGAGGCGGTGAGGCAGTGGTCGGCCGCTCTGCGGCCTGGCAATGAGGCAGTGGACGTATCACAATGACAATGGCCGAGAGCGGCCAAAGATGCCGACGCCCGCCGACCCTTCACTGCCTGACCGCCTCACTGCCCCATCGCCTCATTGCCTCACTGCCAGGCTGCAACGCGGCCGATCATTGCCCCATCTCCCCGCATCCCAAACGCCTGGGTGCCCTTTCGGCAGGGTAATATCTTCATCGTGAATACGACCTATCGCCAGACCATGAGCGCTGCCGAGTGCGCGGAGCGCATCCGTTCTGCCGAATGCGTTGCGGCCCTCACCGGCGCTGGAATTTCCACCGCCGCCGGGATCCCGGATTTTCGCGGACCCGACGGTCTGTACGTCACCCGCAGGTACGATCCGGATACCGTTTTCGACATTCACGCGTTCCGTCGCAACCCGTTGCCCTTCTATGACTTCACTCGAGATTTCCTGGAAGTTCTCCGCACCACGGAGCCGACCGTGACCCACCGCTTTCTCGCAGACCTTGAGTCGGACCGGAAACTGACCGCCGTGGTCACCCAGAACATCGACTCACTTCACCAGAAGGCCGGTTCCGAGGTCGTGGTTTCGGTCCACGGCGACTACTGGACCAGCCACTGCCTGTCGTGTGATGCCGAGTTCGACCTCGAATACATGGAAAGGGCGGCCTTCGCCGAAGAGGTGCCGCACTGCCCGTGCAGTGGTCTCATTAAACCGGATGTGGTCTTCTTTGGCGAACCCCTGTATGGCTTCGAAAGGGCGGCTGAGGTAGCGGCGGATTCCGATTTTCTCCTGGTGCTCGGATCATCCCTCAACGTCTACCCGGCGGCGCTTCTTCCCGAATTTGCCGGTGGCGATGTTCTGGTCGTCAACCGGGGCGAGGTCGGATTGGCGCCGGCGGTCAACCGCTACTTCGTCGAGGAGGATCTGGACACCTTCTTTGGCAAGGTGTTGGCCATTTTGCCAACGCTGTAAGCCTCCGGTGTTCGACGGTCGCGTGGCGTGCTCATCAACTTGGCACCGCGCGTAGTAAGTACGCAGTTCCTATCTTAATTTCAAAAGATTCAATGCGTGCTCATTGTCTCTAAATAGTTTATAGAGAGAGACTTCTGCATTTCCTCCAAGGTGAAGCCGCGGTGGCACGAAGAATGCTTGAATCAACTCGACCGGGAGAGTTCAGCGGTGATTCGCGGCCAGGGTGGGAATAGGCACTCACCCGGGTCGCACGGTAGGATCATTGATAGGATTGAGCACCATACCTCCTGGTGCTCGTTGGTCCGGCCACCCCTCCTTCGGCCGGACCAACTTTTTTATCTACCGGAGCCGTTTGACCCGCGTTCAATTCCCAGCCGTTTGATCTTCATCGTCAGACCATTGCGGGTGACGCCGAGGAGGCGTGCCGCTTCTGAGTGATTGCCCTGGGCTCGTTCCAGCGCCCGTTCGATGAGGCGCCTTTCGACCACCGCAAGCTGACATTTGAGATCGAGGTCGTCGCTGTCCGTCTCGGCCTCATCGCCGACCTTTTCGCTCAAGACGGCCGGCGAGATCATTTTGCTCTCGATGGTGTGACCGGCGGGGCAGCTCGTGACCAACCGGGTCAGCTCGCGCTGCAGTTGGCGCACGTTTCCGGGCCAGGCCGCCCGCTGGAGCGCCTCCAGTGCGCTCACCGAGAGCCCTCGGATCGTCTTGTGGTTTTCAGTAGCGGCCCGTTCGAGAAAGTAGTGGGCGAGAGACGGGATGTCTTCGCGGCGGTGGCGGAGTGCCGGGACGTGGACCTCGCAGCCCGCGATTCGGTAATAGAGATCTTTGCGGAAGCAGCCGTCGCGAACCCGTTGCTCGAGATTCGTGTTGGTCGCCGCAATGACACGCACGTTGACAGTGATCGGAACGGCGGCGCCGAGCGGATGGACCTCGCCCTCCTGAAGGGCACGCAGGAGTTTGGCCTGCAGCGCCGGGTCCATATCTCCGATCTCGTCGAGAAAGAGAATCCCGCCGTGCGCGAGGCGGAGCTTGCCGATGCGGCGGGTCACCCCGGTGGCGACTCCGGCCTCGATACCGAAGAGCTCGGCCTCCAGCAGGTCCGCAGGAATGGCGGTGCAGTTGACGATCTGCAGCGGGCCCTGAGCGCGATCGGACGAAGTGTGGAGGATGCGGACGACGTGCTCCTTGCCGACCCCGGTCTCACCGGTGACAAGAACCGGGATGGTGCCTCTGAGCAGGGTCGACAGCTGCCGGTAGAGGGTGCGCATCGGCCTGGATCGTCCCACCACGTGCCAGGGCGGGTAGGTGAGGTCGCTCTCGTTCGGCAGCGCCAGGGTTCCGCTCCTGGGCACCGGCACCGTCGCGGATTGAAAGAGGCGAAGCGCGACCTCCAGAAAGCGGAGCTCCGAAGATCGAATCTCGGCCCCGGCGACGATCAGGGCTGTCTCCCAGCTCGACTCGCCCCACGATATCGCGGCAAAAATAGGATGGTTGGACAAAAGGGAGTGGACCGTGGTCGGCCGCCGTTGCGCGGCCGCCGGCAGAAGGTCTTCGAGCGCATCCGATTGCGTCCACGGTGAGAGATCGGCAAGATCTCCCGACGCTGCATGGACGACGACGTCGCCAGAAGAGGTTCGCGTCACGAGCGCTGCAGTGCCGTCGGCGATTGCCGCAACCAGACACTCCATGGCTCCGGTCACGTCCGGAGTCCAGCTGCTGATCAGCCGCGACGCACACTGGTCCAGGACCTCGGCCCAGGAGATCGAAGTCGGCGACGGGATGCCGATCGCGGTCGTGACCCCGCCGTTGTCGAATTCCTGCGATGGTGGGGCAGGGGCGTCTCCAAGTGAAATGGCAAGCTCGTGTTCTTCTGCCGCCAGGGAGTCAAACGTCATCAATACGGGTCCGAACTGCACCCAGTCGTTCTGGCCGAGACGCGACTTGCGGACCCGGACACCGTTGACATAGGTACCGTTGGTGCTGCCGAGGTCTTCGATGCGGACGCGGTCGCCATCCACGCGGAGCAGGGCGTGTTGTCGCGAGACCTGGCGTATCGGGAGGTGGACGGTGTTGGTCGGGGCGGCGCCGACCGGGTTCTCGCCCTCTTTCAGGACAAACACCCGTGGCTCGCCGTGCAGATCGCCGTGGAGACGGAACACACGGGTCGCAGAGTGCGGGCTAGATACCATTTGCCCTCCTGCGACGATTGTACAGCGACTTAACCTTTTGTGCGATCAAGCACTTCACGGGCCAGGATTCCGGGCAGGATATCTGGTCGCATCGTGCGGGCAAGTTCGGCGGCCTCGGCGGCAGCACGGTCGAGCTCGCCGGCGTTCTCGAGGGCGGTTGCCCGAAGGGCACGGGCCAGGTCCAGGGCCTGGTGGTCGTTGAAATCGTACTTGGCGGTCGGTTCGAGGGCGGCAATCGTGGCCTCGAGGACCGCCAACGCTGCTGCCGAGTCCGAGAGCCCAAGGTGGGCGGCCGCCAGGGCAACCCGTCCGAGGCCTGCACTGTCCGGGTTGAGCTCGATCGACCGTTCCATCAACATGACGTCGTCAGGGCTCGTGCGTCCGAGGCGCCAGCGGGCGAGACAGCCGACGGCATCGCCGTCAGCTGCCAGTTGGGTCGTTTTCGTCGAGCAGTCGACGACGGTGCTCTCGTCCCACCACAGCCTGGTTCGTGCCCACAACGAATTCCAGTGGGTTCGTTGCTCTTCGTTGAGCAGACCGTCGCGCCCGGCAAGGTCGATGACGGTGGCGGCGGTCTCGCGGTCGTGGGCTTCGGCGGCGATCCAACTGAGAAGGAGGACCCCGTCAAAGTGTGAGCGGGAGGACCTTTTACCGTTGATCAGCTGCGTGACCGTTGCGCGCGCCGAGTCGAGGTCGCCGCTGATCGCCTGGAGGTGGCCTCGCAGGTAGAGGACATCTTCGTCGATATGGTCGCCGGCGACATTGTCGAGCACTTCCAGCGCTCGATCGAGGTCGCCGGCCGCCGCCATCGCTCGGGCACCAACAAAACTCAAGATGAGCCGGTACGGGGGCTCTTCCATCAGCGGTCCCGCGTCGAGCCGGGTGCGTTCGAGGACCGCCTCGACGCCGCCGGCGCTCACGGCAACGCCGGGGGACAGATAATACAGCGCGTTCATAAACCCGAGCCGCCCATCGCGCCTATCGAGGCCCAGGTTGGGCCCTGGGATCGGGTTCGCGAAACGGTCGAGGCGAAGGCGGGGGACGGCGTTGCCGATGTCGACTGTGCCGTCGGCGCGCACTGAAATCCGCTCGCCGCTCCGGGCCACGCCGCCGACTGTCTTGTCGAGGGGAACGTAAGCCCTCCAGGAGCCGACCGTCGAAGGGTTCAACAACTTCAGGGGAGTTGCAGAGAGGCTGCTCACGGTACCGCCCATTTCGGGGTTGGTACCGGGAGGCACGAGTTCGATTTCGCCGAAGATCGGACTCATCGCCAGAACATTGTTCAACCCGAAAAACCGCAGACCGGGGGCTCCATCGCCAGTGCCGGCGCTCAGGGTCTCCAAGTGGCCGGGGTGGTCCAGTATCCTCTGCCACCGATCCCATCGAGGCCAATACAACATGACCACCGCCGGGTAGAAGCGGACATGATGGCACACGAGGAGAATTTCCTGCTGCCCGTCGGCGTCAACGTCGAAGGCGAACGGCCTGGGGTGGATTTCGACCCGGTAGGGAAAGCTCCACGAACGGATGGCCTCCTCCGGGACGAGACTGGTCATTACGGCGCCGCCTTCGGTCAGCGCGACGAGAAAGGATTTGGTTGCCGTCTGCGTCCGCGCCGACGAATCCTCAGCTGGGCGGCCGGCGGCGATGAACTCCGGTTGGCCGTCGCCGTTGAGGTCGGCCTCGATCACCCGCGCGGGCGGCGCCGGCAATGCGTAAGACCAGGTCGGGCGGTCGTTCTTGTCAAGGCCGTGGACTTCCGCGCCGTCCACCTCGAAACGAACCGTTTCGCGGTGCAGGAAGTGCGGTGCCGTGACAATCGCTGCCGCGGAGATCGCAAGCCCAGCGGCTGCCACCGCCATCGTCCTCCGTCTCGGCCGCGGCCACGCCCGTTCAGTCGAAAGCGCCTTCACGACCTGCTGCGCCGACGGTCGATCTGCGATCTGTGGTGCGAGCATCCACTGAACAAGACGACTGATCCAGCCCGGGCAGTTGGGCCTCTCTTTGCGTACTGCGGGTGGCCGTTCGCGCTGACGCCTGGTCAGGGTGGCGACCGCGGTCTCCGAAGTCAGGGGAACGGAACCGGTCAGGCACTGGTAGAGGGTGAGCCCGAGACCGTAGACGTCGCTGGCCGCGGTGAGGTCGGCACCGAGGCCCTGTTCGGGAGCCATGTAGGCCGGAGTGCCCACCACCATCTCGGTCTCGGTGACGGTCATGCCCTCTTCAATCGGCCGTGCCAGCCCCATGTCGCAGAGTTTGACGACGCCTCCGGTCGCGAGCAGGATGTTGCCGGGTTTGACGTCGCGGTGGATGATGCCGTTTTCGTGGAGATGGGCCAGCGCCGCGGCAACCTGCCGCCCGATGGCGACAACCTCGGAGGCATCGAGGCTGGTGCGTTCGGCGAGAAGGTCCTTGAGGCTGCGCCCCTCGACCAGTTCCATGCTCAAAAAGACGTGGCCGTCCGCTTCGTGGAGATCGTAGACCGCCACCAGGTTCGGGTGGCCATTGCGCGACGCACGAACCTCGCGCCGCAGTCGTTCGTGGGTCCGCTCATCATTGAGATCGGGGTGGAGGACCTTGATGGCGACCTTCTGGCCGACCGAGCGGTCGAGGGCCGAAAAGACAGTTCCGGTCGCGCCGCAGCCGAGGATCTCGCGGAGGACGAAGCGGCCCGCGAGGGTGTCGCCGGCCGAGACGTTTGACAGGGTCCCGATTCTTCTGCCCGGGATCGCGGACCTCTCCCTGTCAGTGGCGTCGTTCGCGTCCATGCCTTCCTCGGCAATTCGCGCTCGGAGCGCGAATTGCGGATCTGATTGTACTCATTCTGGTTCTTCGAGGCGTTGGCCTGACAAAGTCTAAACGTCCTAACATTCTAGCCTGCATATCTCACCAGCTGTCGACTGCGGCCGACGATGCATCCTACCCAGACGTGTTTTCTCACCTCGGGGTGCTCAACGTACTGCGAAGTACGCCTGCGCGCCCCGAGGCGAGAAAACCCGCCTGGCCACGGCGCCTCGTCGCCCTCGTGGCGAAATCTGGTGAGATATGCAGGCTAGAGTTCAACGACTTTTGGGCGGCGGGAGGGCGGCAGGGACTGCTGCGCGGCCGGGGCGTCGGACATCGGCAGCGCGTTGCGCCACTTTCCGTCGTGGGCGTGGAGGGCCGCGGCGACCGCCCCGGCGGTGGGAACCAGACCGATCTCGCCGACGCCCTTGGATCCGTAGCCGCCGACGCCGTCGGGGACTTCGATCAAGATCACTTCGATCTCCGGCGTGTGTGCGGCGCGGAGGATCCCGAGGTCGCGGAGGCCGAGATGGACGGGGTGGCCGTCGACGCACGGAAAATCCTCTGACAGCGCGTAGCCCAGACCCATGTGGACCCCGCCCTCGATCTGACCGGCGCAGGACTGCGGGTTGATGGCACGGCCCACGTCGTGCGCCGCGACCACCTTGGCGATCATGCCCTCGTCGTCGAGGATCACGACCTGAGTCGCGAAACCGAAGGCCATGTGGGTGACGGGCTCCGCAACTGCGGCGCCGGGCGAGGTCGTGAAGTCGCAGATGAATTCGCCCGTGAAACGGCGGCCCGTGAGGTCGTTCAGGGTGGAGGTGGCAAGGGCACCGGCCAACTGCCGTGCGGCGATCTGACCCGCGGCGGTGCACAGTGCGGTGGCGCGCGATGCGGTGGTCATGCCGCACTCGACCTCGGCGAGGCTGACGGTCCGCACGTCCATGAGATCGGGGGTGAGATTGGTTTCCTGGCTGACGACCTGCCGTAGGATAGTGTGGAGCCCCTGGCCCATTTCGGTGTAACCGGTGAGGATCTGGAGGCGGCCGTTGCCCAGGACCTCGATCGCCACCCGGCCGGTGTCCTCCATGCCGTTGCCGATCCCGGTGTTCTTGATGCCGCAGGCGATCCCGGCTTTTGGGGCACCCTTGTAGGCTTTTCGCACTGCCTCGAGAGTCTGCCGGATGCCGCAGCTGTCGTTCATCAACTGACCGGTGGCGAAACGGTCGCCGGGGTCGAGGACGTTGCGTTCGCGAATATCGTAGCCGTCGATGCCGATCTTCTCCGCCAACCGGTCGAGCACGCCCTCGATGGCAAACGCGGCCTGGTTGGCACCGAACCCCCGCATGGCCCCACAGGGAGGGTTGTTGGTGTAGACCGTCCGTGCCAGCACATCGACGTTGGGGACGCGATAGGGACCGCACGAGTGTCCCGCCGCGCGCTCCAGGACCTTGGCGCCCACGGAGGCGTAGGCGCCGGTGTCGCCGATGATGTCGGCGCGAACGGCGGTGAGACGGCCGTCGGCGTCGCATGCCGCCCAGTAGTGGAGGGTGAGGGGGTGGCGCTTGGGGTGGATCCGGATCGATTGTTCGCGCGTGAGGACCGTCTTCACCGGGCGCTGCAGGAGCCACGCCGCGAGGGCGGTGTGGCCCTGGACCGAAAGGTCTTCCTTGCCGCCGAAGGCGCCGCCGTTGGACACCAGTTCGACGTTGATGCGGGCGCTTTCGATCCCGAGTATGGCGGCGATCTGGCGCTGGTCGTCGTGCACCCCCTGGCCCTGTGACCACACCTTCAGACCGCCTTTTTCCGGCACTGCGAGACAGGCCTCGGGCTCGAGAAAGGCGTGCTCGATGCGCTGGGTCGTGAAGGTTTCTTCCACGCTGTGGGCGGCCTCGGCGAGAGCGCCGTTCACGTTGCCGCGGGCGAAGGAGCACACCTCGAGCAGATTGCCGCCGTCGTGGATGGCGGGAGCACCCGGCGCCAACGCGGCCTCGGGTGAACACACCGGTTCGAAGACCTCGTAGTCGACCACCACCAGACCCGCCGCAGTCCGCGCCCGGTGTTGGCTGTCCGCAACCACTACAGCCAGGACGTCGCCGGTGTAGCGGGTGGTGGCACCAACTGCGACGAGCAGGGGCCAGTCGTGGACGATCAGCCCGTGGTTGCAGACTCCGGGAATGTCCTCCGCGGTGAGCACGCGCTCGACCCCGGGCGTGGCCAGGGCCTTTGCGGGGTCGATCCGCAGGACCCGGGCGCGGGGGTGGTCGGCGAGGACGAGCGCCGCGTGCAACATGCCGTCGACTCTGAGGTCGGCCACGAAGTCCTTGCTACCAAGGGTCTGTTCGTAGCCCCGATAGCGGGGGCTCGAAGATCCGACACCCTCACCCTCTGGCACATCCGAAGATCGCTCGAGCCCGTAGGCCTCGCCGAAGAACCGGTTGTTGCGCGGCGGGCGACTCTCGATATCGCCGCCGTCTCGCCACGCCTCGCCCGCGGTCTGGATCGCATCGACGATGCGGTTGTAACCGGTGCAGCGACAGATATGACCGGCGAGGGCCCGCTGGACCCGGTTGCGATCGACCGTCAGGCCCTTGTTGAGGAGGTGAGCCGCGCGCACCGCGATGCCTGGCGTGCAGAAGCCGCACTGGACGGCGCCCTCGTGAACGAAGGCGGCCGCAAGGAGCTGGCGCTGCCTTTCCGGCAAGCCGTCGAGGGTCACCACTTCACGCCCTGCGGCCTTTTGCGGGTCAGTCTGACAGGAAAGTGAAGGCTTGCCGTCGAGGAGGACGGTACAGCACCCGCAGACTCCCTCTGGCGCACACCCGTCTTTAACCGTCGTGACGCCGCAGACCTCGCGCAGGACCGCAAGCAGACGCATGCCCTCGTCGTACTCGACCTCGGTTTCTCGGCCGTTCAGGACGAACCTCAGGGCGGGCACGGTAGTTCCTTGCCGTTGCGGACCGCGATGATCTCTCCCGCAATGCTGATTGCGATCTCTTCCGGGGTGTGGCTGCCGATCGACAAACCGACCGGGGCGTGGACCGGTTCCAGCCTATCGGGAGACACCCCCTCCTTTTTCATGTGATCGAACATCGCGTGGATCTTGGCTCTGCTGCCGAGAACCCCGAGGTAGGCGTAGTCCCGCCCGACGAGTTTGCCGAGGACTTCGCGGTCGTGGATATGGCCGTAGGTCATGATGACCACCCACGAGCGGTCGCCGGCGGGGACGTGATCGGCCACCGACTCGTAGTCCACGACGTAGCGTTCGTGGGCGAAGGCGTTGGCCTCCATGGTCGGCAAATGCGGCCGGTTATCGAGGAGGACGATGCGGAAGGGGAGGGTCGCCATGACCCGGGCAAAGGCGAGCGAGACGTGGCCGCCGCCGATGATGGTCAGGGTGTCCAATAATCCCAACGGCTCGGTGAAGCTCCAGCCTTCGTCGCCCTCCGTAAAGGTCGTGGCCCCGACGGTTCCAGTCTCGAAGGTGAGACTGCCTGGGCCGAGATGGAGGGTGCCGTTGCGATGGTCTGCGAGGGTATCGACAAGGGTCTGTAACGCCGGCTCGTTATCCTCGGTGAGCCGGCACACCGCGAAGACCTGGAGACCGGAACACAGCGTCCCTCCCTCACTCGGAGTGTGGCGGAAACGGATGACCTCCGCGCCCTCGCGGTGGTCCCGTGCGCGTTCGAGGAGCTGTTGCTCGGCAGCGCCTCCGCCGATGGTGCCCGCAATGCCCAACTCAGACACGACCGCCATCGTCCCGGTGACGCCCGGCACCGAGCCCGAGTGATCCACGACCTTGACCAGCACGGTGCGGTGGCCCGCGCGTAGTGATTCGAGCGCATGGGCCCACGGGTCCGGGCGAATCTCGGTTCGATGTTCCATTCCCGAATTGTAGCGGACCATCCGATTCTGAAGGGAGTTCGCCAATGCCGAGAACGGAGTTTGCCCGCAGATCACGCAGATAACGCAGATCTATCGCACCCGGTAAACCACAGAGGCACAGAGAACACAGAGCCATCCACCCGGGTATTCAAACCACACAGGAATCCAACACGAAGACACGAAGATGCGGAGTCACAAAGACACAAAGAGACTCGAGGGAACTCGATCGTCCGGCGAGGTCCCGGCCGCCGGGCGGCCAGGGACCGCTGGGCGGGGCGTCCGACCCGGGCGCGAGCGCCCGTCACGGCGCCCCGACCCAGCGGCCTGCGCTCTCAGAGAGCGCAGGCCTCGCCTCTCACGTCGATCAGAGATTCGCGTTCGAGTAGGTACGAGTACGGCGGGACCGACGCGCCCCGCGCGTCGGCCGGGGGAAAGCCCGACCGAGACGGATGCTCGCATCCGGAACGGTCGGGCTTTTCACCGGGGGCCGGCGATCGTCGGATCGCCGGCAATTTCCGCCGCTCCACTCCGGGCAACCTCGCCGAAGCAGGTTTCGCCCCTTTGTGTTCTTCGTGTCTTCGTGGTTGCGACGATTCTTCGCTCTGTGTCTTCTCTGTGCTCTCTGTGTCTCTGTGGTTTGCCGGTGCGATGGAGCTAGCGGTCGCCGTGGAGGAACATCAGGACCCGTTCGGGGGTCATGGGAGCGTGGAAGAAGGCCTCGCGGTCGGGGCGGAAGGCCCGCATCGCGTCGAGCAGGGCGAAGTAGGCGCCGATGCCGTACATCAAGGGCGGTTCGCCGATGGCCTTGGACCTCAGGATGGCGTTCGGATTGTCGGCGTCCTCGAGGAAGTGGCCCTCGATCTTCGGCGTCGCCAGGATATCGGGGATCTTGTAGGTGCTGAGGGTGTCGGTGAGGTTGCGGCCGTCGCGGAACGCCATTTCCTCCATCGTCATCCAGCCGATGCCCTGCACCAGACCGCCCTCGAGCTGACCCATGTCGACCACCGGGTTGAGGCTGCGTCCGGCGTCGTGCACCGCTCGCACCCGATCGACGGTATAGGTGCCGCGAAGCCCATCCACGGTGACCTCGACAACCGCGCTGCCGTAGACGTGATAGGCGAAGGGTTCCCCGCGTTCGGTCTCGCGGTCGAAGTGGATCTTCGGCGTTGCAAAGTGGGCCTGGGCAGACAGGCTGACCCGACGGAAGTACGCCTCCCAGACGAGCTTCTCCCAGGTCAAGTCGCTGACAACGCCGTCGGTCAGAATCGTATCGTCCCGCAGAGTGATGCTGTCCGGGGAAGTCTCGAGGATCAGCGCGGCCACCGACCGCAGCCGCTCGACGATCATCCGGCACGCGATCTCGGTAGCGCCCCCGTTCATGTCGGCGCCCGAGCTGGCGGCGGTGGGGGAGGTGTTGGCGACCCGCAGGGTGTTGGTGGTCTCCACCGTGATCCGAGACGGGTCGATCCCGAGGGTGTGGGCCGCCACTCCGAGCATCTTGGCGTTGACCCCCTGGCCCATCTCCACGGCCCCGGTCGAGACGCTGACGCTGCCGTCGGTGTAGACGTGGACCAGTGCCGCGGCCTGGTTGAGAAAGGTCGAAGTGAAGGAGATCCCGAAGCACACCGGCATCATGGCGACGCCTCGTTTGGTCGTAGGTCTTTTGCGGTTGTGTTCGGCGATTTCACGTTGCAGCCCGGCCACGTCAAACCGCTGCTCGACCTCGGCGAACGCCCTCTGCGCGTTACCCTGCTGCGCCTTCATGCCGTAGGGGAAGGTGTCGCCCTCCGCGAGCAGGTTCAGCCGCTGGATCTCCACCCGGTCGACACCGAGGGCCTCGGCGGCCCGGGTGATGGCGCTCTCCATGACGAACATCGCCTGCGGCGCGCCGAACCCGCGAAACGCCGTGAACGGCGGGAGGTTCGTGCGACAGCTCAGGGCGGTCACGCGGACGTTGGGCACGAAGTAGCTGCCGGTGGCGTGGAACAGACTTCGCTCGAGGATCGCCGGCGACAGATCGGCCGCAGCGCCGGCGTTCTGGTAGTAGGTGGCCTCGTAGGCGAGGATGCGGCCGTCCGCGTCGACGCCGATCTTGAAGTCCGACGAGTAGGGATGGCGTTTGCCGGTCATCCTCATGTCCTCGCCGCGTTCGAGTTCGATGCGAACCGGCCGGTTGAGAGTGCGGGCTGCGAGCGCTGCCAGCACCGCCCACGGCGTCGCCTGGTCCTCCTTGCCGCCAAAGGCCCCACCGAGTCTGGCGACGTCAACCTCGATCGCGTTCATCGGCAGATCGAGAACCCGGGCGGCGATGCGCTGGACCGCGGTCGGCGCCTGGGTCGAGGACAGGATCCGAAGTTTTCCGCCACCCTGCGGAACGACCAGAGCGGTCTGGGTCTCGAGGTAGAGATGCTCCTGGCCGCCGGAATCAGCTCGTCCCTCCACGACCACATGGCAACCCTCCCACGCGGTTTTGACGTCGCCGAGGGCGAAGGTGCGTGAAGGGACGATGAGTTGGCCGGCGGCAGCGGCCTCTCGGGGATCGAACACGCCCGGCGCCTCGACGATCTCGAGGACGATGGCGGCCGCCGCCTCGCGGGCCCTGCGTGGGGTGTCGGCGACCACGGCGGCGATCGGCTGACCGGCAAAATGCACGTCGCCCTCAGCCAGTAAGGGCTCGTCGAGGACGATCCCACCGATCTGGTTGTCGCCCGGGATGTCGGCGGCGGTCAGAATGGACGCCACACCCGCCATACCTGCAGCAATCGAGGTGTCGAGGCGTGAGATGCGGCCGTGCGCGACCGGTGAGGCCAGCACCGCAATGTGCAGACACCCCGGCGGGTCGGGAAGATCGCCCACAAAGAGGGACTCGCCACGGGTGTGCGGGCCGATCTCGTGGTTGCTCATACCGGGGTCTCAGAAAACTGTCCGGCTTCCACCTGAAAGAGCTCCTGAAAGTGCGCGAGCACCAGCTGGCCGAGGAGCAGGCGTTTGTAGTCCGCCGACCCGCGGACGTCGGTGATGGGTGAAACTTCGGAACGCGCGGTTTCGGCCGCAGCCAGAGCGGTCGCGAGAGTCGGCTCACGCCCCTCGAGAACGGCCATGGTCCGTTCGAGCTTCATCGGGACCGGAGCCACACCTCCTGCCGACAGCTGAACGCGAGCGAGCCGACCGCCGTCGAGTTCCAGCGAGATCGCGGTGTTGACGGTCGCGATGTCGAGGTGGGTGCGTTTGCTGACCTTCTCGAAGTTGAAGAGGCGTTTGGATTTACCGGACGCAAACCGGACCCACTCCACCAACTCGGAAGGGCGCAGATCGAGTTTCTTGTAGCCGAGGAAGAAGTCTCCGAGCGGCACGACACGCTGGTTGCTTCCGACCGCCAGACCGACCTCGGCGTCGAGGGCGAGAAGTATGATCGTCATGTCGCCGATCGGCGATGCGTTGACCAGATTGCCGGCGATCGAGGCGCGATTGCGAATCGGCAGCGAGCCCATGAGTTCCATGGCGCGGTCGATTCCTCCCGCCGCGGCGGCCAGGATATCGGACCGCTTCATGTCCTCGGCGGTGGTGGTGGCCGCCAGGTAGACGAACTCGCCGTCGCGCCGGATGGCGGGGGCGAGGGTCCCGGGGACGATATAGATCGGACCGTCCTCGAGCCGGTGTGGCCTCTGAACATAGAGATCGGTCCCGCCGCTGACGACGATCTGTGTGGGTGACGGGCCCGCGTCGGGTGTCGGTGGCGAGAGAGGAATCAGATCGTCAACCCGCAAAAAGTAGTCGGGAAGCATGCGCTCACGTACCAGGGCCGGGATCCTCGGTTCCCCTGGATCGACGGCGCCTCTAAGAGCTCTGAGCAGGATGTCGATCGATCGGATGATTGACGCGTAACCGGTGCAGCGGCAGATGTTCCCAGCCACGGCCTCGACCGCGTCGTTGGCGTCCCACCTCTTCGCCTCCAGGATGTGGCCCGTCAGCGCGACCACAAAACCCGGCGTACAGAAACCGCACTGTGAGGCGCCGTTGTCGACAAATGCTTGTTGAATCGGGGTGAGCCGGGTCCGGTTGAGACCCTCGACCGTAACCACGTGGCGGTCGGCGAGGGCCCCGAGCGGCACCAGGCACGAGGTCACGACCTGATAAAGGATGGCGTCGTCGGTTCGTTGACCCACCAGCACCGCGCAGGAGCCGCAGTCGCCCTCGCGGCAGGCGTACTTGACACCGGTGAGCCCCTCGTCGTGGCGCAGGAAATCCAGGGCCGGCAATCCCGGCGGCTTCCCGGTCTCTACCAATCGGTCGTTGAGGGCGAACCGCATCATATTTCCCTGAGAGGACGTCTCGACTGTCAGGGTATCACGAGACCTGTTTGATTCCGCTCAGGAACTTCGAAAGCTCGGTGGTCGACAGCGGGCGGGCCAGATAGTAGCCCTGACCGAAGTCGCATCCGAGATCCACCAGCCTGAGCATCTGCCCCTCGGTTTCGATCCCTTCGGCGACGACTTCGAAATTGAGGCCCTTACCGAGACGAAGGATGGCCTGGACGAGAGCGGCGGCGCCGTTGTCCTTTTCGATTTCGTCGACGAAGATCTTGTCGATCTTGACCACGTCGACCGGAAACCGGCGAAGATAGCTGAGCGATGAGTAGCCGGTCCCAAAGTCGTCGAGGGCCAGCCGCACGCCAAGAGACTTGATTGCCCGCAGCTTGCTGGCGGCCTGCTCCATGTCGTGCATGATCACGCCCTCCGTGATCTCGAGAACCAGGTGGCTGGGTTCGATGCCGGACTCCAGGATGTCGGCTGCGAGGTTCGAGACGAAGTCAGGCTCGTTCAGGGAATTGGGCGAAATATTGACGTGGGCGGCGGCAGGCCTGCCGGCGAAGATCCCGGCGTTGAGCTCAACCACTTCGGCGCACGTCCGTTGCAGCACCATGCGATCAATGAGCGGCTGCAGACCGGCCTCCTCGGCCAGGGGCACGAACGACATCGCGGACACCAGGCCCTTTTGCGGGTGGTGCCACCGCACCAGGGCCTCGAAACCGTGCACCGTCATGTCCGGGATGTGCATGAGCGGTTGGAAGTAGACGTCGAGTCCTTTGTCTTCGAGGGCGTTTCTGAGGTCGTGTTCGAGATCGAGGCGGTCGAGGGCGGTGGAGTGCATCGTCTGCTCGAACACCGAAACTTGGCCCTTGCCCTTGGCCTTGGCGTGATGGAGCGCCGTCAGCGCATTGCGGACCACGTCCTCGGCGCCGACATCGCTGGAGTACTCGAGGGCTATGCCGACGCTGGCGGAGAAACGCACTTCGCGCCCCTCGAGGGGGAACGGCTTGTTGAGGTCACCGAGAATTCTCATGGCGGCCGCGGTCGCCTCCGCGGAATCGGCCGCCTCGAGCAAAATGGCGAACTCGTCACCGCCGAAGTGGGCGACCGAGTCGCCCATGCGGACGCTGGATCGGAGGCGTTCGGCGAGCGTGATCAGGACCTGGTCGCCGGCGCTGTGGCCGAGGCTGTCGTTGACCCTCTTGAAATCGTCGAGATCGAGGAACAGGACCACGACGGCGTGGCCGGGGGGCCGCCGGCGGGCGAGGGCGTTGCCGACCCGGTCGAACAGGAGCGCCCGGTTGGGCAGCCCCGTCAGCGGATCGCGCATGACCCGCAGTCCGCCGCGGTCGGGCCGCCTCTTCTGGAACTCGTCGGCCTGGGCGCGGGCGATGGTCTTGCCCGCTTGGGCCCCGAACACACTCATGGTCCTGAGGTGGCGCTCGGTGTAGCTGTGCTCCGGCCCGGCGTTGAGGTTGAGCACGCCGACGAGGCGGTCGCCATCGAGCAAAGGCACGCACATCGCACACGAGGGTTGCGGCGCCTCGTCGTCCTCTTGATAGTGCTTCCAGTCGAAGACGCCCATGACCAAAACGGGCTCATGGCTGGCGGCGACCCGTCCGGCGATGCCGTCGTTGATCGCCACCCGCGCGCCTCGGGCCGCGCTCTTGCCGCTCGAAGCGACGGTGTGGAGCTCGTCCTCACCCTGAAGGAGCATGATGGAGCCGCCCTGGCCCCCGAGCAATTCGAGACATGAATCGAGCATGGCATCGACCATCTGGTTGAGATCGACCCGCCCGTGGATGTCGTCACCGCCCTCGGTGAAGAGCTGAGCTTCGCGGACAGTGTTGGCGAGGGCGGTGGCGAGGACCTGTTCGTCAACCATATCCTCGGTGAGAGATCTCAGCTCGATCTCCTTTTTGAACGCGTAGACACTGAACAGGACCACGAGCAACACGACGCCGACGAACACCACGATCTTCGACGACAGAAAGGGAATTTCGATGAGGCTCGCGATCAACGAAAGGGTGAGGATGCTGACGGCTGATATCAGCAGGAAGAGGGTCAGCGACCACAGTTCAATCCGCCGCTTCGAGATCGCTTCGAGATTCGGCGCCGTGGTTCGGCCGAGACCGGTCACACGACCACTGTTGGGCTCGCCTTTCTTTCGACGCTGCGTCATCTCGGGCCTCAGACTTCTTTCGTTCGGTTATTGATCAAACACCGCGATAGGTCAGGGTTCAAACCCTTACTTTGAGGTTATCACACAGTCGTTGCGTGACTTTACGAACAAACGGCCGCGCCGCGGGTCTCCGGTGGATCGAATTCTCATGACCCGGCGCCCGTTTATACTCGTGGGCGCAGGAGGGCATCGGTGTTCAAACAGGTCCCGGATGTTTTTGTCATTGTCTTCTCGTTGATCCTGTTGGCGGCCGTGGCCACCTGGTTCGTGCCCGGCGGCGCATTCGATCGCGAGTCGGTGGACCGTGGGGGCGTCAACGCCGAGATCGTCGTCCCCGGTTCCTTCCATTTCGAGCAGTCCCAACCGCAGGTGCTCGAGGTGTTTACCGCTCCGATCAACGGGGCGCTGCGGCTGGCCAATATCATCTTTTTCATTTTCATGGTCGGTGGGTCCTTCTACGTGCTCAACGAGACCCAGGCCATCGCCGGCGGTATTCACCACCTTGTCAAGGCGCTGAAGGGACGGGAATTTCTCGTCATACCTACGGTCATGACCGTGTTCTCGTTGTTCGGGGCCACCTTCGGGATGTGCGAAGAGGCGATTCCATTCGTGCTCATCTTCGTCCCTCTGGCCCTGGCCCTCGGTTATGACTCGATGGTTGGGGTGAGCCTCACCTTTCTCGCCGCAGGTGTCGGATTTGCGGGCGCGTTTTTGAATCCGTTCACGGTGCAGATCGCACAGGGCATCGCCGGGATCCAACCGGTTTCGGGGTGGGGCTACCGTCTCGTGGTCTGGTTCATAGCTACCGGGGCAACCATCGCCTGGGTGATGGTGTATGCGGCCAGGGTCAAGGCCGACCCGGTCCGCAGCCCGATGTTCGAGCTCGACGCGATTCGCCGCCAGGAAGTTCTCGCCCAGCAGCAGGCGGTGACCGAGCTGACACCTCGCCGGGCAATCTGTCTCGCCATCCTGCTCGGCGGAGTTGTCGCGATGATCGTCGGCGTTGTCGTATTCAAGTGGTACATCATCGAACTCACGGGTCTATTTCTGGCTATGGGTCTGACCGCCGGGCTGGTTTCGGGTATGAGCGCCAATGACCTCGCGAAGACCTTTGTCAACGGCTGCCGGGACATCGCGGGGGCTGCCCTGATCGTCGGGTTTGCCGGGGGCATCGTCGTGATTCTCGAGGCCGGCAACATCATGGACACCATCCTTTGGGCCATGAGTTCGGTGACATCGCACCTCCCTGGTGTCGTCACAGCTCAGGTCATGTACGTGATGCAGCTGATGGTGAACTTCTTCATCCCGTCGGGCTCGACCCAGGCGGCGCTGGTCATGCCGATCATGGCGCCGCTCGCCGAGCTGTCGGGTATCACCCCGCAGACCGCGGTTCTGGCCTACCAACTCGGCGACGGATTTACCAACATGATCATTCCCACCTCTGGGGTCACTGTCGGCACGCTGGCCATGGCCAAGATCCCCTACGAGAAGTGGTTCCGGTGGAACCTGCCGATGCAGGGGATGTTCATTCTGATGTCGCTGCTGTTTCTGGTGTGGCCCGTGCTCTCACACTGGCAGTGACACACGGCGTCTCGACGATTTGAAGTGCAGGGCAACTCGAAGTATTGCCCACAGATGAACCAGATTGACCCAGATTCATCGCATCCGGGCAAACCACAGAGGCACAGAGGACACAGAGGCAAACACCGTCGCAACCACGAAGACACGAAGAACACAAAGGAGCGATACCTGCTTCGACGGGGTTGCCCGGAGTGGTGCGGCGGAAATGCCGGCGATCCGGTGATCGCCGGCACCCGGGGCGAAGCCCGATCTGCTCCGAACGCGAGCGTTCGTCCCAGACGGTCTTCACCCCGGCCGACGCGCCGGAGCGCGTCGGTCCCGCCGTATTCGTACCTGCTCGAACACCTGCTTTTGGGATCTATCCCGATCAACGCGAGAGGCGAAGCCTGCGCTCTCCGAGAGCGCAGGCCGCTGGGAGTGGGTGCTGATCCGGACGCTTGCGTCCGAGGCTGCACCCGCTCCCAGCGGTCCCTGGCCGCCCGGCGGTCGGGACCTCGCCGGTAATCGAGGGAGCTTGTGATTCCTTCGTGTCTTCGTGCCTTCGTGGTTGCGACGTGGGCGGCTCGCTCTGTGCCGTCTCTGTGTCTCTGTGCCTCTGTGGTTTGCCGTCCTTCGTTGCATTCGATCGCGGCTGCGTCTACAGCTCCCGCAGGGCGTGAGCGACGGGCATTCGGGCTGCGCGGATGGCGGGCAGCACTCCGCCCAGCAACCCCATGAAGAGCGCAAAAACGAGTCCTGCTCCCAGTAGCCCCGGCGTTACCCGGAAGGCGAACGCCAGGTGCGAGAAGGTCTGCCAGTTCATGGTGCCTGCGGTGAACCCGTTGAGCGGCAACACGGCCAGACAGCCGAGGACGCCACCCACCAGCGAGATGAACAGCGATTCGAACATGAACGAGAGAATCATCGAACCGCCGCCGAAACCGAGCGCCCTCATGGTGGCGATCTCGCGCGCCCTGCGCCGCGACTGCTGAGTACATGGTGTTGAGGGCGCCGAAAACGGCGCCGATGGCCATTACGAAGGCGACCAGGAAACCAAGCACCCTGATCAGGGTGCTCACCATCTCCGACTGCCGAGCGTAGTAGCCTTGTTCGCGTTCGACCTGCACGGTCAGGCGCGGATCCGACGTCAGCGCATCCTTGAGGGCATCGAAGTCGGTCGGCGAGTTGAGCCGGACCGTCACTGAACTGGCCACCGTCGTCGAACGTTTGTAGGCCTGTGCGAGAACGGTGTGATCGCACCAGATCTCCGAGTCGAAGGCTGACCCCCCGGCGTCGAAGATGCCGACCACCTTCCAGTCCTGGCCTCCGAAACTCACGGTGGACCCGAGGCCGAGACCGCGATATGACTTCACAGCGTTCGATCCGACAACAAGCTCGGTCAGACCCTCGTTGAAGAACCGTCCCTCCTTGATCGTCACCGAAGGACGGACATCAAGCACGATCGGGGTCATGCCGCGGATCTGGACGTTGGCGTCGGTACCGCTCTTTTGCAGCTGAAACGCTCCGATGACAACGATTTCAGGGCTCGAAAGAGGCACACCGGCGGCGTTTCGGGCCACCTGCGGCGCGTCGGCGATGACCTTCGACTGGTCGAGGGAGACCCCGCTGTCCATTTCGGAACTGGCGCCCGCCCGTCGGATGATGGCGTTCGAAGTGGAGCCCGAGGAGATCAGTGTTGCCTGAAAACCCCTCGCCATGGCGAGCATAGCGACGAACACGCCGACCGTGCCGGCGATCCCGATCACCGACACCACGGCGGCTTTCCATCGTGCCGTGACCGAACGGAGGTTGTACGAAATCGGTATGGCCATTACACCCTCCGTAACGCGTCGACGATGCGCAGCTTCATCGCCGTCATCGCCGGAATCATCCCGGCGGCAAGTCCGACGAACACGGCGAGAGCGATGCCCGACGCCATCTGAGTGCCGGAGATGTAAAACACCGGCAGCATGCCTCCGGTGGGATCGCCGCTCATGGTGAAGAGCTTGGCGAGACCGATCCCGATGGCGCCGCCCACCAGAGCGATGGCGAGGGCCTCGGCCAGGACGAGAAACAGGACGGTGGAGTCGCCGAAACCGAGTGTCTTGAGGACGCCGAGTTCGGGCACCCTTTCTCGCACCGCCATCGCCATGGTGTTGCCGGTGACCAACAACAGCGTGAAAAGGACGACAGCGCCGATTGAGAGGATCAGCATGCGAATATTGCCGATCTGTTTGGCGAAACCGGCGGCAAAAGCCTGCTCGGTCTCGGTCGAGGTCTCAAAGGCCGAGTTGGCGAATCGTTCGTCGATTGCCCGGCTGACGCTCACCGCATTGTCGGGGTTGTCGATCTGGACCGTGTACCATCCGACGGTCCCGTCGCCATAGCCGGTCGGGCGCCGCTCCTCCAAGTACTTCCACTGAAACCAGAATTGCGACTCGTCGTCGCCCTTTCGCGATCCCTCGTAGATGGCGCGGATGTTGAATTCCCAGGTGCCGGTCCAGATGGTGCCCTGGAGAGGGATCCGGTCGCCCAAATTCCACCCGAAACGTTCGGCGGTCACGCGGCCGACCACCGCGCCCTCGCGGTCTGCCAGGAAGTCCAGCCACTGCTGGTCGCTGATCTTGAACTCCGGAAACATCTCGCGGTAGGTGTCGGTGTCGATGGCGAACTGGGGGAAGAAGTTCTTCGGGTCCTGGTAGACGCCTCCGAACCAGCTGGCGAAGGTCGCCTCGGTGACGTGATCGATCTGGCGCAGACGCTCCTGGTACGCCAACGGGAGGGGCATGATCAGAGAGATCTTGTTGCGCACGACGAGCCTGTCGGCGCCCGCGACGTCGACGCCGGCGTTGAGGGCCCTCTCGATCGTCACCAACAAACCGAAGAGGAAAAGGGCAACGGCGATCGATCCGACCGTGAGAATGGTCCGGGTCTTCTTTCGAAAGAGGTTTCGGAAAATGAATGGCAAGTACTTCATGAAACGGCCGCCTCGTCCATGGCCTCGACCAGTGCTCCTTTTTCGAGGTGGAGCACCACGTCGGCGCGCTCAGCGGCCAGGGGATCGTGAGTCACCATGAGGATGGTCTTGCCGTGGTCGGCCTCCAGACTCGTCAAGAGGTCGAGAATTTCTTCAGCGGACTTTCGGTCGAGATCGCCCGTCGGTTCGTCGCAAAGGAGAAATGTCGGGTCAGTGACGATCGCTCGGGCGATCGCCACCCTCTGCTCCTGGCCGCCGGAGAGCTGCCGTGGGTAGTGCTTCATCCGGTCGGGAAGCCCCACCAACGTCAGGGCCGTCTCCACGTGGCGCCGTCGCTCGGCCTTCGAGAGCTTGGTCAGCAGCAGGGGCAGCTCGACGTTCTGGAAGGCGGTCAGAACCGGGATCAGGTTGTACATCTGAAAGATGAAACCGACGTGCCGGGCCCGCCATGACGCGAGTTTCTTGCCCGACATGTGTGTGATTTCGTCGCCGTCGACGGTTACCGTCCCCGCTGTGGGCGTGTCGAGACCTCCGAGGAGATTGAGCAGGGTGGTCTTACCGGAGCCGCTGGGCCCCATGAAGGCCACGAAGTCGCCCGCTTCGACGTCGAGATCGAGACCCTGGAGGACATCGATGGACTCGTTGCCCCGGCGGTAGACCTTGTTGAGGTTGCGGACCTTGATGAGGCTGTTTCCACGATCCTGCCCGTCGACACTGACCATTGTGCTTTCTCCTTCTACTTCCGGATGCGAACGCTGTCACCGTCGGCTCAGACCTTCGGGACCGCTGACCACGATCGTCTCGCCTGCGACGACGCCCGCCATCATCTCAACATCGGTGCCGACCGAACGCCCCGAACTGACGGCGCGGCGGTCGAGGATCCCGTCGTCGATCACGAACACGTAGGCCTGGCCGTCGCGTTCAAAGACCGCAGCTTGCGGAACGAGAGCCCGGGCCTCCACCGCCGTGTCCTGCTCTTCAGCGGTTTCTTGAAAGGCGACCTTGACCCCCATGTCGGGGAGGATCTTGGGGTCGAGTGCGTCAAAGGTCAGCCGCACCTTGACCGTCGCCTTCTGGCGGTCGGCGGTCGGGATCACGGTGCGAACCGTCGCCGGGAGGTGCCAGTCCGGATAAGCGTCCAGAACCGCGTCCGCCGGTTGCCCGGGATAGACCTTGGCGATGTGCGACTCGTTGACGTCGACCTCGATCTCGAGCGAGGTCATGTCGACGATGGTGGAGATTCCGGTACGGGTGAAGCCGCCGCCTGCCGAGACCGGTGAGACCATCTCTCCGGGTTGAGCGTCTTTCGAAACCGCGATGCCGGCGAACGGCGCTCTAACGGTGTAGTTCTCAAGGTCCTGGGCAGACACCGCCAATTGGGCATCCGCTGCATTGAGAGAAGAGCGAGCCACCCGCAGCCTCGCGCGAAGGGCTTCTTCAGCGGTCGTGGCGGAGTCGAGGTCCTGGATGCTGGCAACGCCCTGTTCGCGGAGATCCTGAACACGCCGCAATGTTCGTTCGGCGTCGGCGAGGTTGACCTCGAGTTCGTCGATTCCCGCTCGCGCCACATCGCGCTCGGCGCGGATCGCCTCGTACCGGCGCCGTGCGTCGGAATCGTCGAGTCGCGCCAGAACCTGGCCTTCCTCGACGACCATGCCCTCGTCCACCAGCACCTCGGTGACCTTGCCGGTGATCTTGGAGGAGACCGTGGCCTTGCGACGAGGCTCCACATAGCCGGAAGCGTTCAGCACGGTGGCAGAACCGCTGGCGTTTGCAGACCTCGCGACGGCAACCTCGACTTCAGGCGCCGACCGTCCCCCGACGACGAGGATGGCGATGACAGCCAGGGTCACGATGACAGCCGCAGCTATCAGTATCAATCGCCGGTTGCCGCCGTCGCCGGTCTTAACGGAACGGTCGATCTTGAGGTCGGAGAGGTTGGGTTTGGTTGTTCCGGTCATGTGGTGTTTCCCTACCTAGGACTGAACGGCGGAAGGGCCCCGCTTCTTCCCGCTGTCGTGGAGTTGAACGTGGATTCTAACATTGCACCGGATGAACCACAGAGGCACAGAGGGCACAGAGGCGAACACCGTCGCAACCACGAAGACACGAAGAACACAAAGGAGCGGCACCTGCGGTGACGAGGTTGCCCGGAGTGGAGCGGCGGCAACGCCGGCGATCCGTAATCGCCGGCACCCGTGGCGAAGACCGTCTGCTTCGAACGCTAGCGTTCGTCCCAGACGGTCTTCACCCCGGCCGACGCGCAGGGCGCGTCGGTCCCGCCGCCTTCGTACCCGCTCGAACGCGGATCTCTGATCAACGCGAGAGGCGAGGCCTGCGCTCTCCGAGAGCGCAGGCCGCTGGGTCGAGTGGCTGTGACGAACGCTCGCGTTCGGAACAGTCGCTCGACCCAGCGGTCCCTGGCCGCCCGGCGGCCGGGACCTCGCCGGTAATCGAGGGAGCTTTGTGATGTCTTCGTGTCTTTGTGTCTTCGTGGTTGCGACGAAACTCGGCTCTGTGCCCTCTCTGTGTCTCTGTGCCTCTGTGGTTTGCCCTTTGCGATGTCAATGAAAGTCATGGCTGGTCACCGCGGCATCGGCGTGGACGGCCTCGAAGAGGCGAGCCTTGACCGAGATGGTGCCGTCCTGCTTCTGCAGCGGCCCCTCGACCAGCACGACCGGCGTCGAGACGATGAAGGCGCGGTGCTTCCGGTACAGGTCGGGGCGGATGATGGCCTGGACCATCCCGGTCTCGTCTTCCATGGTCAGGAAAACGAAGCCCTTGGCCGTGCCGGGCCGCTGGCGGACGATGACGGCTCCCGCGACACGCACCACCTCGCCGTCGTTGATGTCGTCCAAGGCGAGCGACCGGCACTACGCCGCGTCGGTCCATCTCCTCGCGCATGTAGGCCATGAGGTGGGGGCCGGTGGTGAGGTGGAGCCCCGCGTAGTCGGCGACGGTCTCGTCGAGGGGGGCCATCTCGGGAAGCGGCGAGGCGCTCTCCGGCGGCAGGGCGGCAAACAGGGGGCCGCGCCGCCCCGCCACTTCGGAAACCTGCCAAAGAGCCGCACGACGGCTCAGACCCAGCGAAGCGAGACCTCCGACGTGCGCCAACCGTTCGAGGTTTTCAGCTGTGAGCCCGCAGCGGTGGGTGAGATCGGCGGCGTTCGTGAATGGCGCCCGCACCCGTTCGGCCTCGATCGTGTCGGCGGCCTCCCGGTTGAGCCCGTGCACAAAACGCAGACCCACCCGCACCGCACCCTTTTCCCACCGGCAGCGCCGGCCCGAGTGGTTGACGTCGACCGACAGGAACCGCACCCCGTGGCGCTGACCGTCCTTGACCAGGGTTGCCGGGTGATAAAAACCCATCGGCCAGGCGTTGAGGAGAGAGGCGTAGAAGGCGGCCGGGTGGTGGGCCTTGAGGTAGGCGGAGGCATAGACGAGGAGGGCGAAGCTGGCGGAGTGGGACTCGGGAAAACCGTACAGGGCAAAAGAGGTGATGGAGCGGATGATCTCCTCCTGGGCCGCGCTCGTGATGCCGCGCCGGGCCATGCCGCTGCGCAGCCTCTTTTCGATCACCGCCATCCGTTCGTGCGAGCGTTTGAAACCCATGGCCCGTCGAAGCTCTTCGGCCTCGCCACCGGAGAAGCCCGCCGCCTCCATCGCCATGCGCAGCAGTTGTTCCTGGAACAACGGCACACCGAGGGTGCGTTTGAGGATCGGTTCCAGACAGGGGTGGGCGTAGGTCACCGCTTCGCGGCCCTGACGGCGCTTGAGGTAGGGGTTGGTCATGTTGCCGGCGATCGGCCCCGGCCGGATGATCGCGACCTGCACCACGAGGTCGTAGAAGTTCTCCGGCAGATTGCGCGGCAGCGACGCCATCTGCGCCCGGCTCTCGATCTGGAAGACGCCGGCGGTGTCAGCACGCCGGATCATGTCGTAGGTCTTGGGGTCGCCTGGCGGCAGGTGGGCGAGGTCGATCTCCACGCCCTCGTTGTCGCGGATCATCGGGATCGCCTCTTCGAGGGCCGCCATCATACCGAGACCCAGCAGGTCGATCTTGATCAGACCGAGATCGGCGCAATCATCCTTGTCCCACTGGATCACCGTCCGGTTCTCCATGGCGGCCGGCTCGAGCGGCACGACCTCATCGAGTCGTCCCTGAGCAACGATCATGCCTCCCGAGTGCTGGCCGAGGTGGCGGGGGAGGTGGTGGATCTCCCACCACAGCCGTTTGAAGTGTTCGAGCCGGCGCGAGGTGGGGTCGAAACCGGCAGCCGCCAGCTCGGAGTCGAGGTCGCGCGCTCCCTCCTTGATCTCCGTCGCCATGTGACGGCCGAAGCGCTTGGAGATCCGGTCCACCTGTTCGAGTGAAAAGCCCAGCGCCTTTCCCACCTCGCGCGCCGCAGACTTCGCACGGTAGGTGATGACGTTGGCGGTCATGGCGGCGCCGTGGGGGCCGTAGCGCCGGTAGACGTATTGGATGACCTTCTCGCGCTGGTCGCCGGAGGGCAGGTCGAGGTCGATGTCGGGCCACTCGCCGCGCTCCTCGGACAGGAATCGCTCGAACAGGAGCTCCATCTTGACCGGGTCGACGGCGGTGATGGAGAGGGCGTAGCAGACCGCCGAGTTGGCCGCCGAGCCCCGGCCCTGGGCCATGATGTTTTCACGCTGGCAGAAGCGGACGATGTCCCAGACGATGAGGAAGTAGCCCGCCAGATCGAGCTTTTCGATCAGGTTGAGCTCGCGCTCCAGTTGTGACTGGGCACGGGCGGTGAGCGGTCGAAAACGGGTGCGGGCGCCGTCCCAGGTCACCCGGCGCAGGTGCGAGATGGGGCTTTCGCCCACCGGCAACGGGTAGTCGGGGAAGTGGTAGCCGAGGTCGGACAGGGTGAACTCGAGCTCGTCCACGAGGGCCCCGGCCTCGGCCACCGCCCGCGGCTGGTCGGCGAAGAGCAGCGCCATTTCGCGGGCCGACCGCAGGTGTCGTTCGCGGCAGCCTTCGAGCAGGCGGCCGGCCGTGTCCAGGGTCACGCCCTCGCGGATGCAGGCGAGGACGTCGGCGAGGTCGCGGTTGGACGGTCTCGCATATCGGATGCCGCCAGTGGCCACCAGTGGCAGCTGCAGGCTCCGGGCGAGATCGATGAACGCTCGGTTGCGATGCTCCTCGTCGCGCAGGCGGTGGCGTTGGATCTCGACGTAGAGCCGCCTCGGGAAAAGCCTGCGGAGGTGTTCAAGCTCGCGGCGAGCGGCGTCGAGGCCGCGGTGGACGAGTCGTTGGGCGAGGACTCCCTCGGCGCCGCCGGTGAGGCAGTGGAGCCCGTCAGCGTGTGCCGCCACCTGCTGCCAGGTCGCGCGGGCCTTGCCCTTCGGTCGTCCGCGCGCAGCCTCGGTGAGCAGCCGGCAGAGGTTTCGATACCCGCGGTGATCGCTTGCAAGGAGGGTAAGCCGCGGCAGAGGCGTGCCCTGGGGGGGAGGGACGGGCACCAGGCCCAGAGGGCCTGGGAGTTTTGAGTTTTGAGTTTTGAATTTTGAATTTTCCGGCCCTCCACCCCCGGGCGATTCGGGCGGTTGGGCGGCATTCCTAATTCCGAATTCCTCATTCCTAATTTGTGTTTCTGGGTTCTCATCGAGGACGATCTCGGCCCCGACCAGCGGTTTGATCCCGGCATCGCGGGCGGCTTTCCAGAACCGCGGTGCGCCGGAGACGGTGTTGCGGTCCACCAACGCCACCGCGGGGAGCTCGAGCTCCGCCGCCCTTTCCACCAGATCCTCGGGTTGCGAAGCCCCCTCGAGAAAAGAGAAGGCCGAAGCGCAGTGCAGCTCGGCGTACTTCATGCGATTCCCCGGATTCGACGACCGGAGAACCACAGAGGCACAGAGACACAGAGCCAGGTTTCGTCGCAACCACGAAGACACGAAGAACACAAAGGAGCGGAACCTGCGGTGACGAGGTTGCCCGGAGTGGAGCGGCGGCAACGCCGGCGATCCGATGATCGCCGGCTCCCGGTGAAAAGCCCGACCGTTCCGGATGCAAGCATCCGTCGCGGTCGGACTTTCCCCCGGCCGACGCGCAGGGCGCGTCGGTCCCGCCGTGGTCGTGCCTGCTCGAACGCCAGCGTTTGAGACCCAGCCCAATCAGAAAAAGCTTGAGAGGCGAGGCCTGCGCTCTCCGAGAGCGCAGGCCTCTGGGAACGGGGGCTGCTCCGGACGCTTGTGTTCGAGGCAGCCCCCGCTCCCAGCGGTCCCTGGCCGCCCGGCGGCCGGGACCTGCC
Source organism: Candidatus Sulfomarinibacteraceae bacterium (assembly GCA_963714885.1). Lineage (GTDB taxonomy): Bacteria > Acidobacteriota > Thermoanaerobaculia > Thermoanaerobaculales > Sulfomarinibacteraceae > Sulfomarinibacter. Next base: position 30,294 of record CAVQQV010000015.1, on the reverse strand, counting down.
GGACGATCGAGTGGGCTTTGTGATTCCTTCGTGTCTTCGTGTCTTCGTGGTTGCGACGTGGGTGGCTGGCTCTGTACCTTCTCTGTGCCTCTGTGTCTCTGTGGTTTCGCCATGGGTGGGTGGAAGAAAAATCCGAAATTCGAAATCCGAAATCCGAAATTCATCAGTCGTACATCCCGTCGGCGAACCAATCGCCGGTGGTGCGATCCCGGTAGACCCGGTAGAGCCCGCCGCCGGAAAGTTCGAGGTCCCAGTAGTCCCTCTCCACGGGTTTGTCGTTCCACCACCCCTCCTCGAGGGACCACGGCCCCGCCGCCACCCGCACGAGACCCTGGACCCGGGGCGTGGCGCCCGACTCGGAACTTACTGAAATGAGTCGAAGCGAAGGGATTTGATTTCGGATTTCGGATTTCGGATTTCGGATTTCCCCTTCATCCTCCCTCGACTGATTCGGAGGCTGGATGATGAGTTCAGAACTTTCTGCCGCTCGCCCGCCCGGCAGCCGGGACGGCTGCCCCACAAGGCTTTCTCGAGGATCCTTCGTTTGCTGGGGCACGCGTCCCGCGTGCCGGGTGGTTGGGCGGCAAATCCGAAATTCGAAATCCGAAATCCGAAATTGTCCTCCTCCGTAATCACCTCGAGCGGCACCGGCGGCCGCAGGACCCGCACCGCCAGCAGGCCCCGCCCCTGCCGTGGTGGTTGGCGGATTTTCGGGGCCGCCGGCGGTTCGAAGGGGACGTTCTCGTAACGTTCGGGGAGATAGCCGTCCACCGTGCGCGGCGAGCCCACCCGGTCCGGCCCGAGCCGGGCGGCGAGGTGGGCGAGGCTGCCGGCGAGCTTGTCGGGGTGGATCTCGGGTGCGCCGAAAAGCGTGAGCTGGCCGCGGCGCGGCCGGTCGGGGTGGGTGATGGTGATGAAGGAGACCACGGCAGCCCGCGGCGGTCTGGACTCCAGTTCGAGGTGAACCAGCGCCAGCAGGGCATCGACGTTGCGGGTGGGGGCGGGCAGGCGGATCGTGCGGTGTTCGGCGCCCTCCGGTTCGAGCCCCAGTTCGAGTTCGAGTAGGGTGCAGGCAAGGTCCTCGCGCTCGAGGCGCTTGCGGGCCCTCTCCAACGACTGGCGAAGGGCGTAGAGCAGGGGCTCGACGGTGACCACCGGCCACTCCAGTTCCATGCCCTCGTGAAAGGTCGGAGGTGGGTGGTGGGGCTCGAGCGGGCTCGAGTCCACCCCGCGGGCCGCGCGGTGGGCGCTGGCTCCGGCCGGGCCGAGCCGGCTGGCGGTGCGATCGGCTGGCAGCCGGGCAAAGTCGCCGAGGGTGCGGACGCCCCACCGGCGCAGGGTATCCATGAGTCGACGGTCGAGGGCCAGGTGGGTCAGGGGCAGGGGAGCGAGGAAAAGGGTTTCCTCACCGGCCGGCACCACCTTTGGCGAGTCGGACATGTGGGCGGCGATGCGGGCGGCCAGCTTGTTGCTGGCGATGCCCACCCGGATCGGGAGGTCGAGGGACCCGGCGGCGATGATTGCGGCCTGCCCCATGTCGTGCTCGTAGGCGGCGCCGTCGTAGAGACGTTCCATCCCGCTGACATCGGCAAAGACGATGTCCGGGGCGGCGTCCTCGATCCGTGGCGAGAGGCTGGTGGCGGCCTCGAGGAGGGCCTCGTGGGCCGAACTCTCAGAGGAGGCGTCGCGACCGCGGGCGATCAGCGAGGGCAGGATGCCGCGCGCCTGGGCGAGGCTCATGCCCGACTGTACGCCCGATCTGCGGGCCGGTCGGGAGGCCCCCACCACCCTCGCGGCGGACCCGTTGCCCTCGCACACTGCCACCGCCTCGCCGGCCAGTTCAGGCTCCGAGCGCAGCCTCGCCGCAAGCGGAAAGAGGGGGATGAACAGGCAGGCGATTCGCGTCATGTCCGGGACTGGAGAGTTTTTGAACTACCGAGACACCGGAAAAACCACAGAGGCACAGAGACACAGAGCCAGGTGTCGTCGCAACCACGAAGACACGAAGAACACAAAGGAGCGAAACCTGCGTTGGCGAGTTTGCCCGGAGTGGAGCGGCGGCAATGCCGGCTTGCGCCGGCTCCCGGTGAAAAGCCCGACCGTTCCGGATGCGAGTATCCGTCGCGGTCGGACTTTCCCCCGGCCGACGCGCCTGCAGCGCGTCGGTCCCGCCGTGGTCGTGCCTGCTCGAACGCGAGATTCTGATCAACGTGAGAGGCGAGGCCTGCACTCTCCGAGAGCGCAGGCCGCTGGGTCGAGTGGCTGCGACGAACGCTTGCGTTCGGAACAGTCGCTCGGCCCAGCGGTCCTCGGCCGCAATGCGGCCGGGACCTCGCCGGACGATCGAGTGGCCTTTGTGATTCCTTCGTGTCTTCGTGTCTTCGTGGTTGCGACGTGGGCGGCTGGCTCTGTGTCTTCTCTGTGTCTCTGTGCCTCTGTGGTTGTTCGAGCATCGCTCTCACACGCAGAAGGCGAGCACCAGAAAGCAGAAACCCAGGATCAACAGCCCGCAGGCCTCGCCGGCGAGCTCGAAGAAACCTCGTGCACTCATCTCAAATGGCTGCGACATTTCTGTTCCTCCCTTCGGTCGGAATTTCGGATTTCGGATTTCGGATTTCGAATTTTTGATCGATGTTCGAGTTATCTGATGCGGTGAGCCTGAAGGCCGCTTCGGGCAGGGTGAGGACGACCGGTGCCTCGTAGAGGTCTGGGTGGCCGATGCGCTTGCTCAGAAAGAACCGTGACTGCAAACCGTTGAGCAGACGGGCAACCCGTCCGCCACCGCTCCAGTCGCCCCGTCCGCGGCCGCTCGTGATCACCGCTCCCGCGGCACACCCGCTCAACCGATAGGGCGTACCCACCAGGACCACCGCACCGTGAGTGGCGGCGCCACGCGCCAGACGAAGCCAGGCGGCGAGCGGCGCACGGCCCCGCACCGGCGGCAACCCGAGATCGAGGGCGACCAGCGGGAAGCCGGTGTGGAGCAGGAGTTCGGCGGCGGCCAGCGAATCGTTGAGGTTCTGTGGCCGCAACCACAGCAGGCACTCGAGGTCGACCCCGATGGCGGCCGCCGATTGAGGGTCCAGCTGTGCGCCCTGGTCGACCAGAGCCGCGACCTCGCCGGCGCCGGTCACCGCCCGCAAAGCCGCCAGGATGGAGGCGAAGCGGCCGCACGAGCCCCGGCCGACGATCTCCACCAGTTCGCCCCGCGGGAGCCCGGCGCCGAGGACGTGGTCGAGGGCGTTGATGGAGGTGGAGAGGGGGTCTAGGCGCATCATGGCGCGTCGTTGGCGGATCAGATCCGAGGCCCGGTGCAGTGAGTTCCGGAGATCGCCTGGCAGCTCAGAACACAATGCCTGTAAGGCTTCTGTCCGGTTCGGCGTCGGTATGGTTTGTAGAGCCGCCATCTCGTGCCTCCTGGACTTTCGAGTATAGGTGTAAATAAAGCATAAATCAAGCGATCGATCAAAAGTGGGCCGTCGACCCGGAGAAACCGCAGATCACGCAGATAAACGCAGATCCATCGCACCGGGCGAACCACAGAGACACAGAGGACACAGAGGCGAACACCGTCGCAACCACGAAGACACGAAGAACACAAAGGAGCGGAACCTGCTTCGGCGAGGTTGCCCGGAGTGGAGCGGCGGAAACGCCGGCGATCGTGATCGCCGCCTCCCGGGACGAAGCCCGTCTGTTCCGAACGCAAGCGTTCGTCCCAGACGATCTTCGCCCCGGCCGACGCGCAGGGCGCGTCGGTCCCGCCGTGGTTGTGACGTGGGCAGCTGGCTCTGTGTCCTCTCTGTGTCTCTGCGGTTTCTCCGAACGGGTGCGCTGCATCTACGCCCTTGCGTTCAAGCGGGGATCGAGCGGCCGGAATTCAAAATTGAAAATTCAAAATTAAGAATTCCCCGAGGTGGGGGGTTGACAGACGAAGATCTTAGTACTATATATTTAGTATGAACAAGCCGGAACGACAGCTGACCGACGCCGAACTCGAGATCATGCAGGTGGTGTGGGAGTTGGGGAGCGGTACCGTCCGCCAGGTCCACGAGCACCTCAACCAACGCCGATCCCTCGCGTACACCACAGTGATGACCATGATGGGCATCCTCGAAGACAAGGGGCACCTCACCCGCACCAAGCAGGGACGGGCCTACCTCTATCAGCCCGTTCGGCCCAAGAGCCAGGTGATCGCGGGCATGGTCGACGATTTCGTCGGCAAGGTCTTCGAGGGATCGGCACGGCCGCTGGTCCTCAGTCTGGTCAAAGACCACAAGCTGTCGAAAAAGGACATGGAGGAGATCGCGCGTCTCATCGAGGAGGCCGAATGACTTTTCATATCACCCTGGTCGGTTTGCTCTCCTACGCCTTGCAGAGCGGCCTCCTCCTGATCGTCGGTCTGTTCGCTCCCCGGCTGCTCCGCCTGCGCCACCCCAAGACCCTCCTGGTCTACTGGCGCGTCCTGCTCCCGGCCGTCATTCTGTTGCCACTGGCAACCGCGGTCTGGCAGCCCAGAAATCCGATCCCGCTCCTGTCCATCGACGGCGCCATGGTGGAAGAGGTGGTAGCGACCACTCTGAATTCGAATATTGCCGATTTCAATTGGTGGCTCGTGCTCGCCCCGGCGCTGTTGGTGACGGTCCTCGGTCTCTTGCGGATCGCGATTGGTCTCGTGTACCTCGGACGCTGCCGACGCATGGCGACCCCGATCGTTCCGCTGCCGGCGCAAGTGCACACTCTCCAACGCCGCCTCGGTCTCGAGGTGCCGTTTGTCCAAACCGACCGTCTCTCGGTACCCATCACCTTCGGCTGGGCCCGGCCGATCGTCATGGTGCCGACGTCCTTCAACAGGCTATCCAACGATGAGCAGGAGGGGGTGGCATGTCACGAACTCCTCCACATCCATCGTCGGGATTGGCCGGTGGCGCTCGCCGAAGAGGTCTTTCGCGCGGTTCTCTGGTTTCACCCGGCCGTCTGGTTTCTCCTCCCGAAGATCGCACTCAGTCGGGAGCAGGTGGTGGATGCAGGGACCGTCGATATGACCGGGAAACGCCGCCAGTACCTCGACGCCCTCTGGCAGATCGTAGTTTCCAGTCACAGCCCCGCCGCGGCTTTTGCGGTGCCGCTGGTTGGAAGGTCCCATCTGCGGGCGCGAGTCGAATATCTGAAAAAGGAGATTGCCATGTCGAAAACCCGGATCATCGCCAGCGTGGTGGTCCTCATCGTATCGATTGCCGCCGCCGGATTTGTTGGCGCGACGGTCTTCTCCGCGGCCGCCTCGACGACTGCTGAGAAGCTGTCGACGACCAACACCTTGAGTACCGATGACGACAAGCCGCAGGCCGGGGACGAGAAGAAGAAAGAACCAGGCTCGAAACTGGAGACCTGGGATCACGACGGTGAGTGTGCGGAGATCACCGATCCCGAGGTCGTCGAGAAGGTCACCCCGAAATACCCGGATGAGGCCCGGCAGGCCAAGATCATGGGGCTCGTGAACCTGCGGTCGACCATCAGCGACAAGGGTATGGTCGAGGACATCGAGGTCCTGGAGTCGCCGGATGAATCGTTGACTGACGCTGCCGTGGAGGCCGTGGAGCAGTGGCGATTCAAACCCGCCCTGTGCGACGGCAAACCGGTCGGCGTGTATTACAACCTCACCATCAATTTCACCCTGAAATAGCAGCTCGCACAATAGCTTCGCGACGAAGGGGGAGACCATTCGGTCTCCCCCTTCGGCTGACCGCGAGCCTGCCGCCCGTGTTATAATTCAGCCTGACCCGTAACTTGCGAACGCGAAACGGGTTGTGTGGTTTTCTCGGTGTCCCTCCGACGTTACGCGGAGGGTTTTTAGTCATCTTTTGCCGACTCGGGGTGTCCATGTCGATCAGCGGCAATCTGCGCACCATGCCCTTTGCGGACCTGCTGCAGTGGGTGTCGCAGAGTCGCAAAACTGGGACCCTCTCGGTCGAGGGCGACCCCCACAACAAGAAGATCTACTTCCGCAACGGACTGGTCGCCGCATCCTCGTCAGAAAACCCCAAGGAGTTTCTCGGCTACTACCTGGTGGGCTGGGACATCCTCGGTGAAGAAGAGCTTCAGGAACTGCTCGACATGCAGGAGCAGTACGGCACCCTGCTCGGTGAGCTGCTCGTCATCGTCGGCCGTATGTCACGGGAGGAACTGCAGCACATCCTCCAGGTGAAGACGGAAGAGACCATTTACGAGCTCTTCCTGTGGCAGGAAGGGGACTTCCGCTTCCTCGAGAATATTCTCCCCGCAAAGAAATTTCAGCCGTTGAACCTGCCGGTCGAAATGATCATCCTCGAGGGTGTGCGCCGCAAGGACGAGTGGGCGCGGTGCGAGACCGTGATCCCCGACGAGAGCTGGATCCCGAGCCTCGTGCGCGCGGTCGATATGGAACAGTTGGGCGACATCGAGCTTGGCATTCTGCGTGAGATCGACGGCGTGAACAGCATCGAGAAAATCGCCCTCGCCAACCGTCTGGCATTTTTCCACGTCATGATGTTCGTCTATCAGGGCATGAATCACGACCTGTTCGAAGTCCGGGCGCCGGGAGATGAGATCGTCGCCATTCCCGGCTTTTCCAAGGGCTCGTGGATGACCGTGCTGCACCAGGTCGAGGAACTGGTCGGTGAGGGTAACCTCCTCGCGGCCTTTCGGAGGCTGGGCGAGATTCGCGAGAAGTTCGGTGGCAACAGCGAGGCCAAACAACAGGTCGAATCGGTCCACGGAAAGATCGCCGACGCCGTCCGCACATTGAATCTCAATGATTCCGCAGTCCTCAAACTCGCGATTCCTCCGTCAGAGATCACGAGCCTGACCTGTAGCCCCCAGGAAGGCTTTCTTCTCTCCCGCATCAATGGTTCGTATTCACTCGGCGAGATTCTCAAGGTGGTTCCGGGGTCTGATCTGGAAAACAAGCTTTTGCTCAACAACCTGGTGCAACGCGGCGTGGTCCGGCCCGAAGAGCGCTGAAGTTTCGGCGCCCGGCCGCTGCTGCTCCGCAGAACATCCGACCCGGTGAGAAAGGACGAAAATGTCGATCTTCGACTGGTTGAAAAACTCCTCCACCGAACGACAGTCCGCCGAAGAGTCCGAGTCGACGGCGGTTCGGGACATCGCTCAGCGTCTCTCCAACCTCGATCCCGACCGCGCGCGCTGGATCGCGGCGTTCGCGATGGTGCTCGCACGAGCCGCCCGCGCCGACCTCGACATCAGCAGAGACGAGCTGCGCGAGATGCAAAATATCGTTCACGAGATCGGTGGCCTGCCGGAGGAACAGGCATCGCTGGTGGCCGAAATGGCGGCCCACCGCAATGAGCTCCTCGGCGTCACCGAGGACTATCTCTCGACTCGCGAGTTCAAACAGGTCGCGGCCGAAGGCGACGCCGAACGGCTGCTCCACTGTCTGTTCGCAGTCACCGCCGCGGACGACAGCATCTCGCTGGTGGAGGAGGAAGAGGTCCGCCAGGTGGCAAATGAGCTCGGGGTCGAGCCCGCCCGCTATACCGCTATTCGATCGCGCTTCAGGGAGAAACGGTCTGTGTTGCGGCCTCGCTCCGAGGAGTGACCCGCGCCACCCAGAGCGCCGAATCTCCCGCCGTGCGCACCGTCCACTCGGTCAGGAATTCATCAATGACCGCCCGCTGCGGTGGCGAGGCGCCTGTCCAATAATCATCGACTCCGCGCAGCCTCGCCGAAAGCCCCATTTCGTGGGTGTTGACGAGGACGTGAGTCACGCCGAAAGCGTTGAGATGTTCGAAGATGTCCGCGGCAGATGCTCCACCCGCCGCCAATTCGACCAGGAGGGGAGTGCGAAACGGGTCCTCGATGACCACCGGTGGGTCGATGTAGAACGACCTCGGTTCGCCGACGAGGAGAACCTTCGATCCGGGCGGCAGATTTTCGTTGAGGTGACGGATCGTTGGGTAATAGCTGATCCAGCGCGCCATGTACTCGTCTTCGGCATCGGTCAGACCCGCTGCCACCCCCAGACGATCCAGATTCTGGGTGGTCGCGATCATCGTCGAGTTCCACGCCAGAATGAACACGAGGAGGCAGGAGAACGACCGACGAACGGTGGCTCGCTCCGACGAAACTAGAGCCGCTGCAGCGGATCCCGCGAGTGGCGCAGCAACCACCAGGACAGGAAGGAGAAACCGCGCCATCTGAACGAGTGAGCCCCACGCCAGAAGGCCGACAATGGTAAAGAGCCACAGGCTCCGCTTCAGAACGCCGTCTCCTGTATGAAACCGGACGAACGCCGCGAGCGGGAGCAACAACAGCCAATGAGGACCGAAAATGCCTCCCTGTCCGAGGGGCTCGAATGTTCGCAGCCCGAGCCCGAAGATCGACCGGACCACCCATGCCAGAGACCCTGGCTCGGTGCCACCTATCTGCATCATGTGAACACCGACGCTCATCTCGGTTGACGCTCCACCCAGAGTCCCCTGGAGGTACGGATAGAGCGGGTTGCCGACCCACACCAGGTTTCTCAGCAACCACGGCAGAAGAGGGACGGAGGCTGCGGCTGCGGCCGAACTGATCAACTTCGCCGAACGGCGGATGGGGAGACCCGTCACCAACGGTATCGAGGCGGCCACCAGAGGCAAGAACACCACAGCAATGGCCAGGTACTTTGCAGCCAGAGTGCATCCGAGCAGAAATCCAGCCAGCGCCACCCGCCCGTTCGTAAGGCGGTCTCCGGCAGTCGGAATCAGGACGCTGAGCGAGGCCGCTCCCCAGGCCGCAACCGCAAGATCGGCAGTCGCATAGGTCGAGACCTCGAGAACCACTGGTGTGAGTCCGAAACAGGCCGCTGCCCAGACCGCCGTTTTCAGTCCCCCATAGCGAGCGCCGAGCCCGGCGGCGGCTAGGGTGGCCAGGACTCCGAACCAGAAGTGGATGGCCGTAGCGGCCCATGGCCCGACCGCGGCCAGGGCATAGCCGTAGAGCATTCCATACGACGAGGGGTAATAGGAGAAACCGTGTCGTGGGAATTCGACGAACTGCCCGGCCGCCAGCCAGTGAGCGGGAAACGCGAGGTGGTAGTTGAGCGCGTCATACATGACCGGAGGCGCCCCCAACACCGGAACCAAGGAGAGCGTCACCGCGATCAGGAACCACCCGACCACCGGGAGGGTCAGCGGGACCCGGGGACTCTCAGCGTGCGCCCAGAGCCAGCCCTCGCGAAAACCGAGCAGAGCCGCAGCCAGCAGGATCGCGATCAGGATCGGTGCCCGAAAGAGCCCGAAGAGAGCGAGGAAAGTCGCAAGTGTCGCCAGGACGCCCGCCCCGCAAAGAAGGGCGAGCGGCAAATCTATCGGGGCGACCCGATGGCGACCTGTGGCTCGCCGAAAAACCGGAGCACCGGCGCCGAGGGCTGCCATCGTCCACACCACCAGCCACGCCGCCGTCAGCATCAGCCTCAAGGCGATATCGACGGACATCACGTCGCGATAGAACCACAACAGCGCGGCACCGCCGGCGGCTGCGGCCAGGGTCACGACGTCTGGGAGGCGGGAGGGCGATTCCGAAGTGAGCACAGAAAAATTATAGCCCGGCAGGTAGAACACGAGCTCGACGGAGAGGCAGTTACACCGTCCGCGAGTAGACCGGGCCGTCTCCGGGGGCGGCGAGATAGGCGTCGAACGGCATGCACAGGTTGCGGAGGAAGAAGCGGCCGGTCGCGGTGACCCTGAGCCCGTTCGCGTCGAATTCGACCAGCCCGTCGGCGGCCATCGGTTCGAGGTCTTTCATCGCGTCGGCGAAGTGCTTTCGGGGATCGACCTTGAAGTTGGATTCGACCCACCCGAAGTCGAGGGAGAGAGTGCAGATTATTCGGTTGATGACGGCGCGTCGGAGCTCGTCCTCCGGGGTCCGGAGCAGGCCTCGCTCCACCGGCAGGCTGCCCGACCCGACCCTGCGCTCGAAGCTTCGGAGCTTTTTGTCGTTGGCCACGTAAGCACCGGCGACGTCGCCGATCGAGGTGACGCCGACCCCGACCTGGTCGGAGGCCGGCATGACGGTGTAACCCATGAAGTTGCGGTGGACCCGATCCTCGTCCAGCGCTCGCGCGAGCTCGTCGTCGGGACGCGCGAAGTGGTCGAAGCCGACAAAAAGGTAACCGGCGGCGGTGAACTCCTCGGCCGCCGCGAGGAAGAGTCGGAATTTGTCCCAACCGGTGGGCATCGAAGCGACGTCCAGCTCTTTCTGATGGGGTTTGATCCAGGGCACGTGGGCGTAGGAGAAACAGGCAACGCGATCCGGCGCCAGCTCTTCGATGACGGTGCGGACGGTGGCGCGAAAACCCGGCTCCGTCTGCAGCGGCAGCCCGTAGATCAGATCGATGTTGACCGACGTGAATCCAAGCCGCCTCGCTTCCTCGACGTGCTCTCGAGTCAGTGCCAGTGGCTGGATCCGCTTGACCGCCGCCTGCACCGCCGGGTTGACGTCCTGCAATCCCATCGACACGCGGTTGAAACCGAGCCGGCGCAGGGTGGCCAGATGATCCATGCTGGTGACGCACGGATCGATTTCGAGCGCCACCTCGGCGTCTGGGGTGAGCGGGAACCGGGAGGTGATGGCGGCGAAGAGCTTGTCGCACTGGGTGGGGGAGAGGTAGGTAGGGGTGCCGCCTCCCCAGTGGAGCTGGTTCAGGTTCGTGCGCGACTCGAGTGCGGACGCGAGGATCTCGAGCTCCTGCTCGACCGCATCGAGATAGACTTCCTCTGGACCTCGCCGCGGCGAAATCACCACGCTGCAGCCGCAGAAGGTGCAGCGAGCCTCGCAAAACGGCAGGTGGACGTACATTGAAAGCGGTTCGTCGGATCGCCGGGCCGCAACTTCCAGCCTCTCCCGATAGCTGTCCTCACCGAACTCCGGACTGAAATGCGGCGCCGTCGGATACGAGGTGTAGCGCGGACCGGGCTTGTCGTACTTGCTGAGAAGCTCAGGGGAGAGTCGGCCGGTGTCGAGAGTCATGGCGCCGACCAAGTTGTTGCCGACAAATTTCGGATTTCGGATTTCGGATTTCGGATTTCAACCCGCCCTTCCGCAGGGCCTCGGAAAGGCTGAGAAATCAAATCCGAAATCCGAAATCCGAAATCCGAAATCATCGATTCATACCGATACTCCTGCACCGTCCTCACAAAGGCCTCCATGGCGTGGACCGGTACGTCGGGGGTGATGCCGTGGCCGAGGTTGGCGATATAGCCGCGTCGGGGTGCGGCGTCGAGCATCGCTCGCGTCAAACGCTGGATTTCGTGGTCCGGGCCCATGAGAGCCCCAGGATCGAGATTGCCCTGGAGGGCGAACGCCGGCAGCGCCATCGCCGCCCGTTGCAGGTCGACCCGCCAGTCGAGCCCGATGACCTCGCAGGGCATCTCGGGGAGGTCGTGAAGAAGGTGCGCGCCGCCGTTGGGGTAGTAGATTCTCGGCACACCGAGATCTGCGGTCGCCTCGAGGAGCCTCCGTGCCGGACGCAAGGCCCACCGCCGGGCATCTTCAGCGCCCAACGCGCCCACCCAGGAGTCGAAGACCTGGACCGCCTGAGCGCCGCTCGCAACCTGGGTTCTGAGGTAGGCCGCCATGGCGTCCGCCAGGGTGTCGACCAACCGGTCGAAAGCCTCCGGGTGGTGGTGGGCGAAGGCCTTCACCTTGGTGAATGATCGCGAGGTCGCGCCTTCGACCAGATACGAGGCCAAAGTCCACGGGGCGCCGCAGAATCCGATCAACGCAGTGGAGGGCTCGAGCTCGGAGCGGACGCGTTGCAGGGTTTCGCTCAGGAATTCGGTGCCGGACCAGGGCGTGGGGATCCGAAGACGATCGACATCCGCCGGCTCGCGAACGGGATTTGCAATATGCGGTGATGGAGTAAAGGTGAGTTCCGCGCCCATCGGCACCAGCGGCGTCAGGATGTCCGAGAAAATAATGGCCGCGTCAAGACCGAAGCGGCGGATCGGTTGCAGGGTGACCTCGGCGGCGATCTCCGGGGTGTAGCACATGGTCAGGAAATCGCCCGCGCGCTTGCGCACCTCGCGGTACTCGGGGAGATACCGCCCCGCCTGCCGCATCACCCACACCGGCGGCCGGTCCACGTTCTCCCGCCGGCAGGCCCGTAGAAACCGGTTCATCGGTACAGTTCCCGATTTCGGATTTCGGATTTCGAATTTCGAATTTGTCGCTCACCCTTTCCGGAATCCGGTGAGATGGTGGGCGAAATTCCGAATTCCGAATTCCGAATTCCGAATTTCCTCATGCGATCTCCCTCACCACGTCCTCAAACACCGCCACCGTCTCGTCGATCACTGCGTCGTCGTGCGCCAACGATACGAACATGACCTCGTAGGCTGACGGCGCCAGGGAGATACCTCGGTCGAGGAGGGCGCCGTGGAGCCGGGCGTAGATCTCGGCGGTCTGCGCGTTGATGGCGTCGAATCTGCGCGGTGGCTCGCCTTCCTGGAGGACCAGCCACAGGATCGAACCGACGCGGGCAACCGACCACGGTACGCCGCATCGCTGCATCGCATCGGTCAGCCCCTTTTCGAGCCTCGAACCGAGACGATCGAGTTCGGAGTAGGCCGCACCACTCATCGACGAAGAGCAGCCTGAGTGCCGCGGCGCCGGCCGCCATCGCAACCGGGTTGCCTGACAGCGTTCCCGCCTGGTAGACGGGACCCAACGGGGCGAGCTGTTGCATGAGTTCGCGCGAACCGCCGTAGGCGCCCACCGGCATGCCGCCGCCGATGACCTTGCCGTAGGTGGCGAGGTCGGGGGTGACATCGTAAAGGCCCGCCGCCCCGTTCGGACCGAGCCGGAAACCGGTGATCACCTCGTCGAGAATCAACAGGCAACCCCGGCGGGTGCACTCGCTGCGAACCATCCGCATGAAGTCCCGACGCTGGATCAGAAGTCCGGCGTTAGCGGGCACGCCTTCGATGATGACGGCGGCGATCTCGTGGCCGCGCTCCGCCATGAATGTGAGAAATGCCTCTTCGTCGTCGAGGGGCAAGACCGCGGTGTGGCGGGCGAAACTCTCCGGCACTCCGGCCGACGAGGGAGTGCCGAATGTGGCCAGCCCCGACCCGGCGGACACCAGCAGGTGGTCGGCATGACCGTGGTAACACCCGTCGAACTTGAGGACCACGTCGCGGCCGGTGGCGCCGCGGGCGAGCCGGATGGCGGACATCACCGCCTCGGTCCCGGAGGAGACGAAACGGACCATCTCGAGATGGGGGACCGCCGACGTGACGAGCTCTGCGAGCTCGACTTCCTGACGGCACGGCGCGCCGAAGGAAAGCCCGGACGCTGCAGTTGAGCAGACCGCCTCCACCACGTCGGGGTGGGCATGGCCCAGGATCAACGGTCCCCACGAGCAGACGTAGTCGACGTAGCGGTTGCCGTCGGCGTCGAAGACGTGGCAGCCGGACCCGCGGTCGTAGAAGATGGGGTCGCCGCCAACGCTGCGAAAGGCGCGCACCGGCGAGTTGACGCCGGCCGGCATCAGCTCGCAGGCGCGGCGGTAGAGCTCGCGCGAGCGGGTGCGGTCGCTCACAACCACCCCTCCTCGAGCGCCATGCGTGCGTGGTAGGTGATGAGGATGTCGGCCCCGGCGCGGCGGAAGGCGTGCCAGTTCTCGAGCACCACCGCCCGTTCGTCGATCCAACCACGCTCCGCGGCGGCCTTGACCATCGAGTACTCACCGGAAACGTTGTAGACCGCCAAGGGTTGCGGGAAGGCCTCGCGCAGATCGGCGATCACGTCGAGGAAGGCGAGGGCCGGTTTGACCATCAGAATGTCGGCCCCCTCCTCGACATCGAGGGCAGCCTCGACCAGCGCCTCGCGGCGGTTGCGGGTGTCCATCTGGTGGGACTTCCGGTCGCCGTGGCTGGGCGCTGAGTTGGCGGCCTCCCGGAACGGTCCGTAGTAGGCGGAGGCGTACTTCACCGAGTAGGACATGATCGCGATATCGGAAAGCCCGTTCTCATCGAGAGCCTCGCGGATCGCACCGACTCGGCCGTCCATCATGTCCGACGGCGCCACCACGTCCGCGCCGGCCTGGGCGTGCGCCAGCGCCATGGCGGCGAGGTGGGGGAGGCTGGAGTCGTTGTCGATGCGGTCGTCGACGATGAGACCGCAGTGACCGTGGTCGGTGTAGGCGCACAGACAGACGTCAGTCATGACCAGCAGGTCGTGGCCGAAGCGTTTTTTGAGGGCCGACACCGCCTGCGAGACCAGATTGTCCTCGGTGGCCGCACCGTGTCCGTCCGGGCTCTTGACATCGGCGTCGGGCACCCCGAAGAGCAGCGCCGAACGGATGCCCAACTCGAGATCGTTGCCGACGGTCTCCACCAGTTTGTCGATTGACTGGTGGCTGATTCCCGGCATGGCGCCGATGGGGTGTGAGATGCCGGTGCCGGGGACCACGAAGTGTGGCTGCACCAGCATCTTCGCATCGAGACGGGTCTCGGCGACGAGATCGCGCATCACCTGCGACCGGCGCAGGCGTCTGGGACGGTTGATCAGATCGTACATAGTTCCTCCGCGAGAGATTCCATCGTTGGTTCGTGAGGTATGCGGCACTCGATACCGAGACCGGACGCAGCCTGTTGAGTGGTCGTCCCGAGGGCCCAGTGCGGACACGGCAGCGGTCTTCCGCCCACCCCCTCGAGATAGAGAGCAGCGGCCCGCGGTGACGTCAGCACCACCGCTTCGAGGCTCGGGCCCAGTGGGGGCAGCTCGCGCGGCGGTGTCGGCACCATCCGGTAGACGACCACCGGCAGAACCGCGTGGCCGGCCTCTTCGAGAATCTGCGGAAGCTCCGGGCGGCGCTCTTTGCCGCAGGCGAAGACCGCTAGCGATGCCGGTTGCATCGCGCTCGATCGAGCGCCTGCCCGAGTCCGGCGCCGCTCCCGGGTCCCACCAGCTCGACCCTCAGACCCGCGGCCTCGGCGGCCCGTGCGGTCGACGGGCCGACCGCGGCGGCCGGCAGCTCCAAGAGGTTCTCGAGGCCGCGTTCCCGGCAGCTCCGGGCGAAACGCTCCGGTGCGCGGGGCGAGGCCAGGACCAGCCATGACTTCGCCCCGATCTCCGGCAGGGCGTCTCGATACCGCCTCCCACCCGGTGTCGTCGACGATGTCTTCGAGCCGCAGCACCGGGTAGGGGCGCAAGGTCAGATCACTGGACGCCAGAAGCCCTTGCAGTTCGGCACAGTCGGACGGGTGCCTGGTGATGAGCACGTACCGTTTCACTGACCGACCACCCCGGGCAGTGCAAGTCGCAAGGCCTCAAAACAGATTCGAGCGGCGGTGGCGGGATCGGCTGCGGCCCCGCCGACGCGGGCGACGGTAGCAGAGGTGGCCTCGTCGTCGATGGCGCCAAGCACGGCCTGGAGGCGGATACCCGTCTCCTCCTCCGTCGCCAGACACCCGAGCGGGAGGTGGCAGCCGCCGCCGAGCAGCGCGAGCAATGTCCGTTCGGCCTCGACGCAGCGTGCCACCGCCGTGGTCGTGAAGCTCGCGCAGACCGGAGCTCTCGGCCTCACCGGCCCGGGTCTCGACGGCCAGGGCCCCCTGTCCCGGAGCGGGCAACATCGACTCGAACGGGAAGTTCGTGCGCGACCAACCCCTCGAGATCCAGTTGCAGCCGGGCGACCCCGGCCGCGGCCAGCAGGATGGCGTCGTATCCGCCCTCGCGCAGCTTGCGGATCCGCGTCGGCACGTTGCCGCGCAGCGCGCGGATCTCGATGCCGGGCGACCGCGCCAGGGCCTGGGCCGCGCGGCGCAGCGACGAGGTGCCGAGGATCGTCCCGTCGGCCAGCGCGAGTGGGTTTTCGGCGGACGGTGCCTCGATGCCGGCACGAAGGAGCAGAAGGTCGGCCGGATTCGCCCGCTCCGGGATCGCCGCGACCTCGAGCCCCGGAGGCTCCTCGGTGGGCAGGTCCTTGAGCGAGTGGACCACCAGATCGACGCGTTTCTCGAGCAGGGCCTCCTGCAACTCTTTGGTGAAAAAGCCCTTGCCCTCCATCTTTCCGGAAGGCAACGTCCTGGATGCGGTCGCCCCTGGTCTTGATGATCTCGATCCTGCACCCGGTGCCCAACCGTTCGCCGATCATCCGTGCGACGTGGTTGGCCTGCCACAAGGCGAGATCGGAGCCTCGGGTTCCGAGACGCAGTTTTTAGCGCTCATTCTTCCGAATCCTCATCAAATCCGTTCGTGCCGTCGAGGCCCTTCATGAAACCGTCGATGACCGCGCTCGAGTGGTGCCACGCCGCACCTTTGAGTCCCTTGAGCGGCACCTGGACCATTCTCTTCGCCATGCCCTTGGCGAGACGTTCGACCGCCTTGCGGTCGCCGTCTCCGAGGTGCGAAAGTTCCTTGTTCAGGCTGTGGCGCACGGCGCGGTCGGCCATCTCCATATAGGATTTCTGGAGACTTCGGGCGGCCGGCGAGAGCGCGCGATCGAAGAGGTGGCGTCTGAGGATGCCGAGCTGGTGTTCCACCAGTTTCTCGCACCGGTCCATCTCCTCCAGTCGTCGTTGACGGTTGATCTCGGCGGCCTCGTGCATCTCGTCGATGCCGTGCAATCGTCACCCTGGGCAGGGCGCCGGCGCTCGGATCGATGTTGGGCGGCATCGCGAGGTCGATGACCAGCAGCTCCTGACCCTCGGTGAGACGGTCGCGGACGGTGGCGATCCGCTGGCGATCGAGGAGGGCCTCGTGCGACGAGGTCACGGCGATGATCGTGCCGACCGCGGGCGGTGTCTCGATCGCTTCCTCGAGGTCCATGGTCTCAGCGTAGGCGTCATCGGCCACCATCTCCAGCGCCCGTGCGGGTGTTCGGTTGGCGACAATCACCCGTCGGTCGGGGTCCCCGGTCCGCACCAACCGCAACGCCTGCCGCGCCATTTCTCCCGCCCCGAAAATCAGAACCTGGCCATCCGAGGTCGCGAGGTGTTCGTGCAGGGTTCGCTCGACCAGGGTCACCAGGGACACCGGCCGCCGCGTCAGTTCGGTCTCGGTCCGGATCCTCTTGGCGAGATGGAACGCCTCGTGAAAAGTCTGATCGAGGATACCGCCGAGAAGCCCCGACTGGTGCGCGATCTCGTGGGCCTCTTTGGCCTGGCCCGCGATCTGGGCCTCACCAACCATCATCGAATCGAGGGCCGAGGTGACGCGAAAGAGGTGGCGGACCGCGGATCGACCGAAGTGGACGTAGAGGGCGTCGTCGTGGGGAAGTTGGCACCCACCGTCCGTGAGATCGGTCAGGGACCGTCTGAGGTGAAACAACAGAGGGTTGGTATGGATGCGAGTGTCGCCGCGGAAGTAGAACTCGACGCGGTTGCAGGTGCCGAGATAGACGAGCTCGGAAAAGCCCGCGAGGCGCGCCAACTCGACGAGGTTTTCACGCGGAAAATCACCGGGAAGCGCGGCCGCTGCCAATGCCTCGACGGGGACGGTCCGATAGGATGCTCCGACAACACCGATCCGATCCAATACAGCCTCCCTCGCGCGATTCTACGCGAAAGCGCCCCGACGATGCGTCACGCGGGGGTAAAACCCGCACACGGTGGGACGAATTGCTCTCTGGAGGGCGTTGTACCGGTTGTGTGGCACGGCTTCGCAAGATCTCCGCCGCCTCGCCATTGAGAAATTGCCGCGGCCGGAGTAGCCTCTATCGACAACCGTCGGCGGCCAAAAACGGCGCCGACCCCACACCAGCAGGAAGGGGTTCGAACCGCTCCATGAATCAAGCCGTTGGGTACTTCAGTTCGACGCTGGGTAAAAAGGTCTTGATGGCCGTCACCGGCATCATTCTCTTCGGGTTCGTGGTGGGTCACATGCTGGGAAACCTGCAGATCTATCTCGGGGCCGAACGTCTCAACCACTACGCCGAGCTGCTGCAGTCCAACCAACAGTTTTTGTGGTTGGTGCGCTCCGTGCTGCTCTTCTGCGTCGGCGTCCACATCGTGGCCGCGGTCCAGGTGTGGCTGCGGAACCGCGCCGCCCGCCCGGTCAAGTACAAGGTCTTCCGGCCACCGGGGCTGGACTACGCGGCGCGCACGATGGTGTGGAGCGGCCCGATCATCGCCCTCTTCATCATTTACCACCTGCTCGACTTCACGGTGGGCACGGCCAATCCAGATTTCATCAAAGGCGCCGTCTACCACAACGTCGTCGCCAGCTTCAGCAATCCGGTTATTGCCCTGATTTACATGGCAGCCAACCTGCTGTTGGCGTTCCACCTCTACCACGGTCTGTGGAGCCTGTTTCAGACCTTCGGCTGGGACCACCCGCGTTTCGGGTGGCTGCGCCGGGCCGCGGCGATCTTCTTTTCGGTGCTCATCGGCGCCGGTAACATCTCGATCCCGTTGGCTGTGCTGACGGGCATCGTGCACTAGGGAGGTGACGGAATGAAACTGGATGCACGCATTCCGTCGGGGCCGCTGGCCGAGAAGTGGCAGCGACTGCTCGATGAGATCAAACTCGTCAGCCCGGCCAACAAGCGCAAGCACTCGATCATCGTCGTCGGCACCGGGCTCGCCGGTGGTTCAGCGGCCGCGAGCCTGGGCGAGCTCGGCTACAACGTCAAGGTCTTCTGCTATCAGGACAGCGCCCGGCGGGCCCACAGCGTGGCCGCTCAGGGTGGCATCAACGCGGCCAAGAACTACCAGAACGACGGTGACACGGTCTACCGGCTGTTCTACGACACCATCAAGGGCGGCGACTACAGGTCTCGCGAGGCCAACGTCTACCGCCTCGCCGAGGTCTCCAACAACATCATCGACCAGTGTGTCGCGCAGGGGATTCCCTTTGCCCGGGAGTACGGCGGCTACCTCGCCAACCGGTCATTCGGCGGCGCCCAGGTGTCGCGGACGTTTTATGCCCGCGGCGAAACCGGTCAGCAACTGCTGCTCGGCGCCTACTCGGCTCTGAGCCGGCAGGTGGCGGCCGGAACCGTCGACCTCAACACGCGCACCGAGATGCTCGACCTGGTGGTAGTCGACGGCCGGGCTCGCGGGATCATCACCCGCGACATGGTCACCGGCGAAGTGGAGGCCCACGCGGCCGACGCCGTGCTGATGTGCACCGGCGGTTACTCCAACGTCTACTATCTGTCGACCAACGCCAAGGGGTGCAACGTCACCGCGGTGTGGCGCGCCCACAAACGCGGCGCCGGGTTCGCCAACCCGTGCTTCACCCAGATCCACCCCACCTGCATTCCCCAGGCCGGCGACTACCAGTCCAAGCTCACCCTGATGAGCGAAAGCCTGCGCAACGACGGCCGCGTCTGGGTTCCCAAGGCGGTCGGCGACGAACGCGCGCCGAACGACATCCCCGAGGACGAGCGCGACTACTACCTGGAACGGATCTATCCCTCGTTCGGCAACCTGGTGCCGCGCGACGTGGCTTCGCGCAACGCCAAGAACGTGTGCGACGAGGGGCGCGGCATCGGGCCGAGCAAACGCGGTGTCTACCTCGATTTTGAGGATGCAATCGAACGGCTCGGTGTCGACGTCATCCGCACCCGCTACGGCAACCTCTTCGACATGTACAAGATGATCACCGGTGAGGATCCCTACACGGTGCCGATGCGGATCTACCCGGCGCCCCACTACACGATGGGTGGCCTGTGGGTCGATTACTACCTGATGAGCACGATCCCGGGTCTCTTCGTGCTCGGTGAGGCCAACTTCTCCGATCACGGCGGCAACCGGCTCGGGGCGTCCGCGCTGATGCAGGGGCTCGCCGACGGCTACTTCGTGATCCCGGACACCCTCGGCGAATACCTCGCCACCGCCAAGCTCGAGAAGGTCGGCGTCGACAGGGACGAGTTCGCGACCTCCGTGCGCGAGGTCGAGGATCGCACCCGGAAGCTGCTCTCGATCAACGGCACCCGGACCGTGGACTCGTTTCACCGCGAGCTCGGGCTGCTGATGCTCGACAAGTGCGGAATGTCACGTTCCGAGAAGGGCCTCGACGAGGCGATCGAGAAGATTCGCGCCCTGCGCGAGGAGTTCTGGACCGACGTCAAGGTCCCCGGCGAGGGCGCCGAACTCAACCAGGAGCTCGAAAAGGCGGGTCAGGGTGGCCGACTTCTTCGAACTCGCGGAGCTGATGTGTATGGATGCCCGCGAACGCAAGGAATCGTGCGGCGGCCACTTTCGCGAGGAGTACCAGACGGAGGAGGGCGAGGCCCTTCGCGACGACGAGAATTTCGTCAACGTCACGGTGTGGGAGTACGCGGGAGAGGGCAAACCGGAGATCGCCCATACTGAAGACCTCGATTTCGAGTTCGTCAAGCTCACGCAGAGGAGTTACAAATGAGGCTGACCCTGCATGTGTGGCGTCAGAAGAACGCCGATGACAAGGGTGGATTTTCCACCTACGAGCTCGAGGACGTCAGCACCCACATGTCGTTTCTCGAGATGCTCGATGTCCTCAACCAGGACCTGATCAATAAGGGCGAAGGACCGATCGCCTTCGATCACGACTGCCGTGAAGGCGTCTGCGGCACCTGCGGCTTTGTCATCAACGGCGTCGCCCACGGTCACCAGAAGGGGAGCACCATCTGCCAGCTCCACATGCGGCACTTCTCCGACGGTGACGAGATCACGATCGAGCCCTTCCGGGCCAAGGCCTTCCCGATCGTCAAGGACCTGGTCGTCGACCGCTCGGCCTTCGACCGCATCATTCAGGCCGGCGGCTTCATCACCATCCGCACCGGCAGCGCGCCGGACGCGAACGCGATCCCGATTCCCACCGACACCCTGGAACACGCCGTCGACTTTGCCGAGTGCATCGGCTGCGGGGCCTGCGTCGCCTCCTGCCCGAACGGTGCGGCGATGCTGTTTGTCGGGGCCAAGATCTCCCACCTCGGTCTCCTGCCCCAGGGCCAGCCTGAACGCGCGCGGCGGGCGCTGAAGATGGTGGAGGCGATGGAGCGCGAGGCCTTCGGAGCCTGCACCAATTACAGGTCGTGCGAAGCGGTCTGCCCCAAGGAAATTTCAATCTCGGGCATCGCGCGGATGAACAAGGATTTCCGGCGGGCATCGCTGGCCGGCGCCGCCCCGGCCCATGGGAAGAAACGTTAAAACGTTCAACGTTGGAACGTGAATCGTTCGAACGGTCGTTGTTCACCCGAGCAGCGACGTGATGATGATCCCCGCCACCATGATCAGAATGGCGCCACCGAGGACCGCCATGGCGATCTCACCGGCGCTGTACTTCGTGTTCTTCTGAGCCCGTTTGCTGGTCTGGGGCTTGTGGCCGGGCTTCTTTATGCGAAATTTCTTCGACATCTCATAGCCATTGTAACGCGCATCCTGGAATCGACCCACCACTGTCAACGTACTGATTGCCGATGATGAAGATTGCGTGTGCCCATCTGCCCGATACTGGCCGGAAATTCCGAATTCCGAATTCCGAATTCCGAATTTGCACAAGGTGAGGGGCTGCCCCAGGGTCCCTGACCCCGGAGACAACCACGTAAAGGTGGGTATAATGGTGGGCACTAAAGATGGGTATCTAATGGCTGGAGGCGGAAGATCCGCCCAGGCAAGGTGGGCATGCCGCCGGCCCGTGAAGCCTTCCGGACTCCCTCGTACGAAAACGAGCAGGGATTTTGGACCGATAACGACATGGCAATGTATTCATACGCAATTTTCGTGCCGAGGTTCACATCGAGTTGGATAGTGGCGGTTGCGTCCCAATGGCACGCCTGTGTGTCACGATGTCCGATAGAGAGTAACAAGGAGGCCTGAAATGAACGATGGAATGGAACGGGCGCGACGAGCGCCGCAACATCCTCGAGGAGTTGGGCGCAAAGATACCCGGTTTCAGGGGTTACCTCGAGGCCGAGCTTCGCCGGGACGTCGACAAGATGCAGCGTGACTGGCTTGCCGGACAGGTCGACCGTGCGCGTTTCGCAGTCAACGGCAAGATTCGAGCCTGGACGAAGGCAGGACGCCTGGATGTTCTGTCGACCGCCGGCAGCGTGGAAAAGGGCCTTGGACAGGTTGGCCAACCGGATCCGTCACGCGGACTACGGTGCGTCCGGTTTTTTCGATGCGGTGAAGATAGGCCAGGACGAGCTCGAAGCGATCTACGCCTTCGATCTCGCCCTGAGCGAGAATGTCGAGTACCTCGCGGTCCAGGTGGAACAGCTGCCGGAAACCGCCGACGAGGACATGGTGACCCGGCTTGTATCGACGCCGTACAATCGGCGGACCGTAGGTTTGACGAGCGAGCGACAGTCTTCGAAGACGTGACGCAAAAGGGAGGCAAGTGATGGCGCAGACGCTGGAGGTGCTCGAGCACCACGATCCCACTGGCGAAGAGATCGTCTACAGGTATCCGCAGTCGGGCAGCGCCGAAATCAAGCTCGGCGCGCAGCTCGTGGTTCACGAGGCTCAGGAGGCGGTGCTCTACCGCGACGGCAAGGCGCTCGACGTCTTCGGCCCCGGCCGCCACACCCTGAGCACGCAGAACATTCCCGTTGCTCACCAAATTGCTTTCGTTGCCGTTCGGCGGCACATCGCCGTTCCGGGTGGCGGTGGTCTTCGTCAACAAACGCACCTTCATCGACCAGAAGTGGGGCACCCGCGAACCGGTGGTCTTTCGTGATTCCGAACTCGGAATGGTCCGTCTGCGGGCCTTCGGCGTCTACGCCTACCGGATCGAGGACAGCCAGCTCTTTGTCAACACCGTGGTCGGCTCGCAGGGGCTCTTCGAGACGGTCCGGCTGCAGGACTTCTACCGCGACGTGATCGTCTCGCGACTCAACGATCTGCTGGGCGAGAGCCTCAAGACGATCTTCGACCTTGCCCAAGTACTACGACGAGCTCGCAACCGCCTCCAAGGCGCGGGTCGCCGAGGATTTCGCCAAATACGGCGTCGATCTCACGGACTTCTACATCAATTCCATCACCCCGCCCGACGAGGTGCAGGAGAAGATGGACGAGCGTTCTGCCATGGGCGCGGTTGGTGACATGAACACCTACATGCAGTTCAAGGCCGCGCAGGCGATCCAGGACGCCGCCAAGGGCGGTGGCGGAGCCGGTGGCGAGGGCGGCGGCGCCGCGAGCGCCGGCATGGGTCTCGGGCTGGGCGCGGGATTCGGCGCCATGATGCCGGGGATGATCACCAACGCCATGCAGCAAGCCCAACAGGGGGGTGGCGGCGCGGCTCCGGTTGCCGCGGCCGCGGGTGCGGCAGCAGTGGCCGGGAGCTTCTGCTCGGAGTGCGGCAAGGGAGTTCCAGCCGGCGGCAAGTTCTGTCCGAGCTGCGGGCACCCTCAAACCGGGGGCGGATGCTCCAGTTGTGGACAACCGGTTCCCGATGGCTCGAAATTCTGTCCTCACTGCGGGACCAAGCAGGAGTAGCGTCCGTTGTCGGTCGCCTGTACCCAGTGCGGGGCGAGCATCGAGCCGCGCGCCGGCGAACGACTGCTCGAGTGCCCATACTGCGCCACCGCCCTGGTGGTGGATGGCGGCGCTACCTTGTTTCACGAGGTGATGGTACCGACCGTGACGATGGAACAGGTCCCGGCCCACCTGCGGCGGTTTCTCGGCGGGACCTCGACCATCGCCGATCTCGACAAGAAGGCTCGACTCGAGGCGGCGCAGCTTCAGTACTTTCCGTTCTGGGCCTTTACAGTGGCCGGCGCCGGCGGTGAAAAGGTCATCCTGCAACCCGCGGCACCTTCGAGCCTGCAGGGGCTGCAGGGGCTGGAGCTGCCGGCCGGGAGCACCCGGCCCATGCGTCGAGAAGTCATCGGCGAGGTGCCGGTCGTCGAACCGGAGGTCCCGCTGGAGACCGCACGCGAATGGCTGCTGTCGAAGCAAGGCGAGATCGAGGTGCGGCAGACGGTGCTCTACCACCTTCCCATGTACCGGACGCCGTACTCGTGGCAGGGGAGGACCTACCAGGCCGCGGTGGACGCGGTTTCCGGCAAGGTGTTTCCTGCCGACTTCCCGGCCAAAGCCGAAAGACCCTTCATCGGTGTCGCCGCGCTGGCGTTGATCGTCTTCGGTCTCGAGGGACTGGTCATCCAGAACCTCATCGTCAAGCTGTTCGTCTATCTCGTGTCGGCGGTGCCGATTCTAGGCATTGCGTGGATCACGAGCCGGAAAGTGTGACGATGAATTCGGAATTTCGGAATTTCGGAATTCGGAATTTGCCCACCCGGCACCCCGACCGACAAGTAGAACCTTCGAGTGCTCAGGGAGGGTGGGGCCACGTGCGGCGGAGGTGCCTGGGACGTTCAACGTTGAACGTCCAAACGTTTGAACGTTTCGTTGTTGCCCTGGACAGCCCGGCATCCAACACGAGATCCCGATGAGTGTGAAACCGCCTCCGCCGCCACCACCACCACCTCCGCCACCAAAGGAGCCACCGTCGTCTGCTGTGACAGCTTCGGTCAAGAAGCTCGAAAAGAATCGAGTTCTCACGGGACTGAGGTGCGCATCGTGCGGCGGTACGGTGGATGTCCAGGAAGGGCTGACCAATGTCGTGTGCCGCTACTGTGGGACTCCACAGGCGGTGGTCGGGCAGCGCGGCGTCGCTCGGGTCATGGTGCTCAACACTCTCGAGCGTGAGGCGGCGAGCAGGGCGGTCCGCAACTGGTTCAGCAAGGGCATCCGCAAGGAGCCCGCACTCAAAAAAGAAGCGCGGTTCCAGGAGGCCTTTCTCGCGTGGTTCCCGTTCGTCCGCGCCCGGCTCGACGCCGTCGGCTGGGTCCTCGGCATCCGGGAGAAGAAACGCAAACGCGGCAAACACTGGGAGACGGTCCGGGAACCGGTCGAGATTGCCGTCGAGCGCTCCTTCGATCTGACGATGCCGGCCGCCGACATGGGCGAGTTCGGCGTCCATCGGATCAATCTCACAGGCGACGAGATCCGGCCGCTCGACGACGATTTGCTGCGCAGCCGGGGCATGGTCTTTCGCCCCAGCCGGTCGCTCGAAGAGACCGCGGCCGACCTCTCCGAGCGCGCCCTGGAGAACATCAGCCGCTCCAACCGGCTCGACCACGTTTCCTTTTCGTGGCTCGCCACCGTCCGCCGCCGGGTGGCCCTGGTCTACTACCCGATGTGGGTGGTGCGATACGGTTTTCGCGGGCAGACCTACCAGGTGCTGGTGGATGCCGAAGGCGGCGGCGTGGCCTACGGCAAGGCGCCCGGAAACCACCTCTACCGCGCCTTCAGCCTGGTCGCCGCAACCGCCGGGGCGTGCTTCGTCGGGACCACGATCCTCCAACATGCTTCGGGTTTTCTGCAATCGGAGAACGGGCTGATCGGTCTCGGTATGGTGGGGCTCGCGCTCGCCGGTCTCGTCTATTGGGGCTACAGCCAGTTTCGCCACGGTGGAGTGGTGGAGGAGGGGACCGGGCTCGCGGAGGATCTCGAACATCAGACCCTGGCGGCCACCGTCGAGGACGTGGTGAGGAAGTTCAAGTGACTCTGAAGCTGGTCTCTCTTGACTGCCCGTCGTGCGGCTCGGCGCTCCGTGGCGAGGGTCTGGACACGATTTTCTTCTGCGAGCACTGCGGCGACGCGGCGACCCTCGGCGAGAACGGCCTCGAGATGGTGGAGGGCTCGTGCCCTGGTGCCCGCGCCCGGGCGTCACCCCACTCTGTGGAGGCCGGCCTGGCTGATCGAAGCCGATATCACCGTCGGCGAACGCCTTCGTTCTGGGGGCCGATCGTCGGAGGGGTGGAGCGCCCGCAGAACCTTCATTGTCCCCGCCTTCGTGACTCCGTTAGACGATCTGACGCGTCTTGCACGGGCCCTGAGCGAGGCGGCGGGCACCACCGCCGAGATTCCCCGGGAGCCGATCCACGGAGGGACCCTCGCGATCGAGGATGCGGTGACCCTGATCCGTCACATCGTCATCGGCGACGAGGTTCGGAAGTCAGACATGCTGGCTTCACTTCAGGTCGATATCGAGGTGGTGGCGAACCGTCTCGTCGCCTTGCCCTTCGAGAAGACTGGCGACGGCCTCCGCTGCGCCATCACCGGGGTGACCGGTGAGGGTGGAAGGCTAGAAATCAGATTTCGGATTTCGGATTTCGGAATTTCCCGCCCAGCATGCTGCCCATGTTGTGGACGCCGGATTTTTGACATTTCCAGCCTAGCCTGCACCACCGCTTCGAACGCCCGAGATGCTCCACAGGTTGGCCTGGGTGCTCAGCGACTGCAAAGTACGCCTGCGCCCCCCGCGGGAAGCCCGTGCCATGGCGCCTCGTCGCCGTCGTGGCGAAATCTGTGAGATTGCAGGCTGGAATCCTGAGGCTCGCGAGTGCCAGGCAAACAATGTCAAGAGTGGCTCCTCTCGGGAGGGCAGCACCGAAAGGCGGTTTTCTCGGTACCGACATCCCGGCTCACATCGGCGGAAGAAATCGTCGCGCCCTGCGTACTGACCATCATGAGATCGTTGCTAAAATGGTTTTCTCAAATTCGGAGGTGAGGTCATGGGTGCCACGTTCCTGATTGCGTTGGCCGTCATTATCCCGGTCGCGTTGTTTTTCGCCTATCTGGTCATCCGCGTCCGTTACAAGAAGGCGGGGCCCGACGAGGCGCTGATCGTCTTCGGGCGGCGCAAGGTCTTCGGCAAGAAGGTGCGCACTCAAGCGGGCGAGATCGAGGGCTTCCGGATCATCCGCGGCGGCGGCACCTTTGTGTGGCCGGCGTGGGAACAGTACGAGGTCCTCTCGCTGCGCATGATGACCCTCGAAATCGACATGCCCCACGTCTACACGGTCCAGGGCATCCCGATCAACGTCAAGGCGGTGGCCCAGGTCAAGGTGCAGGGCGACGTCAATCACATCCGCAGCGCCGCCGAGGGATTTCTCGGAATGCCGGTCGACGACATCAAGGCGACGATCAAGGAAACCGTGGCCGGTCACCTCCGCGGTATCGTCGGCACCCTCACTGTCGAAGAGCTCTACCGCGACCAGCGCCGTTTCCAGGAGAAGGTCCGCGAGGAAGCCCATGTGGATCTCGAAGGCATGGGCTTCGAGTTCCGTTCCTTTGTCTTCCGCGCCATCCAGGATGACCAGGGCTACCTCAACGCCCTCGGCCAACCGAAAATCCAGGAGGCCCTCAAAGACGCCCGTATCGCCACCGCCAACGCCGACCGCGCCGCCGCTATCGAAGAAGAGCAGGCGCGGCAGCAGAAGGAGCAGAAGCGGATCAACGTCGACACCGAGATCGCCGAGGCCGACAAGGCCCTGAGCCTCAAAGTCGCCACCATCAAGAAAGAAGTGGATGTGGCGGACGCGCAGGCGGTCAAGGCGGGCGAGATGGAGCTCAAGGTCCAGGACATCCGAATCGCCGACCAGGAGGTGGAGCGTCAGAAGCTCGAGCTCAACGCCTCCATCCGCGAACAGGCCGACGCCAAGAAGTACGAGGCGGAGCGTCTCGCGGACGCCAAAAAATATACGGTCGAACAGGAAGCTTCAGCGGAACGGCTGCGCCGCGAACAGGCCGCCAAGGCGCTGCAGGCGGAAGGCATCGCCAAGGCCGAGTCCGAGTCGGTGCAGCGGCGACAGATCGGTCTCGCGGAGGCCGAGGCCATTCTGGCAAAGGGCGAGGCGGAGGCCGAAGCGCGACGCCTGCTGGCCGAGGCGCTCAAGTTGTACAACGAGGCCGGTCTCTCCATCGAGGCCCTCAAGGTCCTGCCCGAGATCGCGGCCGCGGTCGCCGAACCGTTGGCCCGTGCGGGTCAGACCACCATCATTTCAAATGGCGGACGGCCCGGTGACGGGACCGGAGCGGCTCGTCTGACGGATGACGTGATTCAGGTCCTGTCGCAGCTGGGGCCGGTGATGAAGCAACTCTCGGGTGTCGATCTGAACAACCTCCTGCAGAACATCTCACGGCTCCCGGGTGCGGTGGCCGACAACATTCAGAGCGCGGGCGCGAAATCGAAGGTCAAGGACCCGGACAAGGTTTTCGGCGACGAATAGATGAGCGTTCAACGCCAGCTCAACGCGCTCCTCTTCGAGCTCCAGACCGCGCAGTCGCCGCTGGCTCAGGCCAAGATCCTGGCTCGGTCGTGGCGCACCCTTCGCGACCTGAGCCCGACCGACCGGCGACTGCTGGCCCGCCACGCCGGTTTTGACGGCGCCGAACAGATCCTCGAAGGGTTGGCGACCAAGAAGAGGGGATTCGCGCCGGCCGCGCTGCTCCAGATGCTGAACAAGGCCAGGGCGACGGATAGCGCGACGGTGGCCGGGATTTTGGCCGGCCTTCATGATCCTTTGCAGCGCGAGGAGACCGTTGTCCGCGGCGCTGATCTGGTCTCCGAGGTCTTCCGCGACAGGGTCGGCGACGAACGCCCGCAGGAAATCGTCGACGCCCTCGACGAACTGCACTCGGTGAAACAGGTTGTCCAGGAGTCCCCTGAAGAGGCGCTGGTTGCGCTCAATGCATTGCGAGACGAGGCAGTAGGCCCGGAGGCCTCGCCGCCACCCTTGGCCGCGACCCGGAGTGCTGGGGCTGATCCACTGGCCCCGGCCGCCCCGCGCTCCGCCGCGCCGGCCACACCGCCCAGGCCGAAAGCCCAGCCGCAGCCGAAACCACAGCCCCTACGAAAGGCCCCCACGCGGGTGGCACCCTCTGAGGGATGGGACCGCCTCGGCGAGACCCCACGGCGCGACCCGCCCGCCACCGGAGCCCGGACCGGGGATAGGGAACGGTCGCGGGTGGCACTCGGGTCCTCACCTTTCGATACCGGGGCGGTTTTCGCGGCGCTCGGGGCAGCGTCGTCCTCCTTTTCACGCCTGAGGGTCCTCGATCGCGAGATGCAGGGCTTTCAGGGATCGAGCCTCGGCACTCTCCGGGAACTGATCGAGAACTTTCCGGATGGATGGGTCCGCCGTCGCGCCCTGGTCGCTCTGATCACCGCGGGGGTTCCTCCCGATGCTGCACAGGCGCTGCTGTTGATAGCTGGCCTCGAATGCGAGGTCGATCGCCGGTGGTGCCTCGGGGCGTTGGCGCGGCGGGGCGACCTCAAGGGGCCGGTGCTGGAAAGGTCGTTGGAACTCGTGTCCTCACCGCGGGACGTCGGCGTCTGCTGACGATCGCTGCCAGTCACTGACCAGGGTTCGCGGTCGCCGCATGGCTGTCAGTCTGTCTGCCGGTGCATCCGCAGCAACTCCTGGAAACGCGGGTCCGCGCGGATGGGATCCCAATCGGGGTCGAGTTCGAGGGTCGCCACCGAGAGCCAACCCGGCATCGCCAGAGCCTTTTCGATGGTCTTGACCGTCGAATACGGCTCGCCGGTCCACGCGTAGATCTTCGCCAACCGCACCAGAAAGCTGTGGCCGGCCACGGCATCGGCCGAGACCGGCAACAGTTCCACCGCGCGCTCTCCGGATGCGATCGCGGAGGCCTTCTCGCCCTGCAACGCGTAGGTCCAACCGAGGGCTGCGTGGACCGCGGGATCGACCGGCGAGATCTCCCGTGCGCGTTCGAGGGAGATGCGGGCCTGGTCGCACGCGACTGACGCCGGCCGCCGGAGCCCCCGCGAGGACCCTGCCCTCGCACTCGGCCAACTGCCGCGGAAAATCTCCTCGTTGATCGGATCCGATATCAGCTCTTCGGTCGGTGCCAACCACTCGATTGCAGCCGCGTAGTCCCGCTCGTACAGCGCCTGTTCGAACCGGAAATAACCCTGTTGCCCGGGGTCCTTGTCGGGCATCGTCTCGAGCACTTCCCGAGCCCCGTCGATCGAGCCGTTGGCGGTGCGCAGCATCTTCGCCAGGAAGATGTAGGGAAAGATGTCGTCGGGCGCGAGGTCGATGGCGCGGCGGCAGTGTTCCACCCCCTCCGCGTAACGACGCATCCGGCCGCAGGTCGACGCCAGATCGACGGCGTTGATGTCGTTCTTCGGATCGAGCTGACTGACCCGACCGAACGCGTCCATCGCCTCCTGCCACCGACCCTGCCGCCGCAACACGATCCCGATGCTGGAGATGATCAGTGGGTCGTTGGGTCGTCCGGCCGCGGCCAGGCTGAACTCCGGCAAGGGCCTGCTTCGTAATTTCGCTGGCCCCAGTAGTAGTAGCAGGCCGAGAGCGCGGTGGCCTTCGGGCAGATCGGGTTGGATCTCGAGTGCGCGGAGGGCCGCGGCATCGCGTTGGCGAGGCACTGCGGCGAGCGATCGTCCCGGAAGTGGAAGATGTGGCTGTGGTTTTCACTGAGGGCGACGTAGGCGGCGGCAAAAGCCGGATCGAGCTCGACGGCGCGTTTGAAAAAATCTCCTGCGGCG
>CAVQQV010000014.1:0-158316 GCA_963714885.1 Candidatus Sulfomarinibacteraceae bacterium | reverse complement strand
ACAACATCGAGTACCACGTAGGCGATTCGATGGAACTCCCGTTTCAAGCCGCCGAATTCGACGTCGTGACCTGCACTCACATCTACGAGCACGTGCCCGACGCTCAACGGATGTTGGACGAGATCTTCAGAGTGTTGGCGCCGGGAGGGCTGTGCTACTTCGCGGCCGAAAACCGTGATCCGCCTGTGGGACGGCCACTACGATCTGCCGCTCCTGACCAGTGTCTGCCGAAGACCCTCGGCGATTGGTTCGTGCGGTTGATGGGCAAGGGCGAGGGGCGGTACGAGACCCATTTCACCGTGCGTGGACTGCGGCGGTTGGCGCGCCGATTCGAGATCAGCGACTACACCGAGAAGGTCGTGCGAGACCCGGTGCGTTTCGAAGCGTCCGACATGGTCCGCGCAGGCTCCCTCAAGCAGAAGGCGGCGCTTGGCGACTCCTCAGAACCGCCTACTGGGCCTTCCCGACCTATCTCTGGATCCTGCGGAAACCGGACGGAAAACGTTGAAACGTTAGAACGTTAAACGTTTAAACGTTGGAACGGCCCACAACGGCGCCTTCAGTTGTTGCGCGGCGTCGGCAATTGGTGCACCGGTCTAAAAAGGACTCAGTCGACCGGCAGCTTGCCGCCGACGATGCGTTTGACGAGGCTTCCCTTTTCCAACATCGTGTCCTCGTTGACTGCATTGAGGATGGCGAGGTCGGAGAGATCTGTGTTCGAAGGGAAGCGTTTTGCGAACTCGGCCAGGGTCATCGCTCTGGGCAGGGAGACGACGTCGATGGTCTTGGGTTCGACGTCGAGGTATCTCTTCTGGGTGACCTCTGCAAAGCTCGCCAGCGACTGCCGCATGGCGTCCGCATAGCTCCGCCAGGTCTCGGCGGCGGTGTAGCCTATCAGCTGATACACCTGACCGTTGTGGCTGAGAAAACCGATCAGACCGTCCGCCTTGCTGACTCCGGTCTGGGGGTCGAATGCGCGAAACGAATAGAGGTTGCGCCCCTGGTTCGAACCGCGCTGTACGCCCTGCTGGGAAAAGAAGGCATCGAAGGCAGCGCGCGGCGACTCCTTGTCGGAAAGCGTCAGCACGACCGCGGCGTCGCGTTGTGGGCTCAGTGCGCCGACCGCCTGGCGTTGGTTGATGATCTGCCACTGGTCGGGAAACTCCACCTTGAAGGCCAGCACCGGGTGGTAGTAGGTCTGACCGATGGTGTATCCCTGGCGGACGTCGTCGCCGTAGACGAGGCCCTCGATCCGTGTCATGTAGGACTCTCGGCCGACCGTCCCCTGACGGAGTTCCGGCGGCAGTTGGGCGATGCGGGCGTCGATGTTCTGAACCCGGTTGCCGGGGTCGGGATGGGTCGACATCCACTCCGGATTGCCTCGCATCCCCTGGGCCCGGGTCACCCGGTCGAGGGTGTTGAAGACCTTGGGCATCTGGTAGGGGTCGTAGCCGGCACGGGTCATATAGCGCAGACCGAGGGCGTCCGACTGGTTTTCGTCGTCGCGGCCGAACTTGAGGAAGAGGATCCCCAGCCCCTGGCTCGCGAGCCCCGCATACTGGCGGAACTCCTCGCTGGCCACGGCGGCGACACCGAGGCCGAGTTGCGCGAGTTGAGCCCGGCTCATTGCCTCCACCGAATGGCGCGCGGTGACGTGGCCGATCTCGTGGCCGAGCACGGACACCAGCTCGGCCTCCGAGTTGAAGTCGGCGAGGATGCCCCGATTGACATAGATAAAGCCGCCGGGCAGGGCCATGGCGTTGACTACAGGGTCGTCGAGTACCGTAAAGGTCCAGTCGAGTTCGGGGCGCTCCGAGGTGGCGGCGATCTTCGAACCGAGCTCCTGGATATAAGCTCTGCCACTCGGGATCGTCGTAGGCGCCGAAGGCGGCCAGGACCTCGGGGTGGGTCTGCTGACCCATCTGAATCTCCTGCGCTTGCGACATCAGGGTCAGCTGGCGTTGGCCGGTGGCCGGGTTCATGGTGCAGGCGGCGATCAACAGGAGGCTGATGCCGGCCGCGCGGGTCCACGTGGTGCGCCGTGTGATGGTCATGGAGTCAGACCTCCCCGAGAAATCCAGTGTTCACATTCGGTCCTGAGTCTGTTCCCAATCTAGTCTCTGGAAAACACTCCGAAAAGAGCACTTACTACCCGGGAACAGGATCACGACGTGGGTAGAAACTACGCTCCCCCAGGCTCGCTCGATCGCCATCCTCCAGTTCACGGTCGGGCCCTGTGACTACCATCTTGAATCCTGCGATCTGTAACCTGAAACCAGCACAAGGGGGCCCGAAGGCCCCCTGTGCTCCCGAATCCGAATTCGTCAGTCTTCCCGGTCGCCGGCTTCGACCATCGCGACACTGCTGTTGTAGATGTCGCGGGAGATCAGCCACTGGCCGTCGACCGGACGCCAGATCTCGATGTACTTGCCGTGATCGATGAGGGCCCCATCACCGGTCCACATGCGGTAGCGACCGGCGACATAGGCCAATTGATCGTCGATGACCGTCTCGAGGGGTTCGATGTCAATTTTGAAATCGCCCGTGGCGAAGAGTTCCGCGTGGGTGGCCGCGATGGCGTCGCGACCAAAGACCGCGGGCTCATTGGGTGGCAGGAGCACCGCGTCGGTCGTGTAGAGCGCGGCCACGGCCTTTGCATCATGGCTGTTGAACGCTTCCATCCAGCGACTCCCGTTGGCAGTAAAGGTCGGTTGGAGGGCGTCTGTCGGATCCGCCGCGGCCGTCTCGAAGCTCACCATCGAGCCCTTTGGAACGGCGACATGGGCGCCGGTGGTGGCGATTTCACCCTGGGCCTGGACCGCCGTGCCGCTGATAGGTATGACGTTGTCTCCGACCTGGATGCCGGTGGCCTGGATCTCGTAGGCGTCACC
Organism: Candidatus Sulfomarinibacteraceae bacterium; assembly: GCA_963714885.1. Taxonomy (GTDB): domain Bacteria; phylum Acidobacteriota; class Thermoanaerobaculia; order Thermoanaerobaculales; family Sulfomarinibacteraceae; genus Sulfomarinibacter. Next base: position 155,425 of record CAVQQV010000014.1, on the reverse strand, counting down.
CGAACCGTCGCTCCAGAAGCTGGTCGGCACGACCTGCGCCTGGACCTGGCTGCCGGCCGGGGCGATCACCGTGTCTCCGTCCATCAGATCCTGCTGCAGGGTCCCGGTCACCATCTGTCCGGCGCCCTGGCTGTCGGTGTCGAGGTCCGAGTCGAACTGCACCTGGAGCGGGGCCGAAACCTGCATCAGGTTGGCGTCACTGGCTGCCGGCGCGGTTTGCTGCGGGGATGTACCGATCGAGCGTTGGTCTTGTTGGATCTTCTCCGTCGGCATGGTGGTCTGCGGGGCGAGGTATTGCTGCTGGGTGCTCGCAGGGTCGTTGCACGTGGTGACGGTCCAACCGCCGCGCACTGTGGTGTTGTCGCAGTAATACTTCCCGACACTGTCGAAACTGTTGAGATATGACAAAACACTCGAACAGGTCTCCGACCCGCGCGCCACCACCATGCAACCGCCGGCGAACCGGTAGTTGTTGAGACAGCAGTTTTCGTCAGCTGCGGCCGATTGGGGGAGGAGGATTGTAGTCGCGATCGCCGCCGCGGCGGCTAAAGACTTGACATTATGGGTTGAGTTTTTCATGAGTGGCTCCTTGCGACCGTCCACGGTCAGCGACAGTAGTATATCCAGTTTTGAGAATCGTTCCCGTGGTCGCGGTGGGATCGATCCCAACCTCGGCAACGCCGGAACAGGGTGCGCTATTTCCGCGCTGCCGAAACGATCCGGCGCCACGCGAGCACAGCGAGATAGGCGATGCCGGCGATGACGATGGTGGTGGCCCCTGCCGGCAGGTCGGGGGAGTAGCTGACGGCCAGACCGCTGGTCGTGAAAGCGACGGCCAACGCCGCGGCCACCGCCATCATGCCGCGCAGGGTCGTGGTGAAGTGTCCGGCGATGGCCGCCGGTAGCGTGAGCAGGGCGATGACGAGAACGATGCCGACGACGCTGACCAGCAGCACAACGGTCAAGGCGATCAGCACCAGCAGCAGCAGGACGTAGAGTTCGACTTTGAGCCCGCGAAGACGGGCGAACTCCTCGTCGAAGCAAACGGCCTCGAGTTGAGGGTAGAGCCCGAGGCCGAGGGCCAGAACCACCGCGTCGAGGGCTGCCATCATCCACAGATCCGAACCGCCGATCAGCAGGATGTTGCCGAACAGGTAGCTCATCAGGTCCTCGTGGTAGCCCGGCGTGACTGCGATAAAGAGAATCCCCACCGCCATGCCGATCGCCCACACCGCACCGATGATGGTGTCCTCCCGCTCACGGGCGCGAAGGCTCACCAGACCGATGATGATCGCCGACACGACGGCCGCCGCGACCGCGCCGTATTGGGGGCGAATGGGCCAGCCATGCACCACCTGGAGGTAGCGGGCGATGCCGAGCCCGGCGAGAACACAATGGGCAATGGCCCCTGCGATGTAGGTGATACGCCGGACCACGACGTACGAACCGACGACGCCGCAGGCGATGCCGGCGAGCACTCCGGCCACCAGAGCGTGGCGCAGAAAGGGAAAGTCGGCGACGGCGGAAAAGAACTCCATCACGGCTCCAACCGGTGGTGGTGGTGCACCATGCGCACCTCGCCGCCATAGATTTCGGAGACCCGTCGGCCGTCCAACTCGGCCGTCGGGTGGACATCGACGCGGCGGTGGACGCAGATAACGGTGCGGACAAAGGCCGCGACGAATCCGAGGTCGTGGGAGACCAGAACCACGGTCAGTCGTTGATTGAGGTCCTTCAGCAGGTCGAAAAAGTCCCGCTCGACTTTCTGGTCGAGGCCCGCGGCCGGTTCGTCGAGCAACAGCATTTCGGGCTCAGTCACCAGCGCCCGCGCCAGCAGGACTCGCTGCCGTTGACCCCCGGAGAGGTCTGAAAACGCCGTGCCGCCCACCCTTTCGAGGCCAGCCTGGGCGAGGGCGGCGGCTGCGGCCCGGCGGTCCGCCGCGCTGTAAGAACCAAAGGTTGGCCCGCGCCCCAGTCGCCCCATCATCACCACATCGAGTGCGCGCACCGGAAACCGTGGATCCATCATGGCGTGTTGCGGCATATAGCCGATCTTCGGGCGCGCCTTCAAAGGCGTTGTGCCGAAAACCTTCACTGTACCGGCGGTCGGCGTGAAAAGTCCGAGGATGAGCTTGATGAGCGTGGTCTTGCCGCCGCCGTTGGGTCCGATGACGCTCGCAAAATCGCCTTCGGCAACCTTCAGGTTGACCTCCTCGAGGACCCGTCGGCCGCCGTCGAACCGGAAGTCCAGGTCTTCGATCTCGATGACGGGAGTGTTGCCCATATCAGTTCACCATAGCCGACGCGATCCGCTCCGCCATCGTTTCAAGGTTGTCGAGGTACTGTTCTGCGAGGGGGTCCAAAACCACCACCTGACAACCGAGTGCATCGGCAACCCGGCGCGCAGCGGTTTGCGAAAACTGTGGTTGGATAAAAATGGCCGGGGTCTCGCGATCGCCCAGACTGTCCACAATCTCCGCCAGCTGACGCGCCGATGGGGACTTGCCCCCGGCCTCGACGGCGACCTGGACCAGCCCATAACGGCGGGCGAAATAGCCGTAGGCGGGGTGGAAGACGAGCAGATCGCGCCCCCCGAAGGGCGCCAGCCGGGCTTCGATCCGGCGGTCTGTCTCGTCGATCGCCTCGAGGAGGCCGGCTAGGAGACTTTCGATACCGGCTGCAGCGGCGGGGACCCTCTCGCTCAGTGCCCGAGCGATGGTCCGGGCCACCGTCTTCATCCGGATCGGGTCGAGCCAGATGTGGGGATCCAGAGGGCCGTGTCCGTGTCCGTCGTCGCTGTCCTCCATCGGCACGAGAGTGATGCCCTGTCGGCAATCGACGACATCGAGGTCGGGAGCCAGAGTCGAGATCTTGGCCAGGACCGGGCCTTCGAACGGGACGCCGATCTGAAGATACAGAACGGCGCCGTTGAGGGCGGCCATCTGACGCGGGGTCGGTTCGTAGGTGGCGGGGGAGGCGCCGGGCGGCAGCATGACCTCGACCCGGGCGTGGCCGCCCGCCAGATGCTCGACCACGAACTTCAGGGGAGGGATGCTGACAAAGACGACCGGCAGGTCGGCCGCCGTGGCGGTGGGAATGGACACGGCAACCGCAAGCAGAAGCGCTACCGCAAGACGGGCGACTCGAACGGTCGCCACGAGCCTTCCCATCACCCTCTCGCAGACGGGCACACGAGTTTGGCTTCGTCGCACTCGTTGCACCTTTCGACGGAGTGCGTTTGGCTGAACTCCTGCCAGTGCTGCTGCTGGTGGGGACTCAGAACCCCGGTTCCGTGGCACAGGGGGCACACGCCGTCGAGGGCGGCGAGGATCGCCGAGCGGATGAACTCAGAGCGGTTGGGGATGTCGTTCATTGCCTCGACGAGGGCGTCCTCGGCCTTGAAGGTGATGATCTGTTGTTTGCCGCTCAGAGTCGCCATACCGTGCCTCCACTCGTCCCGAGGATGAGTGTTACACGGTATTACCATGGCGACGGGGTGTCAACTGAGCCTCGGAATAGTCGCAATGAAGGCGGGCAGGTCCTTCAGGGCCTGCCACGCAGAACGCGAGTGGTGGCGGGCCGTGACGCCCGCCTACGCCGTCCAGATTCTTCAGAACCTGTCGAAAGAACCGGTGGCGGGCCCTTCAGGGTCCGCCACCACAAGCGACGTTATCTGGCGGGCCGTAACGACCCGCCTCCGCCTGTCATGGGCGTTATTCGGAATCGTCGACGACCTCGGCGTTCTTGATTTCACCTTGAACCGTACCGCCGCCGGTCAGGATCACCTTGACCTGGCGGCCGGCATCGCGCACGACGATGTCGCCCTCGACGATCGGAGCCGTCGGCAATGAAGATCTCGACGGTCTTCTTCCTCGCACCGGGCCGGTCCTTGCCCTTGACGATGACATCGCCGGCGACCCGTGCCCCGCCCGTCAGTTTCACCGAACCGTTGGTGGTGGTCAGCGCGCCGCCGACCCGGGTGCCCTCGAGCGAGATGCCGCCGTTGACCGTCGAGATGCCTTCGGCCACCGTTCCCGACCGCACTCGACCGATCCGTTGACCGTCTCGAGACCGCCCTCGACGGAGATACCTGACCCCAGAACCAGAGATCCGTTGACCGTTCGGACGTTTCCGGCTGCCGATACCTCGTCTGCGATCGAAATGGATCCGTTGACGGTTGCCAGACCACCGACGGAGGAGCCCTGGCCGACCGTGACCCGGCCGTTGACGGTCCGGCAATTCCCGTTCACGGTGCATTCGGAGCCGATCCGAACGCTGCCGTTGACGGTGGATCTGCCGCCCTCCAGGCTCTCGCCGTCGGCGACGACTATCGACCTGTTGACCCCGCACGAGGCCGCGATCACGCAGGTGAGAAGGAGAGTGAGACGGTTACGGAAGATGTCCATGATCGGTGCCTCCACTGTGTTGAACGTCGTCACCCGGAATAAGTTCACGTCGCATGGCGCTCACACCGCCGCAGCCTTTTTGCTGTCGATGCGGTTGGTGACAAAGATGAAAACCAATAGGGCCAGAAACGACAGGACCCCGATCCCGGAATAGGCGTACCACAGGTAGTTGGCGTGGGCGTAGACCTCGGGCATCGGCGCCTGACCCGCGAGTGCCAGCGTGTGCTGCGCCTGCACCGCCGCCGGCAGGGTGGTCGGCTCGGGACAGAAGTTCTTGAGCAGGTAGCCGGAGAAGATGAAACCGAAGATCCAGGCGAAGAAGGTGTTGACGTGGGCAAAACCGAGGAAGACGCCCTCCTTGCCGCGCGGCGCTTGTTTGGAGGCGAACTCGAGCCACTTGGGCGACAGGAAGCACTCGGCCAGACCCTGGATGGCGATGCCGATGACCATCATCAATGTGATGGGGTGGACCTCCATCCCGAAGATGTTGACGTTGCCCCGAAACCACGAGGACGACGCCATCGCGAGCGCGGACATGGGGATCATGGCCATGGCTACCAGAATCGAGTTCTGCGGTTTCCATTTTCGGACCATCTGGGTGATGGCGACCACGAAGAGCACGACCACCAGCGGGTTGACGTTGGCGTACCACTCGGGTTTGTAGGTCTCGCCGGCCATCCGCAGGACGTAGTCCGGCATCGATGCGTAGAGCTGCCCCTGGATGGACCAGAAACCCGCGGTGATCAGGATGAGGGCGAAGAACCGGAGGTTGCTCATCGCCATCCACATGCCCTGAAAAACCTCGCGCATGTTCTTTGGCTGGGCGTCGCTGTCGTCGGGCGGCCGGTAGATGAGCATTACCAGGAACAGTGCAAAGAGACTGGCTCCCGCCGAAAAGAACGGGACGGTCTCGACACCCATCTGGATCCGCATCGGCGCAACGATAGTCTTGCCGGTGAAGGAGCCGATGTTCACCACCATGTAGAAGATCGAGAACGCCCGGGCGCGGTTGAGCGAGTTGGACGACTTGGCCACCGTCCCGGTGATCACCGGTTTGACGAAGGCGCCGCCGAGAACGATCAGGGCGAGCCCGCCGAGCACCGGGCCGAGGGTCGAAAACACCCCGAGCGAACCGTAGCCGACGGTGAGCAGTGCAAAGGCGAGGATCAGCGCTTTGCGAAAACCCATGCGGTCGGCGATCGCGCCGGTGAAGAAGGGGACCAGGTAGATCCAGCCTCCGAAGAGACCGGCCACGACCCCGGCCTGCACGTCGTCGAGTCCGACCACCCGGATCAGGTAGGTGCGAAGGGCGATGAAGGTGCCGTAGTAGGCCGCGCGTTCGCAGAGCTCGGCCGCGTTGCCGGTCCAGAAGGTTTTCGGAAACCGCCAGGTCGGTTTTTCGGTCGGCGGTCTCCTCCGCCGTGATCACTTCGCTCATCTGCTGTCCCTCCAACCGATTTCAGACGAGCAACTGTAGCCCGGAACACCGGTGCGGCAAAGTCGAAACCCGGGTCGGGCGGGAGGAGTAGAATCCAACATTATGAGAAAGTTCAAGTGGATCCTTGTCGTGATCGGGATCGTGGCGGCTGGGAGCGGTTCTTCGCGCGACCGTCTTTTCTCCCGAAGGTGGTCGAGGTGCGGACGGTCGTCGGTCGAGCGGGGACTGGTCGAGAGAAGCGGTCACCAACACGAGGGCCGGCACCGATCAAGGTTCGCCGCCGGGCCGAGCTGTCGCCGCAGATCGGGGGCCTGGTGGTCGCGCTGCCCCACCGGCGCGGCGACCACGTGGAGGCCGGTGAACTCCTGGTCCAGCTCGACAGCAGCGCCCAACGCGCCGAACTGAGGTCGGCGCAGGCCACGTTGGTGGCGGTCGAGGCCCAATCCGACGAGGCGTGCCTGACGGCCGAACTGGCCGAAAAGGAAATGACGCGGGCGCAGGCGCTCCACGACCAGGGCATCGCCAGCGATCAGAATCTCGACATGCTGCGCACGGACCGCGACCGCAGCCGGGCCGCCTGTGCTGCGGCTGTGGCAGCGGTCGGTCAGGCCGCGTCCCGGATCGGGGCGGTCGAAGTACAGCTGGCGTTCACCGAGTTGAGGGCGCCGTTCGCAGGCACGGTCGCCGATGTCAGCACCGAGGTCGGGGAGTACATCACGCCGTCGCCCCCGGGGCTGCCGATCCCGCCGGTGATCGATCTTCTCGACCCCGATTCGATGTATGTCAGCGCCCCCATCGACGAGGTCGACGCCGAGCGCGTGAGCATCGGCCAGGAGGTCAGGGTGACGGTGGACTCGCGTCCCGACAAGACGTTTGCCGGCTCAATGGTTCGGGTCGCGCCCTACGTGCTCGACGTGCTCGAGCAGAACCGCACCGTCGAGGTCGAGGTCGAGCTCGAAAACGCCGAGGCCATGCGCGGCGTGCTGCCCGGGACCTCGGCCGATGTCGAGATCATTCTCGACCGCCGCGATGACGTCCTCGGATTCCGGCATCGGCGGTCGCAGAGGGTGGATCGGTGCTGGTGCTCGCCGACGGTGTGCTCGAGGAGCGGACCATCGAGATCCGGCCTCCGCAACTGGCGCTTACGTCGAAGTCCTGACGGGCTCTCCAGGATGGAGACCGCGTCGTGGTGCCGCCCGCAACTCTGCCCGAGATCAAGGCGGGAGCACGGGCGAAGGAGAAGAGCCAGTGACCGGCGTGCAATTTCGGAATTCGGATTTCGGAATTCGGAATTTCCCGCCCACCTGCCCCGTGAATTAGCACGGGTGCGGTGGAAGACATTCCGAAATCCGAAATCCGAATTCCGAATTCAAAATTGTGGGTGGATCGTGATCGTCCTCAAGGACCTCTGGCGCACCTACCACGTGGGCGATTCCGACGTCCACGCCCTGCGCGCGGTCGACCTCGAGATCGCCAAGGGCGACTACCTTGCCGTGATGGGGCCGTCGGGGTCGGGAAAGTCGACCCTGCTCAACATTCTGGGTTGTCTCGATCGGCCCACCTCGGGCACGTATTCCTTTGCAGGCCGCGATGTCTCAGTCCCTGACCGACGTCGAACGCACGAAGTTGCGGCAGTCGGAGATCGGGTTCATCTTCCAGTTCTTCCACCTGCTGCCGCGGCTCACGGCCCAGGGAAACGTCGAACTGCCGATGTTGTTTGCGGGTGTCCCGCGAGCCGATCGTCGACGGCGTGCGGCCGAGATCCTCGAATCGGTGGGCCTCGCGGATCGGTCACACCACCGGCCCGACCAGCTGTCGGGAGGCCAACGGCAACGGGTGGCCATCGCCCGGGCGGTCGTGATGGGCCCGGGTCTCCTGCTGGCCGACGAACCGACCGGAAATCTCGACCGGGCGGCGGCCGTCGAGATCATGGCCCTTCTGGACGCCATGAATGCGGACGGTCAGACCGTGGTCCTCGTCACCCACGACCCCGAGGTCGCCAAACGGGCAAGGACCGCCGTGCGGATGGACGACGGCGAGATCGTGGAGAGACGATGAGAGGAGAATTCGGATTTCGGATTTCGGATTTCGGATTTTTCCTCCACCCGTCCATCTGTGAGGGGGAGGTCGGGACGGAAATCCGAAATTCGAAATCCGAAATCCGAAATTGGAACGGGTATGGCGATCTCTGAGCTCATCGCGTTTGCGGTGGGTGCGCTTCGCGGCCACCGTTTGCGAACCGGTCTGTCGGTGGCCGGGGTGGCGGTCGGGATTGCGGCAGTGATCGCCCTGACCGCCCTCGGCGAGGGCGCGCGCCGCTACGTGATTCAGGAATTCAGCTCGCTCGGTTCCAACCTGCTGATCGTTCTTCCCGGCAAGGTCGAAACGACGGGCATGATGCCCTTCGGCGGCGTGGTGCACGATCTCACCATCGACGACTACCGTGCGGTGGCATCGCGGATTCCCGCGTGGTTCGCGCCGCGCCGCTGGCGACCGGCGAGGAGAAACTGCGGTACGGCGGCAAGAGCGCGGTCGGTGCCGGTCATCGGGACCACCGACGATCTGCTCGAGGTGCGCAGGTTGCGGGTTGGCGCAGGACAGTTCCTGCCGGCCGGAGACCCCGATCAGGGGGGCGCCGAAATCGTGCTCGGGGTCAAGGTCGCGCAGGAGCTCTTTGGCGCCGAAAGCCCGCTCGGCAGGGTCGTGCGGCTCGGCGAGTGGCGGTTTCGGGTGGTCGGCGTGCTCGAGCCTCGGGGGCGGTCGCTCGGTTTCGACTTCGACGACGTGGTCATGGTCCCGGTGCGGACCGCGATGCGGATCTTCAACCGCAGTCTCGCTGTTTCGGATCCTGGTCGAAGTCGCCAGCGAAGGCGATCTCGAAGCGACCAAGACCGCGGTGCTCGACCTGCTCGCAGAGCGACACCGAGCTGAGGACGTCACCGTGATCACCCAGGACGCGGTCGTCGACACGCTCGACTCCATTCTCGGCGTGCTGACCCTGGCCCTGGCCGCGATCGCCTCGGTGTCGCTCACCGTGGCCGGGGTCGGGATCATGAACGTGATGTTGGTGGCGGTGTCGGAGCGACGCCACGAGATCGGCCTGCTCAAGGCTCTCGGTGCGACCACCAGACAGATCATCGCGGTCTTCATCGCCGAGGCCTCGGTTCTCTCGACTCTCGGCGGGATCACCGGTCTCGCTGTCGGTTGGGCGGCCGTGAACGTCTTCGTGCGTTTCTACCCGACCTTTCCCGCAACGACGCCGGCGTGGGCGGTCGTGGCCTCGCTGGTGACCTCGGTCGTGGTCGGGGTGTTTTTCGGCGTCGTGCCAGCGCGCCGGGCGGCGCGCCTGGATCCCGTCGAGGCATTGGTGGGACGATGAAGTTTTGAATTCGGAATTAGGAATGAGGAATTACGGAATTTCCACGCAACTCTCCCTTGCTCGTTGACAGGATGGGTAGGGCAGCATTCCGAATTCCGAATTCCGAATTCCTCATTGGGCGCCGGGTGGGCTGTGGACATTCTAGAACTCATCCGTTTCGTCGTCGGGGCGATTCGCGGGCAGCGCTTGCGCTCGTTTCTTTCGGCGCTCGGGGTGGCCATCGGCGTCACCGCGGTGATCGTTCTGACCTCGCTCGGCGAGGGCACGCGCGACTACATCGTCGGCCAGTTCACCCAGTTCGGGACCAGCCTCATCGGTATCAACCCGGGCAAGGTGAAGACCCTCGGTGTGCCCGGGGCCCTCGGCGGCACGACCCACAAGCTGACCATCGACGACGCCGAGGCGCTGCGCAAGGTACCGGGAGTCAACGAGGTCGTTCCGGTGGCGATGGGACAGGCCCGGGTCGAGGGTAATGGGAGGGGTCGCAGCGTCTTCATCTACGGGGTCGGCTGGGAAGCTTCGGCGGCGTGGCGCTTCTCCGTCGGGCAGGGCTCGTTCCTGCCGAAGATGGACCCGAACCGCCGCGCATCCTACGCCGTGCTCGGCTCCAAGCTGGCGCGCGAGCTCTTCGACGAGGTCTCGCCGCTCGGCCGACGGGTGCGGATCGGCGGCTATTCGTTTCTGGTGATCGGAGTGATGGAAGCCAAGGGCCAGCTGCTCGGCTTCGATCTCGACGACACGGTCTACGTTCCGGTCGCCACCGCCATGGATCTCTTCGACATCGACGAGCTGGTCGGAGATCGACATCGTCGCGGCAGACACCGATGTCATTCCCGATGTCGTGGACGGCGCATCCGGTCGGTGCTGATGGCCCGCCACCGCGGCGAGGAGGACTTCACGATCACGACCCAGACCGAGATGCTCGACACCTTCGGCAAGATCATCGGCATGATCACCATCGCGGTGTCGGGCATCGCGGGCATCTCGCTGCTCGTCGGAGCGATGGGCATTCTCACCATCATGTGGATCTCGGTCCACGAACGGACCAACGAGATCGGCCTGCTGCGCGCCCTCGGGGTGACCCGAGGCACGGTGCAGGGGCTCTTCCTGCTCGAGTCGGTGCTGCTCGCGTTCGCGGGCGGTTTGCTCGGTCTGCTGGCCGGTCTCTCCTTGACCGCCCTCGGGCGGGCGGCGGTTCCGGGTCTCCCGCTGAGCACGCCGCCGTTGGCGATCGTCGCCGCCCTGATCATGTGCCTCGTGGTTGGGGTGGTGAGCGGAGTCGCCCCGGCGCGCAGGGCCGCCGACCTCGATCCCGTGGACGCGTTGCGGACCGAATGATGCGCGCATGCAACCTGGGCGGCGCGACAACGTAGCTGATGGGTGAGGGCGGGGCACCGCAGAAAAGGACATGTGCTGTGCCGTGCAACTGGTGCGGGATTTCCGGCACATTGAATGGTAGGGAGACGGTTCTGGTACCGTCACCTCGCGTCATTTTTCGAGTGGAGGTTAGATTGCGCCGGGCATGTTCAATTCTGATTGTTTTCGCCGTGTTGGGCGCCGCGGCCTGTTACCCGGAAGCTCCAACTGTTTGGTTTGATGGGACGTTTCAGTCCGCCCTCGGCGGATGCCGGGAAGCGCGACACGGTGGTGATGGCGGAGTTCTACACCGACTGGTGCAACTGGTGCCGGCGGCTGGATACCGACACCTTCTCGAGCCCGGAAGTGCGCAGTGAACTGGCGAAGCTGGTGGCGCTCAAGCTCAACGCCGAGCAAGGCGGGGCTGAACTGGCATCGCGGTACGGCGTCGACAGCTACCCGACGATGATCTTTTTCGACGCGCGCGGCAACGAGATGGAGCGCATCCTGGGATACCTGCCGCCGGAGAAGTTCCTGCGGCGCGTCCAACGCATCCGGACCGGGGACACGTTTCTTGCCTGTCTGCGGATGCTCGAAGAGGAACCCGGGAATGTCGACGCCATTGAGCGATCGGTGGAGGGTCTGCTCGAGCGGTCCGATCCTGAAGGGGCCATCAGCAGGATCGAGGCGTTTCACCAGGCCACCGACGGCGAACAGCTCGAGGTCTGCCGCCGACTGATGTTCGCCGCGAGGGTCGAGCTGCACACGAGGGTGTACCAGCGCGCGGCCAGGCTGTATCGACAGGGTTGGGATCGCGGGTTCGAAGTACCGGACACCGACGGCACCGCCTATTTGAACCGCGTCATCGAAGAGGGCCTGATGGATCGGCCCGCCGACGAACAGGCAGAGTTGTTGAAGACCGCGCGCTATGAGGACGCCGCGACGCTTCTCGAGATTCCCGATCTCGAAGCGGTTTCTCCAGACGAACTCCTCGATGTGGCGGAATTCGCCTTCAGCAACGGCCATTTCGATTTCGCCGCCGAACTCTACCTTCGTTGGTTCGAACTCGAAGGCGCTGTGGCGCCGGCGGACAATCTCAACGATGTCGCGTGGCGTCTCTATCTTTCAGGCCGGGAACTGGAGCAGGCCACCACCATTGCCCGCCTGTCCTATGCGGCGAATCCGGACCCCGAGACCGCCGACACCCTGGCCCGGATCCTCTATGCGAGGGGGGAAGTGGCGGAGGCCGTCGCGTTCGAAGAACACGCCGCCGAGACCTCGGAAGGGTCGCGTGGAGAGGCCTTCCAGACCATCGCCGGACGCATGGCGGCGGGTGAGAAGATCGAAGACCGCCCGACCTTCGACAGCTATCCCGGCACACGACGGCGACAATTCTAGATTTCGGATTTTGGATTTTGAATTTCGGATTTTCCATCCACCCTTCCCCTGAAAGGCGGCCAATTCATCCTTTCGAAGATCCCGTGGTCGATCAGCAGTGAGCTGGGGGCTCGTGCCCGAAATTCAAAATTCAAAATTCAAAATTAAGAATTGAAAACCCGTCAGGGTTTTCACCACAGGTAGTCTTTCGCGATCTCGCGTTTGTCGTGGCCGGCGAGGATGTGGACGACCCGGACCCTGCTGACGCTCGAGGGAGAGAGGCTCCCGAGTGGGAGGTGGACGATCCTCTTCGCCCGGCGCGAGGCATACTCGCGGATCGGCGCCGATGGCGGGTGCCGGCCGACATGAACCACGATGGGGTCGGTGCTGTAGTCCACCGCCGCCATGAGCAGGACCTCCGGTTTGCTGCGCGCCGCCTGGTAGTCGGGGTCCCGCCACACGTCGAAGAGCCGGCCCGGTGGGTAGGTGAGCATGAAGCCGCCGTAGGTGGCGCGCATGATGCCGGGGCCCACGACCTGCTGCATCGGGTCGGTGGCGTAGAGGGCCATGTCCGATTCCTGTTCGTGTTCGCCGAGCCACGACATCAGGTAGGGGTAGGTCGCGCCTGACGGGTCGTCGTCGAAGATCATCACCACCGCGCCGGCCGCACCCGGTTGGCGCCCCCGCTCGCGCACCCAGATCCGCCCCTCGTGCCGGCGCAGCAAGGTCTCCCGCAGGTCGATCCCGTCGAGCATGCTGGTGGTGAAGGGCTCGGAGTGCGCATTTTCGGCGCTGAGGACGGACACGGCACGGTGTTTGAGGTGCCGGCCCCAGTCCTCCACCACGATGTCTTCGGGAGGGTACGAACAGATGCTTTCGCCCGAGAAGGCGCGAAGCCAGTCAGCGGGGTCGTCGGGCGAGGGGTGGCGGCGCACCGGGACAGACAACGGTCGCTGTTTGGTCCTCAGAAAGCGGCGGCGGAAGCGGACCGACCGCGTCCCGAGATCGAGCATCTCGCCGTCGATGTGAGCGGTCTCGATTTCAGCAGTTGATTCCTGCCAGGGATAGCATCGGGCCGTATCGAAGACCTCCCACGCCAGGTTGTCGTCGCCGACCCCGCGGGCTGCGACCACCATCTCGTAGAGACCGGGCACCAGCCGTCCCTGAATCCTCGCGTAGCGACGGGCAAAGTCGAAAAAGAGCCGTCGCTGCCAGCGCGTCGTTTCGGTCCGGGTCTGCTCGTGGTAGGAGGCCGATCCGATCCGCCACACCACGGCCTCGAGCGCGCCGCGGTCGACCACCATCCCACCCGGGGTGAGCCGGCTTCCGTGGTGGGCCGCGTACGAGGCCACCTGGTGTTGCCGAGCGCCGGGTGTCTCGCTGCGCCCGCCCGTGATGACCGTCAACGGACCGAACGACGCCTCGATCTTCGGCGCGACGGTGGCAAAGAGATCGGGTTCCTCGGGAAGCGTGCCGCTGCGGAGGATCTCCCACACCGAATGGGCGAGCGGCGCATCGGGCAGGACGGCGGTGAGGCTGTCCGGGTGGAGGTGGCGGATCAGCACCCGGGTCCGTTGCTGGCGGGCCAGAGGTGGCGCCGTCGGCCCAATGAGCATCTCGGCGACCCTGGTGGCGTGGGCGGCGCCGACCAGAGCCAGGATCGTGCCATCCACCAGGCTGCGGGCTTCGTGGAGGTGATAGGCCATTCCCTGTTCGCGCAGACGGTCGCGGTCGTCGTGGGGTGCACCGTCCGCGAGGCGCCGCAAGAGATCGACATACTCGCCTTCGCCCAGTCCGTGCAGGGCGTGCGGGTCGGGGAGGTGATCGTGGCGGCGGCCACGGTAGCGGATGTCGGGGTCGATGAGCAGCACCCGGCGGTCGTTTTCGATGGCCCACCGCATACCCTCCACCAGCGGGTCGCCGGGGGTCACCGCCCAGATCAGCGCGTCCTCTCCGGGCTCTTCGGACACGACGACCGAGATCTTCGGCAGCCGCGAAACCGCAGTGACCGCGGCATCGGCGAGGGTGGTCGGCAGCTCGACCGCGACCGCCCCGGGGTCGAGTTCGGTGAGAACCCGCCGCACCAGTCCGGCGAAATCGACCCGCTCGTGGAGCACCGGCATCACGCGGATGCCCGGCACGGCCTCGGGGGCGATGAGGTCGAGGTCGAGGGAGGTCATGGGTCGAAATTTCGGATTTCGGATTTCGGATTTCGGATTTGCGGACAGTCTTTCCAGATCTTCTGTTGAGGCCGAAGATTGCCGGACTGGTCCGCCACCCGTCTGAGATTTGGCTCGGGAGAGGGTGGGTGGAAAATCCGAAATCCGAAATCCGAAATCCGAAATCAATCTGTCACCAACCGGAAGGGTTCCGCATCGTCTTCTCCGAGGCGCCAGTCGAAGGGCGGTGTCGACGGCGTCGCGGGCGCTCGCAGCCTCGCCGCGGCGCAGGGTCTTCATCGCGTAGCGCGCGATATTGATGCCGTCCCGGACCGAGTAGCGGAGGTCGGCGTGGTGGGCCGCCTGAAGAAAGGACAGGACGTAGTCGAGGACCTCCTCCTCGGCCGAGCCGACCTGGCTCTCGAGAATCGCCCGTTCTTCGTCCTCGTCCGGGAAGTCGATCACGATCTGCGGCATCAGTCGCGAGTGGATGTACTCGGGGACCTCGTAGGTCGAGGCGTCCTCGTTCATGGTGGTGACGAAGCGGAAGTCCGGGTGGGCATTGATCGTGATGCCTGCGACCACGCTCTCGACCGATCGGCGGTGATCGAGGAGGGGGGCCAGCGATGCCCACGACTTCTCGCTCATGCGGTTGCCCTCGTCGAGGATGCAGACCCCACCGCGAAGCATCGCAGTGACCAGCGGTGACGCCATATACCGCACGCCGCCGTCGGGGCTCAGGACCGGGGTCACCAGGAGGTCTTCGGGCCGGGTGTCGGTGGTCGCCTGGACGATGAAGATGTCGCGCCCGAGCTCGCGGGCTGCGGCGCAGGCCAGGGTGGTCTTGCCGACCCCGGGTTTGCCGAGCAGACGCGGGTTGAGCGGCATGTCGTCGGGCGCGAAGAGCGACCACGATGCCAGCAATTGCAGCAACACTTCGCGTTGCCCGATCCAGGTCGGGACCTCGCGCACCGGTCGCGCGAGGTGCAGCTCAACGCCATCGATCTCGATCAGTTTTTCCAGACTCACAGATCCTCCCCAGGCGAAGCGTCATTGTACCGCTCCTGCATTCCGTTCCCGTTCCGAGCGTTCGAGATCAGACAATGTGACAATGGCACCTCCGCCGCACGCGGGCCGTTTCCCATCGCCGGGCGGGCGGATCCACCCCAACAGTCGGAATCCTCTATCCCGCACCTGATTTGCAATTGTCGGGAATCGACGCCAACATAACCCCGATGTCCGAAGCAACCCCGTCGATCGTGGTCGGTCTCAACGCCGTGATCATCGCACTCACCGATGGTCAGCCGCGGGTGCTCACCGTTGCGTTGCCGGAGGGCACTCCCATCGAGGGCGGCGTCAGTGTCGAAGGCCGCGCGGATCGCCGCCTGGTGGAGACACTGCCGACCGGACCGCTCGATCCGTCGGGTGATCGGACGCTGGATTTGGCCTTGCGCCGCTGGGTTCGGACCTACACGGGGTTGGAGCTCGGATACGTGGAACAGCTCTACACCTTTGGCGACCGTTTTCGTGACCCCCGGGAAGCGGCGGGTGGCCCCCGGGTGGTTTCCGCCGCCTATCTTGCACTGGTCCGCGAGAGCACTCCGCTGCGCGGCCTCGCGGCCAGGTGGCGGTCGGTCTACCGGTTCTTTCCGTGGGAAGACTGGCGGCGAAAACCTCCCCAGGTCATTCCCCGTCACATCGAGCCTGCTCTCAACCGCTGGATCGATGAGGCCGGCGATGGCGCGGAGCGAGGTTTGAGGAAGATTCGTTCGGGCACCAGCTTCGGGCTCGACGAGGCCCCGTGGGACGGAGAGCGGGTTCTGGAGAGATACGAACTCCTCTACGAGCTCGGTCTGACTTCGGAATCCGTGCGGGACGCCGAGCTTCGGGGTCGGTCGCTGCCCCGCCCCGAGTTCGAAAAGTACGTGGGCCTCGAAATGGCCTTCGATCACCGTCGCATTCTCGCCACCGCGCTGGGCCGCATCCGCGCGAAGATCCGCTATCGGCCCGTCGTTTTTGAACTCATGCCCGAGACCTTCACCCTGTTGCAGTTGCAGCTGGCGGTGGAGGCTCTGGCGGGTGTGCTGCTGCACAAGCAGAACTTCCGTCGCCTTGTAGGGCAGGGTGGACTGGTGGAGGGCACCGGGCAGTCCGAGCCTCTCACCGGTGGCCGCCCGGCGGAGTTGTTCCGGTTCCGTCGGGAGGTCCTGCTTGAGAGGCCCGCCCCGGGGGTGGGCCTGCCTGGCGCGCGGCGCTGACCCGAAAAGCGCAGAGGAGCACAGGCGTGGCCTTGCACAGGAGATGCCTGTCAATTCGGGCTCGACATGCTCCGGCCTGAAATCAGAGGTTCGACTGCCCCTTTGCCCCTCTGCTCAAAATGACTTGACACCCCCTAATGCTCATTGTTAGCATAAGGGTCCGGCCGGGCCTCCGGCCGTTTGTTGGGAATTAGTTATACTCTTTTTGAGTATAACTATGTGGGAGGACAATAACCATGCGGGAGAATGCAGTGTCGAGCATCGGGACTTTCGCAGTCAGCACGCTGACGATGGACCCGGCGAGTGCGGTGGAGGCGACGGCAGCGACCTACGCCAAGGTCCGCCACCTGATCCCCGAGGTGGAGTGGGCGGCCTACGCGCCGCTGATCGTGGAGATCGAACGCCTGAAAAAACAACGCAACGCAGTGATCCTGGCCCACAACTACCAGACGCCGCAGATCTTCCACGGGGTGGCCGATATCACCGGCGACTCATTGGCGCTGGCACGGCGGGCGGCGGAGAGTGACGCCGAGGTCATCGTGGTGTGTGGTGTTCATTTCATGGCGGAAACGGCCAAGATCGTGAATCCCGATCGCACCGTTTTGATCCCGGACCCCGAAGCGGGCTGTTCGTTGGCCGAAAGCATCACGCCCGCCGATGTTCGGGAACTGAAGGTCAGGTATCCGGGTGTGCCTGTGGTGACATACGTCAACACCTCAGCCGAGGTGAAGGCGGAAACCGACATCTGCTGCACGTCGGCCAACGCCGTGGAGGTCGTAGAGTCGCTCGGGTCCGAGCGCGTCATCTTTCTGCCGGACGAGTACCTCGGGAAGTGGGTGGCCGCCAACACCGATGTCGAGGTGATTCTTTGGAACGGTCACTGCGAGGTCCACGAGAAGTTTACCGCTGGGGACATTACGGCCTACCGGAAACAGTTTCCCGGCATTCAGGTCATCGCCCATCCCGAGTGTGACCTGCCGGTCCTTGAAGCCGCTGACATGGTTGGCTCGACCTCCGGGATGATCGAATGGGTGGCCAGGAACAGACCTGAGCGGGTGGTGATGATCACCGAGTGCTCGATGAGCGACAATGTGGCGGCGGAGTTTCCCGAGGTCGACTTCATTCGGCCCTGCACTCTCTGTCCCCACATGAAGAAAATCACCCTCGAAAATATCCTTGCCAGCCTCGAGCACGGTCGATATCCGGTCGAGGTGGATAAGGTGGTTGCCGGGCGCGCCCGGCGGTCGGTGGAAAGAATGCTTGAGGTGGGACGGGGCGGCCGCTGATGAACGTCCGGCTCTTTTCTCCTGACGAAATCCGCTGTGCCGACGTGGTCATTGTCGGCGGTGGCATCGCTGGCATGACAGCCGCCCTCCACGCCCGAGATCGGCATGTGCTCATGGTAGGAAAGACGGCCTTCTCCGACGGTGGGTCCAGCGTACATGCTCAGGGCGGCATCGCCGCCGCCGTCGGAAAGGACGATTCGCCGGCCGAGCACGCTGCCGATACGCTGCGTGCCGGAGCGGGGTTGTGCGATCCAGAAACGGTGCGACGGGTGACCGCAGAGGGACCGTCCCGAATCACGGAGCTGGCGGCGCTGGGTACGAAATTCGACCGCACGGACGACGGCGTACTGGCGCTCGCCAAGGAAGGCGGCCACGGCCGTCGCCGGGTCGCCCATGCGGCGGGTGATGCTACGGGGCTGGAGCTGGTGCGGAGCCTGGCGGCCGGCGTTCGCGAGGCGCCAAATATCGAAGTGGTGGATCATGCGCTGGCTCTGGACCTGCTCCTTGACGGTGACGCCGTCGTGGGTGTTTTGGCCGTTGATCGTGCAGGTCGCCACCTGGTGTTTGCGGCCCCTGAGGTGGTCCTGGCCACCGGCGGCGTCGGGGCGCTCTGGGAACGAACCACGAACCCTCCGGAATCCGGCGGCGACGGGCTGGCGATGGCCCTGCGGGCGGGGGCCGCCGTTGCCGATCTCGAGTTCGTGCAGTTTCACCCCACCGCGCTGGCGGTCGAGGCCCGACGTTTGCCCCTGCTGACCGAAGCCCTCAGGGGTGACGGCGCGGTGCTCGTCGACGAGCACGGTCATCGCTTTATGCCTGTGGAGCATCCGGACGCGGAACTGGCGCCGCGCGATGTGGTGGCACGGGCGATCTGGAGTCGGGTGCGGTGTGGATCGTCGGTCTTTCTCGACGCGACCCTCGTCAGAAGTATCAGGGAGAGATTCCCGACGGTCACCGCGTTGTGCCGCGAGCACGGGTTCGACCCGGCCCGCGAACCTCTGCCCGTGACCCCGGCCGCCCACTATCACATGGGTGGCGTGGTGGTTGACGGCGAGGGCCGGACCACGGTCCCGGGGCTGTGGGCCTGCGGTGAGGTGGCACGGACGGGCCTCCACGGCGCCAACCGACTTGCCAGCAACTCGTTGCTGGAGGCTGTGGTCTACGGCGCGGCGGTGGGGCGCGGGGTTCGGCGCAGCCAACGCCGGACGCTCCACCCGGTCCGCCTTCGTGACGCCGCTCTTAGAAATCCTCTGTCGATTGCCGAACACCCCTGGCGCGAGGATTCCGGCGAAGCGGGCCGCGAGATCGAGGCGCGCCTCCGTAAGGCGATGTGGCAGGGCGCGGGTCTGGTGCGGGATACGAGGGGCTTGCGCGCCGCGCTCGACGTGCTTTCGGCGCTGCGAGAGGCGGCCGGCGACGTGCGATCAGAGACTGCACACGAGGTGCTCGCGGCTGCAGCAATCCTGCGGGCCGCCCTGAGGCGGACCGAGAGCCGCGGCGCCCACTTCCGTTCGGACTTTCCCCGGCCCGCCGATTGCTGGCGCCAGCCGCTGTACTCTCTGGGCGAGAACGATGTGATTCCAAAATGCGTGGGTTCCGTTACCTCCGCGGGTTTGGGTGCCTGACGTCAGAAAGGTATTCCGATGAACTCTCCCTCCCCACTGATCTTCGACCCCCTGATCCGCACTGCCCTCGCCGAGGACCTGGGCCGCGCGGGCGACATCACGACTGACGCGATCGTGCCGTCGAGCGTCCGAGTGGTGGCCGCAGTGGTTGCGCGGAAGGATGGCAGGATGTCCGGCGGCGTGGTGGCGGCGCGGGTCTTCGAGATGCTCGACCCATCGCTTGAGGTCGAGGCGGCGATTGCCGACGGCGACGATTTTCGGGAGGGCGACGAGTTGCTCCGCCTGCGGGGCCCGGCGCGTGCGGTGCTGACCGGCGAGCGGACGGCCCTCAATCTTCTGGGCCACCTCTGCGGGGTGGCGACGCTGACCCGGGCCTTTGTCGAGGCGGTGAAAGGGACGGGCGCGGCGGTGGTGTGCACCCGCAAGACGACGGCGGGTCTGCGGGCGTTGGAGAAGTACGCGGTGCGGTGCGGTGGGGGGTCCAACCACCGCTTCGGCCTCGATGACGCCGTGTTGATCAAGGATAACCACCTTGTTGTGGCCGGCAGCGTTGCGGCGGCCGTCGGGGCGGCGCGGCGCGCTGTCGGGCACCTGGTCAAGGTCGAGCTCGAGGTCGACACACTCGCCCAGATCGAGGAGGGGCTTGCCGCCGGTGTTGACGCAGTGCTGCTTGACAACATGGAGCCCGATACCCTGCGCGAGGCGGTGATCATGGTCGGCGGCCGCTGCATCACCGAGGCATCCGGTGGGATCGATCTGACGACCGCGGCGGCCGTCGCCGCGACTGGGGTCGATCTCATTTCGATCGGCGCGCTGACCCACTCGGCGCCGTGGCTCGACGTCGGGCTCGAAATCGGATCGTGACCTGCATGTGGTCTGTGCCATAATCTGCCTTCCTCAACGGAGGACGGGAGAGGGTGATGGACAGAACGCGCGCCGGTCTCGACGACGAAACGCTCAGTTTCGTGCTCCAGACATTGAAGACCGTCACCGAACGCCGACTCGACCAGGAAACCCGGCTGCAGCTTGACGAGGACGCCGAGTTTCCACTCGATCTGGTGGATGAGATGCTCGGCCCGGAGCTCGGTCTGCACCTCTTGTTCCTGCCCGAAGAGGTGGGTGGTCTGGGTGGCGGCGGGCGCGACCTCTTTCGCGTCTCCGAGGAGATGGCGCGGGTGGACCTCGCGGTCGCCACCGCCTTTCTCGCCATCGCCCTTGGGGTCGACCCGATCATCGTCGGCGGCACGCCCGAGCAGAAACAACACTGGCTGGGTCGTATCGGCGAAGAAGGCCTGATCGTCGCCTACGGCGTCACCGAGCCCGAGGCCGGTTCCAATGTGGCCAACCTGAAGACTGTGGCCGAGCCGATTCTGGACGACGCACGGAACGGTCCGGGCCTACCGCATCGACGGCACCAAGCAGTTCATCACCAACGGCGGCGTGGCGAAGATCTACACCGTGCTCGCCAAGACGCCCAACGGCCCGTCGTTTTTCGTCATCGAGCGCGACACGCCGGGGTTCTCGGTCGGTCCTCCGGAGCACAAGCACGGCATTCGTGCATCCAACACCACCCAGATCATCATGGAAGGCGTCGAGGTGCCCGCCGACCACCTGCTCGGGCTCGAGGAGGGCAAGGGGCTGGAGCAGGCCAACGAGGTCTTCGGTTTCACCCGGCTGATGGTGGCGGCGTTCGGTCTCGGCGCCGGCGAGGAAGCCCTCCAGCGGGCGATCACCTACGGACACGAGCGCGTCCAGTTCGGTGAGGCGCTATACAGCAAGCAGGGCTTCACCCACAAGCTCATCGTCCCGCACGCGGTGCGGCTGGAAGCGGCGCGGGCCCATTGCGAGGAGGTCTCCCAACGACTCGATTCCGGCGAGCCGGGTCTGCAGGTCGAGGGCGCAGTGGCCAAGTTCTTCGCCACCGAGGCCGGCAACCAGGCGGCGGATGCGGCGATCCAGGCCCACGGCGGCTACGGCTACACCCACGAGTACGAGGTCGAAAAGATTCGCCGCGACGTCCGCATCACCACCATCTATGAGGGCACCTCGGAGATCCTGCAGAACATCATCGGCACCCACCGCTGGCGGATGGTGGTCAAGACCAAGGGCCGGTTCTATCGCGACATGGCCACCGGTCTGCGCGAGATGGGGACCGGTGAGGCGGCGGCAATGGCAGCAGACGCGCTCGCCGAGACGATCCTGGTCTGCCACACGAAAAAACTGCCGCGCCAGCAGTGGGTGATGTTCGAGTTGGCGCGGTTGGTGGCCGAGGTGGAAACAGCGGTGGTTCTGGCCCGCAAGGCCGCTCGCGATGCTGGCCCGCGCAAGGAGCTGCTGATGGCCTGCGCGCGGCTCCACGGCGGAGCGGCGGCCCGCGACGTGGCCTCCACCGGCTTGCGCGTCCTGATGGCCAGCGGCCTCTATGACGCCGATGAGATCGCAGCCTACCGGGAGGCGATCCGCTTCGACGATCTCCTGGCGACCTCATTCGGAGAAATGGCCGTCATGAATCAGGTCGCGACCGCCCTCGAAACGGACACCAACTAGCCGTTAGAACGTTAGAACGTTCAACGTTGCACGTTGAAGACGTGTGAACACTGCATTCGAAGGGCACGCGAGACGCGTGCCCCATGCGGCTTCGCCCTTCGCGCTACGCCGTCACAGGCAATAGTCTCGGCGCTTGTCACGGCGAAGCCCTGAGGGGCGAATACGGATGGGGTAGCCGTCCCGGCTGCCATTGCGGCCCACTCACCGGCGATCCTTAAGGTGGGCCAAGGCTCACCCCACTTCGGACCCACATATCGAGCGGACCCGTAGGGTGGGCTTCAGCCCACCTTCAGAGCTGAATCACCCGTCTCACCTGGGTTCGGATGAGCCTAACGTTCCAACGTTCTCAACGTTCTAACGTTCTAACGATTCAACCGTGACGCCGACCCCGTGCCGGTAGACCAGCTGACCGCCGAGATCGGCGGTAAGGGCGAGCATCGCCAGCGCGGCGATGACCGCCGGCAGGGCCAGCAGCCGGAAGATCCCGACCTTGATCCGGCGGTCGTCGCGGCCGAGCCAGGTCACGATCAGGCGAATGAGCGTGGCCGTGGCGAGCACCACCAGCGTAATCACCGCCTGCGCCTCATGGTCGGCCAGGACCGACTCGGTCGCCGGAGTCATGGATTGCACCGCCTCGGCGGCCTCCTCGCCGAGGAGGTAGGCGGCGCCGGCACCGAGGGTACCAACGAGGTACATGGCGGCGGCGGCGCGGTCGAGCCACACCCGATCGCGAAAGAACAGACACGCCAGATCGAGCAGCGGCGCGAAGGCGATGAAGGCGATGGGGAAGTGCACCACCATCACGTGCAGGCTGGGAAAGCTCGGGTCGGTGAACAGGGTGCGGAGAGCCTCGATCACGGCGCGTTGCCCTCGGCCCGCCGCGCAGTGTCGGGATTGATGAACCAGCCGTAGACCGCGAGTCCCACGACCGAAAACGCGCCCATCAACATGACCCCGCCGAAGAAGACCCACGGTTGGATGGCCAGACCGGCCTCGTGGGGAACTCGGATGAATCGTTCATACAGCCACCCGGCCCACGGACCCGAGTAGAAATTGCCGATGAAGATCGCGAAGAAGGAGTAGCCGAGGTAGAGGGCGACCTGGTCCTTGGGGGCGATCGTGCCGCAGTACTCGAAGAACCGCGCCGAGCAGATCATCTCACCCAACGACCAGACCACGATCCCGAGCGAGATGAACGTGGCAACCGGCGAAATGGCCGGGAAGACCCACGAAACCGTGGCGATGGTCGTGCCGACCAACATCGCGCGCAGGGTCGGCCAGCGGCGGGTGAGGTACGAGATTGTTGCCTGGAAGAGAACGATGAGGAGCGCATCGAGCGAGATCAGGACCTCGGGGTTGAGCCAGTGCCCGGCGACTCTGGTCAGCGGGACAATCCGGTCAATGGCCGCTTCGGCGGCGTAGAGGTCGGTGAAGGTTTCCACATACAACGGCAGGAAACCGAAGAGCACATTGATCATCCCCCAGAAGCCGGAGAAGATCACCAACAGCAGCACAAAGCGCCAGTTGGCGAGCACCATGACGATCTCGCGGAAGATGTCGGCCATGCTCTTGCCGCTCTTCCGTTCGGCCTCGGGCACCGGATCGCGGAAGGCGAAGATGGCCTGAGCCAACATCAATGCGCAGGCCGCCGCCGATACCCAGAACACATAGCTGAACTCGGAACGGTTTCGTACCTGGGCCGCCACCACCGGACCGATCAGCCCACCGGCATTGATCATCATGTAATACAGGCCGAAGCCGACCGGGCGGGTGCTGCCCTCCTCGGTGGTGCGGGTGACCGTGCCCGAAATGGTTGGCTTGATGATCGAACCGCCGATCGCAATCAGACCGAGGGCCGCGCAGATGATGCGGAAGTCGGTCGACGCCCCGAGCAGGAAGTACCCGCCGGCGAGGGTGGCGAAGGCCACGATCAAGGCCGGTTTGTAGCCGAAGCGGTCGGCCAGCGCCCCGGCGAGCACCGGCAGGAAGTAGAGGGTGGCGGTGAAAATGCCGTACACCCATCCGAAAGTGTCGGCGGGAACTCCCAGCCGATCGACGATGTAAATGCCGAGCACCATCACCATGCCGTAGTAGGCAAGGCGCTCGAACAGCTCCATCACGACGGCAGACCACAACGTACCGGGCAACTGGCGAATGAGTTTGAAGTCCATAGCGGCGAATTCTACCCGAATTCGCTGCGCGAATTCGGAATTTTGAATTTTGAATTTTGAATTTTGAATTCCAGCCCATCCTCCCGGCAGCCGGGACGGCTGCCCCACAAGCTCGCCGAACCGGAGATTTTGTGGGGCACGCGTCTCGCGTGCCAGGCGGTTGGTCGGAAAGACCGAACGCCAATAGAAAGCCGCCCTCTCCGGAATGGGGAGGGCGGCCTGCAATTCAAAATTCAAAATTTAGAATTCAAAATTAATCTGTCGCGGTCTCCACCTGCTCGGCAGGAATCGTGACCTCTTTGCTCGCGCCCTTGAGATCGGAGAACTGCAGCCACTTGGTGTCCTTCCAGTAGTCGTGGACCGATTCGGGCTCGTCCCCGGCGTCGATCTGAACGCCCACGGCCTCGAGGAAGGTGCCGGTGAAGGCGTAGTAGGCCGCCAGGAACTTGCGGTAGTTGACGCGGGCGCGGATCTCGGCGAACTGGGCGTCAGCCAGGGCGCGCTGGATCTCCGACACCTGGAAGTTGGTGGAGAGACCGTTGTTGAACTTGGTCTGTTCGGCCTCGAGGTTCCGCACGGCGAGGCGGCTCGAAACCACCGCGGCGTCAATCGCAGCTGACCCGTCATACAGCGATCTGACAGCGAGCCGCACCTCATGGGTGATTGACTGCTTGAGAGCGGCGAGCTGGGTGTCGGCACGGTCGCGCTGGTAACGGGTGGCGGCGAGCTGCTCCTTGGCGCGGTGGTTGCCGATCGGAACCGAGTAGTTCAGCCCCAGGGTCCACCTCGGGTAGGTGAATTCGAAGACCTGGCTTGCCGCGTCGCCCCAACCCTCGCGGATCGTGATCGGTTCACCGGTTTCGGGATCCTCAATCGTGGACTCGCCGCTGACTCCGGACCAACCGTAGCTGCCGGTGAGATTGAGCTGCGGCAGGGCGCCGTTGCGCGCCACCTTGACGTTGTGGTCGAGCCGCGCCAGTTCCAGCTCCTGCCGGATGATGGCGGGACGTTTGTCGAGGGCGGTCTCGATGGACTTCTGGAGATCGGGCAGGACCGGCTCCATGTTGTAGGAGTCGGTGGCCTCGATCTCCACTTGCCACTCATGGGGCAGGTCGAAACCGAGCAGTGCCTTCAGGTTGTCCTCGGCGTTGGCGGTCGCATTCCTGGCATAGATCAGCTCCTGCACGCGGTTCGCTACGGTCGCTTCCGACTGCACCATGTCGATCGGGGCCGATGTGCCGACCTCGACCCGCTGCCGGGTCTCTTCGAGGAGCTGTTTGGCGAGCGCGAGCGACTGCTCGGTTACGGCAACCCCCTCCCGCGTGGCCACCAGCTCCCAATAGGCCTGCTCCACCTCGGCCAGCAGTTGGATCACCTGTACCTCGAACCCGACCGCGGTCTGCTGGCGTATGTTCTCGGCGATGATGATCTGCGAACGGGTGACGGTCGTGCCGAAGCCGTTGAGCAGCGGCTGCGTTAGGGCCAGGCGGAGGGAAGCGTCCCAGCGGGGGTTGAGGAAGAAGAAGGTCGAGTTGGTTTCGCCTCGAATCGACGTCCAGTCGCCGGTGATCTGCGTGCCCGAGGGCAGCAATTGGTCCACACCCAGGAGAAAGCGGGTGTTGCGGCTCTCGGCCACGTTGGCGCCCTCGAGGATGGTCGAGGTCGGCGACTGCGTCGAGTCGCCGTTGACACCGGCCGTCAGGTACGGGTCAAAAATTCCCCCGGACCCGCGCACGCTGGCGTCGGCGATGGCGAGGTCGTAGCGGCTGACGTGGAGGTTGAGATTGCGGGCGAGCGCCAGTTGATAGGCGCCGAGGAGGTCCAGCTTCAGCGTGTCCCCCGGTGCCATGGGGAGCGGACCGACCGTGGTCGGCAGGGCAGAAACGTCGATCTCCACCGCGCTGCCGGGGAGAGAGAATGCCAGAAACAGAGTTGCAGCGATGAGTGTGGTCTTTCTCGTCTTCACCTTGGATCCTCCTTGCGATCGTCCCGTACGCTGATGTTCTACGCACCTGATGCTGAAAGGTTCGCCGTTCGGACGCGCGGCGTCAACAGAAAAACGATGGATGCTGACACTTCTTAATGATCGACGCCCCGACTGTCCTGGAGAGGATACGCCAGCCGTTGGTCGGAATTCCCCTATTATTTTGACTAAAGAGTCGACGTGGGGTCGACGTCGATGACCCGCCGGACCTTGTTGGGGACCGGCAGGGCCTCGATCTTTTCGAGCAACCCGCGCAGCAAATCGCGGTTGGCCGCCGACAACAGGACCTGCCACCGCCACTGCCCCCGAATACGCTCGAGCGGCGCGGGCGCGGGTCCGCGCAGCCGGACCCGTTGCGGCAACGGCTGGGTCGCCGCAGCCGCGGCCTCGGCAGCGTCGCGGGCGAGGCGTTCGCTGGCGGCCTCGAATCGGACCAGAGCGAGCCGCGCCACTGGCGGGTACGAGAAACTGCGACGGTAGACCATCTCCTCGGCCAGAAAGGTTCCGACATCGTGCTTGCAGGCGAGCTGAACCGCTGGGTGTTCGGGGTAGTAGGTCTGGATCACCACGCGTCCCGGCCGCTCGCCCCGCCCGGCCCGTCCGGCGACCTGGGTGAGCAGCTGGAATGTGCGCTCGGCCGACCGGAAATCGGGCAGACCCAGCATGGCGTCGGCCGAGATCACCC
Source organism: Candidatus Sulfomarinibacteraceae bacterium (assembly GCA_963714885.1). Classification (GTDB taxonomy): domain Bacteria; phylum Acidobacteriota; class Thermoanaerobaculia; order Thermoanaerobaculales; family Sulfomarinibacteraceae; genus Sulfomarinibacter. The sequence continues at coordinate 128,754 of CAVQQV010000014.1, read as the reverse complement.
CGGTCAGGGTGACGTTGGGGAAGTGGTGCCCCTTGGCAACCATCTGGGTGCCGATGAGGACCTGTACCGTGCCGGCGGCAAATGCCCCGAGGGTGTCCTGGAGGCCCGATCGGCGGCGAACGGTGTCGCGGTCGAGGATGGCGCTGGAGACCCCCGGCATCAAACGGCTCAGGTGCGCCGCCACCTTTTCCGTGCCGGCGCCGACCGCGTCCAGCAGATCGCCGCTGCAGGAAGGGCATCTGGCGAGAGGTTGTTGGCGGTGGCCGCAGTAGTGGCAGCGGAGGTCGCCCGAGCGTTGGTGAACGACCAGCGAGACCGAACAGTCGGGGCACTGGATTTTGTGGCCGCAGTCGCGGCAAAGGAGGATCGGCGCCCACCCCCGTCGCTGCATCAACAGGATCGCCTGTTCCCCGCGGCCAAGAGTCTCCTCGAGGAGCTCCCGCAGCCGGCGCGAAAACAGGGTCCGCCCCTGTTCGCCGGGCTCGGGCGGTTCGCCCCTGAGATCCACCAGCTCCACTTCGGGCAGCGACCCGCCGGCGACCCGCCGGGTCAGACGGAGGTGGCTGGCGAGGTCGCGCTCGACCAAAGATGCGGCCTCGACGGACGGGGTCGCCGAACACAGGAGAACCGGGATCTTGAGGTGTTGGGCCGCCACCAGTGCGAGGTCGCGGGCCTGGTAGCGCGGCGCCTCCTGTTGTTTGTAGGCGGCGTCGTGCTCTTCGTCGACAGCGATGAAACCGAGGTCGTCGAGTGGTGCGAAGAGGGCCGATCTCGGTCCGACGACGACCTTGACCCCACCGTCCTTGATGCGTTTCCACTCCCGCCACCGTTCACCCTCGGAGAGGGCCGAGTGGAGCACTGCCGCCTGCGTACCGAACCGGCGTTCGACGGCCCCGGAGGCGGCCGGTGTGAGGCCGATCTCGGGCACCAGGACGATCCCGCTGCGCCCCCTGGCAAGGACCTCTTCGAGACAACGGAGATAGACCTCGGTCTTGCCCGAGCCGGTGATGCCTTCGAGCAGGAAGGGCGAGTAGCACCCGCCGTCGAGCGCTGCGTCGACGGCGTCGACCACCTTCTGCTGTTCATCGGTGAGCGTCGGGCGTTCGACCGCCGGCCGCAAGACCCATCGCTGACGCCGCGCCGGCGCCTGGTAGAAGCGAATCAGGAGACCTGCGGTGTCCATCGCCCGAATGGTTGCTGTCGAGCACCCGACCTCACCGCAGACCTCGGCCACCAAAGCCGGGCGGCCCTGCTCGGCCAGCCACTCCAGGACTTCGCGGCGGCGCGGGGCGCGGGCGCATCGTTCGAGAAGGTCCTCGAGTGGGACGTCGGGCAGCTTGACCGCAGCGATCTCGGCCTCCGGCGGACGATCGCGCCGGGTGCTGCCCACCGACGCCAGCCCGGCCTGAATCAGCGCATCGAGAGGCCCCCTGGTGGAGATCTCTGCGCGGGCCAGCAGGGTCGGAACTCTGAGCTTGGTGGCCGCCTGCAGTTCGGCCAGCAGTACGCCTTGTTTTCCGGGCAGGGTCTCCGGCTCGACCGCGGCGCCGGCGGCAGTCAAGCGGGCGATCTCACCGTCAGCCCGCAACAGACCGGCCGGCAGCACCGATGAGAGGGTGTCGCCGAGGGGGCACCGGTAGTAGGTGGAAATGAACTCCGCGAGGTGGAAGAGGTGGGGCGGCAGGAGGGGTTTCTCATCGATGATCTCGGTCAGATCTCGAAGGACGGCCGGGTCGATATCGGTGGTGTCGGAGACTGCCACGAGAACCCCGGTCACGGTCTTGTTCCGCAGCGGCACCCTCACCCGGACCCCGGGCACGGCAAATGCCTCGAGTTCTCGGGGCACCGCGTAGGTCAGAGCCTCCGCGGTGCTGCGGGGAATCGCGACACTCGCGTACATCGGTTCATGGTACCGCGGATGAGCAAGCCGCGTCCGCGCAGCCGGCAGCCGGGACGGCTGCCCCACAAAGGCCTCGATCAGCTGTGATGGGTTTGTGCGGCCGGGACGGCCGCACCACAAGAGCTCCGGGAAGCTATGGCCGCCTTGTGGGGCAGCCGTCCCGGCTGCCTGTCAACCGCGGGCCCTCACTCCGAGAGACGGCACCCCGACCCGAACATCCCGATTCTCACAAATCTGTTGCCCGTGAGTGCCCCCTTTGAGGTTTTGCGACCGGGACAGCCGCTCGTGTCGAGGCTCGGGTATCGCAAAACCGTCAAAGACGGCACGTCCGGTGAACGCGGGCCGTTTCCGAGCGCGCTTCCCGGGAGGAGCCACCCGTCACATTGTTTGCCCGCGGGTTCTCTCGTACGCCGGCGGGTTCGAGATCAAACAATGTGACAAATGGCACCTCCGCCGCACGCGGCTCGTATCAGCACGCGCTTCCAGTCGGAGCGATTGTGCGGGCACGCCGTCCCGTGCATGCACGGCAAGCGGTGATGGGCGGAACATCCGAAATCCGAATTCCGAATATCCGAACTCCGAATTCCGAATTCTCCCCTCCCTTTCTCCTCTGCCCCTCTGCTCCTCCGCACCTCTGCCCCTCTGCTCCTCCGCACCTCTGCCCCTCTGCTCCCCTCCGAGCCTGGAGAATGCTAGGGTTCTCCCATGGGTTCCAACCGAGTTCACGGCGACATCGAGGGCGAACGGCTCAACGCCCAGCAGCAGGTGGTGGAGATCGTGCGCCGGATCCCGCGCGGCAGGGTCATGAACTACGGCCAGATCTCGACCCTGATGGGCGGTCGGTTGTCACCGCGGGCAGTCGGCTGGATGCTGCACCGGTGCCCCGATGGAGTGCCCTGGCAGCGCGTGGTGAATGCTTCGGGTGGGTGTTCGACCGACCATCTGCCCGACTTCCCGAAAGGGCTCCAGCGTTCCTTGCTCGAGGAAGAGGGCGTGGTCTTTCGGGACAACGGGACCCTCGACATCGAGGCCTATCGCTGGTGGCCGGAGTCGGCCTCGAGTGACTGAGGCGTCTTTCGGCGCCGGTGGTCGGCCGGGTGGTCGGCCCGCTGGTCTTTCTGATCCTGATGCTGACGTCGGGTGGCGGTCTGTCGGCTGCGGGGCTGCGCGTGGTCGCGGTTGTGGCGTGGATGGCCGTGTGGTGGATGACCGAGGCGGCGCCGTTGGCGGTGACTTCGATGCTGCCGCTGGTCCTGTTTCCACTGCTCGGCGTCCGTAATGTGCGCGACGTGGCCCCCAACTACTCCGACCAGATGGTCTTTCTCTTTCTCGGTGGGTTCGTCCTTGCCCTGGCCGTGAACGGTCGGGTCTTCACCGACGGATCGCACCGCCATCCTCGACACCATTGGTGCCTCGCCGAAAAGGTCTGGTGTCGGGGCTTTCTCATCGCCACCGCAGCGCTCTCGAGTGGATGTCGAACACCGCCACCGCGCTGATGATGTTGCCGATCGCCGCCGGTGTCGCGTCAAGACTCGACAGCGATCGGGCGCCCTCCCGTATGATGCTGGCGGTTGCCTACGGGGCGTCGATCGGAGGCATCGGCACCCTGGTCGGGACGCCCCCGAACCTGGTCCTCGCCGGGATGGCGCCGAACCTCGTCCCCGATCTCGCACCCCTCAGCTTCGGTGGATGGATGCTCTTCGGGGTGCCCTTCGTGGCGCTCTTTCTGCCGGTGGTTGGCCTGCAGCTGGGTCGCGGGCTGGCCGGCGGTTCGGGCCACGATCCGGGTCTCGCGGCCGAGCGTGCGGCGCTTGGCCCCATCACCCTCGCCGAACGGCGAGTCGCGGTCCTTTTCGGTGTGACCGCGGTGGCCTGGATCACGCAGGCCGGTCTGGATTTTGGGTTCGTGTCGATACCCGGCTGGGCCGGGGCGCTCGCCGGCTGGGGCGCCATCCCGGACGCCAAGATGATCACCGACGCGGTGCCGGCCATTGCCGCCGCGGTGCTCGCGACGCTGCTTCCGTCGGGCGACGGGACCGGCCGCCGCATGCTCAGTTGGGAGGAGATTCAGCGAGGGGTGCCGTGGGGCGTTCTGCTGCTCTTCGGGGGCGGTTTTGCGATTGCCGACGGTGTCCGGGAGGCCGGCGTTGATCAGTGGCTGGCCGTGCGGCTCCAGGACCTTTCGGTGTTGCCATTGCCGTTGGTGATCCTGAGCGTGTGTTTGATCACCACGAGCGCCACCGAACTCTCCTCAACACGTCGACACCCATCACCATGCGGCTGGCGGCATTTCGGCTGCGCGTCGGGATGAAAAACAAGATCATCGCCATACCGATCGCGACCGTTGCGTCGTCGATTAGGTCTGCGTGGGGGAGCAGCCTCGACCATCCGGGGATGGTCACCAGGCCAAGCACCAGGTCCTTGCGAAAGACCCAACCGAAGGCGGTGGCCGCGAAGACCGTCAGCACCGCCCGCTCTTCGAACGATATGCCGCCGAGCGCCGCGTACTCGCACTTGACGACCTCGCGGTCGACCTCGAACGACTTCCCGAAGCGGAAGAACACCCGCGTCAGAAGCAGCCACACGATGGTCAGTAGAACCAGGGTGATGGGAAACGCCATCACCAACCAATGTCCGAAGGCGACGGGCTCCGCATTCGGGAACGTGATCTCGAAGATCCTCGCGAACGACAGGTTCGGTGGCGTGCCGACCAGCGTCGCCATGCCGCCCAACGAGCAGGCATAGGCGATTCCGAGCATCAGCGCAACGGTGAAGGCGTGGCACGCACTTGTACCGAACTTCTCCTCGAGTTGCAGGATGATTGCCATGGCGATGGGAACCATCATGATGGCGGTGGCGGTGTTGGAGATCCACATGGAGAGGAATGCCGCCGCGACCATGAAACCGAGGATGATGCGCGACGGCCCGCCCCCGATCCGCCGGATGATCCACAGCGCGATTCGCTTGTGCAGCGTCCACTTCTCCATCGTCACGGCGATCATGAAACCACCGATGAAGAGGAAGATCGTGCTATTGACGTAGATCGGAGCACATTCTCGGGTCTTCATGATGCCCAGTAGGGGATAGAGCACGAGCGGTAACAGCGCGGTCGCTGACAGGGGAATGGCATCGGTGATCCACCAGGTCGCCATCAACGCCCCCGCGGCGACAGCTCCGCCATGCGGGTGACCTCGACCTCTGACAGCACGCCATGCGGCCCTTATTTTGCTTGCAATCCCTCTGCCCTGGACGTCTCGTTGAGTATGAGTTCGCGTCTCGACGGAATCACGTGCCCGATCTTAATGTTCCGAACTCGTCTGCCGGATCGAGGTGCCGACTCTTCGCGGCTCTGCTCTGACCATCGTCGCGTCGGTGCTTCGGTCCTACCTCTCGCTGAAGCTCTGGTCACCTCGCTGCGTTGGAGTTCTCAGTCTATTGAGTCACCCTTCCTATCCACTCTCACATTCGCATGCTCCCTGCTCAAATTTGACCTCGGGCCGGGATAGATCGAGATCCAGAAACAGGGTCGCGAAGAACAGGATAGGGCCCAACAGGAGGCCGATTTTTTGACTCAAAGATTTGGCTTCGGGGGAGGCTTCGACAGGCACGACGCCAGCTTAGTACATCCGAGCACGCGGAAACCGAATTCGGCCGCCACATGCGCGCGACGATCGCGGTGCTGCCCTTGGGAGAGTTTTAAGTTCAGCCTCGTGCAATATTCGAAATCAAGTGGGCGAGGAATTCTTTTGTGCCACGCCCTTCCCACTCTGAAGCGATTTCCGGGCAGGGGCGGCATACAAGCCGCCCGCGCTGACCGTCCGGTGAATTCAAAATTCAGAATTCAAAATTCAGAATTCCGGTAGAGCCGCATCGGCCGCAGGTCGTCGATGAGTCCGAGGGCGTGGCAGCGCCCCCAGAAGAGCTCGATGGACTCCAACTCGCGCGGGCCGAGTTCGTAGCGGAGAATGTGTTCGAGGTAGCGGTTGGCGAGATCAGCCGGCCAGCCGTCGGCGTGGGTCGAGACGATCTCAGGGATGCGCAGCAGGTTGCGTTCCCGGTAGCGACGCAGGGTTGCCGGCAGCTCTCCGAGGTCCTCGCCGGCCCGGGCCAGCCAGGTGGCAAAGACGAACGGCAGACCCGACAGGCTCTTCCAGGCCTCGCCGAGATCCAGCTGATACGGATAGAGACCGACCGATGGTTCGTCGCGGACCACCTTGTCCCCGATCAAAAGCACGGTTTCGGGTGGGTCGGTACCCTTCGGCGTGGGTGTCTTGAGCGTGGTGAGCTCGGGTCTGCGGCCGTTCAACGCCTCGAGCACGATCTCGAGAAGGGCCACCGAGGTGTGGCTGTCGCCGTCGACGTGCACCCGGTCGATCTTTCGAATCGGCACGCGGCTGAAGACCCTGACGGTGTGAGTTGGGCCGTCCGACCCGATGGCGCCGGCCGGAACGACACACAGGTCGATGTCGGCCGCCTGGAAGTCGATGACGGGACAGAGGGCGATCCGAGCGCGCGATGACGTGAGGGTCTCCAGCAGCCGGCTCGGCACGTCGGTGATCACCGAGATCGTCGGTTCGCGTTCAAGACCGTCGATCAGCGGCCGGGCGTTGAGGAAGCTGACGGCTGCGACCGTGTGCACGGGGCGGCGCGTGATCAGGGTCTCAACCGATCGGATCGTGCGGCATGCTGCCGCGGTGGCTGCGCAGGTAGGCGAACGGTGTGGCGAACAGGAAGTTCGAGACCCTCGAGGTGTAGATATCCGCCGATCGTTCGATCTGGTTCGCCAGATGGCTCTTGTCGTTGCCGGATCGCAGCAGGGCGCCCCATTGCGGATTCTCGAGCTGCGAGGCGTCGCGCGCCAAAGGCGCGATGCGCTCGTCGAGCGCAATCGACGTTTCACGAACCCGATGGAACTCGGCTTCGAGCTCCCTGACCGTCGCCTGCGGTTGGTCTCCGTAGTGCTCGCGCAGACGTTGCAGGTTGAGGCGGATACGGCTGAGTTGTGTCTCGAGATGTACCTTCTCGTCCATCAGTTTGATGAGGACGCGTTCGGTATCGCGAAATGCCTCGATCGCCGTCAACTCGTCCTCGAGTTCGCGGAGAATGAGGGCGGTGCGCCACCGCAGGCTGGCCTTGGAGACCTTGACGTCGGCGAAAATGTGGTCGCCGACGTAGAGAATCGCGGCGCCCGAGAGCCCCAGGTATTCCTCGACCCTGGTGGCGTCACCGCCGAGATAGGCGCCCGCTCCGGGGATCTGGCTCGGCACGGGTCGTAACAACCCCGCCTCTTCGTCGGCGATTGAGAATAGCGGCAGGTCATAGAGGAAGAAGCTGGGCTTGCGGGCACCGACGATGACCAGTTCGAAGAGATCGCGCCAGGTCATTCCCGAGGGCAGGTATCGGTCGTAGGCGTAAGCCATGACGGTGCGGGCGTAGTCCCATTCCGAGTTGGAGATCAGCATCAGCCGCTTGCCCGACCGCAGCTGGTCGAGCAGCGCCAGGGGCGCCTGTGGATCGAGGTCGATAAAGGGTTCCGGGTCGGCCATGATCTCGGCCTTCAGGGTGCCTTCGATGTGGGTCTCGTCGAGGCGGGCCCTGACCCGGCGGAAGAGGTCCTCGTAGCCGTGGACATCCGGGAAAACGTGTTGGTCGTAGAGATCCACCAGCTGTAGGTACAGGCAACTCTCGGACAACGAAAACAACGTGTTGAGAAAGGAGAACCGCGGCTCCGAAAGGTCCACGGGAGTGTGGCGGTAGACCTCGCGCTGTTCCTCGAACTCCATCAATCGGGTCCCGTGGTTGGCACGCATGACGTAGCCGAAGCGGTTGGCCTTGACGATGTTGCCGAGCTCGGCGTCGATGACCAAACCTCGAATCACGAGGTCTGGGTTGAATTCGAGACCCTCAACGGGCCAGCCTTCGCTGCGGAGGAGGTCCTTCGCCCGCTCATAGGCCTTGTGCTCCCAGACGTCGGCGTGATAGTGGACCAGGGTGTAGTCCATGTCGTAACCGATCGCGCCGATGGTGCGCAGATTGAGCGTGCGGTTGGCGTAGATTCGCCGTCCCGGCGGCACTTCTTCGAGGTTCAGGGTCGTATCCGGCATCCCGCGCAGCTTAGCACTCATTAATGTTCGAGGGCGGACGCCCGCGGCGATCCGGCTTCGCCCATGGCTACGCCGTGATTTTTCGGCCTCCGGCCGAAAAAAAAGCAAGCCCGCGTACGGGCTTGTGAAGGAGGAGATTATCCGGTGCGTCCACAATCAATATAGGTCGCGGGTCAAGGACCGTCAGTGAGCTGGGTCACACAATGCTCCTGAGTTCAGATCTCGACAGATCCCACCTCCGCACGCCGACTTTCCGTACTCCGTTCCCGAGAGGAGCCACCTTCAACATTGTTTGCCCGAATCGTTCCGCCGACGTGCACGTTCGGGTTTCCAACAATGTTGAAAATGGCACCTCCGCCGCACACGGTCCTACCCTACCCCGAACATCCCGAACGTTCACGTCGGTGGGGGCTGGGGGTGGAAATTCCGAAATCCGAAATCCGAAATCCGAATTGGTGCTGGTGGGTGGATCACTCCGTCCGGTTTGACGACCCCGATGTAGGGCAGGGTCCGGAACTTCTCGGCCCAGTCGAGTCCGCATCCCACCACCCAGACATCGGGGATCTCGAAACCGAGGTAGTCGATCTGAGCGTAGACCTCGCGCCGGTCGGGTTTGTGGACCATGACGCAGGTCTTGAGCGATGCCGGCTGCCGCGCTGCCAGGGTGCGTACGAGATAGGCCAGGGTGTAGCCGGTGTCGACGATGTCTTCGACGATCAGCACGTGCTTGCCGGCGATGTTGCGGCGAAGGTCCATGATCATGCGCACCGCGCCGTCGGTCTCGGTACCTTCGCCGTAGGTCGAGAGGGCCATGAAGTCCACGCTGCGCGGAATCGTCAGGTGGCGGGCCACATCGGCCAGGAAAATGAACGAGCCCTTCAACACGCCGACCAGAATCAGATCGTCGCAATCGCGATAATCGATCGAGATGCGCCGCGCCAGCTCCTCGACCTTGGCGTGGATCTCGTCTTCGCTGATCAGGACTTCGGGCATGTTCTCGGGCATGGCATTCTCCTTTGTTGACGGCCTCGAAAGCCTGGCCGAATCGCTCGTCCATGTCGATGCGGATGCTGGATCCAGATGCCAGATACTGGATCCTCCCCTCTAGGCTTTGCCCTGGCGAGGCCCACCCCTCTCCCGGTGAGAGATGCACGCTGTTGCCGGGCCTGACAATTGATGTTGGATATTTGATGTTGGATGTGCAAATCCACCAGTCGACAGAGACGCGATGTAGTTTTCGGTGAGTCAAATCCCTGATCCAACATCCTCAACATTCGACGATCAGTTTCAACGTTGCCGTGGAACATGCGAGGATGGTCGTCGGTTGGACGGAGCGTGGGTTTGGACGACGACGGCAACATGATGAGAGACGCGGTCGGGAAACCGATCGTTCGGCTCCTGAAGGAATATGCGTGGCGTTACCGCTGGAGCTATTTCGCCGGAGCGGTTCTGCTGTTCGTGACGAACTATCTCAGCGTCAGCATCCCGGTTCAGATCGGCCACGCCATCGACGCCCTGCGGGCGAACACGTCGGTGGGACGCTACGTTGCCGCCATCGCGGCCATGGGTGTCGCGGTCATCCTGGTGCGAAGCCTGTCGCGGGTCCTGATCTTCAACCCGGGGCGGCACGTGGAGTACCGGCTGCGCCGCGATCTCTTTGCCCACCTGCTGCAGCTGCAACCCTCGTTCTACGCCGTCCACAAGCGCGGCGACATCGTCAGCCGCGCCGCCAACGACATCTCGTGGGTCCGCACGCTGGTCGGGTTCGGCGGCCTGCAAGTCTTCAACGTGACGATGGCGGTGGCGCTCACGGGTTGGAAGATGGTGTCGCTGTCGCCGCGTCTGACCTTGATGGCGCTGTTGCCGGTGGCTGTCGGGGCCGCTCTCGTTCAGTGGGCGATCCGGCGCCTCTTCTACCTCGCTCGGCGCAGCCAGGAACAGCTCGGCGAAATTTCCGAGCACGTGCTCGGCAGCCTCCAGGGCATGGCAGCCATCCAGGGCTTTGTCGCCGAGGAGGCGTTCATCGAGCGGTTCGAAACCCGCAACCGCGAGTGGTTGCGGACCAGCATGCGGTTGGCCGTCATCCGTTCGACCGCTTTGCCGTTGCTGGTTCTGGCGGGTGGCGTGGCCATGTTCGCGCTGATCGCGGTCGGCGGGCCGATGGTCCTGGCGGGCACCCTCACCGTCGGTGAACTGGCCGCCTTCATCGCCCTGCTCGCGGTCTTCCTGCCCCCTCTGCGCTCGATGGGGTGGATGATGTCGGTGATTCAACGCGGCCGGGCGGCGCTCGAACGCATCTTCGAGCTGGTGGATGCCCCGGTCGAGCGCCCCGAGGGCGACGCGGGACGCGTGATGGAGGCCGGCCACGGACCGACTCTCGAGATCCGCGACCTCAACTTCGCCTATCCCGACGAGCCCCGTCGCGCCGTCATCGAGGGGCTGTCGACGACCATCCCGGCGGGATCGGTGATCGGTCTCTTTGGCCGCACCGGCAGCGGCAAGAGCACGCTGTTGCGCCTTCTCGCCCGGGTCTACAACCCTCCGGTCGGCAGTATTTTCGCGGACGGTGTCGATCTCAACACCATCGATCTCGAGTCGTGGCGGCGCCGGTTGTCGGTGGTGCCGCAGCGGCCCTTCCTGTTCTCAGACGCGATCGCGTCGAACGTCGCCCTCGAGGCCGTCCCGGATGTCGAGCGGATCGCGCGTTCGGTCGACATGGCGGCCCTCGGGTCCGATCTCGAAGCGCTGCCCGATGGTCTGCAGACGGTGGTCGGGGAACGCGGCATCATGCTTTCCGGAGGCCAACGCCAGCGGGTGGCGCTCGCACGCGGGTTGTACCGCGACAGCGACCTCCTGATCCTCGACGATGTCCTGTCCGCGGTCGACCACCGAACCGAGGCCCAGTTGGTGGAGACCGTCGCCGCTCTCACCCGGAGACCCGAAGCGCCGACGGTGCTCATCGCCAGCCACCGCCTGTCGGCGCTTCGCCACTGCGGCAGCGTCCTGGTCCTCGACGCCGGACGGCTCGTCGACCAGGGCACCCACAGCGAACTGATCAAGCGCCCGGGGATCTATCGCGACACCTGGCTGGTCCAGAGCCAACGCGCGGCCTCCGAGGTCGAGGCGGCGTCGTGAAAAAGCGTTCCGTGCTCCGTCGCCTGTGGCCGTATCTGCGGCCGGACGCCTGGGCCTTCGCCCTGGCCATCGCCTTGACGCCGGTGACCGCCGGGCTCGACCTGCTGCAGCCGTGGATTCTCAAGAAGGTCATCGACGGGCACCTGGTTCCCGGCGTGGCCGACGGCCTGTTGCAGTTGGCGCTGGTCTACCTCGGCGCCGTGGTCGCGGCCTATCTCTTCGAGGGCGGCTATGTGCTGGCGCTGGCGTGGGGCGGCCAGCGCAGCATCGTCCGTTTGCGGTCCGGGATCTACCGCAAGCTGCTCGGGCTGCGCCAGAGCTACCTCGACCGGCAGCCGGCGGGCAAGCTCCTGACCCGCGCCACTTCCGACGTCGACGCCCTCGGAGAGGCGCTGTCTTCGGGGCTCATCAACATCCTGCTCGACCTCCTCCTGATCGTCGGCACGTTGGTCGCCATGTTCCTACTCGATGCGCGGATGACGTTCGTGCTCCTCCTTCTGGCGCCGCCGATCCTGGCCATCCTCGAGTTCATCAGGCGGCGGTTGCGGGCGCTCTTCGTCGAGGTCCGCGGGGCGCTGGCCTCGGTCAATGCCTTCCTTGCCGAGCGAGTGGATGGGGTCGAGGTGGTGCAGCTTTTCGGCAACGAAGCGCACAGCGAGAGCCTGTTCGACGAGCGCAACCGCCGCTATCGCGCCGCCACCACCCGTTCCAACATCTACGACTCGCTGATGTACGCAGTGGTCGACGGGACGGCGTCGATCGGGGTGGCGGTCATGCTGTGGTACGGGTCGGGGCTCGCGACCCGCATGGGCGTGCCGCTGCCGGCAGCGACGCCGGTGAGTGCAGGGCTGCTGGTGGCGTTCATCCAGTACCTGGATCGTCTGTTCCAGCCCTTGCGTCAGCTCTCCTCCACGGTGGCGGTCCTGCAACAGGGAGCGGCGGCTCTGGAAAAGATCCTGTCGTTGTTCGACGTCACCGAAACGGTGTCGGACGAGGGACAGGCGCTGACGGAGGTGGAGGGCGAGATCGTGATGCGTGGTGTCAGCTTCCGCTACCGTGAGGATGGAGAAGACGTACTGCACGAGGTCGATATCGAGGTGCGTCCGGGCCAGGTCGTGGCCCTGGTTGGCGCCACCGGCTCCGGCAAGACCACCATCAGCCGGCTCCTCGACACCTCCTACACCGGCTATCGCGGCTCCATCACCCTCGACGGCCACGAACTCAGAGAGCTCCGCTCGCAGGACGTGCGCCGCCGCATCGCCGGTGTTCGGCAGGACCCGCAGTTGTTTTCGGAGACCGTGAGCTTCAACGTCGACCTCGGCAACGGCGCCATCGACCAGGCCGACTGCGTGGCGGCGGCGGTCCTGGTCAATGCAGACAAAGTCGTCGAGCGGGTGGGTTGGGATCACGTTCTGCGCGAGCGTGGCGCCGACCTGTCGGTGGGTGAGGGACAGCTCCTGACCTTTGCCCGTGCCATGGCGCACGACCTGTCGGTGGTAGTTCTCGACGAGGCGACCGCCTCGATCGACTCGATCACCGAGCAGTTGATTCAGGACGCTCTGGCCAAGATCTTCGAACGCAAGACGGTGATCGTCATCGCCCACCGCCTGTCGACCGTCGAGCGCGCCGACTGCATCGTCGTGCTCGATCACGGCCGTGTGGTGGAGCAGGGGACCCACAACGAGCTCCTCGCGGCCGACGGCGCCTACGCCCGCCTGGTCAGGGCCGGCGAGGATCTCCTGGTGGCGTAGCCCCACCGGCCCGGCAGCCGGGACGGCTGCCCCACAAACGCTACGGACAGGCTGCCTTGTGCGGGCACGCGTCCCGCGTGCCACGTGGCGGGCGGATCCAGTAGCTCGCCTCGAGAGAACTCTCTGAAGGTCGTAGGCGGGTCGTTTACGGCCCGCCACCACAGTTGCCTCTTTCGGGCGGGCCGTAAACGACCCGCCTACGCCTTTCAACGGCGGAGGAGGGCGGGTGGAAATTCCGAAATCCGAAATTCCGAAATTCCGAATTCGGTCCGGTGTAGGATAGTGCCGCTTCATATGGCTGCTAAGACTGCGATGTCTCATGACGATCAAAGACCCTGCGCGGGAAGATGCGGCTGTGGGCCGTTGAAGGAGGTAGTGATGCGCGGAAAACCAAGTTGGTTGGGTGTGGTTGCGGTTCTTTGCCTGGTCGCTGGGGTGGCGGCGGCGAACGACTTCTTTCCTCAGTCTGTGGCTTCGGGAGACCCGACCGCTGACAGCGTCATCCTGTGGACGCGGGCGGTAGGGCCCGACGGCGAAATCCCGACTCAGGTCTCGGTGGTCGTGGCGACCGACGAGGGTCTGTCCAACGAAGTGACGTCCCGTGTGCTCGACGTCGATCCCGAGTACGACGGCGTCGTCAAGGTCAAGATCGGGGGCCTCGAGCCCTACACCACCTACTACTACCAGTTCAGCTTCGGTGAAGCGTTGTCGGTCGTGGGCCGCACCCGCACCGCACCGACTCCCGATATGGATGTTCCGGTCCGCTTTGCCGTGGTCTACTGCCAGGACTACGTCGGCCGTTACTACAACACCTACGAGAAGATGCTGCTCGACCACGACGAGGACATCGATTTCGTGGTCCACCTCGGTGACTACATCTACGAGACCACCGGTGATCCGACCTTCCAGGATCCCAACAGTGAACGCCAGATCGTGTTCGATGATCTCGAGGGGGCGATCCTGCTCGGCAACCCTGCCGACAACGACTACGCCGCGGCGAGCCTTTCCAACTACCGTCAGCTGTACCAGACCTACAAGTCCGATCCGATGCTGCAGCAGGTCCACGAACGATGGCCGATGCTGGTGATCTGGGACGACCACGAGTACTCGAACGACGCCTGGGGCGCGACCTCCACCTACTCCAACGGTCGTGTCGACGAGTACGACGTTGAACGCAAGCAGAACTCCGAACGAGCCTTCTTCGAGTGGGTGCCGATCGACGCCGCCCTTGACGCCGACGGCGTGCTCGACATCGGCGCCGACGATCTCTATCCCAACAGCCTGATCTACCGTGACCTCATCTACGGATCCAATCTGCACCTGGTGTTGACCGATCTCCGCACCTTCCGCCCCGACCACCTGATCGCCGAGGACGCGTTCCCGGGAACCATCGCGGTGGATGAGGCGACCCTGGGTTTTCTGATCGGTGAGTCGTGGCCGAACCTGCGCTCGAGCTTCGATCCCTACGTGGACATGAGCCTGCTCGGCAGTTTCCTGCCGATCCTCCAGCAGACGGCGACCATGATCGCCGCCAACCTCTACACGCTGGAAAACCCCTCCCTCGATCTCTTCACCGCGGTGCGGACCGCAGAAGACGTCATGGAAGGCAACGTCAGTGCCACCTTCGTCAATCTCCTGTTCGAGGGCGCAGGGCTCACGGCGCCGTTCACGCCTGAGATCCTCGCTGCCCTGCCGCGCGGTGTGTCCTATTTGTTGATGGGCAAGACCGCCATTTACTCGTCCAGTGGGTCGCGGACCCAGGTCATCAAGGACACCTTCGATCTCTACGCGGCCTCGAGGTACCTTCTGACCGGCGGTGAGGCACAGGAGGTTTACGGCGGACAACAGAACGCCTGGCTCCAGGGCACCCTGCTGTCGAGCCCCGCCACCTGGAAGGTGCTGGGCCACTCCTTCATGATGACGCCGATGGTGATCGACTTCACCAACCCCTTGATCGCGTCCTTTCTGCCCCCGGAGTTCCCGGATTTCCTGCGCACCAAGCTGATCATCAACAACGAGGACTTCAACGGTCTGCCGCAGAAGACCCAGGAGGTCCTCGGCTTGCTCGACCTGGTCGACAACGCAGTGGTGATCTCTGGCGACATCCACGCAACCTTCGTCACCGACCACCAGAACGGGGTCTATGAAATCACGCCACCGGCCATCTCGTCGTCCACCGACGGCGAGATCGTCGCCCGCACCATCGCGTCGGACCCGATCCTCGGCCAGATCCCCGGGATCGACGACATCGTCGCCCAGTACGCCCTCCTGCTTGCAGGTGTCGTCGCTGAGCCCCGCGGTGTCGCCGTCGAACATCCTCTACGACAACCTTTTCTCGCACGGCTACGGGGTCATCGACGTCAACGCCGAACGACTTGACCTTCACGATCCAGGAGATGCCCGTCGGATGAGGTCAGCACCAGTTACTACGACGATCCGGAAGCTCTCAACGAACTGTTCACCCCGATTCAATTCACCATCGAGGACGGCGCCATCCGGCCCGGACCCTGATTGTTGACCTGATGGTATCCAGGGCCCGCCTCGCGCGGGCCCTTTTCATCGACTCACCTTGGAGAGAGACCATGAACACCACCGGTATCAACGATGTCATCGATGTTCCGTCGCTGTTTTCGATCCGCGGCAAGACCGCGGTCGTCACCGGCGGCTCGCGCGGTATCGGTCTGATGATCGCCCGCGGCTACGTCGAGGCGGGGGCCACGGTCTACATCACCTCGCGTACGGCGGACGTCTGCGACGCGGTGGCCGACGAGTTGTCGATGATCGGCCGCTGCATCTCGCTGCCCCACGACCTGTCGACCCTCGACGGCGTGACTGCGCTGGTTCGCGATTTCAGCGATCGAGAAGAGAGGCTGCACATCCTGGTCAACAACGCCGGCGCCGCCTGGGGCGAGCCGATCGAGACCTTCCCCGAAAAGGGCTTCGACAAGATCACCGACCTCAACCTCAAGAGTCTGTTCTTTCTCACCCGCGACCTGCTGCCGCAGCTGGAGAGAGCCGCCACCCCGGAGGATCCCGCGCGGGTGATCAACATCGGTTCCATCGACGGGTCTGCGGGTGCCGATGGTCGAGAACTACTCCTACGCTGCCGCCAAGGCCGCGGTTCACCACCTGACCAAGATGCTGGCGGTCCACCTCGGCGGCCGCGCGATCACAGTCAACGCCATCGCACCCGGTTTTTTCCCGAGCAAGATGACCAAGGCGCTGCTGGAAAGCCACCGTGAAGACCTTTGAGAAAGCCTGCCCCCTGGGACGAATCGGCGAACCGGCGGACATGGCCGGCATCGCGATTTTTCTCGCTTCCAGGGCGGCTAGCTACATCAACGGCGCCGTCATCCCCGTCGACGGAGGGCACAGCCTCAAGACTGAGGCGTAAAAACGTTCAAACGTTGGAACGTTCGATAAATAGGTGATTGGGAATATAAATTTTATATGACATCGCCATCATGGTGAAAGCGAGAAAAAATGCAAGGGAGCAAACCATGGAAAAGTTGAAATATGAATCGTCAGGATCTCTGGGGATCATTACGCTGGTTGACAGTCCCCTGAATCTGATCGGATTGGATCTGGTGAAGGGCCTCGAAGAGGCGGTCTGTTGGGCTGAATCCCACCCTCTTCGGGGCCTTCTGTTGAAAGCAGATGAAGGCAATTTCTCCGCCGGGGCAGATGTCAATATTTTCGTGGGGTTGAATCCGGAGAGGGCGGAGGAGATGTTGAGCGGTTTCATGAAACTCATCAACCGCATCGAGAACTTGCCCTATCCCACAATGGCAGCCGTCCGAGGAATGTGTCTTGCTGGCGGACTTGAGTTGGCACTGGGCTGCGATTTAATCTGGGCCGCTGAAAACGCGACTTTCGGCCAACTGGAGACTTCTATCGGCGCCATACCGTTTGCGGGTGGAGCCCAACGTCTGGCGGCCAGGGCAGGAACGGCAAGGGCCAAGGGAATCGTCCTCGGCGCCAGCGTCCATTCGGCCGCTGAATTTGAAAAGTGGGGCATCGTCAACAGAATTCTCCCCGAAACGGATTTGAACAGTAAGGCTTCCAAGTTTATGGAAAAGGTTGCTGAAGCAGGGCCGACAGTGGCATTGGGATATTGCAAAGCGCTGATCAACACCTTTTCCCGATCTGGTTTGGAGGCTGCTGATGAGCTCAACAACAAGCTTTCACAAAGAATCTTCGATACCGATGATTTGCAGGCAGGAATATCGTCACTTCTGAAGAATGGGCCCGGTAAAGCGGAATTCAGAGGTCGTTAGGCCACATTGGTTCCAGGTCTGCAGTTCCGTAGTTACGGAGGCGAGAACCAAGAACAGGCGTGACCTCCGTTGATCCGAAGATCACCGCCCTCCACCAGCCATCTCCGCGTCGGGGGCCTCATATCGCTGTGAGAGGAGCAGGGGAGCAGGGGAGCAGGGGAGCAGGGGAGCAGGGGAGCAGGGGAGCAGGGGAGCAGGGGAGCAGGGGAGACGCGCTCCTTATCACGATTCGTTGTGCCAAATCCGAAATCCGAAATCCGAAATCCGAAATTTGCGATGGCTCCCTTTCTCCCTTTCTCGGGTCGCGCTCGCAGCCTCGGATCCTACCGAATGCGTTCCCGCCACACCGTCCGTGCCCTCGCGACCTCGGTGCCGTCCTCGGAGCGCGCCAGCTGGTGGCGGATCTCAGTGGCATCGTTGCCCTTGACGGTCTGGCTGCGCGACTGCACGGTCTGCCCTTGATGGCATTCGGCGAGAAACTGAACATCCAGATCGGTGAGGTCGCGGACGCCCCAGATTTCGTCCGGTACCGACTCCATGACCCACTCGACGAAGCTGGTGTTGTTGGCGTGGCCGGAGAGATCGACGTCACTGCGGCGAACCGAGAAGGAGAGCTCCTGCTCCGCAGGGTCCGGTAGAGCGAGCTTGCCCATCTTTGCGGGTTCGGATCCCATCTCGTACTCGTGGAACCGGTCCCGTGCCTCCGGAGGGAGCCGAATAGGCCGCCGGCGCTCGAGATCGAGCATCGCCCACCAGGTCGAAACAGTCCCGATGCGGTGGCCATCGCCGGCCGAAAGGGCGAACCGGCGCTCTACCACGAGCCGGCTCATGGCCTCGGGCCAGGTTTCGATGGTGATCTCGTCGCCGCCCCGAGGCCATCGCTCCAGAGCCAGGCTCAGCCGCGACAGCACCCACGTTGTGCCGCGCTCGAGCATGGTCTCCACCGCCACCCCGAGGATGTCGGCGTGGGTCACGGCCGCCTCCTGCAACAGCTTGCACAGGATCGGTACCTGAAGACGCCCCATGGGGTCGACTTCGTACGACCGAACCCTGAAAACTTCGCTGTAGACGGCCTTCATTCTGATTTGCCCCCGGGTCATGGGCCGGATGCTAGCACGCGACCCCGAAGCTGGCGCGGCACCCACAGGGCGCTCCACAAACAAACGGGGAAGGGTGGGACCCTTCCCCGCGAGTACCGGATTTCTCGTATTTCAGAAAGAATGGTTCGCGGCCGTGGCGCTCCTCGGCGTCACTCGCCCATGCCGGCGAGGATCTTTTCCCACTTCTCGCCGAGCTTGGTCACGATGTTGTTGATCTGTTCGGTCCGCTCACCAGCAGCGAGACTGAAGGTGGGCCAAGGCCCACCCTACGACGGACCTACAAACCGAGCGGCCTGGTAGGGTGGGCTTCAGTCCACCTTCAGGGTCGTTCACATTGTGCTGGCGATTCGGGACGGTATGTCTCTGGAAGGAGGATCAGCGATCCAAGTGTCTTTTTCATTTTGGATCCCCCTCCCTCATGCACTCTGATCTGCAATCCCAGCGGGTTGCCCAGTGCCCCCCTGCAGAGGCTCACCGTGGGCGCGACTCCATATCAATAAATCACTGCTCGACGAGTGGTACGTCTGGCAACCCCGGCAACCGACACGGGAGTCAGTGGCCTGCCGATGATGTCGATGAACAGTGAGCAGGCGCCGCCGGTCGCGGCCTCGGCACCCTCGAGAATGCTGACGTTGTAGACGAGGTCACCGTCCTCGAGCCTCGGGTCGGTGATGGTGACCACGATCTCCTGTGGCTGGTCGCCGGCCAGGATGGAAAGCGTGGCGTTGGGGGGATTGGAGGCAAAGCTGTCCTCGCCCTCGCCCCAGGTGGCGACGAACTCTTCGGTGGTCAGGTGGCCGGCAACGCGGTCGGGGCGATCCGAAAAATAGATCGTGGCCGGGTTGACGCCTCCCATTCGCAGGACGCCATCGGTCAGCATGGCCGAGTCGGCGGTCTGCACGAAGAGAAATTCGAGCTGATCGGCGGCGGGTGCCGGCGCCTCTTTCACGTCGACGACGGTTGGTGCGGCGGGTTGTGGCGCGCCACCGCACGCGAGCATCAGCGGTAGGGCTACGGCGGCGATCCCGAGGGCTGTCAGCGATTTCAATCGTTGCATTCTTTTCTCCTTTTTCAGTTCCCGTTGTGGGCCATAGTCTAAGCACATGAACTACCTTTTTTAACGAGATGTTGCACTGTGGGATATTTGAAAAGAGGCAGAGGGAGTACGATGCGCCGCTGACGATATTGCGTCGAGAGCTCGACCGCCTCCCGAGGGGCGATCAGATCGTGCGAGCGGGCGGTTCGGTCGGGTCGGAGCGGTATAATCCACGCGGTGTATCGGAAAACGGAGGAACTCAACATGAAGACTAGTGCCACCAGACTGATTTTGCGGACGGTCGCCGTCGCTGCGCTGGTTGCGTGCGGGGCGGCGTCGACACTAGAGGCACAGACGGCGAACCAGGGCGAGGCCAAGAAGAACACGGTCAATGTCTACATGTGGGGCTCGAGCATTTCGGGTGATCTCTCGTTCCGGGACACCGAGGTGCCGTTCGACGTTTCACTCGAACAGATTCTCGACAACCTGAAGATGGTCGCCATGGTGACCTATAGGCGGGACATCGGCGACTGGTCGGTCGTGCTCGATGTGATCTACCTGAACGAGGGCGCCACCAAAGACGGCTCAGTGACGCTGCCGGGCCGACGAGCGGAAGAGGTCGATGTCAACGCGGACCTCAATCTCAAGACCTGGGTCGGCGGGCTGTATGGCGGCTACACCTTTGCCAGAACAGAGGCGTCGAACCACCAGTTCATCGCCGGCGTTCGCTACCTCTCGCTGGATGCGGACCTCGGCATCGACGTCGATGATCCGCAGGGAACGGAGTTGTCCAGCGGTTCCTACTCGTCGTCGGGCAATTTCTGGGACGGGGTGATCGGCCTCCAGGGGCAATTCGACCTGGGTGGAAGGTGGCGGTTGCCCTACCACCTCGATGTCGGTACCGGCAGCTCGCAGATCACCTATCAGGCCCTCGCGGGCGCGGCCTTCGAGTTCGGCTGGGGCAACCTGTCGCTCACCTACCGCTACCTCTACTACGACCAGGGCAATGACGGCTTGATCCACGAATTGACCATGGATGGGCCGGTCCTGGCGGTTGGTTTCCGGTTCTGAGGGCCTTCTATCCGGGAGGGTTGAATACGTCGAAGCGGCAGCCCGGACCAGGGTTCGATGGTGTGATTCGAATACCGCTGGCGATCGTCCTGCGTCTACTGCTTGGAATCCTGACCCTGGTGTGGTTCGCTGCACCGGCGGCCGCCCACGACAAGACCGATGTTGTCATCCTCAAGAACGGTGATCGTTTTACGGGTGAGATCAAGGGCGTCGACCAGGAATCCCTCGAACTCGACACCGACGCCGCGGGCACCATCAAGATCGAGTGGCCCCACATCGCGAGCATCACGAGCACCTTCAACTATGAAGTGGAAGTGACGACGGGGGAGCGATTCTTCGGTTCCTTCGAGACTTCGGGCGAAAGGGGAGAACTCCAGGTTGTCGGTGACGACGGAGAGCACACCATCCCGCTGAGCGATGTCTTTTCGATCACGCCGATCGGGCGGGGATTTTGGAAACGTCTCAACGGTAACGTCAACTTGGGATTCAGCTACACCCAGAGCAACCAGGCGTTTCAGTACAGTCTGAGCGCCGCTACCCACTACCAGAATCGCAAGTTCCTGGGCTCCGGCCAGCTCAACTCGATTTTCAACACCCAGGAAGGGGTCGACTCAACCCGCCAACAGAACGTCGGTTTTCGCGTCACCCGAAAACTCAAAAAGACCAACGGTGTGTACGGTGTGCTTCAACTGCAGTCGAACCCCGACCAGGGCTTCAATCTGAGGTCGGTGGTCGGGGGCGGATATGACTGGTTTCTGGTGCACCGGCGAAACGAACATTTCATCGTCAACGCCGGGTTGGTCTACGACCGCGAACAGATCGTGGGTTCGTCTCAGGTCGACAACAGCGCCGAGGTCACTCTGGGGCTCCAGTTCGCCAACTTCTCGCTCGACAATCCCAGCCGCACCATCACAATCGCCTTCGACACCTTTACCAACATCACCGGCGCGTCCCGATTTCGAGCCCAGCTCAGCCTCAATCTCACCTGGCAGATCATCAACAACTTCAACCTGGGCATCAGCTTGCTCGACTCGTACGACACCCGGCCGCCGACCGTCGAGGCCAACAACGAACGATATGTCGTTAAGCCTCTCGGTCGGCTACTCCTATTGACGACGCCAAAAAACGAGGTTCAGCCTCTTGCAGAAACCACCGGACAGTCACGGCGGGCGGCATATATGCCACCCCTGCCCGGAAGTCGCCTCAGAGTTGGAGGGGCGGGGCATATCGGCCCGACTCTTCTCAAAGACGTAGGCGGGCCCTTCAGGGTCCGCCACCACCATCGTTCATTGCGGCCTCTCGCGGGCGGGCCGTAAACGACCCGCCTACGCCTGTCAGAGAATTCCTCGCCCGCTTGAATTCGAATTTTCCAGGAGGCTCAGTCTGTGAGCTGCGGGTCTGTTATGCGTCGTCCTCCGACGAATTCGGCTCCATCCCCCGCAACAATCCGGTCTCGGCGGCGATCCAGATGATGAATCGGCCGACCGGTGTCACCTCGGCGCGCAGCTCCTTGATGCGGTTGGCCAGCGCCACCCGGTCGGTGATGATGCCGTCCGCTCCGCGGCTCATCATCACCCACATCTGGACCGGGTCGTTGATGGTCCACGGGTAGATCTTCATGCCGCGTCTGTGGGTGCGACGGATCATCGGCACCGTGGTTGCCTTGGCGGTGAGGGCGAGAAAGTCGACGTCGAGGCGGGTGAGATCGCCGATCGCAACCGCGTTGAGAAGGCCGTAGGTCCAGTCCGGCCGCAGGGCCGCGGCGGCGCGCACGCCGTCGTAGCTGAGAGACATGATGACGATGTCATCGGTCATCCCGGTCTCCTCGACGAGGGCGACCACCTTCTCCTCGAGGCTCACGTCGTGCCCGTAGTACTTGAGCTCGATGAAGACTCCGGTCCGGCCCTTCGCCAGCTCGAGGACCTGGCGCAGGGTCGGCACCCGCTGGTCCGCAAACTCCGGTGCGAACGAGCTGCCGATATCGATGTCGGCGAGGTCCTCTTGTGTGGCCTGCCACACCTCGAGGCTCGCTCCTGCCGCGCGCATGAAGTCGCGATCGTGTGCGACCACCACCGTACCGTCGGCGTCTTCCTGGACGTCGAGTTCGAGCCAGTCGGCGCCATCGGCGATCCCGCGCTCGAAGGCCGCCATGGTGTTTTCGGGAGCGACCCAGGCGCCGCCGCGGTGGGCGATGATCTGTGCAGGTTCCACCCAGTCAGGATCGTCCACCGCCAGCGACACCCCGACGACTGCCAGAAACGCCGCCGCAATCCCGGCAGCGAGGACGAGCTTGCCAGGCACCCTGACGGATGCTTGGTCACCGAGCGAACCCGGTGTTGAAATGGCGGGCCGCAGCTCACCGGGGCCCGCGATGGAACGATAGAGGCGAACCACGAGCAGGGGAAAAAGGACGGTGGTGATGACGGAGACCGCGAGATTGGCAATGCCGGCGATGATGATCACGAGGGTCAGACCGATCAGCAGAATCGCGAGGTTCGAGTTGTGGTGCGAGACCACCAGACCACCCAGCCACCCGACAACAGTGGTCACCGCCATTGACAGGAGGGCGGAGAACACAAGCCACCCCATGAGCCACGCGGTCAGTTTCCAGCGATGTGGGTAGGTGAGCGCATCGCTGGCCGCGAGGGCTTGACGGCCACCTGCCCGTTCAAAGAGAACCATCGGCAGTGCCAGCAGCCAGCCCGCGATCTTCCGGAGGATGACCAGGGCGAGTGTCGTCAGGAGGATCCCGATACCGACGGCGGCGGCCTTGAATTCGGGAGGTTTCTGCGCCAGGTAGTAGTTGATGTCGTGGGTGCGCGCAAGCAGCCAGTAAATTCCACCGACCGCCGCCAGGAAGGGCACCGAGATCAGCAGCAATCGAACGAATGCCTGCGCCGGCGAGGTGAACGAGGGCCACCACCCGCCGGTAGGCGTAGTTCAGCGCATCCAGCCAGGTCACCTGTCGGTCCTCGACCGCGCCGAAACCGATGACCATGAGCTGGCCGGTCTCTGCAAACAGAACACCGATGGATACGGCAACCATCACCACCAGCGCCGCCATACCGTATGGGTGGAGCAGAAAACGTCACGATCGCCTCGTCGGTGACGACACCGGTTGCCGTGCGCCAGAGGAAGAGCTTGCCCAGCAGACCGACCAATGGAGCGATGATGACGACAGCCAGGACCCTCGCCAGAAGATCGGTGAGCACCAGCTGCGGCCAGGTGCGGCGAAAGTCGTGGAGTGATTCTCTCACCAGCGAATGGACTGACACATCCAAATTCCGACCCCCTGTATACGGTCGGACCATCCTACTCGATCGGGCGACGTGATGAATCTGTTCCCGTTGGCCGTAGTGGCGGTTACCAGTCTTCGGGCTCCGGAAGTCTTGCCCTGACGATCGCTGCAAAATGGAGAAGGTCGGCGACGCAGGTTTCGATAAAGGCGAGTTTCTTGGCCAGCAATTCGGGATCGGTCATGGGGCTGCAGCCTCTCGCCTCCGATAACGGTTGAGAATCGGGAGGAGATCGAAGTACTCGTTGCGGGCTCGGACCTCGAACAGGATTCGTGCCGCACGGTCGCGATCCAACAACAACCTTCCGTCTCGAAGCACGCGGTGTACGAGATCGGGTGGTGCGTTGTTGAGAATAACGACCTGAGTTCGTCGAGCCAGGGCACGTTCGAGAGTGCCCTCGAGCGCGAAACGGAGCTCATTGAGCTCACCAGATGGTGCCTCCCGCAGAAGGAGCCCAACGTCGACGTCGCTGGCGGAAGAGTCCGTGCCCCGTGCGACGCTGCCGAAGAGATAGGCGGCTACGAGGCGATCGTCTGTTGACGTCAACTCCTCTGAAAGGCGTCTTTCCAGTTGCCTGAGGTCCATGGGGCAATTATATCCGGTGCAGCCATTTGGGCTATTTTTCTTTGCACAGACGACGTTGGTTCCATCATAGAATCGTCCCAAACTCAGGGAGAGTGGGATTGGTGGAGACGGAGCCATTCCGGCGTTGCACGACGTGGTGAAGGAGGAGGCCTCGGCGTTCGTGGTGATTGCGACGCTGTTTGCCGGGTCGTTGTCCGCCCTCGAGACCGACCAGTACTACGCCTGGGGCCGGCCACTCGCTGATTCGACCGACGCCGTGAACGCCAAGTTCAACCTCGAGCTCGAAAGGGCCATCGCGAGCTTTCCCCGAGAGCCGTCCGCCGGATTCCTGTTCCGAGGTCTCGGCCGCCTTCCGCTCGCGGATGCGCTTCCTCCTGCTGCACGAGATCCAGATCTGGGCGTGGAACACAGAGTTTGTTGCGCGGATCCCCAACGGCGGCGCCGAGCAGCAGGAATACCGGCGGACCAACCTCTACTCCAACCACCCGCTGATCGACACCGGGACCTGGATGCCCTTCACCCCGACGATTGAGGTGGCCGGAGTCCGGATGGGCACTGACAAACTGGCGCACCTCGTGTCCTCCGGTTGGACGTACTACAGCGAGTACCGCAAGGCGATCGAGGACGGTGAGACACCGGAAGACGCAGAGCGCATCGCGGTCCGGCGGGGCCTGATCGAGGAAAGCCTCATCCTCGGCGGTATGGTGTCGGGGGTCCAGTCGATCGCAGATGTCGAGGCCGGCTATGGCGGCCTGCACTTTTACCGCGATCTGTGCGACGGAGACGATCCGATCCTCAAGCTCGACGAAGAGGGGTGGATCCTCTCCAGACCGGTGGATCTGCGCGATTATGTGACGCCGCGATGGGATGAGTCCTATTCCAACCATCCGGTCTACAGCGAGAGCCGCTGGCGCAAGGTCAGACCGGTGCTCGAGAAGGTTATTGCGAACGCCTCGAGGACGCCCGCGGGTCATGCGCCGAGCGCCGCCGCTACCGCGAGCGCGATCGAGTGACGGTGGTCGGCGAGATGGTGGCCGAACGGGTGGCCGAAGGCAAGCTGGCGGACCCGGCCCAATTCAGTGTCGAAGCCGTGTGTCCGGTGCCGGATCCTTCGCTCAGCCCCACCTCCGATATCAGCGATCTGCAGGAACGGATGGACTCCCCACCCGGCGGGGGTGTTCTGATGGAGGAGATCGAAGCGGAGGAGCATGACCGGCGAGGCTTTGCCCTCGGTCTTGCCGGGGCCCAGGTGACGTACCCGCAGGTCGTGTCAGCCTCGGTGGCCGTCATGTGGACCTCGCAACCGGTGAGCTACGACTGCACGACCCCGTGCGATTTCCGGGGGCCTTTTGCCGAGCTCGAGCCCGGTCTGGGCGGCGGCAAGCTGAGCCTCGGGTGGGCCCGGGTGACCGGCAACACCAACCGAAAAGGCTCGTTCATGAAGGCCGGTTTTATCGGCGCGGTATACAAGATCACGGTCCTGCGGACCTGGGGCGACCTCGGGTGGGTTGAGGGCGGCCGAACCTACGCAGGATTTGAGTTTGGTTTGCCGGTGGCCCAGGCCAACCTTGGGATCGGCCTCCTCTACCGGGTGGACGGTGGCGAAGGCGGCAGGTGGCTGGTCACGGGTGGTGCCGGCTGGGGCTTCTGATCACGTGCTGGTTGGATCGAAGTTCAAGGCTCGTTCGATACATGGCCCGGACCCGCGGCCACTCCATCGCGAACCAGGGCGTGAAGATGTCGGGCTGTGTCTCGAACTCTTGATCGAGCGTGTCCGGGGCAATCCACCGAACGGCGTTGATCTCGTGGACGTTCGGTCTGGGCGGTTGGTCGCAGAGACCCGCGAACACCCAACAGACCTCGTTTTCTGATCCGATCTCCAGGTATTTCGCCTGGTATTGAAATGTGAAGAGATGATGGAAGTGGCTGGACATCCCGAGTTCCTGGGAGAGACGACGCTCGATCGCAGTATCCATGGACTCACCCTGCCGGGGATGGGAACAGCACGAGTTGGACCAAAAGAGCGGCCACAGGCGTTTCGATGCACTGCGTTGTTGAAGCAACAATTCGCCCGACCGGTTGAAAATGAACAGTGAAAAGGCGCGGTGGAGGACGCCGTCGCCGTTATGACAGGCGGCTTTGTCGAGGTGGCCGATCTTCGCGGTCGGACTCATCCACGAGGATGAGGGGCTCCCCTTCGTCGGAGACCACCGTGCTGGAGAGCCCGGACGGGTCAACCACGGCCTCCTCCCGTCTTCCGGCGGCAGGCGCGCTGCGCCGTCAGCGGCGAAGAGACGGTGGAAGGGCATGTCGTTTTCGAAGCCTGAAAAAAGTCGCATGGGTCCGCGTGTCCTTCGTTTTCTAACGATATCCCGGGAACGCTGTATGAACAAGCGAGAGCGTCCGGCTCTTTGGAGAACCCGATCCCGGCCTCAGAAAATCCAGAACAGGACCACGCTGAGGGCGCCGAAAGCTGTGAGAAGCAAAATGCTCAGTCGGCCGGTGCGGGGAGCGCCGAAGATCATCGCGTAGACGCCCTTCATCAGGTTGTTGACCGCGGAGGCGACGATCACCGCCAGCGCCGCGGTGCCGATGTCGAGGGTGACACCGACCGTCTGCGTCAGACCCAGGACGAAGGGGTCGACGTCGGCGGCACCCATGATGCCCGCCAACACCAGCACGCCGGTGTTGCCGAATCGCCCGGCAACCCATTGGGTGACGATCAAGACCGTCAGGAAGATGACCGCAAAGGTGACGGCGGAGGTCATCTCCAGCGGGTTGGTGTCGTGCTGGCGGTCACGCGGTTCGAGCTCGCAGTCGTCGTCGTTGCGGCCGTACCGGGTCAAGGCGGCGCCGACCGCGATGGCGGCCAGACCGAGGGCCCAGAAGATCACGGTCAGGCGGTGGGCGAGGGGAGCGGCGAAGAGCATCAGCAGGATCCACAACCGCAGATACATCATCCCGGACGCGGCCACGATGGCGCCGGCAAAACCGGCCGTGCAGTCGTCCTGTCCTTTCGACTGGCGAGCAAGAACGACGGTGGTCACGGTGGAGGAGTAGGCGCCGCCCAGCAACCCGGCCAGAAAGATGCCACGGTCCTCCCCCCACCAGATGCGCAGCAGATAGCTGACGTAGGACACCCCCAGCACTGCGACCACCACCAGCCAGAGCTTGAAGGGGTTGATCTCGAAGGGCGTGAAGTCGCGGTTGGGGATCACCGGCAGGATGACCGCCGTGAGCAGCAGGAAACGCAAACAGCGTGCTCAGCTCGTGCCGCGGCAACTTGGTGGCGAGGCCCTCCAGCAGGTGCTTCTCCTGGAGGAGGATGACTGCGATGACGCCGGTGGCGATGGCGAGCCAGTACATGCCTTTGGCGGCACACCCGCCGAGGGCGAAGGTGAGCAGGACGGCGACCTCGGTAGTGAGGCCGGGTTCGTCTTTTTTGAGGAAGTACCAGTGAGAAAGTGCTACCAGCGCTCCGGTCACTACCAGCCCGAGAGAGAAGGGGATGACGGACTCCGGAAAGGCCGCGATGAGGATATAGCCGCCGAGCCCGATGATGGGAAAGGTGCGGACTCCGCCGATCCCGTCAGGTTCGTGCTCCTCCCGTTCGATCCCGATCAGCAGCGACAAACCGAGGGTCAGAACAAAGCCGAAGACCTCAGGCGGGAGATAGGAGATGAGGGCGTCCACAGAACCATTCTACCGTCTCGATGCCAAGAACCGACGGAAGACGCCGATGATCGAATAATCAAGAAGAGGTGCACGGATCATGAGCCCGCGGGTCAGCTCGAGGGCTTGAGGACCATCGAGAGGTCCCGTCCCGACAACCGGTCGGGCGGAGGGTTTTCGACCTCTGATGGAAGACCTCCTCGGTTTGGGTCGATCGTGCCCTGCAGCGGCACTGCTGGATCATTGACGACCCGATTAAATATTTCGTGTACAAACTATCTGGATTGTGCCGAAAGATCAAATTTGGGAGCCCTGTGGTCGGCTAGGGCTCCCCTCGATCCGTGATTGCGCCTACAATCGGCGCCGGAGAGTGTCATGCAACACACTGGAAACGGTAAACCATCGGGATCCGAGTCGGCGATCACGAATGAGGTGATGTCGGCACTGCGCCGGATCATCCGGGCCATCGATCTCCACTCGCGGGCCCTGGTGCAGCGTTTCGGTCTCACCGGCCCGCAGCTGGTCGTACTCAAGCAGTTGTTGGACGAGGCGCCGAGGCCGGTGAACGAGCTTGCGAGTTCGGTCAACCTGAGCCAGGCGACGGTCACCGGAATTCTCGACCGACTTGAAAAGAAGCAAATGGTGGTGAGGGTGCGCAGCGATATCGACCGCCGCAAGGTCCTGGTGTCGCCGACGGAGATCGCCGAGGCCGCGCTGGCCGGCGCACCGCCGCTGCTCCAGGAACACTTTACAACGTCGTTCGCCAAACTCCCTGACTGGCAACAGAACCAGATCCTGTCGTCGTTGCAGCGGATCGTCGCGCTGATGGAGGCGGGGGACGTGGAGGCCGGACCGATTCTGACCACCGGTCCACTGGATGTATCGTCTGAAAAGACCGAGGAGTTTCTGAGGTCTGTGGCGGAGCCGCCCGCCGACTCCTGATCGACCCCGCTCTCGATCACGCCTCACCGGACGGATTGTAAGAAATTCTTTCTTATGCTAAAATTTACTACACGATGGATTTCTCGCGACCCATTGTACTGACCCACCCAACCCGCAGGGAGCGCTGCTGATCCGGCAGCGAGCCTCACAGTCAAACGAAAGGGTTCACCCATGACAGCTCTGACGGCCGAGGGCATATCTCAAGCCCGGCAACCGGTTTCCAAGACACAGTCGATCTGGCACGACGTGCCGATGGAGCAGTGGAATGACTGGCGCTGGCAGATGCGTCATCGAATCACCACCGCCGAGGAGATGGCTCGTGTCATCCCCATGACGCCGGTCGAACAGCGCACGATCGAGAGAGCTCTCGAGCGGTTTCGTTTCTCGGTTCCACCGTATTACGCATCGCTCATCGATTCCGACGACCCGGCCTGCCCAATCCGCCTCCAGGCGGTGCCGGGTGAGGGCGAGTTGTTGGTGGGGGACTTCGACATCGAGGATCCGCTCAACGAGGACGGTGATGCGGTGGCGCCGGGGATGACCCACCGTTACCCGGACCGGGTTCTGTGGGTGGTCATGCACGAGTGCGCGATGCTGTGCCGCCACTGTACCCGCAAGCGAAAGGTCGGCGGCGGGCCGACAGCGATCACCGACAGCCAGCTCGACGCCGGCATCGCCTACCTCCGGTCGCATCCCGAGATCCGGGATGTGCTGCTGTCAGGCGGAGACCCGTTCCTGCTCTCGGACGAGAAGATCGAGCACATCCTCAAACGGATCCGCACCGAGGTGACGACGGTCGAAGTGATTCGCTTCGGCACCAGGATCCCGGTCACCATGCCGCAGCGGGTGACGCCCGAACTGGTCGAGCGTGCTGCGGCGCTATCACCCGGTCTACGTCAACACCCACTTCACCGTCCCCAGGGAGTTCACCCCGGAATCGGAACGGGCTCTCAGGCTGATGGCCGATGCCGGGATCCCGCTCGGCAATCAGACCGTGCTGCTGCGCGGGGTCAACGACTGCTGGGCGTTGATGCGAAAGCTGATGCACAAGCTGACCGCCAACCGGGTGCGTCCGTACTACATCTATCAGTGCGACCTCGCCGAGGGTCTCGAGCATTTCCGAACCACTGTCGCCAAGGGGATCGAAATCATGGAACACCTGCGGGGCCACATCTCGGGGCTCGCGGTGCCGACCTTCGTGGTCGATGCACCTGGAGGTGGTGGCAAGATTCCAATCCAACCCAACTACGTGGTGTCGCAACACGAGCACAAGGTTGTGCTGCGAAATTTCGAAGGTCGGATCGTTGCCTACGAGGAACCGCGTGACTACACGGGGATGTGCAGTGAGGGGCGTCCCTGCTCGTACTGCAGGGAGATCTCGCGCGACGGAACCGACACCGTTGGAGTCGCGGGACTGTTCGACGACGATCCGGACAACATCTCCCTCGTGCCCGCCGCGGTGGCTGTGGAGGCCGAAGTGGAAACCGCTGAGACAGCGGTCGAAAGGAGCGCGTGATGGGGGTGACGATGCCGAGTGCTTTGGAGATCGAGCTCGAGCAACGCGTCAAGGGACGCGACTTCACGGCCGAGATGGTGGTGAGCGATTTCAACCAACGGATCCAGGTGCTCAGTTATGAAGCGCGCGACCCGGGAGCGATGATCGAGGAGCTCGCCGCGGAGGCCCGGCGGCACGATCACGGCAAGGTCTTCCTCAAGGCGCCGGATTTCGACCGGGAAGCCCTCGAAGACGTCGGCATGGTCCAGGAAGCCACGGTCAACGGGTACTTCTGTGGGCAGCCTGCTGAGGTCATGGCCTTGTACCTGGACGACGACCGTCTCGAGCGTCCATACGAGTCCGAGCAGGAGGAGATCCTCGAGGCGATCACGGCGCGACCCGCCGACGACTCGATTCCGGACCTTCCGCCCGGCTACCGGATGATGGTGGCCCGACCCGGCGACGCTGAAGAGCTGGCCGCACTCTACCGGACGGTCTTCGCCAGTTATCCCTTTCCGATCACGGACCCCGCCTATCTGATTTCGACCATGGAGACTCACGTCGTGTACCGGATCGTGCGCGACGCCGACGGGGCTCTGGTCGCCGCCGCCTCCGCCGAAACGTGCAGGCGCTACCGCAACGCGGAAATGACCGACTTCGCCACCCTGCCCAGTCAGCGGGGGCTCGGCCTCGCCCAGTACCTGCTGGCTGCCCTCGAGGACGACATGGAGGAGGCCGAGATTCCGAACCTTTACACGATCGCCCGCGCCCGTTCGGCCGGCATGAATCGCGTGTTCTACAACCGCGGCTACGAAATGACCGGGACGTTGGTCAACAATTGCCACATCGCGGGCCAGTTCGAGGATATGCACGTGTGGTGCCGAAGCGGTTGAACGCGCCGCATTCTCGATTCGAGCGCGCGTCTGACCGACCGGCTGACTCAGTCGGAGGCCACCAGCTCCTCGAGAAGTCGATCGTCGGCCACTCTCGGCACCGTGACGTGTCCCCGCGCGGCGTTGGTCCGGTTCCAGGTGTTGACGGTCTCGATGGCGTTGTCGTTGCGGGCCCAGGCGCGGCGAGCGACGCCGCCCATCGCGTCCCACTCCAGCGCGGTGTCCAGGATGCGGTCGACCCTCTCCGAGCCGTCGAGGACGAGACCGAAACCGCCGTTGATCGCCTTGCCGGTGCCGACGCCGCCGCCGTTGGAGAGCACCGCCATGGTCATGCCGCGGGCGGCGTTGCCGGCCCAGCACTGGTGCGACATGTCAGCCACGGTGTTCGAACCGTCGTAGATGTTGGCGGTCTCGCGGTAGGGCGAGTCAGTGCCGCCGGTGTCGTGGTGGTCGCGGCCCATCATGACCGGGCCGATCTCGCCTGCACGGACCATGCGGTTGAACTCGCGGGCGATGGCCGTCCGCCCCTCGGAATCGGCGTAGAGGATCCGCGCCTGGGTGCCGACCACCAGGGCGTTGGCTTCCGCGTCCTTGATCCACTGCCAGTTGTCGCGGTCCTGGCCGCGGCGAGTGGGGTCGATGCAGCCCATCGCCGCGGCGTCGGTCTTGTGGAGGTCTTCCGGCTTGCCCGACAGACACACCCACCGGAAGGGCCCGTAGCCGTAGTCGAAACACATGGGGCCCATGATGTCCTCGACGTAGGACTGCCAGATAAAGCCCTCGGAGGTGTCGACGCCGTTTGATGCGATTTTGGTTGCCCCTGCGTCGAAGACCGCCTTCATGAAGGCGTTGCCGTAGTCCCAGAAGTGGGCGCCCTTGGCGGTCAGGCGTTGAAGAACGTGAAAGTGGCGGATCAGACTCTCGTCGACCAGTCGTCCAAACGTTTCACGGTCAGTGGCGAGCAGCTTGCGGCCTTCATCGAAGGTCATGTCCGCCGGCGTGTAGCCGCCGTCATACGGGACGTGACAGGAAGTCTGGTCGGAGATGAGGTCGACCGCGATGTCGTTGGCGTCGAGGTATTCGAGGAGGTCGACCACGTTGCCCTGGTAGGCGATGGACATGGGCTCGCGTCTGTCGGCCGCTTCCAACATCCAGCGGACCGAGGTCGCGAGGTCGTCGGTGGCTCGTGAGACCCAGCCCTGGGAGTGGCGGGTCTCGACACGCGACGGGTCGACCTCGGCCACGATGCCGGCGCCGCCAGAGATCTCGAGAGCCTTCGGTTGGGCGCCCGACATGCCGCCGAGCCCCGAGGTCACGAAGGTCTTGCCGGCGAGGTTGCCGTCGTCGGGGACTCCGAGGTAGAGGCGGCCGGCGTTCAAGAGAGTGATGTAGGTGCCGTGGACGATGCCCTGGGGGCCGATGTACATCCAGCCGCCGGCTGTCATCTGACCGTAGTTGACGCAGCCGAGGGCGGCGAGACGTTGGAAGTCCTCGGGGGTGTCGAACATCCCGACCATCAGGCCGTTGGTGATGATCGCGCGCGGCGCCTCAGGGCGCGATGGGAAGAGACCCACCGGGTGGCCCGAGCTCACGACCAGGGTCTGCTCATGGTCCATGATTTCCAGGTAGTTTTTGATCAAAAGGTACTGCATCCAGTTCTGGCAGACTTGGCCCGATTCGCCGTAGGTCACGAGCTCGTAGGGGTAGAGGGCGACGTCGAAGTCGAGGTTGTTGTCGATCATGACCTGCATGGCCCTGGCCTCGGTGACTCGGCCGATGTAGGTGTCGATGGGCTTGCCGGTGATCTTGCCAGCCGGCCGGTAGCGGTAGCCGTAGATCCGGCCGCGGGTGCGCAGCTCCTCGAGAAACTCCGGCGCCACGATTCCGTGGTGCTCCTCGGGCACGTAGCGGAGGGCGTTTTTGAGCGCGACGATCGTGTCGTGGCGGTTGAGGTTGTAGCCGCGCGACGGTGCCCGCCGGATCCCGGGCTCGAACTCCTTCGGTTCAGGAAGCTCGGTCAACTCGACGGTGAGAACTGGATCGGTCATCGCATCCTCCGGGAGGTCATTGTAACCCTCGTGTCTGAAAGGGGGCGGAGGAGCAGGGGAGCTGGGGAGAAAGGGGGCAGGGAGGAGCCATCTGCAACGATTTCGGATTTCGGATTTCGGATTTCGGATTTTCCACATCCGACCCGTCTGCCCGCAGGCATGGCAGCCGGGACGGCTGCCCCACAAACGCTCCGGCATCGGTTGTTTTGTGGGGCACGCGTCTCGCGTGCCGGGCGGGTAACCGTTCGGGTCTACCCGACACCTCCGCCGCACGTGACTCTATTCCGATGGGCCGAGAATGCCGTCAAGCCTCAAGCCCCAAGCCCCAAGCCGCGCTCGATTCTGATTCTCGAAATTGATCTCTATTCTGAAACGAAAACAGCCGGCAAGTCGCTTTGTGAGAGAGGCCTAAGTTATTCGTGCGCACGCCACTAAAGAGGCGTTAAATATCGTTAGCATTTTCATTCACGATGGGCTAACATCGCGGTTTGGAGGGTGCCTGCTCCCATGATGGCTCTGGACACGGTTGATGTGAGAAAGCAGGCCCGGGTGATGTCCATCGATGGCGGTCACCGGGTGCGCGCCCACCTCAACACCCTCGGCATCCACGTCGGCGACTGGTTGACGGTGGTCGAGCGCGCGCCCTTCCGTGGTCCGGTCCTGGTCGAGATCAACGGGACGCGGCTGGCCCTCGGTCGCGGTGTCGCTTCCAAGGTGCAGGTGGAGATCGACGGCACCGTCGAAAGCCTGACGCGGGCGCAGCGATTGTCGAGGCCGAACAGGCATGAGATTCGTACTCGCCGGGCAGCCGAACGCCGGCAAGAGCACCATCTTCAACTCCGTCGCCGGCTATCGTTCAGCGACCGCGAACTTCCCCGGCTCGTCCGTGACCTTCGTCACCAGCCGCGCGATGATCCTGGGCCGCGAGGTCGAGGTGGTCGATCTTCCGGGGATCTACTCGTTGATTTCGTCAGAAGAGGACGCGGGCAAGTCCGAGACCTACCTGCTGGAAGAACCGTACGACCTCATTATCAACGTGGTCGACGCCAGCCGGCTCGGACGCTCGCTCGAGCTGACACTGCAGCTGCTCGAGCTCGAAAAGCCCATGATCGTAGCCCTCAACATGATGGACGAGGCGACGCGCGGCGGCATGGAAGTGGACGCCGAGGCGCTGTCGCAGCAGCTCGGTGTGCCGGTCGTGGCGACGGTCGGCCGGCGGGGTCTGGGTTTGAAGGACCTCTTCCGGATCGCCCTGCAACACGCCCACACCGGCGAGAACGCGGTCCCCATCGCCCTCGACCGGGAGGTCGAGGAGGCTGTGGAGCAAGTTGTCGCAGCCCTCGAGGAGAACGGTAGCGACCTCACAATGCCCGGACGGTTCGCCGGGCAGAAACTCCTCGAGCGGGACCCGCATTTCGAACGTCTGGTCTACGGTCCCCACCCCGATTTGAAGGCCAGGGTGAGGGCCGTCGCGACGGTCCTGCAGAAGGCTCACGGTTGGAGTGCGGACCAGGTGATCTCGGGTAGCCGGCACGCGGTTGCGCACTGCATCGAGGAGGCGACGGTGACCCATACCCGGCCGAAGCTCGGCTGGCGGGAGTGGGCCGATCGGATTCTCCTGAGCCCCTATTTCGGGGGCCCGGTGATGGTGGCGATTCTCGCCTTTCTTTTCTGGGTGGTATTCAAGGTGGGTCAAAAACTGGAAGCGCCTCTGGTCGACCTGACCGGAAGACTCCAGGTGATGCTGGCTTCAGTGCTGCCGCCGGAGACCCTGCTCGGGACCGTCGCTGCCGGAGTTCTGACCGGGATCGCCGGGGGCGTGGCCATCGTGCTGCCCTACCTGCTGCCATTTCTGATCGGTCTCGCCATCCTCGAAGACACCGGGTATCTGCCGCGCATGGCGTACATCCTCGACAACTTCATGCACCGCATCGGGTTGCACGGAAAGTCGGTGTTGCCGCTGATGTTGGGTTACGGGTGTTCGGTGCCCGCCATCATGGCAGCGCGCATCCTGCCCACTCGCGACCGCCGAATTACCGCGGTGTTGGCGTCGTTCATTCCGTGCTCCGCGCGGACGGTGGTGATCTTCGGGCTGGTGGCGGCCTATATGGGGCCGTGGTGGGCGCTTTTCATCTACCTTTTGAATCTGGTGCTGATCGTGCTGCTCGGCAACATCCTCGCGCGCAAGATGAAAGGCGCACCGCCGGGATTGATCCTCGAGATCCCGGAGCTCCAGGTGCCGAGCCTCACGACCCTGGTCGCCAAGACATGGCTCACCCTCAAGGAGTTCATCACCATCGCGTGGCCGTTGCTCGTGGTGTCGTCGGTTGTCCTCGGTCTCCTCGAGTGGGCGCACTCGGCCGACGCAGTCAACGCGCTCCTGTCGCCGCTGACGGTGACCGTGCTCGGCCTGCCGGCGGCGGTGGGGATGACCCTGATATTCGGCATTCTGCGCAAGGAGCTGACGCTTGTCATGCTCGTCCAGGCGATGGGAACCACCCAGTTGAACATGGTGCTCACCGACGGCCAGATGCTGACCTTCACTCTCTTCGTCGTGTTCTACGTCCCCTGCGTGGCCACCATCGCGGTGATGGGCAAGGAGCTGGGTTGGCGCGACACTTCGCTGATCACGGCCTTTTCGCTGGTGGTTGCGGTGGCTGTCGCTGTCGCCGGCCGCGTCGGCTACGCGTTTTTTACGTAATCGCCGGTCAGCGATCCTGTTTCTCTTGCTGGAGGCGCTCGGCCTCAGCCTGTTCCGCGAGGCGACGCGCTTCGTCGGCAAGGGCCCGGGCACGTGCTTTTGCAGCTTTGGCGGCCTCCTGAGAGCGGAGCTCGGCCAGTTCGCGGAGTTCGACAGCCCGACGACGCAGTTCTTCTCTTTGCTCGTCGGTGATCCGCTCGCCGTTGATGATCGCTTCACGTGCCGCGGCCCGCGCCTCTTCAGACAGCGCTCTGGCGCGGTCGCGCTCAGCCAGGGACAGCTCACGGGCCTCTCGCTGAGCAACTTCTTGTCGTTCACGAACCTGGATTCTGATCTCTCTGCGATCGGTCTCGGATACTCGGGACTGATGCGCCGCTTCCTCGGCCATCCTGCGTGCACTTCGAGCCTGTTCGCGTGCAATGACGCGTTGCTCCCGCACCATGGCTTCGGCCCGCGAGCGCTGCTCTTCCCGCAGCTGCATTCTCTGCTCTGCACTCTGCCGAGCCCGCTCACGTGCCTCTTGCTCTTCTGGGTGGCGCTCGGTCTCCGACGGTTGTGACGGGGCGACAGGGACGGAATGTGTGGGAGCGGCAGGCGGGGCCGGCTCTGTGGAAGGCATTGGTGATGCAGCTGTGGCGGGTGGCGCCGGCGGCGCGAGAGTTCCGGTTGTCGGTGCTGACGGAGGAGATGCGGGCGCCGGTAGCGCTCCCGGGACGGGTGCGACTTCAGAAACCGGTGACGCGGGCGTCGGCGGAGTTGGCGGAGTCGGCGGTTCCGCCGCCGGGGGAGGGTCGTCCGTGGGCCGGTCGTCGCTGGTGGACCATGTCCGGGTTTTTTCGGTGGTGTTCGTTTCACCATCGGGTTGGGGTGCGGCCAACTTCGTCGCGGCGGCGGCCGAGAGTTCGGCATGGGCCGGGCTTGTGCCGACCATGGGCAGGATCGCCACCGCACCGACCAGCAGGGCGGCGCCGATCGGAATTGCCCATCTGCCGCTCACCTGGTGGTTGCCCGCGCCCGAGAGCAGGCGGCGCACCCGACGGTCGAGCCGTGGTCCGGCGGCGAACGTCGTCGCCGGCAGCCCGATCGGCGCGGCCGATCTCCAATGGGCGACGACCACCAGACAGCGCGCCAGACCGAGGCGGTCGCCGGTGCAGGCCGCAGCGCGCTCGTCGGTCAGGTGCTCGGCAATCTCCTCGAGGCGGCGACGTACCAGCCGATTGAGGGGTTGGAGCACGAACAGCGCCTCACCGAGACGATAGAGGAGCTGCCAGGCGGGGTCGCGACGGGCGAGGTGGGCGATTTCGTGCGCGAAGAGCCCTGTCTGGTGCTCACGGGCAAGCTCGTTCACCCGTTCGGGACAGCAGATCTCAGGTTGTCTGATTCCCGTTGCAAAGGGCACCGCGATGGCTTTGGAAGTGCTGACTTTGACATGTTGCCGAAGACCCATCGCCGCCGCCAGTCTCTCCACGAGGTGGCCGGCCGGTTGGAAACACCGGGATCGCAGCAGTCGTTTGAGATCGAGGACAGATCGAAGGACGGCGGTGAGGGCGACGATTGCGGCCAATCCCCAGAGCACGACAAACGGCGTTGCCCAGCCGGGGCCGTTTCCAGATTTGGTGCCGGGAATCGAGGCGACCGTGGCCTCGGCATCGATTGCGGGGAGTGCGTTGAACACGGTTGACGTCTGCGGCTGGGTGGCGGCCTCGAGAGAGAAGATTCCGGCCATCGGAGCGATCCCGAGACCCAGCTGCACGCTGGCGGTCAAGACACCACCGAGAAGCGCCGTCCGAAGAAGGGTCTCCTGAATCGCGAGGCTGCGGCCGTCCAGGATGCGGGACACCACCATCACGGCACCGAGGATGATCGTGCTGTGGATGAGATAGGTGAGGAGCCAGGCGGCAATGGTCGTGATGGTCATCGAACGTTCTCCTCTCCGGCTTCCGCCGCTGCCAACAGGGCGCGGAGTTCGGCGAGCTCTGCCTCACTCAGGTCGTGGTCGGCGAACAGGTGCGATACCAGGGCCGCCGGATCACCGGCAAAGAGCCGATCGAGCAGCTCGCCGACCATTGACGATCGAACCTCGTCTTCGCTGACTGTGGCGCGGTAGACGAACTGCCGTCCAGCCAAACGATGGGCGACCACGCCCTTGTCTTCCATCTTACGGAGCATGGTGGCGATAGTTGTGGGGGCGAGACCCCGTTCAGCGAACAGCGCGTCGTGGACCGCTGCCGTGGTGGCTTCGCCGTTGCTCCACAAAACCCGCATGATGGCGTGTTGAAGCTCTCCGAGAGTGTGTTTGCTCATGGTGCCTCCGGTTCGACTACCAAGGTAATACTACCGTGGTAGTTTGTCAAGGTTTGAGGCGATGAGGCAGTGAGGCAGTGGGCAATGAGATGCCAGCGGCCTCACTGCCAGGCCGCAACGCGGCCGGCCACTGCCCCATCGCCCCATTGCCAGGCCGCAACGCGGCCGACCACTGCCTCTTCCGATCCTACGGAGAGGCGTAGCCGATCGGATCCTCCACCCCGCCTCTTCGAAGCCTCGTCGCCTCAGATGGCAGGAGTCGCAGCGGCCGCAGGCGAGCACGTCGGGAGTCGGGTCGTAGCACGACCAGGTGAGGCCGTAGTCGACGCCGAGGTCGAGGCCGCGGCGGATGATGTCGGCCTTGGTCAGTTCGAGCAGGGGAGCGCGGACCCGGAATCGCACCCCCATCTCTGTGCCGGCCACCGTTGCCAGTGCGGCGAGGTCTTCGAATGCCTCCAGGAAGGCCGGCCGGCAGTCGGGATAGCCCGAGTAGTCCACCGCGTTGGCACCGATGAAGAGTTGGTGGGCATCGACCACCTCGGCGAGACCGAGCAGCAGCGACAGCAGGACCGTGTTGCGGGCCGGCACGTAGGTGATTGGAACTCCGGAGGAGCCCGGGTCGCCGTCCTTCGGGACCTCGATGTCATCGGTGAGCGCCGACCCCCCGATGGCTCGAAGGTCGAGAGTGACGATGCGGTGTGATGCGGCCCCGAGAGCGGTGGCCACAGTGCTCGCGGCCTCGAGTTCGATGCGGTGGCGCTGGCCGTAATCCACCGTCAGACAGTGGCACTCCAGACCCTCTGCCCGGGCGATTGCCAAGACGGTGGTCGAGTCGAGACCACCGGAGAGGAGAATGACGGCACGTGGTTGGGACATGGGCGTATTGTGCCGTGAGCATCTTCGCTGGAAGCCAATTGATCGAGAAATTTCGGAATTTCGGAATTCGAATT
This sequence comes from Candidatus Sulfomarinibacteraceae bacterium, assembly GCA_963714885.1. Lineage (GTDB taxonomy): Bacteria > Acidobacteriota > Thermoanaerobaculia > Thermoanaerobaculales > Sulfomarinibacteraceae > Sulfomarinibacter. Next base: position 89,494 of record CAVQQV010000014.1, on the reverse strand, counting down.
TCGGATTTCCATCCACCCACCCAGCTTTTCGAGGAGACCGGCGGAAAGCCTGTAAAAAAATTCCGAAATCCGAAATCCGAAATCCGAAATCAGCGAGGCGGCGCTATGTCGCCGCCTCTTTGCGTGCGTGTTCCCACAGCTGCGCGACAGTGGCGTCGTCGGGTGCGGGCACAGCGGCTGATTTCTGGCAGACCTCGTTGCGCAGGGTGCCCATGCGGGCGGCCATCTCCGCGATTCGTGTGGAGATTTCGAGTCGGTCGAGAGGCAAGCTCGCTGAGGTGGCCGACGATGTCGTCCAGACGATCGAAGGACTTGCACACCAAGACGCCGTGGTTGCGGGCCGCAAACGCGGCGGCCACCCGTTCGGGCAGGTCGCCCCATTCCTCGAGTGCTCCCATTTCGATGTCGTCGGACAACACCACCGGAGAGCCCGGCAGAGCGGTCGGCCTTTTCCACAACGGTGCGCGACAACGACGCCGGCCGTTCGGCATCGCCGAGACCGGGCACGATCACGTGGGCCATCATCACCGCCGGAAAATCCGGGCCCAGCTTCTCGAAAACGCCGATCTGACGGGCGAGCTCGGTCTCGCCGGGGTCGAGCACCGGGAGCTGTTCATGGGTGTCGACGGGCACCCAACCGAGACCGGGAAAGTGCTTGCTGCAGCCGGAGATTCCCCAGGTGGCCAATCCCTCGTTGAACAATCGGGCGAGGACCACGACACGTTCGGGATCGTCGCTGAAGCACCGTCCCCTGTCCACCGAGGCAGCCCGCCGGGGCATTCGAGGTCGACCACCGGCGCCAGATCGACGTGGACTCCAAGGCGGCGGCAGGCGGCACCGGCCGCCTCGCCGAGCGCCCGCACCGCACGGCGCCCCGCTTTCCCTGCCTGCTGCCGGTGTCGGCAGCTCTCCCCACAGGGCGCTGAATCGGTTGACGATGCCGCCCTCGAGGTCGACCGCGACAAAGGGCGGGGTCTCAAGCTCGCGGAGCTGTTCCACGAGGGCTCTGGTCTGTTCCGCGGACACGATGTTGCGGGCGAAGAGAATGATACCGGCCGGATGCACCCGCTCGAGGACCTCACGGTCCGCCGCTTCGAGACGGCTGCCGGGAATTCCAACAACCAGGGGCATGACGTCAGTCGTTCGCATCAATCCTCCGCTGCCCGTCACTGAACGGGCTGCCGTCAGACGTCGCCATCGATCGTGTTCCGGAGGTCCGAAAGCAGGTTGAGGGCCTCCATCGGGGTCATGCTGTCGAGATCGAGGCGGCCGATGCGGTCGGCGATCTCGTTGGAAGCCGACCTGAAGAGATCGAGCTGATTCAAACGGTCGCAGGCGGCCCCAGCGGGCGAGTGCATGGCCGGGCTGCCCGTCACGTTGAGTTCGTGCCGTTCGATGTTGGTGAGGATGTCGGCAGCCCTGCTGCACACCTCGTCCGGGACCCCGGCCAACCGCGCCACGTGGATGCCGTAGGAGTGGTCCGCCGTGCCGTCGACGACGCGGTGGAGGAACAGGATCGAGCCTCGCCACTCCTTGACAGCCATCGAACGATTGGCGAGCCGGGGCAGCATCTTGGTGAGATCAGTCAACTCGTGATAGTGGGTGGCGAACAGAACCAGGGCCGCGTGCTCCGGCCGGTCATGGAGATACTCGACGATCGCCCATGCCAGCGACAGGCCGTCGAAGGTCGCGGTCCCGCGGCCGACCTCGTCGAGGATGACCAGCGAGCGAGGCGTAGCGTGGTGGAGGATATTTGCGGTCTCGGTCATCTCCACCATAAAAGTCGACTCGCCGCGGGCCAACATATCCGACGCTCCGACCCGGGTGAAGATGCGGTCGGTGAGTCCGATGACCGCTTCGGAGGCCGGCACGAAGGACCCCGCGTGAGCCATCAGCGTGATCAGGGCGCACTGGCGGAGGTAGGTGGACTTGCCGCCCATGTTGGGACCGGTGAGAAGGACGATCTGGGTTGTTTCCGGGTCGAGGAGAGTGTCATTGGGGATGAAGGGCGGGTCGCGTTGCAACTCTTCCAGCACCGGGTGCCGCCCCTCACGGATGGTGATGCCCACGACGTCGGTCATCGCCGGCCGACAGTAGCTCCAGCGCCGCGCGCGATCGGCGAAGTTGGCGTGCACGTCGAGACGGGCGATCGCCGCAGCCGTCGCCGAGATGCGTTTGGCGTGGCCCGTCAGATCATCGAGGAGGCCCTGGTACAACACCCGGTCGCGGGCGGTGACGAGCTCCTCGGCCGACAGGATGCGCGACTCGAGCTCTTTGAGTTCGGGAGTGATGAAGCGTTCGGCGTTGGTCAGGGTCTGACGTCGTTCGTAGTTGTCAGCGATCCGGTTGAGGTTGGCCTTGCTGACCTCGATGAAGTAGCCGAAGACTTTGTTGTAACGGACCTTGAGTGAGCCGATGCCGGTGCGTGCCCGCTCCTCGCTCTCGATGCCCGCCAGCAGTTCCTTGCCGCCCCGCGCGAGCCTGCGCTGTTCGTCGAGCTCTGGGTCCCACCCTCCGGCGATGACACCGGCGCCGGGCACCTGGGCGGGCTCGGCGGCGAGCCTCTGGTGGAGCAGTTCGGCGAGATCAGTCATCGGGTCGAGGGACTGGGCGAGGTGACGGAGCAGCGAGGATGTGGCGCCGCGGGCCGTCTCGAGCACCCGCGGCAGGAGATCGAGACCGGTGCGGAGTCCCTGCAACTCGCGCGGAGTGGCCAGCCCGAGGCCGACCCTGGCCGCCAGTCTTTCGAGGTCGGGCAGGTCTTCCAGGGATTCTCGCAGGTCCTGAAGGAGGCCGGAGTTGTCCACCAATTCGGCCACCGCGCGGTGCCGTTCGGTGATCTCTTCGAGGTCGATGCTGGGCCGCACCAGTCGGTCCCGAAGCAGCCGTGAACCCATGCGGGTCCGGGTTCGGTCGAGCACGTCGATCAACGATCCGCGGCGCGAACCATCGGCGGTGCGCTCCACCTCGAGGTTGCGCAGGCTGGCGCGGTCGATCACCAGGGCCTCGCCGCCCTCGCGGCAGCGGAAGGCGCCGATGTGATTGAGAACGCCCTTCTGGGTGTCTTCGACATAACTCAAGAGCGCGCCGGCCATCCCCACCAACGGCTCGCCCGAGTCGAGACCGAAACCGCGCAGCGACGCCACGCCGAGGACCCTTCGCAGTCGTTGTTCGCCGGCGGACGGCGAAAATGTGTCGGGAGGGATCGGTGTCACCGTCGGGTGGGGCACCTCGGGCGGCCACACCGATACCCACCCGTCCCAGTCTTCAGTGACCAGGATTTCCCGCGGCCGCAGTCTCGCCAGGTGTTCGGTGAGCACCTGGGGGTCGCTGACCCGGACGCCCTCGAAGGTCCCGGTACTGAGCTCGATCCAGGCCAGGGCCGCGGCCTCGTCGTCACCGCCAAAGGCGGCCAGATAGCAGTGCTCGGAACCGTCGAGAAGGACGGTATCGGAGATTGTGCCCGGTGTGTGGGTGCGGATGATCTCGCGGCGGACCAGCCCCTTGGCGGTGGCCGGGTCTTCGACCTGCTCCGCCACGGCGACCCTGAAGCCGGCGTCGAGGAGCTTGCCCAGGTATCCCTCGAATGCGTGGTGAGGCACCCCGCACATCGGCGCGTCGACCGAGTCGTTCTGCTTCCGCCGTGTGAGGGTGATCCCGAGGATCGGCGCGGCCGTCTGCGCGTCTTCGAAAAAGAGCTCGTAGAAATCGCCCATGCGGTACAAAAGGAGGGCGGAGCCCGCCTGTTCTTTGAGTTCGAAGTACTGTCGGAGCATGGGGGTCATCTTCACCGTTTGGTCTCCTGCTCCCATACTCAGCTGGTGATCGGCGGGAAATCCACCAGGATCCGCCAGATGGCGCTGTCGAGCTGTTTCTGGGGTTCGATGGCGGTCATTTTGAAATCCGCCAGGTGCCCGGTCCAGAGCGGCTCCCCGTTCTTCGGATCGAGCATCCTGACGGTCAACGAACCGCCCGGGGTGGGGCCGCCGTACGACCTGGCCATCGGATCCGCTCCACCGCCCTTGGGAACTGACTGCGGCGCGTCTTCGCCTCGGAACACGAGCTCATAGGAGACACGAAAGTCCGGAGTCCCGTCCTCGATGCGGGTATATCCGTGGGCCGTGAGCTCGTCGACCAGGGCCTTTTGGATCATCTGGTCATACCTCGGATACTGAGCGCCGACGGGGCTTCTGGGTTCGATCGATGCAAATCGAAAGGTCTTCCACTCGTGAAAGGCCGTGGTCTTGCTGTACTCGGTCCGGACCGGGAGGTCCTTGGCCGATGTGCTGCAACCGGTCACCGCCAGTGCGGCAGCGAGTGCAAGAAAGGTCGTTCGACCGCCCATTATTTCCTTCCTTCGCGGCGAGAGACCCGGGTTGCCGGTCCGCCCGCCTCGATTCTGTCGAGAATTCGAGAATCAGCGATCTCGGGTCGGGAGTCAAGGTCGAGGCTCCTTGAACCTGCATATCTCACCAGCTGTCGACTGCGGCCGACGATGCATCCTACCCAGCCGTGTTTTCTCACCAGGGGTGCTCTCCCCGCCGACAGCAGCGCAATGTGACCGAAGGCTCGCCCCAGGGCGAGCCCATCGGACACGCGCTGATGGCGGTGAGACACAAGCGCCAAGGGCGCGCCGTAACGTACTGCAAAGTACGCCTGCGCGCCCCAAGGCGAGAAAACCCGCCTGGCCACGGCGCCTCGTCGCCCTCGTTACGAAACCCGGTGAGATATGCAGGTTAACCCTTGCCCCCGCGCACCCACCACTCGGAGCTGCGGTCGAACCACCACGACGCAGAGTCGCCGTCGATGATGCGCCGGGCCAATTCCTGGGCGTTTTCCGTGCGCAGCCGACGCAGAACAAAGGGGGTCCAGTCCGACGCGCCGGGGACGCCCTTGTCGATGTGTTCCTTGAGCTCGAGCAGCATCTCCAACTGGTCCGCATCGTGGGCGACGATGGACTCAGGCGTAGCTTCGGCGCGGTACTCGGCAAGCAGGTTGCGCAGTTCGTCCGCAAAGGGCAGACCCGCGCTCAGGTCGTCCGCGGCGCGCGCCTCGTCGGGTGTGACGTATTTCTGGTTGACGTAGTTGAGGTCGCCGGTCCGCGCTTCGGGGAGGTCGTGCATCAGCGCCAGCCGCAGGACGTGGTCGGCGTCGACCCCGTCCTCCATGCGGGCGAGAACGAACGCGATCATGGCCACCCGAAAAACGTGGTCGGCCACCGATTCCGAACCGGCGCCCAGAAACTGCCAACCCGACCGCGGTGTCCGCTTCAGCATCCCAACCTCGAACAGAAACTCCACCAGTCGATCCACTGTGCCCCCTGGCCTGCAAGTGTAGCGGTTCCTCGAATAGGGGCGGCGTTGCTCGCCGATGCTCAGGGCGGCATTGCTCGCGAGGAGCCACCTTCAGCATTGTTCGGCCCGCATGAGCGATCCATCCCGACTCTGAGGAGCGTCGAGGGCCGAACAATGCAAAAGTGGCACCTCCGCCGCACGGGAGCTCACGACAGCTGTGCGGCCACACCGGCATCAAGATCCAGGTCTTATTGTGGCGCAGGACGTCCCGCCTGCGCGTGCGGCCGGGACGGCCGCACCACAATCCGGCCGAGAAAACCCGAATGGCTTGGATCACGCAGATCTCGAAGACTCTATTCCCGAGATCTGCGTTGATCTGCGCTTTTTCCGGATGGGTGGGCCGGAATTCAAAATTCAAAATTAAGAATTCAAAATTCTCCCAACAAGTCCTCCCGGCACCGCCTCGACGATCTCGGTCGGGGTGACCCGGTTCGAGAGATCTTCGTCGGTCGGAGTCATCGCAGCAGTCCGCACGTAGTTGGGCGTGAGGCCGCTCCAGCGGAGGGCGTCTCCGAGGTCCTCGGCGGTCTCCCACAGGACGCCAAGGGTTCGGCCGACGAGGTTCGAGTTGAAGCCCTGTTCGAGCTCGGCGCCGAGGGCGTGCATGCGGCGGCTCCGTTCCTGTGCGACCGGTCCGCCCACCTGGGCGGGCATTGTGGCCGCGAGGGTGCCGTCTCTGGGCGAGTAGCGGAAAATGTGAAGGCGGGAGAACGCCATCTCCTCGACAAAGGAGATGGACTTTTCGAACTCCTGGTCGCTTTCGCCGGGGAAGCCGACGATCACGTCGGTTGAGACGGCCATGTCGGGGCGGGCGCGGCGGGCATCCGCCACCAACTGCGAATACTCCCGGCGGGAGGTGCGCCGCGCCATTCTCTTGAGGGTTTGATCGCAGCCGCTTTGCAGAGGCAGGTGCAGGTGGGGGAGGAGGCGGGGATCGGCGAACACCTCAAAGAAATCCGTGTCGAGATCCCACGGTTCCAGCGACGACAGACGGAGCCTCGGAAGTTCGGTGGTGGTGAGGATGGCCTCGATGAGACCCTTGAGACCGCGGCGGTCTCCCATGTCGTGGCCGTAGGAACCAAGGTGAACGCCACTCAGCACGACTTCGCGGTACCCCGATTTCACGAGCTCTCGCACCTCGTCGAGGAGACGGCTCGTCGGCACGCTGCGCCCGGGCCCGCGGGCGATTGTGGTGACGCAGAAGGTGCAGCGATTGTCGCAGCCGTCCTGGACCTTGAGAAAGGCCCGGGTGCGCATGTTGCCGCCGGCGGGAGAGTCAAGGTGGGTCCCGTCGAGGTCTGGGTCGGGTTCGTGGAGCAGTCCGTGGGCGTCCGCGATCTCGAGGAGCCGTTCTTTGTCCGCATTGCCGACCACCAGATCGACGCCGGCTTCGACGGCAGCCTCGGGTGCAAGCTCGACGTCGCACCCGGTGGCGACGACAGCGGCGTTCGGGTTGTTGCGTCTGATCTGGCGGATCAGTTGCCGGGATTTCTTCGATGCGATCGAGGTCACCGTACAGGTGTTGAGGATGCACAAATCAGCCTGTTCGCCCGAACCGACAACCCGGTGCCCTGCAGAGGCCAGCGATCGCGCCAGGGACTCGATCTCGCCCGTGTTGAGGCGGCACCCAATCGACTCGAGTCTGACCCGCATTCAGTCTCCCCGGATGCCGCGCGGAAGAATCAGTTGCTGAGGAGGTTCTTGATCCGCTCGCGGATCTTGGCCCGTTCCTCATCGATGTAGCGCTCGAAGTTGAGCACCTGGCCGTCCCGGATGATGAACATGATCGGGTTGTGGTGGACATCTCCGTAGTCGTTGAACTGGATGATGCCGGTGACTCCGGGAAATTCCTTCATGCCGTACGCGAGGACCTTCCTGATCTCTGACGTGGTGTATGCCTTGGCTTCGGCTATCGTCCAGATCACAACCCGTATCGCGTCGTAGGCGTGTGCTGCGTAGATGTCGGGATCCACGCCGTAATGCTGACGGTACGCGGCCACGAAATTCTGTGCGAGGTCGCCCTCTGTCCTGACGTCGAAGGCTGGCTGCGGGAAGAACACGCCCTCCACCAGATCCGGATTGGAGTCGACGATTTGATTTGTGTAAAAGGAGGAGCTGGCGCAGATCAGACCGCTGAAGCCCTGCTCGCGCAGGTGGCGGAGGACGTTAATGGTGGCTTCACCGTACCCTATGACGTAGACCGCAGAAGGCCTGGCGGCGGCGAGGATGTCGCTGGACTCCTGCTCCCAGCCGTCACTGTTAATCACGACCCGGCCGACGACCTCACCCCCCATGGCCTGTTCGAACACCTGGCGAAACGGAGGCTCGATGCCTCGAGCCTGGGCCGTGTCTTCGGCGTAGATCAACACTGTGGTTTTGTCCTGGTCGTCGTAGAGGAACCGGCCGGCTCGACGGCCCTCGAGCTCATCCGAAGAGAAGACCCTGAAGAACATCCTCGACTCTTTGGTCAACGACGGGTCCGAGGCCGATGGAGACACCGCAATGACGTCGGATTCGTCGAGCACCGGAAGCAGCGCATGGGCGGTATCGCTGGTGGTTCCTGCGACGACGATCCTGGCGCCCATTGCCGCCATCCGTCGCAATTCCTCGGCCCCGGTTGCAGGATCAGAAGCGGTGTCACCCCAGACAATCTGAAAGCCCTTTGGGAGGGTCCCCTGGGCTTCCTCGAGAGCGAGGTCGATTCCGTTCTTCATGGACTCGCCATAACTGGAGGCCGAACCGGTGGTGGGAAGCAGGACGCCGACCACTGGGGGGCTGCTGCAGGCCGAGAACAGCGCGACCGCAGTCAGGATCGACAGCGTCTTTGCCAGGGATGTCAGGGATTTCACGGCTCAACCTCCAGGTCGCATCGGCGATCGCCGGTGCACATCATACAGAATCCTGCGTTGAGGGTCAGGAAAAGGTGTCTTCGGGGGATGTGGGTGGTGGGGTCAATTTCGGATTTCGGATTTCGGATTTCGGATTTTCCACCCGCCCCCCACCGTCAATTCACATATCGGGTGCTCAGGGTGGGTGGGATCGCGTGCGGCATGTATGCCGCTCCTGCATGAAAACCGCCTCAGGGTTGGAAGGGCGGGCACATCGGCTCGACTCTTCTCAAAGACGTAGGCCGGTCCTTCGTAAACGACCCGCCTACGGTTTTCAGGAACATCCGCGGACGTTGATCAAAGGCGTAGGCAGGTCCTTTAGGGCCTGCCCGTGGGACGCATGGAACTGATTTCAGCCCCCTCACCGAGCAGCTGTGCGCGCATGAATTTTCAGCCTCGACGATCAGTCGGATCAACAAGAAGCTGGACTCGGAGCAGGAGAAGTTTGCACGGAGAAAGCACGAGGAGCCCTACCCGTATCTGATTCTCGACGCGCGATACAGAAATCCGGGAAGACTGCGTGATTCGTAGCCGAGCGGTAATGAAAGGGATCGGGATCAATTGGGAAGGCCGGCGATGTGTGCTGGGCGTCGAGCTCGCCAACTGCGAGTCCTCCTCGAGCTGGAGGGCCTTCTTAGGGACTGCGCACGCGAGATTGAGTGGTGTGGAGTTCGTGGTCTCGGATGATCACGCCGGGCTGAAGCGAGCAGTAGCGGAGATCTTGCCTGAGGCCGCCTGGCAACGCTGCTTCGTGCACTTTCTGAGTAACGCACTGGATTACCTTCCAGAAAGGCTGACGGCGATTGCAGACAGAGCTGCGGTTGCTGCATGACCGGCGCAGCCTCATGAGCTCGAGACGCTGATCTCAGCCCGCTGGCGGGCCGTAAACGACCCGCCTACGTCTGTCAGAGAATTCCTCGCCCACTTTATTTCGCATCTTGCAAGAGGCTGAGCCCATAGCCCATAGCCCATTCCCTTCGGGTGGGCCGGTGGCCCCTCTGTCTCAGCGGCCGGGAGGATAGGTGTTGAGAACCCGTGCGACCTTCTTCTGCACCTTTTCGTCCGATGGGTTCATTTTTGAAAAGGCCCCGGCGCCGACGCCCCGCCACACCAACTCGCGAGTTCGGCGGTCGATGATGTCGATGACCAGAGTCCCTTCGGGGTAGCTGTTGACATACGTCATCCCACCACCCCAGTAACGCCAACGGTAACCGTACCAGCCGCCGCCGTTGACCACGACTCTCCTGCTGACCGCCGTGTAGAAGGTGACCAGGATATCGGCGTTGCTCGGAGTCTTGGAGGCCAAACCCTTGCTCGACAAGTCAGCCGCTACCGAGGCGGCGATCCGTCCGTCGACCAGATCGCTCATCTGCGGCCCGCGCCGTTCTTTGGCCGGGCGCTCGAACAGGGCGAACGAGGTGTAGGAACCGAAGTCCACCTGTGAGTCGTGGTCGGCCGTGACGGTCATCGTGGAGCACGCGGTGCTCAGGGCTGCCAGAGTTGTCGAAAGAACGACAGTCACAGTGGTCTCATGCGAGCCTCCATACGGCGTTGGACGAACAGCCCACCAACGGAGTTGTCATCGGGCCGGAAACCGGGTCATTTCGCTGGGAAAGTGGACAGCACCCGGGTCACGGTCTGGTTGATCTTCTCCTCTGAGGAGCTCTTTTTCGACAGAGCGCTGGTCGCGACGCCGCGCCACACGAGTTGGTTCCTCTCGTGGTCGATGATGTCGACGATGATGGTCCCCTCGAGATAGGTCGAAACGTTGGTCGTGTTCCATCCCGGCCAGTAGCTGTAACCGTAGCCCCAACGCGGGCCGTAGCCCCACCCGTAGCCCCAGCCGGTTGAGTAGACCCTCATCTGGGAACTGAGCGAGGTGTAGTAGGTCACCTCCAGGTCGGCCGCACCGGGGGCCTCCTGGCTGTAGCCCTTGGCGATGAGGTTCTCTGACAGGGCGCGGCGGATGCGTCCGTCGACGATCTGATTTGCCCCCATGGTCGGCCGTGGATCCTGGTTCTCGGCTGCGTACCAGGCAAATGTGGAGTAGTCGCTGAACTGTGCCTGGTGGTCATAATCGGAGACGACGGTCGTCGAGGAACACGAAACCGTACAGATTGCGGCGGCCACCGTAAGGGTGATGATCAGGACTCGCATTCGGTTCTCCTCCTTGGCGATCTGGATCAGATGCAGGATTCGCGCCAGCCGGACGAACGGCCGCGAATCCGTCGAATGCCGCCATGAGGAATCCCGGTCAGTGCTTGCGGAAGATCTGGGTCAGCTGTTCCCGGGTGTGGGACGCTGCGACCTTCTGGATCTCGCCCATGGCCGACGGCCGTTCGTGGCCCGATATCTGCGTCAAACGGCTCGCGCGCTCCTTGTTGATCTCGGTCGCCCATTTTTCGATGGCCTTGAGGGTTTCGTGGCGGGTGACGCGGCCCACCATTCGATCGCCGTCCATCACCGGGAGACACGAAAAGTTGACCTCGAGAAAGGCGCGGGCCGCCGTCAGGAGGTCCATGTCAGGTGTCACAATGACCTCGAGGGTGGACATATAGTTTCCAACGGGCCCACCCGCCCGCTGGTCATAGGCCCAGTCGATAATGGTTCGCAGCACGTCTTTCTCGCTCAGCAGTCCGACCACGAAACCGTCTTCGTCGACGATCGGAACAGCGGGAAACGACGAGCGGGCAAGACGGCTCATGCAGTCGGCCATGTCATCGCCGACTTTGAACGTGCGAGCCGCCTTTTTCATGATGTCTTTTACGATCGGTGTCCTTGCCATGGGCGTTACCTCCCGACCTGGATGGGGCCATTTCCGACAGCTTAGCACCGCGGGGCCCGGTTTGGCCCATCTGAAGTCGGGTCCCGTGAAAATGGGTGAGCCGCATCCCGGAGTCATTCCGGCGAGGCCCGGCGCTTTCACCGGGTTCCGGGACGAAACGGTATCGCTCGCTTGACGTCCTTGGTATCCTCTCTGCGCTTGTTCGCCGCATCCGGTCGAAACGAGCGGAAAAGAGCAGTCTATGGCATTACATGTGATCAAGAAGGGGCTCGACCTTCCCATCACCGGTGCCCCGGAACAACGCGTGTACGACGCACCGCTGGTCTCGAAGGTTGCCATCCTGGCCCGGGATTATCCGTTCATGAAGCCGCGCATGCACGTGGCTGAGGGTGATCGTGTCGTCCGGGGTCAACTGTTGTTCGAGGACCGCAAGACCGAGGGCGTGAGAATCACGTCTCCGGGCGCGGGCACGGTGACGGCCATCAACCGCGGTGCGCGTCGGGCACTGCGCTCGATTGTGATCGAACTCACGGCATCGGAGCGCGACGGGAATACGGCTTCTGATGACCATCAGCAGTTCTCCTCGTTCACCGGGCGGGAGATGCACTCTCTCGACCGCGCCGCGGTTCGCGATCTACTCGTCGAGTCCGGTTTGTGGACGGCCATTCGCCGCCGGCCGTTCTCCAACGTGCCGTCGCCGAGTGAATCCTGTCGTTCGATCTTTGTCACCGCAGTCAACACCGATCCGCTCGGGGTAGACCCCGAGGTAGCTCTCGACGGCCGCATGGAAGACTTCAAACGCGGGTTGTGGGCGCTTTCTCACCTCACGGACGGCCCCGTCTTTCTGTGCCGGGCGCCGGGTTCGAAAATCGAGGCCGGTGATGCGCCGCGGGTCAGGGTCGAGGAGTTCGCCGGCAAACATCCGGCCGGTCTGGTCGGCACCCACATTCACCTCCTCGATCCGGTGAGCCGCGCCAAGGTCGTGTGGCACGTGGGCGCTCAGGAAGTTGCGGCGATCGGTTCGTTGTTTGCCACCGGGAAACTCGCGGTGGAGCGGGTTGTTTCGCTGGCCGGGCCGTTGGTTCAAAAACCGCGCCTGCTGGCGACGCGGCTCGGGGCGGCGACCATGCCGCTGGTGGAGGGACAGTTGTTCCCCGGTGAGGCACGGGTGATCTCGGGTTCGGCGCTTTACGGGCACCGGGCCATGAGCGAAGCGGGCGGATTTCTGGGTCGGTATTCCACCCAGATCTCGTGTCTGGCCGAGGATCACCGCCGGCGGTTCCTGGGCTGGCTGATGCCCGGGTGGGACCTTTTTTCAACCACCCGAGCTTACGCCTCGAGCCTGAGACCGAAGACGACGCGATATGCCTTCACAACCAGCGCCCAGGGCGGTCACCGCGCGATGGTCCCGATCGGGGTCTTCGAGCGTGTGATGCCCCTGGACATCATGCCGACCTTTCTCCTGCGAGCCCTGCTGGTGGACGATCTCGAACGGGCCGAGGCCCTGGGTTGTCTCGAACTCGATGAGGAGGATCTCGCTTTGTGTTCGTTCGTGAGCCCCGGCAAGGAGGACTACGCACCTGCCTTGCGAAGAAACCTGCTCGAGATCTGGAAGGAGGGGTGATGTCGATCCTCCGCAGATTCCTCGATGCTCAACAGCAGCGGTTCGAGTCCGGCGGCAAGCTGGATCGTCTCTTCCCGCTCTTTGAGGCCGTCGATACCATCTTCTACACGCCGGGCAAGGTCACCACCGGAACGACTCACGTCCGCGCGGCCCTCGATCTCAAGCGGATGATGACGGTGGTCGTTGCAGGGTTGATACCGATCGTGTTCTTTGCGATGTACAACACCGGGCTGCAGGCTTCCCGCGCGATTGCGGCCGGCGCCCAGCCGCTCGACACCTGGCAGACCACCGTCTTCGAGGCCATGGGATTCGGCTTTACCTCCGGATTCTGGTCGTGCTTCGTTTACGGCGCGCTGTACTTCCTGCCGGTCTTCGTCGTGACGTTCGCCGCGGGCGGCACCGTGGAGGTCATCTTCGCCTGTGTTCGCGGCCACGAGATCAATGAGGGCTTCTTTGTCACCGGATTCCTGCTGCCCCTGACCCTGCCGCCTACCATTCCCCTGTGGCAGGTGGCCACAGGCGCCATCTTCGGCGTGCTGATCGGCAAGGAGGTTTTCGGCGGCACCGGGATGAACGTTCTCAACCCGGCCCTGACGGCCCGCGCCTTTCTGTTCTTTGCCTACCCGGCGGAGATCTCGGGGGACAAACCGTGGATCGCGGCAGACTTCGTCGGGGTCGATGGCTTCTCCGGTGCAACCTGGTTGTCCCGCGCCGCCGCCGATGGTGTGGATGCTCTCGGCGACCTCGGAAACGGGTTGTGGTGGGACGCCTTCTTGGGGTTCATACCGGGGTCGATGGGTGAGACCTCGGCGGCCCTGTGTCTGATCGGGGCGGCACTGCTGATCTTCACCCAGATCGGTTCGTGGCGCACCATGTTGGGAGTGACCGCCGGTACGGTGGTCATGGCGAGCGTGCTCAACGCCGTCGGTTCCCAGACCAATCCCTTCTTCGGCGTGCCGTTCTGGTGGCACATGGTGCTGGGCGGATGGGCCTTCGGCACGGTGTTCATGGCGACCGACCCGGTGTCGTCGGCCTTCACCGAGCGGGGCAAGCTGCTCTACGGTCTCGGCATCGGCGTGCTGGTGATTCTGGTTCGGGTGGTCAACCCGGCATATCCCGAGGGGATGATGCTGGCGATTTTGTTCATGAACATGTTCGCACCATTCATCGATCATTTCTTTGTCCAGGCGAACATCAAGCGGAGGTTAGCGCGTAATGCGGCAGTACAGTAACGCGTACATCATCGGTTTTGCCACCGCGGTGTGCCTGGTCTGCTCGATCGTGGTTTCGACCTCCGCGGTCGCCCTCAGAGAGCGCCAGGACCGCAACAAGGTGCTGGACCGTCAGACGAAGGTCCTGGTGGTTGCCGGGCTCCTCGGTGAGGGCCAGGCGGCGACCGCCGAACAGGTCGAAGGCCTGTTTTCGGACAACATCCGGATCCGCGCGGTCGATCTCGCGAGCGGTGAATACGAGCGACGCGGTGGATGTCTCGACCTTCGATCAGCGGAAGGCGGCCAAGGACCCCGCGGCGAGTCGCGTCGCGCCGGCCAACAACGCCGGCATCACCCGGCTCCCGGACACCGCTCTGGTGTATCAAAAGGTGGACGGCGATGAGGTCGAGATGCTGATCCTGCCGATCGAAGGTAAGGGGCTGTGGTCGACACTGTACGGTTTTGTCGCCCTCGCGCCGGACACCACGACCATCGAGGGCATCACCTTCTACGAGCACGGCGAGACTCCGGGTCTCGGCGGCGAGGTCGATAACCCTTCGTGGAAGGCGCTGTGGCAGGGCCGCCAGGCGTATGACGAGAACTTCGAGCCCGTCATCGCGGTCATCAAGGGGGCGGCCGGTCCGGTGGCCGAGGATCCCTATCGCGTCGACGGGCTTTCGGGTGCGACCCTGACCGCCGGGGAGTGAGCCATCTGGTGCAGTTCTGGCTCGGAGAGAACGGGTTTGAGCCGTACCTCGAGAAGCTTCGGGCCGAAGGAGGCGTGTCATGAACGCCGAAGCGGAAGGGCGCCCTCCTCGACCCGCTTTTCAACGAAAACCCGATTGCCATCCAGGTCCTTGGCATCTGTTCGGCCCTGGCGGTCACCACCAAACTCGAAACGTCGGTGGTGATGTCGCTGGCGGTGATCGCCGTTCTTTCGTTGTCGAACTTCACCATTTCGCTGATCCGCAACCTGATTCCACCTTCGATCCGGATCATCGTCCAGCTCACCATCATCGCGTCGCTGGTCATCGTCACCGATCAGATCCTGCAGGCCTTTGTCTACGACATCTCCAAACAGCTGTCGGTCTTTGTCGGTCTCATCATCACCAACTGCATCGTCATGGGCCGCGCCGAGGCGTACGCCATGCAGAACCCGCCCGTGGACAGCTTTCTCGACGGCATCGGCAACGGGCTCGGCTACAGCCTGGTGCTGATCGCCGTCGGTTTCTTCCGCGAGCTGATCGGCGCCGGCAAGCTCTTCGGTTACCAGGTGCTGCCGCTGGTGACGGATGGCGGCTGGTACCAACCCAACGGCCTCTTCGTGCTGGCGCCCGGCGCCTTCTTCTTGATCGGCGCGTTTATCTGGCTCCTCCGCACCTGGAAGCCGGAACTGCAGGAGGACTGAGATGCTCGAACACTACCTCAGCCTCGCGGTCAAAGCGATATTCGTCGAGAACATGGCCCTGGCCTTCTTCCTGGGCATGTGCTCGTTTCTCGCGGTGTCGAAAAAGGTCGACACCGCCTCCGGCCTCGGCGCGGCCGTGACCTTCGTCCTGACCGTGACCACGCCGCTGAATGCTTTGATGTACAACTATCTGCTCAAAGAGGGGGCCCTCACCTGGATCAATCCGGCGTGGTCGGGCGTCGACCTCAGCTTTGTCAGGTTTCTGGCCTTTATCGGGTCCATCGCCGCCGTTGTCCAGGTGGTGGAGATGGCGCTCGACAGATACGCTCCCAAGCTGTATTCGGCTTTGGGCGTATTTCTGCCATCTGATCGCGGTCAACTGCGCGATTCTCGGCGCCTCGCTCTTCATGGTGGAACGCGACTACACGGTCGCCGAGAGCACCGTGTTCGGTCTCGGTTCCGGCATCGGCTTCTGGCTCGCCATCGTGGCCCTGGCGGCGATTCGCGAAAAGATGCGCTACTCAAACGTGCCGCCGGCCCTGCGCGGGCTCGGGATCACCTTTTTGGTGACCGGGCTCATGGCCATCGGTTTCATGGCCTTTGCGGGCATCCAGCTGTAGGTGGGTATATCGATGCTGACAATTATCATCGGAGTGACCGTATTCGTCGTCGTCATCGTCACCCTCGTGGTGTTGCTGATGATCGCGAAGTCGAAACTGGTGGCGTCGGCGGACGTCACGATCACCGTCAACGACGACCCCGACAAAGCCATCGTCACTCCCGCGGGCAACACCTTGCTCAGCACTCTCGCGGCACAGAAGATTTTCATCCCTTCGGCATGCGGCGGCAAGGGTACCTGCGGGGTGTGCAAGGTCACAGTCCTCGAGGGCGGCGGCGCGCTGCTGCCCACCGAGACCTCGCACGTCAACCGCGGCGAGGCGCGCGAGGGCGTTCGTCTTTCGTGCCAGGTCAAAGTCAAGCAGGACATGAAGATCGAGATCGATCCGGAGGTCTTCAACGTCCGCAAGTGGACGTGCCGCGTGCGCTCCAACCGCAACGTCGCGACCTTTATCAAGGAGCTGGTTCTCGAGTTGCCCGAAGGTGAAGAGGTCCCGTTCCGTGCCGGCGGCTATATCCAGATCGAATGCCCTCCGCACGTCGTCAAGTACGCGGACTTCGACATCCAACCGGAATACCGGGGCGACTGGGACAAATTCAACATGTGGCAATTTGTGTCGAAAGTTGACGAGCCGGTGACCCGCGCCTACTCGATGGCGAGCTACCCGCTGGAAAAGAGCATCATCATGCTCAACGTCCGTATCGCATCGCCGCCACCCAGCATGTCGAGTGTCCCTCCCGGCAAAATGTCGTCCTATATTTTCAGCCTCAAACCCGGAGACGAGGTGACGATTTCAGGTCCGTTCGGCGAGTTCTTCGCGCGGGAAACCGACAATGAAATGGTCTTTATCGGCGGTGGCGCGGGGATGGCCCCCATGCGGTCCCACATCTTCGACCAGTTCCGCCGCCTCCACACCGATCGCAAGGTCTCATTCTGGTACGGCGCTCGCAGCAAGCGCGAGGCGTTCTACCAGGAGGACTTTGACGAGATCAACGCGGAGAATGAAAATTTCGATTGGCACCTCGCGTTGTCCGACCCGCTGCCCGAGGATGAGTGGAGCGGGGACACGGGCTTCATCCACCAGGTGGTTTTCGAAAAGTATCTGAAGAACCACCCGGCGCCCGAAGACGTTGAATACTACATGTGCGGGCCGCCGATGATGAACCAGGCAGTGATCAATATGCTCCTCGATCTCGGAGTCGAGCCTGAAAACATCATGCTCGACGACTTCGGAGAGTAACCCTGGGGTCGAACCGTCGGCGACTGGATGCCAAGGAGGGTCGATGCCAATGACCAGCGGACCACCGCGGCTTCGTCGCCTGGTGCTGCCGGGGCTGTTTGTCGCGGCTCTTTTCGGGGTCTTCTTCTTCCGTCAGCCGGGTGGCGCCGGATTTCACGAAAAGGTGATGACCGGGTCCACGATGGGGACCACCTACACGGTCAAGGTCGTCGTTCGCGACGGTGAAAACGCGGCCGGAGACCGCCTCGAGGTGATGGTCGACAACCTCCTGTCCAGCGTCGACAACGCCATGTCGACCTACATCGACAGCTCCGAGGTCATGGTCTTCAACCGGCACGGCGCGGGAGATTTTGCGGTTTCGGAGGATCTGCTCGACGTGGTCGCAGAAGCCCAGCGGGTCGCGCGGTTGTCGGGCGGTGCGTTCGACGTCACGGTCGGGCCGCTGGTGGACGCGTGGGGCTTCGGCCCCCGCGGCGCAACCGACACCCCGAGCGACGAATCCATCGGTCAGTTGCTGGCCTCGACCGGGTTCGAACATGTCGGGGTGGATCGGGAGCACGGTCTCTTGACCAAAGGCTCAAAGGACGTCCAGATCGATCTTTCTGCCATCGCCAAGGGATTCGCGGTCGACCGCGTCGCCGTTGCGCTGATCCGGGACGGATTTACGGATTTCATGGTTGAGGTCGGTGGCGAGGTGCGCGCTCACGGACGCAACGCCGAACGGCGGGTGTGGCGCATCGGCATCGAACGCCCGCAAGAGGGTGGGCGGTCGGTTCATACGGCGGTCGCGTTGCTCGACCTGGCCCTCGCTACCTCGGGTGACTATCGAAACTTCGTCATGCGCGATGGGGTCCGCGTGTCGCA
Organism: Candidatus Sulfomarinibacteraceae bacterium; assembly: GCA_963714885.1. Classification (GTDB taxonomy): domain Bacteria; phylum Acidobacteriota; class Thermoanaerobaculia; order Thermoanaerobaculales; family Sulfomarinibacteraceae; genus Sulfomarinibacter. Next base: position 71,501 of record CAVQQV010000014.1, on the reverse strand, counting down.
CACCATCGACCCGCGAATCGGCCGGCCGATTTCGCACGACCTCGCCTCGGTGTCGGTGATCCAGGCCAGTTGTATGACGGCGGACGCCCTGGCGACCGCCCTGGAGGTTCTCGGTCCGGTGGACGGAATGGAACTGGCGGTGAGTCACGACATACCGGCTCTGTTCCTGGTGCGGCTCGAGGGCGGGGTTTTTGAGGAGCGCCGGTCGCCGGTGTGGTCGGCGCTGATCGAGAATGTCCGCGAACGTGGATCGTGTTGACCTGGGTGGGAGTTAGACTTTGCAGACCCTTTTGCTGACATTTGCTGTTTTTGTCGTGGTCGCCCTGCTCATGGCCGTGGGCGTCATGATCACCGGGCGCAGCCTTCGCGGTTCGTGCGGCGGCCCGGACTGCGTGTGCGAGTCGGAAGGTAAGGCTCTCGGCAGCTGCGATCTTGACGACAAGGGCCTGCCCATCCATCCGATCAATTCGTAGCGGGTGCCAGGCGGGTGCTTGTGAGCATCCGTGAGGGCTTGGTTTTCTCGGCGTCCTTCCCGTGGAGTGCCAGGCTTCCGCCAAAGGCAAGGCGTTTCGTGCCTCTGAGAGCGAGGCTCCAGCCTGGCACGTCCCGCTGAGCGTTCTGGCGTACATGGCTTTTTCATCGGTTTTCCCGTGGAGTGCCCCGAGGCACCCCGATCACCCGCCCGAGATCAGCTCCTCCGCGTCCGCGTCGGGCGGGGTGGCGTTGTCGGGGTCATCGAGCCAGCCGGTCGGCAGTACGACCCTCTGGGTGCCGCTCCTCTTGCCTCGTTTGACGAGGTGGCCGGTGGGGGGAAACGGTTCGTCGCGGATGACGGAGGCCAGAGCCTCGCGAAGCTCGTCGAGACTGACAACGCGCATGAGCCGGTCGCGGAGGCGGGCGCTGGAGCGAAAGCCCCGGGTGTACCAGCCGCCGTGTTTGCGAAACGACAACATTGCGGATCGTTCGCCGAACCACTCGACCAGCAGGGTGGCGTGTTCCATCATGATGTCGGCCACCTCGCCCAGTGACGGCGGGTTCTGGAGTGGTCGGCCGGCGAAGGCGTCCGCGAGATCGCGAAACAGCCATGGTCTCCCGAGACATCCGCGACCGACGGCGACACCGTCGCATCCGGTTTCTTTGACCATGCGCAAAGCATCCTCCGCGACCCAGATGTCGCCGTTGCCGATCACCGGAATCGAAGTCACCGCCTGTTTGAGCTCGCCGATGGCGCTCCATTTTGCGCTGCCGTCATAAAGCTGGGCGGCGGTGCGCGCGTGCAGAGTCATCGCCGCACAACCCTCGGACTCCGCCACCCGACCCGACTCGAGATGGGTGAGGTGGTCGTCGTCGATGCCCATGCGGAACTTGACGGTCACCGGCACGGTCCCCGCCGCGTTCACAGAAGCGCGGATGATCGATGCCAGCAACCGCGGGCGTCCCGGGATTGCCGCTCCACCGCCCTTGCGGGTGACCTTTCGAACGGGGCAGCCGAAGTTGAGGTCGAGATGGTCGACACGCCCCTCTCCCACCAAACGCCGCACAGCCTCACCCACGTAGTAAGGGTCGACCCCGTAGAGCTGCAGACTCCGCGGGGTCTCGTCAGGCCCAAAATCGGCGAGCTTGAGGGTTTTTTCACGGCCCTCCACCAACGGGCGCGCTGTGATCATTTCACTGATGAACAGTCCGGCGCCGAACTGCCGGCAGAGCCTGCGAAACGGGTAGTTCGTGACGCCCGCCATGGGTGCGAGGACCACCGGCGGCGAGACCTCGATTGGACCCACCATGAGCCGCGCCGCCGGCGTGATGTTAGCCCGCACTTCTCACCAACTTCCAACTGCGGCCGACGATGCATCCTACCCAGCCGTGTTTTCTCACCTTGGCGTGCTCAACGTAACAAAACATACGCCTCCGCGCCCCAAGGTGAGAAAACCCGCCTGGCCACGGCGCCTCGTCGCCCTCGTGACGAAAGGTGGTGAGAAATGCGGGTTAGGCAGCATCAGGCGCCCATGGAAAAAACGCCGCGGCGGCCGCGGCGTTTCGGGATTGATGAAGTAACCCGCACAGCTACTTCAACAGATTCTCAAGGTAGGTCGAAATGAGCACGACGCCGAAGCCCGATGCCCCGGTCGGGAAGCCGTTGTGTTCTTGTCTCGTGAGTACGCCACACCCGCGATGTCGAGATGGGCCCACGCGACTTTGTCAGGCACGAACTGCTGGAGGAAGGCACCCGCTGTCACAGCGCCACCCCAACGGCTGCCGGCATTCTTGATGTCGGCCCAATCACTCTTGAGGTACGACACGTATTCCTTGTACAGGGGAAGTGGCCACACCCGTTCGCCGACCTGATCGCCGAGCTTGCGCAGCGTCTCGATCAGCTCGTCGTCATTGCCCATGATGCCGGCGGCTTCGTGGCCGAGGGCCACGACGCAGGCGCCGGTCAGGGTCGCCACGTCGATCACGATGTCGGGGTTGAAGCGCGCCGAATAGTGGAGCGCATCGGCGAGGATCAGACGCCCTTCGGCATCGGTGTTGTCCACCTCGACGGTCTTGCCGCTCGCCGTCGTGATCACGTCGCCGGGTTTGATGGCGGTGCCGGAAGGCATGTTCTCGACCGCGGGCACCAGACCGACGACCTTGATCGGCAGGTCGAGGTCGGCGACAGCGCGCATGACGCCGACGACCGTCGCCGCACCGCACATGTCGTACTTCATCCAGCCCATGCCGGCGGAGGGTTTGATGGAGATCCCGCCGGAATCGAAGGTGACGCCCTTACCGACAAGGACCACCGACTTCTTGGGTTTTTTGGGACGATGTTCGATGACGACCAGGCGCGGTTCTTGAACCGACCCCTGGCTGACGCCGAGAATTCCGCCCATCTTTTCTTTTTGCAGTTCCTTGATGCCGAGAATCGTGACCCGCAAACCCTTGACCTCGTCCGCCATTGCCTTGATGGCCATGGCCAGCGCCTCCGGAGGGAGGTCGTTTGCCGGACGGTTGCCGAGGTCGCGGGTCAGCTGCTGTGAAGTGCGCATCAGTCGCACCCTTTGCAAACGGGCCTCGAGAACTTCTTCGCTCTCTTTCGCGAGGGGCAGGATGTGCAAGCCGTCAATTTTCTCGAACTCGTTCTTCTTCGACTTGAAATGATCGTAGGCATAATCGGAAACCGACGCCTCGAGCAGGGCAAAAAACCGCGAATCGGCCTCACTGAGGCCGTTGATACGGACCGGAATGCCGAGACCGATCTGGTATTCCCGGTTCTTCGTGGACTGCCTCATGACCCTGGAAAGGGCTTCCCGGAGCTTGGCATGGGTCAGAGAGCGCTCCTCACCGAGTCCGACAAAGGTCACGCGACGAGCCAGATCCAGCGGGCATTCGCCCGAGATGATCTCGCCCTCTTCACCACGCGGGGCGAGTGCCGTCAACTTCGCCCTTAATGCCTTTTTTTCCTTGGCGGAAAACTCCAGACCGCCCACCGGGTCGGTATCGGCGCACATGAGAATGTAAATACAGTCAAGTGGTTCTTCCGGGGCTTCGCGAAACTGGTAAAGGTCTGCCATTGGGTGAGTTCAACCCTCCCTTATATACAACTCGGCCGCGGATTGTAGCACATTCTCAGTTTTCGCTCTAAGTTGTTTCGAAGTGCAGACTTATCGAGTAATCCAGGGTTATCGCGCGGAATCGGCAATGAGAATCGGCACGAAGGTTGCTAACGAATGATGAACCGTCGTGGGTTTTCAGGCCCGCTCGTCTCCAGCCCGTATTTCTCAGCATTGCTTCACGAGGGCGGCCGAAGGGCTGCGGCGAAAAGATCGTTTGTCAATCGGTCGAGGGCTGTGAAACGGAGGGTTGTCACCGAAGATTCGGCTTCCAGGTAGACTGTTCCCGTGCGAAGGCTCTGTTGGGATTACCGCGAAGACCCGTCTGCTCAGGCGGCGAGGTTCACCGCAGAAGGGTCCGATCAGGGATTCCTGATTGTTGACTTCGACAGCGGTGGAGACGGTTCGGATCTTGGTTGGACGATGGTCGAACCCTGGACCCGAAGCCGGGCGGTGACGGTTGCGATGGTGGTAGGCGAGATCGCTTCGCCGGCCCTCGATATCGCCCTGTGCTCGGATCTCGTGTACCTGTCGCCGGCGGCGCTGTTGCGCCTTGCGAGCGGGTCCCGGTCGCCGTCACCGGGAGTGATCTGGGCTTTGGGCCGGGCCGGGCGCAAGGCCCTCGCCCGCGGCCTCCTGTCGACGGCCGACATCGAAGCGAAGGAGGCGGTTGAGATCGGGATCGCCCACCAGGTGGTGCGGGACCCGGCGGAGTTGCCGCTTTCATTGGGTTGTTCAATAACTGCGATAACGACCGCCCGGGATCTGATGCGGTCAGCTCTGCCCGGCAACGCCGGGCTCGCGCTCGAACTTGCGGCATTCCGCCTACTCTTTGCCGCGGGCGATCCGGAGGAGGGAGCCCGGGCCTTTCTCGACAAGAGAGAGCCCTCATTCTGATGCGCCTCAGATCGACCTGATGGCGAACACCGCCTTCGGAATGCTCTTCGGTGCCGCGCCGACGGTCACCCGTGATTTGTTTGAACGCGTTGAGGAGAGCGGTTAACCTGATGTTTCGACTTCGATTGGAGATGACATGGGATTGATGAGTATGACCGGCTTTGGGCGGGCTCGCGCAGAGCTCTCCGACCGCTATGGAGTGTCGGTGGTGGTGCGTTCGGTGAACCACCGCTATCTCGACGTTCAGGTGCGGACGAATCTGCGGGAAGAGATCCCTGAGATGGAAGCTGTTGTTCGCACCGAGATCTCTGATCGACTGCAACGGGGCCGCGTGACGGCACAGGTCAATCTCGAACAGGGCGGCGTGTCGGGACCACAGGTAACCGTCAACGTCGAGCAGGTGGTGGCAGTTCTCGAGCAACTCGCCACCATACCCGTGCCGGACGGCACCTCGACCTCGCTGTCCCTCGGAGATGTTCTGGCGGTTCCCGGATTGGTTACGGTGACCGCCCAGGACACCATTCTCGACGAGGACGAGTCCGCGGCGCTGCGCCACGTGGTTGAGGCCGCGGTCGATGCATTGATGAACATGCGAGCGGCGGAAGGGGAGCGGCTGGCGCGGCAGATCGTCGACGAACTGAGCCAGGTGATCGGGTTCGTTGATTGGTTCGAACCCCAGATGCCGGAAATTCGGCAGGCGATCATGGAGCGGGCGCAGGAGCGGATCGAAAACCTGGCCGCGACGGGCGCGGACCCGGATCGCATCGTCCAGGAGGCGGCGATCCTCGCCGACCGCGCGGATGTGGCGGAAGAGGTCGTTCGTTTGCGGGCCCACTTCGCGGCTTTCAGCGAACGGCTCGAGGCAGGCGGGACGATCGGCCGCACGTTGGATTTCTTATGCCAGGAGATCCACCGCGAGCTCAATACCCTGGGCTCGAAGTGCCGGGAGCCGGGTGTCGCGGAGCGGTTGGTGGACGCGAAATCCGCGGCCGAAAGGGTTCGTGAGCAGATTCAAAATCTGGAGTAGAGACGGGCCGACTCCTCACTGCGGGTGATTCGGCGGTACGATTGTCGAGGGGGCTGAACGGGGTGAGCACGAAACGCACCAGTTTGCAGACGAGGATCGCTCGTCACATCGCATTTGCGGTGGTGCTCAGTCTGGTTGCGAGCGCCCTGGTGCTGGTGGTTTTCCGCCACCGTTCAGTCCAGCGCAACATGGAGCGATCGGCGCAGACCTACGCTTCGCTGGTGTGCGAGCCGTTGGTCACCAAAATCTCTTTTCTTGGGACCTCGGGGAAGGGGATTCTCGATCAGGAGGTCGCGCAGCTTCGTGAGCTCAACAATGATGTCAACCGTCTCGAAATCGTGGATGTGCGTGGCAACGTCATCCTCAGATCCGACGATCACAGCCTGGTGGTGTACGGCGACGGCATCAACGCTCCGGTCATCGACGATCGCGAGCTGAGTCGAGCGATCGCCGGGTTGGAGCCCTCGACCGCGGTGGTCAGGGAACCCGGCAGAGAACGTGTCTATCGCGTGGTCGCCCCGATCGTCGATCAGTGGGGCGTTCATCACTTTTCGTTGGTGGGGACCTTCAGCTACGCAGGGGTCGACCGGCAACTTCGAAATTCGCTGTGGTTGTCGGCGCTGATTCTGGCCATGGGTCTGGGACTCACCCAGTGGGTATCGATGATGCTCGCCAGAGGTATCACCCGCGATGTCGAACGGCTGCGCGAGGGCGTCCAACGAATCCAGGAAGGGCATCTCGAGGAAAGGGTGACCGTCAACTCGCGGGACGAGATCGAGGAGTTGGCCGAGGCCTTCAACGTGATGGCCGATGAACTGCTGGCGACGATTCAACGGCTGCGCGAGGCCAACCGGGAGTTGGAGACCCTCGATCAGACCAAAGCCGATCTCGTGGCCAACGTGTCGCACGAGCTGAAGACGCCTCTGACCGCCCTTCGCGGCTATCTGGAACTGATGACCGACGGCGAGTTGGGGGGCCTCCCGGACGAAGCCCTCCGGGCCGCCATGATCTGCCGAAAGAACGTGCAGCGTCTGTCCCTGCGGGTGGAAGAGCTCGTTCAGCTGTCGCGGTTCGAGCGCTATATGATGCTCGATTCGGCGCGGGAGGAAGTGGATTTGTCGGGCGTGCTCGAGGGCGTCATCGATACCATCAGGCCACGGCTCGAGGATTCCGGTATCGCCATCGACGTCCACGTGGAACACATGCTCGATCCTCTGCAGCTGAATCCGGAGCAGGTCGAACGGGTCTTCTTCAACGTCCTCGACAACGCCGTCAAGTTCACTCCGGAAGGAGGCACGGTTGTCGTGACCGCCGAGGCCAGCGAACGAGACGGCCATACTGGGGTCCTCGTCAGCATCCGCGATGAGGGTATCGGCATTCCGAGGTCCGAGCTGGTGCGGATCTTCGATCGTTTTCACCAGGTGGACCCGAGCTCGAGGCGACGATTCGGAGGAATGGGACTCGGATTGTCGTTGGTGCGGAGCATCGTCGAAGCTCATCGAGGGTCGGTATGGGCAGAAAGCACGGAGGGTTCTGGATCGGTTTTCTACGTGTGGTTTCCACGGCTGGAATCAAGCGCGGAGCGGACCGCCCAGCCGTGCCCTTCTGGTAGACTCGAAACAGCGGGTGCTGGCGAACAGATGTCGGAGGAAGCTTGATGGCGCGAGTTTTCGTTGTCGATGATGAACCGGACATGGTGGATCTTCTCGCAACGATCCTCAAGGCGGACGGCTTCGAGGTCGAGACCGACACCGACGGTCGATCGGCCCTGGCGCGGATGTTGGTGGACCCGCCGGATCTCGTTCTACTCGATCTGATGATGCCCGATCTCGACGGTATGGAGCTGCTCAAGCTTCTGCGGCTCGACACCAAAGGAGCCGATGTGCCGGTGCTGGTAGTCAGCGCCCGCAGCGGGCACCAGGACCAGTTGGGGACCCTTCAGCTCGGCGCCAATGCCTATATCTGCAAACCTTTCTCTCCACGCGAGCTGGTCCGTCAGGTGCGGCAGCTTCTCGGGGCCACCGGTGACGAGAAGCCGCGTGGGTAACGGGATACCCGGCACCGACCCTATCGAACTGCAGACCCGAATCCTGCAGTACCGGGCGAGTCTATTCGACCCGGTGACCAAACTGCCGACTCTGCCGGTAGTGCTGGACCGGGTGCGGAGAATGCTGGATGAGAGAGGTGTCCTCCAGGTTCTGTTGGTGCGTATCGAACACGAACAGAATCTCGAGCGGATCGTCGGTTGGGAACGTTACGACTCGGTGTTGAAGAACGTCGCCGGCCACCTCAGCGGTCTGCTCGAGGCGGCCGCCAGATCGGGCAGTCTTTTGTGCCAGGAAAACGTGCGCGGTGACATTTTTCTGGTGATCCTGGCCGACCGATTCGAGGCCAGCAGGTTGCACGACACACTGGTTGAGGGCATTACGATCACCGATGACACCGGCGAAAACGAAAAAATTGCGGTCCGCGTCGGCCAGGGCGTCATCAAGATGCGGCCGGCGCTGCGGGTGGAACGCACGATCTACACTGGCATTCTCGAAGCGCGGCAGGACTTCCACCGCCGGGGTGAGGCGCTCGATCAGGCCCGTCTCGACGAGGTTCGGAAGATCCTGCGCGAGCGTTCCATCAGGACGTTGTTTCAACCCATCGTCCGGCTGCCGGAGAGAGAGGTCATCGGCTACGAGGCCCTGAGCAGGGGCCCATCGGGGAGCTATCTCGAATCAGCCGAGAATCTCTTTGGGTTCACGGAACGTGCGGGCATGTTGGGCGAGGTCGAGTTGTTGTGTATCGATCGTGCCCTGACCAACGCCAAGCGGCTCCCGGAGGGGGCTACGTTGTTTTTGAATCTCTCCATGCTGGGTCTGGAGTACATCGTGGCCGAGGCCCGGGGGCTCACCGGGCGGTTGGAGGATGCGGGCAGGTCACCGAAGCAGTGCGTGCTCGAGATCACCGAGCGCACCTACGTGGAAAGCGCGAGCCGCCTCCGCGAACGGGTGAACGCGCTTCGCCAGGACGGGTTCCGCATCGCAATTGACGATATGGGCACCGGTTACAGCGCCCTGCACGTCCTGGCCGAACTGCAGCCCGACTTCATCAAGCTTGACAAGATGCTGGTGCGGGACCTCGCAGAAGAACCGATCAAGCGCAACCTGGTCTCGGCGATTACCGGATTCGCCCGCGACAGCCAGGCGATCGTGATCGCCGAAGGGGTGGAGACCGAAGCGGAGGTAGAGGTCCTCAGAGAACTTGGTATCGACCTCCAGCAGGGGTTCTTCTTTGGCTACCCCAAGCCCCTGGACTGAATTTCGGATTTCGAATTTCGAATTTCGAATTTCGGATTTCCAGCCCAACTCCCCACCGACAATAGATGTTCGAGTGCTCAGGGTGGGCGAAGAAACGTGCGGCGGCATTGCCTCGGCGGAGGTGCCATTTTCATCATTGTTGGACACACGACTCTCGACATCGGCAGAGTGATTCGAGCCAACAATGATGAAGGTGGCTCCTCTCGGGGAGCGCGTGCTGAATGGCGGTCTACGACGGAGGCTTCTCACCCCACCATCAGCAGGATTCCGGTCGCGATCGAAAAGTAGACCGCCAGGGCCAGCGAGTCGTTGATGGTCGAAACCAGCGGGCCGGATGCGACCGCGGGATCGACTCCGGCGATGTCGAGCACCATGGGCATCGCAGTCCCGAGCAGACTGGCCGCCGACATTCCGATCGCCATTGCCGGGCCGAGGGCGAGACCGATCAGCGGATCGTTGTGCATCAGCACTGCAAGCACTGACGCCACCGCTCCGCACACCAGTCCCATGAGAAGGGCCACTGCGACCTCGCGCACGATGTGGCGAACAAAACGGCTTCGTGGCAGCGTATCGAGTGCCAACCTGCGGACGGTTGTAGTGGAGGACTGGAGAGAGGTATTCCCCGCCATGGCCATGATGGCCGCGGTGAAGACCGACATCTGTTGGTAGAGACCGACTTCGCGAGAGGCCAGAACCAGCACGTAGCTCGACAGCTGGGTTCCCGCCAGACACACCAACAACCACGGCAGTCGGTAACGCGCGACGTGAAGGATCGACTCCGACTCCTCTTCCTCGACCGAGGAGCCGGCCATCTTGTAGATGTCCTCGGTCGCTTCCTCTTCGATGACGTCGAGCACGTCATCGACCGTGACCACGCCCACCAGTCGATTGTTCGAATCGACGACCGGTATGGCCAGGAAGCCGTACTTGTCGACGAGGTCCGCGACCTCCTCCTGATCCGAGTCGACATTGACCGAAATGACGTCGGTGGACATGATGTCGCCGAGGCGGGCCGCGGTACGGGCGGTGACCATGCGGCGTAGACGCACGAAGCCGAGCAGGCGGCGATCTTCATCAACGACGTACACCGCAGCGATGGAGATTCCCGCGTCTGCGGTTCGCAAGAAGTGGATGGCATCGTCGACGGTCTCTCCGGGCGTCAGGGCCACCACCTCCGGATTCATGATGCCGCCGGCGGTGTCGTCGCCGTAGTTCAGGAGCCTCCGAAGGACCTCCTCGTCGTCTGAAGAGATGTGTTCGAGGACTTTTTCAGATTGGTGGGTCTCGAGCCCGCCGAGGAGATCCGCGGCCTCGTCCGCCGGCAGCGCCTCGGCGATGCGAGCGAGACGTTGGGGTTCGATGTCGTCCACGAGCTCGGCCCGGATCGAGGCTGTGGTGTCAGTGAGAACGGCGCCAGCGGACTCGTGGTCCAGGGCCGACAGAATGCGCTGTCGTTCGTCGACCGACAGGAGATCGAGGCATTCCGCGATGTCCTCCGAACGCGCCAGACGCAAGAAGATCTCCAGCGCGTCCTCTTCCCCCGCTGCGAGAAGGGCGCGCAGCTCGTTCAAGAGCTCCTGTTCGGTGTCGATCTCGGCCATCAGATTCTCCCGGCGGTGCATCATAACGCACTGAACGAGAGCAATTGCGGATTTCGGAATTCGGAATTCGGAATTCGGCCCAACGCTCTACCGACAACAGCCCGAGTGCTCAATGGATGTCACGTGTGCGGCAGTGCCTGGCGACTGGTGTCCGCGCTGTCGGCGTGCAGGCATGCCGGGAAGCGGCTGGGAACGCTCTGGAAACGTTGCCATCGCCGCAACGTTGGCCGACCACTACGTCAATGCCTCACGCCAGGAAGCGGCCGACCTCAGCGCTTGAAAAACCCCGATGACGGCCCCTTGCCGCCCTGCAGGTGCTGGTTGAGTTCTTTGATGCGATCGTTGAGGGCGTTGATCTTCTGCTGTGATTCATCTCGCACCCGATGCACCTCGGCGCGGGCGATGTCACCCTGGCGCATCAGCTCGTCAGTGCTGTCGGATACTTCGCGCAGCTGTTCGCGGATGCTCGCGAGGTCGGACTCCAGCGCTCCGATCTGCTCATCCTTCTCCCCGAGTTTGGTGCGGTGACGTTCTTCCATCTCTTCGTACAGGCGCTTGGTTTCGAGCAGCTCTGTGATCTGAGAAAAGTCGGCCGGCGACGGTGACATATCACCCTCCCTGAATCGTTCTTCGATAGTCGGAAACATCGCACGCAATTTGAGAGAAAGATCATCGGGATCTGGCGAAGCCTGTATCGCCTGGTCGTACGTGATCTTGTCGTGGGCGAGCAGCGCGATCAACGACTGGTTCATGCTTTGCATGTGGTAGAAGTTGACCGATTTCTCCATTTCCTCCTGGATCTCCTTGATTTCTCCCTGTTCGACGTGTTTGGAGATCTTTGGTGAGTTGATGAGAATCTCGCACGCCGGCAAGCGCTTGGTGCCGTCCTTGTTCTCGACGAGCTGCATCGACACGATGGCCCGCAAAACGAGGCCGAGCTGGCTTCGAATCTGGGTCTGCTGGTCGGCCGGATACGAATCGATGATGCGATCCACCGTCTGGGCGGCGCTGTTGGTGTGCAGGGTCGAAAAGACGAGGTGCCCGGTTTCTGCCGCTGTGATGGCCGTCGACATGGTCTCGAGGTCGCGCATCTCACCGACCATGATGACGTCCGGGTCCTGTCGCATGCAGTTCCTGAGGGCCTCCTGGAAGGTGGGTGTGTCGGTTCCAACTTCGCGCTGAGAGAGGGTCGCCTTGTCATCCTGGAAGAGGAACTCGATAGGGTCCTCGATTGTCACGATATGACACGGACGCGCCCTCGAAATGAGATTGATCATGGCTGCGAGCGTCGTGGACTTTCCGGACCCCGTAGGACCGGTGATGAGCACGAGACCGCTGGGGAATTCGGTGAGCGATCGGATGACGTCCGGAATGTTGAGGTCGTCCACGCTCGCGATCTCAAACGGCACCCGTCTGAAGACCGCGGCCATGGTCCCGCGTTGCATGTACATGTTGCAGCGAAACCGTGCGACGCCCGGGACGCCGTACCCCATGTCCAACGCCTGCCGTTGCTCGAACCGTTCGCGCTGCCCGGGCTTGAGCAGGTCGTTGAGCATCTTCTCGACCTCATCAGGCTGCAACGGATTGGACTTGATCGGGATGAGTCGGCCCTGAATCCGCAGGAGGGGCGGTCGCATCGGCTTCAGATGAAGGTCCGATGCACCTTTCTTCGTCATGAACATGAGCAGTTCTTTGAGCTCCACCTGTCCTCCCTCGAGAACCTCGAGACCACACCAAAGATTAACATAATGGCAGGGACGATTCCTTGCCGGGCCTAAAAAATTCCCCTCGCGTCAGCACCGGCGTTCGACCGAGGTTCGACTCCGGCTCGGTTCCAGTAGAATGCCCGGGTGAAGATCTACACCAAAACCGGGGACGGTGGGGAAACATCGCTGTTCTCAGGGGGCCGGGTCGGCAAGGATGACATTCGCGTCGAGGCCTACGGCACCGTGGACGAACTGGTTTCTCACATCGGAGTTTTAACGAGCGAGGCCCTGCCGGCCGACGTGTCCGGGGAACTGGTGGCTATCCAGAACTCGCTCTTTGTCATCGGCAGTGTCCTTGCGGATCCGGGTCACCGCGTGACCCATGATCCCCGATCGTGGAGCACGGATGGGCTCGAGTCATGGATCGACCGCATGGAAGCACACGTGGAACCTCTGACTGCTTTCATTCTGCCGGGAGGTTGCCGCGCGGCCTCCCTTGCCCACGTGGCGCGTACGGTGTGCCGCCGGGCGGAGCGGCGCGTTCTGGCCCTCAGGGAGGATCGTGGTGGCGTTCCTGAGGGTCTGGTCGCTTACCTGAATCGCCTCTCCGACGCTCTTTTTGTGCTCGCCCGCTTTCTGAATGCCCTGGCCGGGATCCCCGAACCCCAATGGAGGGCACAGGGAAGGAGTTGATCGGATGCCGGGGGGTGGCGCGAAATGCCGGCGGAACCCATCTGTTTTCGGGGATCTTGCTACAATCGGTGGCTCGTGGATGACCACGCGCAGCCCCGCCGGAACCAGATCGGGCACCCGTGATCGCCATCGACGGCACCCCCCTCCAGTGTGCGAGATCATCCATGGTGGAGTCGTCTGGGCGAAAGGATTCGGAGAGAACACCTGATGCAGCAATTGAACCTCAGCGAGCGCAACCTGGAGATGTTGTTCGGGACGCGGGACGAAAACCTGCGGTACCTCGAGGAACGTCTGGGGGTCAAGGTCAGCGCCCGCGGTCCGCTGGTCAAAGTCACCGGTGATGCGAAGAACGAAAGCATCGTCACGCGTCTGCTTGAAGCCTTCGACAGCCTGCTGAATTCGGGCGGTGTGGTCACACGCGAGGAGTACCGCACCGCGGTCAGGGTTCTCGATGAAGACATCGATGTCGATCTCGTCGACTTTTTTCTCGATACGTCGATACCGGATTCGGTTCGCAGATTCGTGGTGCCGCGAAACCTCAACCAGAGGCTCCTCATCCGCGCCGTTCAGTCTCACGACTGTGCGTTCGTGACCGGGCCGGCCGGCACGGGCAAGACGTACCTGGCGGTGGCGCTGGCTGCCGCCGCTCTCCAGGACAAGCAGGTGCGCCGAATCGTGCTGGTGCGGCCCGCCGTCGAAGCCGGGGAGCGCCTCGGCTTCCTGCCGGGAGATCTGGTTGAGAAGATCAACCCGTATCTGCGGCCGGTGTACGACGCTTTGTACGACATTCTGGGCTACGACAAGGTTTCGAAGTTGATGGAGCGGCAGGTCATCGAGATCGCACCCCTGGCGTTCATGCGTGGTCGGACCCTCAACGACGCCTTCATCATTCTCGACGAGGCTCAGAACACCACCCACGAACAGATGAAGATGTTTCTGACACGGATGGGGTTCAATTCGAAGACGGTCATCACCGGGGATGTGACCCAGATCGACCTCCCGTTCGCGCGCACGTCGGGGCTGGTTGAGGCCCTGAAGATCTTTGAGGGGGCCGAGGGGTTTGCCTTCATCAGGTTTTCTCGTCGCGACGTCGTGCGCCACGTGCTGGTGCAGGAGGTGGTCGACCGCTACGATCGTTGGGAAAATGCCCACCGGGACGACCGCCAATCATGAGCGGCAACGGCGCCGGCAGGGTTGAGCCGAAGGCCCCGGCATCACGCATCGAACGGGGTCTCGAGGAGCGGGTCGGTTGGTGGGATCGGTTGCTCGACCGGCCGGTCCTGTGGGCGCTGATTGCGCTCGTCGGGACTTCCCTGTTGGTGCTGCCGAGGGTCGGCTCCGGGCCGCCGGAGTGGCAACCCGGCGAGGTGGCGAGCTTCGACCTTGTGATCCCCTCCGATATTTCCCTGCCGGACGAGGCCGCGACCGAGGCGGCACGCGTCGATGCCCGCGCCTCAGTTGTCCCGGTCTATGACCTGGAACCGCGGCTTCGGGTCGACCTGGAAGACGAGCTCCACCTGTTTTTTGCAGCGTGCCGCGACCGGCTTGTGGATGAGCAGGCGAAGACTCTTGGCCAGGGCGCATTTACCGATCTTGTCGAAACGGAGCCGATGCTTCGTATCCTGGAATCGGCATCCTGTTCCGAAACGCTCGAGGGGGCGCTGGTGGACGTTGTCGACGTGGTCATTCGGCGGAACATCGTCGATGACCGCCGTGCATTGGAACGGCGCGGTGAAAACGGTGTGATGCTCCGCAACCTGGCCTCGGGATCTGAAAGGCTGGTGCCTCTGAGCACTCTGGCCGACGCGATCGACTTCCGTAGAGACCTCGAGGAGGCGTTGCGCGCGGAGCTCCTCGAGCGACCTGCCGTGCCGCGCAGGTTTATCAAGACGACGGTCGATTTTCTGACCGTCAACCTCGAACCGAACCTCATCTACAACCGGGGTGAAACGTCGCAGCGCGCACGCCTGGCTGCCGAAAAGGTGGTTCCCAGGTCACGGGAGCTGCGCCGCGGGCAGGTGCTGATTCGGCGGGGCGACACCGTGACCCCGGAGGTGGCGGAAACGCTCCGGGTGTTCCGCCGGCAGCGCCGCGACACCAACAACGTGACCCAGATGACGGGGATCGTGTTGCTGATCGCGCTGCTGATTGCGGGTTGGTGGCCGGCGCTGCGACTGGTCAGCCCGGCTGCCGACCTTCGCCTCAGGTTGTCCATGATGTTCATCCTGGTCCTCCTCTTCACCGCGGCTGACCGGCTGGGCCTGTTTCTCGCCATTGCCATTGCATTCAACGCTCAAGGGTCCGCCCTGTCGACGGCTGAGGTTTATTTCTGGGCGTTGCCGTTTGCCGCCGGACCGGCAACGGTTCTGGTCTTGATCGGGATGCAGCCGGCCTTTGTGTTTGCGGTGTGCGGCGCGGGGATCGCGGGCATCATGCTGGGCGGCGATTTCCAGATGGCGGCATACGCCCTCGCTTCCGGAGTCATCGGGGCTCTCGCCGCCCAGCGTTCGCGGGACCGTGCGTCTCTGAGTCGCGTGGGCCTTGTGGTCGGCGCTGCAAACGTCGCCCTGATGTTTGTCATCGAGGTCTACCGGGGGCTGCCCGACACCCCGGTCTCGCTGGCCTTTGCAGGCATGTTCGCTTTCGTCGGTGGTCCGTTGTCGGTCGGTGTCGTGTCGTTTCTGTTGCCTGTCTTTGAATCCATGTTCGGTATCACGACCGACACCCGGCTGCTCGAACTATCGAACCAGAACCTTCCGCTTCTGAAACGACTGTCTTTGGAAGCGCCGGGGACTTACCAGCACTCGCTTGCGGTCGGCAATCTCGCAGAGGCCGGCGCCGAAGCCGTCGGCGCCAATTCCCTCTTGTTGCGGGTGTGCGCCTATTACCACGACGTCGGCAAGCTCGTGAAGCCGGACTATTTCGTTGAAAACCAACGTAACGGCAACCCACACGACAACCTCGCGCCGTCGATGTCGGCCCTGGTGATTCAAAGCCACGTCAAAGAGGGGCTCGAGATGGCGCGCGAGGCTCGTTTGCCGTTGGCGATCCGTCAGGGTATTGCGACCCACCACGGAACCAAGCTCATCAGGTATTTCTTCAACCGGGCGATGGAGCGGGGCGGCGACGAAAAATCCGAGGTGAGGGAAAGCGACTACCGGTACTCCGGGCCCAAACCGCACACCAAGGAACTCGGCATCCTGCTCCTCGCCGACGCGGTCGAAGCGGCGGCCAGGACACTCGAAGTGCCCTCGCCGGGCAAGCTGCAGGCCTTGATCGACAAGATATTCAGCAACGATCTCGAGGATGGCCAACTGGACGACTGTGACCTCACATTTTCGGAGCTCGACAAGGTGGCATCCGCCTTCTTGTGGGTGCTCACCAGCATGTACCACCATCGGATCGACTACCCCGGTTTCGATTTCAACAGGAGGCAGCGGACGCGTGATTCGAGTTCACATCAGATGGGAGAGAAGACCGTCCCGACCGGCAGCTGATGCATTGCGCCGGGTGATCATCGGGTCCCTGGAGCGGGTCGGCCGCGGCGACTGCGAGGTTCATGTCCTGATTACCGGTGATGCGAGGCTTCGCGACCTCAACCACAGGTATCGCGACATCGACCGGGCGACCGACGTGTTGTCGTTTCCCGACGGCGACGTGATGCCGTCGGGTCTGACGCTGTTGGGCGAGATCGCGATATCACTCGACACCGCTCGGCGCCAGGCTCAAGAACTCGGTCACGACGAGGTCCGTGAGCTCGCTGAGCTCGCCCTGCACGGGGTGTTGCATCTCATAGGCTATGATCATGACAACGACCGGGGCCAAATGAATCGTCTCGAGATCGAGCTGCGCGAGGAGGTATTGGCATGAGCACCGGATTGATGGCCTGGCTGGGCCATCCGGTAACGATGGCGATCGTCGGAGTTGCGGCGGCGGCGCTCTTCGCGGTAGCCGAGCTCGTGCTGAGGTCGCTGCCCCAACTCGGCAACGTTCGCTTTCAGGGCATCCTCGAGGGCAATCCCGGGCTGCTGGGCTCCACAACGGGGATCCACGTGTCGCGTCTCATCGACGTCATGAGGTGGCTCCAGCTCGTCTGTTTCGGTGTCTTCGGCATGGTGGTGATTTCCTACCCCGGGCTCGACGACAGGGCTCGTCTGGCTGCTGCGGTCGCGCTGCCGTTGGTTCTCGTCGCAATCGTCCGCCTGGTCTTTCGTCCTTTGTCTGAAGACGCGGTGACGAGACTGCTGCGACTGGTGGGCCCCGTGGCGACGCCGCTTGTGACCATGGTCGTGAAACTGCGGCCGCGGGCCCCGGTGGTGGCCGAGGACGAGGAGGAGGAGGCCAGCGAGGCGGAAATCCAGGCTTATCTCGAGGCGGGTGAGGCGGCCGGGATTTTCGAGGGCGGAGAGGGAGAGATCGTCGAATCGCTGGTGGAATTCTTCGACACCGTTGTTCGCGAAGTCATGACTCCGCGGACCGAGATGGTGACCGTTGCCGACACGGACTCGTTTCGGGACGTCCTGCGGGTCTTTGCCGAGACCCATAAGAGCCGCATCCCCGTGTATCACGAGACCATCGACCGGATCACCGGGGTCGTTCACGTCAAGAACCTGGTCAAGCACGGCCTCAAGGGCACCGAGCCGCCGGTCTCCGAACTCGTCCGCCCGTGCCTCGTGGTCCCTGAAAACAAACCCCTCGGCGATCTGCTGCGTGACTTCCAGAACCAACACAAACAGATGGCGATCGTTGTCGATGAGTACGGGGGGACATCCGGACTGGTGACATTGGAGGACATTCTCGAGGAGATCGTGGGCGAGATCGAAGACGAGCTCGATCCTCGCCAGCCCCCCGACTGGCTTCTTCTTGAAGACGGCGTCTATCGGCTTCAGGGACGTGCCCCGCTCGACGTCCTGGAGGAGCTCTTCGGCCTCGAGGTCGATGACGAGGACATCGATACTGTTGGCGGGCTCGTGTTCTCCAGTCACGGCACCGTCCCGGAGGCCGGCACCGAGGTGCGGGACGAGGCGCATGGTCTGGTCTTCTCGGTCGAGTCCATGGACGAACGCCGGATCGAGAGTGTCACGGTTCGCCGCATCGGTGGCGGGTCCGCCACCGAGGTTCCGGAGTAGGCGAAGAAATGGCGGGAGGTGAGACGGTGCCGGTTAAGGAGAGCAGAGCGGGATCCGAGCCCCGTTCGGGTACCGTTGCGCTGATCGGCCGGCCCAATGCGGGCAAGAGCACCCTGCTCAACGCGCTGATGGGCGACAAGGTGGCCATCGTCTCGGACAAGCCACAGACGACCCGAAACAGGATCATCGGGATTCTGTCCCGCCCCCGGGGGCAGGCGGTGTTCTTCGATCTTCCGGGTGTCCACAAACCGCTCCACAGGATGAACAACCGCATGATGCAGGAGGTCCGATCCGCTCTCGAGGAAGTCGACGTGGTGCTTCACCTGGTGGATGCCTCGGCGGCATGGGGAGGCGGCGAGGAGTTCCTGTTCGAACTGCTCGAGTCAGTGCGGCCGCAGGTTCTCGGGTTGCTCACCAAAATTGATCTCGTGCCGAACAAGAGCGAGTTGCTTCCGCTGATTGCCAGGTATCAGGAGCGCAGACCCGGGACGCCGGTCATCCCGATTTCCGCGCCGCAAGGGGATGGTCTCGAGGACCTTCTTGACGAGCTCTACGAGCGTCTGCCGGCCGGGCCCTCGCTCTACCCGACAGACCTCACAACCACCCAGACCGAGCGTTTCTTCATCGCAGAGGTCGTCAGGGAAAAGCTCCTCGAACGGACCCACGGTGAGCTGCCCTACACCACCGGCGTTGTCGTCGAGATGTTTGACGAGGGCGAGACCCTCCTCCACGTCGAGGCCGTGATTTACGTCGAACGCAAGAGCCAGAAAGGCATCGTCATCGGCAAGGGCGGCAGCATGATCCGCTCGGTCGGACAGGCGGCGCGCGAGGATCTCGAAAGGCTTCTCGGGATCAAGGTCTACCTCGGGCTGACGGTCAAGGTTCACGCGAGGTGGCGGGATGATCCTCGGGTGCTCATCTCGATGGAACCCGGGATGGCTGATCTGAGTGGCTTCGGCGGCGATGACGTGGAGGAGATGAGTTGACAGTTCGGAATGAGGAATTCGGAATTCGGAATTTCCGAATCCCACCTGTCGGGAAAGAACTCGGGGGAGGTGGGGTGGAAATTCAAAATTCAAAATTAAAATTCAAAATTTGCGTGGCTGGGTGGTTAGGTGGCGCTGGACACCATTCTCGTCTTTACCGCCGATGGCTGTCCCCACTGTCGCGCACTGTGTGAGGACTTCAACCGCCGCGGCGTGGTCTACCGCGAGATCAACCTCAGCCGCCTTCCCGAAGAGATGGAGCGACTGCGCCAGCTGAGCTGGGAGCATCGGCTGCCGGTCGTTGCCGACCACGAGAGAGTTTCCATCGGCTTTCGCGGGAAGTCCTCGACGTTCTGAGAGCTCGGGCTCGAATAGGTCTGCTGGCGTTGCCGAGACTCGCAGCTCACGGGCGTTCGAGATGGACTGCCGTTCCACAGCGCGCTTCCCGTGAGGAGCCACCTTAGCATTGTGTGCCCTGACGCTATGCATTCACCGGGGAATTCGAGTTCACACAATGCGAAAGTGGCACCTCCGCCGCACGCGGCCCGTTTCCGCGACAGTTCCGAGAGGAGCGAGGCACCTCCGCCTTGCACGCGGCACGTATCCGCACGCGGCTGTTTCCGCAGTTGTGGGGCAGCCGTCCCGGCTGCCGGGTAGGCGGTCTCCCTTTCCCCCCTGCCCCTCTGCTCCTCCGCCCCAGTCAGCTCTCCTCATCCGGTCTGGCCCGCATGGCCTTTTTCTGCGATTTTGGCGTTTCGACTCGAGACGCCTACGCGTTGGCGCTTTCGGGATCCTGGTAGGAACCCGGAGCTCTTCTTCTTCGAGAGCGCCGGCGATCAGTTCGACGAATCTCTCGAGTGTCGCCTTCCGGTTGGCCTCGCGGGTGCGGTGGCGCTGTGAGGACACGCGAAGGATGCCGGCCCGGCTGATCCGCGTGGCCAGGCGGTCTTCGATCAGCGATCGCTGACTGCTCGGAGAGGGACGGACTGCGGACGACATCGAAGAGCAATCGGACCTTGGTCTCGACCTTGTTGACGTTCTGTCCGCCGGGCCCGCCACTGCGGGCGAACTCGAATCGGAGTTCTCCGTCGTCGATCTCGAGGTCGTCGTTGATTCTGAGCATACCCGCATTATGCCGCAGACTCCGAGATGAAAAAACCCACCCGCGAACGGGTGGGAACATTCCTAATTCCGAAATCCGAAATCCGAAATCTCTACAGCAGGCTCTGGATCTCCTCTTCGAGATGTTCCTCATCACCGGCGTCGAATCCGAGGTGGAAGTACATCACCTTGCCGTCGCGATCGATCAGGAAGGACGAGGGGTAGGCCCGGACCTTGTACAGGTTGCCGACGACCTCGTCGTCCCCTTCGGCGTTTTCAAGCATGGTGTAGGTGAGGCCGTTTTCCTCGATGAACGCGGTGGCGCGCTCGGTGTCGCGCTTGCCGTCGACTGCGATGATTTCGAAGCCCTGGTCCTTGTACTTTTCATAGAGCGGTTGCAGGCGTGGCAACTCCACGCGGCAGCCACCTCACGTGGGGAACCAGAAAGCCAGAAGAGTCACCTTGCCGTTGGTCTCGGAGAGACTCCGGGAGTTGCCCTCGTAGTCGAGCAGCTCGAAATCGTCGGCGACCCGTGCCACCCGGTCGCGGGTCGACCACAGGAACTCGTCGAACCCCTCTTCACTGCCGTTCTTGGCGACATAGGCTTCCAGCAGATAGGGTTTGGCTGCCGTGGGGTCCTCTCCGAACAGGACCTCGACGCTGAGCAGTTCGATGGCTCGGTCGAGGTCGCCCTCTGACAACGCGGCACGACCCCAATACTGGTTCAGAGGTGTGTTGGGAACACCGAGGTAGGTGACGCTGCCGATCTCATCGGCGGCGGCAAATCGGTTCATGGCGAGTTCCGTGTCACCGAGGTTGTAAAGTGCCCACCCATCGAAGGTGAGTGCGGAAGCCTTTCGGCGTTGCACTCGGACTGCGACCTCTTGGTCGGTAAACTCGCGATCCGGGTAGTCGGTGCGAAGCTGCTCGGGCGTTGCCATCTCCAGAGCGCCCAGCGAGTGCTCATCCGCGATCGTCCACTCCTCGAGCTCCAACGCCATCTCTGCAACCTGTTCGTGCTCGTCGAAGGTCAAGGGGCGCACCGCCCCGAGATCGATTGCGAGCGTGGCGATGTCGAGGGGGACATCCACCGAGTCGGCCAGGCCCAGCGCCTCCAAACCGGCCGTGAAACGCTGCTCGGGATCCTCGATCTGAGCCATCGCGACGGACACGATGTCCCACGCGCCCTGCGGGTCCTTCATCTCGTGGCCCTGGTAATAGACGATTGCGGAAGCCATCCGTCCACTGTGTTTGGTATCGGGATAGCGGGCCAGATAGTCGGCGGCGAGGGCGACCTTGGCCTCGGGTGTTTCGGCCTCGTTCCACGCCGATTTCAAGGCGTCGTAGGCGACCTCGGCCGGATCCGGTCCCTCCTCCACCTTGGCGCATCCGGCGGCAAGGCCGACCAGAACGACAAGAGTCAACAACAATGATCTTCGAAACATGATCCCTCCTCTCGTGTCCGCGCCCAATATTTGGTCTCTTGAGCGCGCGTGCAGTATACGATACGCTCGCGGGCTCGGGAGCGAGAGGGAATTGTCGTGTCCGGTGGTTACCGAGTCTCAATTACGACTGGTGGACTGGCGCTCGGGTCTCGCTCGACAGAAACGGAGGCGGTGCCGAAGGACGCGCAGAGTGCGCCGGTACCCGCTACACTTCATCGCATGCGAATCGGTGATACGTGGTATCGGACCATCTGGCCGAGCGACTGACGGGGCGACGGTCGAGATCATCGACCAGACCCGGTTGCCACACGCCTTCGAGGTGTGCAAGCTCTCGGTCCTCGAGGACGCGGCGGAAGCGATCTCTTCGATGTGGGTGCGGGGCGCACCCCTGATCGGCGCCACGGCCGCCTACGGAGTGTGCCTGGCCCTCCAGCGAGACCCCTCGAACGAGTCGTTGCGCCGGGCGGAGGAGCTGCTCGCCGCGACCCGACCGACCGCGGTGAACCTGCGCTGGGCGCTCGGCGAGCTCCGCGCAGCCCTCGAACCGCTCCCGGCGGCCGAACGGGCGGAGGCGGCGTGGACCGTCGCCGCCCGGATCTGCGACGACGACGTCGCGATCTGCCGGCGGATCGGTGAACACGGGCTCGCCCTCATCCGCGAGATTTCCGAACGCAAGGGCGGCGCGACGACCAACATCCTGACCCACTGCAACGCCGGCTGGCTGGCCACCGTGGATTGGGGGACCGCGTTGGCGCCGATCTACATGGCGCACGACTCCGGCATCTCCGTGCACGTGTGGGTGGACGAGACCCGACCCCGCAACCAGGGCGCCTCGCTGACCGCCTTCGAGCTCGGCGCCCACGGTGTGCCCCACACCCTGATCGTCGACAACGCCGGGGGGCACCTGATGCAGAAGGGGAAGGTGGACATGTGTATCGTCGGCACCGACCGCACCTCCGCCAACGGCGATGTTGCCAACAAGATCGGGACCTACCTCAAGGCGTTGGCGGCGAAAGACAACAACCTGCCCTTCTACGTCGCTCTGCCGTCGACGACCATCGACTGGGAAATCAGGAACGGCATGGTGGAGATCCCGATCGAGGAACGGTCGCCGGAGGAGGTCACCAGGGTGTGGGGCCGGGCCGGCGATGGCTCGTTCGTCGAAGTTGCGGTGGCGCCTGAAGGATGCGTGGCGCACAACGCCGCCTTTGACGTGACACCGGCGCGGCTGGTAACGGGTCTCATCACCGAACGCGGGGTGTGTGCCGCATCCTGGGAGGGGTTGTCGGGCCAGTTCCCGGAGCTGGCAGGGTTGGAGTCGATTTCGTGAAGGTTCTCAGAGTCCTGCATTCGATCCCACTCACGAGGGTTGCTCTCTCGGCAATTTCCGCGGTTCTCGTGATCGCCGGGTGCAGCTCGCACGGGCCGGGTCGCGGCCGACGCCCCCGCAACCTGGGACCCGGCTCGGGCGGAGGCCGTCGAGTGGACCTCCGCCGACCCCTCGTTCAGTCAGGAATTCGCCATCGAGGCGTCGGGGATGGCGGCCAGCGGACGCTTTCTCTACATCCCGTCCGAGAAATACTCGCGTCTGCTCGTTTTCGAGCGCGATGGAGCCAACCGGGTCGGGGTCGTGCGTCTCGACGTGCCGCTCCACGCCGAGTTGGAGGGCGTGGCGGTGACCGCCGACGGTCTCCTCTTCTGCGATGAGGCCCACGCGGCGGTGTACGAACTGGCCGGAGCCGGAGAGGATGTCATCGCGGCCGCCGTCGGTGGTCTTCCAGTCGAGGTGAAAAAACTCGAGCTCGAGGGGGTCTCGGTCGTCGGCGGCAAGATAGGTTTCGAAGGCATCGAGACCGATCCCGAAACCGGTGAAGTCGTGCTGTTGCTCGAGCGCGACGGCGTCGATGAAACCGGGTGCGTGTCGAAGATCTACCGTCTCCGCCGAGCCGGCTCGACGCTGATCGCAGAGGGCGGTCCCGTCGAGGTCTCGCTCGAGGACTGTGCGTGGCGGCTGACCGGTTTGACGTGGTGGAACAACCGACTGATCGCGCTCAAGACCCAATACCCCGGGGAGCAATACCGCATCGTCAGTGTGGACCTCGAGACAGGGGCCACCGAGATCGTCCTCGAACTGACGGATTTGTTACGGTCCCTCGAGGCCCGGGGGTGGAGCAACAACGTCGAAGGTCTGGCCATATCTCCCGACGGCGCACTGTGGCTGGTGGCAGACAACGCGGTCACCGGTGTGATCGACGACCCGCTGCCGCCTTCGATCGAAGTGCGGACACTGCTACTGAGGATCCCGTTGAGAGGGAAAGATTGAACGTCGGCCGTTTTCAAAGCCTTGATGGCGGACGGCCGGGTTTCGGTCGACCGTCCTGTCGAGGTACAATCGTTGTGGCGTCACGACATTTCGAAATGTCGCTCCTGGGATCGAAATGGGGAGTTGGAGAGCTGATGGAAGTGTGGGGCCGGTGAATTTAGGAAACATCGCCCTGTTTGCGATGCCCGCGTTGCTGCTCCTGGTGGTGGCCCTGTTGATGGCGCTCCATCGCAGCGCGCGTGGCGCGGCGCGCTGCAGAAGATGAGACCAAGGAGGTCCGAGAAAGCTCGTCGCGGAAGTTTCGCCGGCTCGAGCAGGACGTCAACTTCATGCGCGAGTTCTTCCAGATCTTTGCGTCACTGCTGGGTGAGATGCACGCCGAGCGCCAGGTCCGGATGATCCCCAAGGCCCTGCTCAAGGCCATCGTCCAGATCTACAGACCCGAAGTGGCCGCAGTCCTGGTCAAGCGGAAGCCCATGGCCACCGACCCCAGCACGGGCGAGACCCTGTCTGTAGCGGCCCTGCACTCGACCAGAGGGACGATGCGCGACGGTCTCGAGTTCCGTTTCGGCGAGGGGCAGGTCGGGATCGCGGCCAAACGCCAACAGGTCATGGTCCGCAAGGACTTCGAAGACGACCAACTGTGGAACTACGAACGGTCCCGCGTCAGCTCCGAGCCGACCTGGGACATCGTGGCGCCCATGGTGGTGGGCGAAAAGACCCTCGGTGTCCTCGCCATCGCTCGACCCGATCGGCACCATGACACCGAACGCGACGTGCTCGAGATGATCGCGCGCATCGGCGCCCTGACCACCCAGAACGTGGCCGCCTACCGGCAGAAAGAGGTCGAGGCCGAGCACGACAAGCTGACCGACATCTTCAACAAGGGGGCTCTCCTCAAGCGGCTCGACCTCGCCATCATCCATGCCCGCAAGACCGGCGACAAGGCCTCCGTCTTTATCTTCGATCTCGACAATTTCAAGGTCTACAACGACACCAACGGACACCTCGCGGGCGACCGTCTGTTGGCCAAGCTGGCGCAGCTCGTGAAGGAGACCGTCCGCTCGGACGACGTCTTCGGAAGGTTCGGTGGCGAAGAGTTTCTGCTGGTGATGCCGGGCAGGACCGGGGGCCAGGCCATGACGGCGGCCGGTATGGTCCGCAAGAGGATCGAGGACTATCCCTTCGAAGGTGGCAGCACCCAACCCCTCGGCAAGATCACGATCAGCGGCGGGGTCGCCTGCTTCCCTGACGACGCACCGGACGGTGTCGAGCTGTTGCGAGCGGCGGACACGGCTCTGTACAAGGCCAAGCAGGGCGGCCGCAACCAGGTCTTCCGCGCGGAAGAGGCGGGTCTGAACCCGCTTTAAGAACCCGCGGAGCGCAACAACCGGTCTGAAACTCTCCCTGCAGTGGCGCTGGCATCCAGAGGCACTCAATTCTCGCGACCGGCTGACGCCGATGCGGCGAAAACAGGGTAGAATGCCGACCATGAAAGTGGATGTACGGCACGCGGACGATGTGATCATTGTTGACCTCGAGGGCCGCCTCGTCATGGGGGTCGGAGACGAGCTGTTGCGGGACGTGATCAACGAGCTCGTGGCCGAGGACTGGAAGAAGATCCTGCTCAACCTGCGGCGGGTGACGATCATCGATAGTTCGGGGATCGGTGAGGTGGTTTCGGGATGGAAGCTGGCGCGGCGCTTCGGCGCCTCGGTCAAGCTGCTGCGCCCCGCCCCGCAGGTTGAAAGAACTCTCAAGCTGACCCAGCTCCTGCCGCTTCTCGAGGTCTACGACGACGAGACCGAGGCGGTGGCGAGCTTCCTCACCAACTGAGCCGCCGCCGTCCGGTCGGGGGCAAAGACGGACACGAAGCTCAGACCCAACGGGAGGCTCAATGTTCGACAATTTCAAGGCGGGGTTTCGCGCCGAACTCGACGGCATTCATGAGGCGGGCACTTTCAAGCATGAGCGGGTGATCTCCTCACCGCAGAGCGCCTCCATCGCGGTCCCTCAGGGTGAAGTCATCAATTTCTGCGCCAACAACTATCTCGGTCTCGCCGACAACAAGGAGATCATTGCGACGGCCAAACGGGCCCTCGATGAACGCGGGTTCGGGATGGCCTCGGTGCGCTTTATCTGCGGCACCCTCGATCTTCACAAGGAGCTCGAACGGGTCATCAGCGAGTTCAACGGCACCGATGACACCATTCTCTACTCCTCCTGTTTCGACGCCAACGCGGGCCTTTTCGAGACCATCCTGGGTGCGGAGGACGCCATCATCTCCGACGCCCTCAACCACGCCTCGATCATCGACGGTGTCCGTCTGTGCAAAGCCGAGCGATATCGCTATGCAAACTCGAACATGGAAGAGCTCGAGGAGATCTTGAAGCAGACCCAGGGCCACCGTCGGCGCCTGATCGCCACCGACGGCGTGTTCTCGATGGACGGGTATCTGGTCAAGCTCGACCGGATCTGCGACCTCGCAGATCGCTACGACGCCATGGTGATGGTGGATGATTCCCACGCCACCGGCTACATCGGCCGCACCGGGCGCGGCACCCCCGAACACTGCGGGGTGCAGGGCCGGGTCGATGTCATCACCTCGACCCTGGGCAAGGCCCTCGGCGGCGCTTCCGGCGGCTACACCACCGGTCGCAGGGAGATCATCGAGCTTCTGCGCCAGCGGTCCAGACCCTATCTCTTCTCGAACACGCTGACACCGTCGCTGGCGGCCGCGGGCATCGCGGTGTTTCGGATGTTGTCCTCCACCACCGCCCTCCGGGACAAGCTGATGGAGAACACCCGCTATTTCCGCGACAAGCTCTCCAGGGTCGGTTTCGACGTGCTCGAAGGCGAGACGGCTATCGTGCCGGTGATGCTGTATGACGCCCGCCTTGCCGCCGAAGTTGCCGACGCCATGCTGGAGGAAGGCATCTACGTCATCGGGTTCAGTTTTCCCGTGGTGCCGCGGGACCAGGCGCGGATCCGGGTCCAGATCTCGGCTGCCCACGACAGGGAGCACCTGGATCGCGCCGTGGCTGCGTTCGAGAAGGTCGGCAAGAAACTGGGCGTCATCTGAACCGGAGCAGCCGGCCAGTGCACTACGCCGCACCACCGGAGGCCTGGACCGAATGGGGCGGGAACGGGCCCGCGGTGGTCTTCGGACACGCCAATGGCTTTCCTCCTGAAACCTACCGCGTCCTGTTGGAAGGGCTGAGCCGCCGCTTCTCGGTGGCGAGTTTCGCCGCGCGCCCGCTGTGGCCCGGAAGCGACCCGCGGTCGGTGAGCTCGTGGCGAGACCTCGCCGAGGACCTTGGTGAAGAACTCGAGCGGCGCGGTGTCGAGGGCGTGCTGGGGGTCGGCCACAGCCTCGGCAGCGTCCTCGGTCTGATGGCGGCGGCGGCGGACCCGAACCGTTTCCAGGCTCTGGCGCTGGTGGATCCGGTGATCTTCACCGGCGTCCACTCGCTGTTCTGGGGGGGGCTCAAGGGTCTCGGTTTCGGTTCCCGCCTGCCACTCATTCGCGGCGCCCGGCGACGGCGCGAGACCTTTCCCGGTCTCGAACAGGTTCGTGCCTCCTACGCAGGGAAGTCCGTCTTTGCCTCCTGGGACCCGGAGGTTCTCGACGACTACATCCGCGCAGGCTTTCTCGAGACTGGCGAGGGCGCCGTCAGGCTGCGGTACCCGAAGGCGTGGGAGTCGAAGATCTTCGAATTGACGCCGGCCAGCGTGTGGCGCGATCTCGTCAAGATCAGGGTGCCCATGCTGTTCATCCGGGGTGCTTCGTCCGACACCTTTGTTGCGGCGGCCGCGGACCGGGTGCGTCGTCAGTTGGACACTGCGCGAGTGATCGAGGTGGCCGGCGCCAGCCACTTCGTCCCCATGGAGCGGCCCCGCGAGGTGGCGCGGTTGATCACCGACTGGGCGGGCGAGATCGGGATCTGACAGGTGAGGATCGCGGACCTCGTCGGGGAACTCGATCGCGAACTGCGAATAGTTGCCGACCCCAAAAGGGCCGCGGGCGCCAAGGCCTACCTCAAGAGTGATCTCGGCTTCATCGGCGTCGCCGCGAAGCCCCTCCGCGAGGTCGCGCGGTCGTTCTCAGGCCCACGCTGTGCCGCTGGTCCTCCGACAGCGATTTCTGGCTGCGACGCGCTTCGATGCTCACCCTGCTGCCGGCCCTGCGGGCGAGGGGAGGGAACTTCGAGTTCTTTGCCTCGTTCGCGGCTGGGATGTTGGAGGAGAGGGAGTTCTTCATCCGCAAGGCGATCGGTTGGGTCTTGCGCGATGTCAGCAAGAAACGTCCGCAGGCGTGCGTACGACTTCCTCTGACCGCCACATCGGCGAGGTTTCGGGTCTGACCCTTCGCGAGGGGTCGAAGTATCTCGGCACGGCGGAACGGGACGAACTCGAGCGGATGCGGAGCGGCTGATCCCGTTATTGGTTGATTCACCCCAGGACACTTTGGTATGCCTCTGTCCTGCTCTCGATGTTCGCCGTCCAGTCCGCGGCCGCTATTGACCGGCCGGCACCGTGTG
Organism: Candidatus Sulfomarinibacteraceae bacterium; assembly: GCA_963714885.1. Classification (GTDB taxonomy): domain Bacteria; phylum Acidobacteriota; class Thermoanaerobaculia; order Thermoanaerobaculales; family Sulfomarinibacteraceae; genus Sulfomarinibacter. Next base: position 43,151 of record CAVQQV010000014.1, on the reverse strand, counting down.
TCGGGCGACGGCTTCGAAACGGTCCGCCGGTGGCGGCAGACCTGCATGAATCGCTCCAGCGGGCACGTGGGTCACACTGATCTGGAGTGCCGGCGATCAGCCCCTTTTGCGCTGGATCGAGTCGGAATCGGAAGGTGCGTGGCGGCGCGTAGGGCGTTGTATGTGGTGGTGGACGACCCTGACGGCGACCTCGTTGTTCGTGCCGAAACAGTGCTCTGAGGCCGACCCCCCACGGTCGGAACCGTCGAACAGCAACGGTCGAACGCAGAGACACCATGGCACCGTCGAACCAGCCGCCACCAGACGCGCCGCCGGCCCAAACCGGAAATCCGCCGCAGGGCTGGGTCGTCTTCCACCGTACCGGCGCTTTCGAGGCGGCGCCGGTTGACGCGTTTGAGAAAGAAATCATCGTACAAACGCAGCAGCGGCCAGCCCCACACGACGACCTCGGGCTACGAGCCCTGCGCGGTCGAGGATCCCTGCCATTTCCAGCGCCGAGTAGCGGCGCAGGTGCCCGGCCCAGTCGTCCCAATCGGACCACTGTTCGGGGCCAGCGGGAACCGTCCCCACCAACCAGCCGCCGGGCGTCAGGACCCGTGCCAGCTCCCCGGCCGCAACCTCGTGTCCGGGAATGTGTTCAAGGGTCTCGGCGCTGGAAGCGCTATCGAATGTCCCATCTGGAAACGGCAACCGGGTGATATCGGCGACCACCGGCAGAACGCGGTCACCGAGGCCCGATGCTCGCGCTCGCCGGCGCAGGACGGAGAGCGAGAGGGGTGACAGGTCTGCGGCCACCACCGATCCGCCCCTGGCGGGCGAGCGTCAGCGACAGCGACCCGACCCCGGCCGCACACTCGAGGTGGCGGCCCGGGTTTGGGGCCACCTCGCGCAGACGCCGCACCAGCCGCGCCTCGCGGTGCGCATGCCGCGGCCCGAAGAACTCTGGGTCCGCCCCCCATTCGGCCTTTCCCATCCTCAGAGAATAGCAACATTGAATTAGGATTTCGGATTTCGGATTTCGGATTTCGAATTTCGAATTTTCCATCACAATGCCCCACCCAACATGTACGTTCGAGGGCTCACACCGGCCATGAAACGGCCCGCGTACACCGGACGTGCCGTCTCAGACAATGTTGGGAACTCGAGAGCGAGTAGCGAGCCCAAACCAAGGGCCCAATCATTGTCTGAGGGGGCACTCACGGGCCATGTCTTTTCGGAGACTCGGGATGCTCACGTCGGATTTCCGCCTCCCGAAGTAGTCACCCGCTGTGGGTGGCCGCCCCGGCCGCAACTGTGGGCGGGCCCGCGTGCGGCGGAGGTGCCTGGCATCCTCTCGGGAAGCGCGTGCGGATACGGCCCACGCGGGACGGAGGTGCCCATCGTTGCGTTGCATTGTTTGATCATCAGTCGTGCGGGTGCGAGGGCGTCTCGGGCAAACAATGCGAAAGGTGGCTCCTCCCGGGAAGAACGTTGGTAAAGCCATGCCCCGCCAGATGTGCCTCAGACTCACCGATGCCTCGATCGCGATCCCGCGGCTCTGCTACCATCCCCACCCATGCCGGAAGAACTTCGCCCTGAGTGGATCGACAGTGCCGAGGGACTTCGGCTGACCGCAGATCTGTGTGCCGCCGACGGTTTCCTCGCCCTCGACACCGAGGCGGACTCGATGCACTCGTACTTTCACAAGGTGTGTTTGATTCAGGTGACCGCTGACGGCCGGCACATGGTCATCGATCCACTCGCAATCGCAGCCGACGATCTCGATCCGCTGTGGAGGGTGGTTGAAGATCCTGCGGTGCCGGTCCTCATGCACGGCGCCGACTACGACATCCGGGTCCTCGATCGCGACTACGGGGCACGGGTTCACGGCCTCCAGGACACGCAGATCATGGCCCTGCTGTTGGGCGAGGAGAAGACCGGGCTTGCCGCCCTGCTCGAAAAGGAACTGGGTGTCCAGCTCGACAAGAGGCACCAACGCGCCGATTGGGGCCGCCGGCCGTTGACCCGTTCGCAGGTGGCCTATGCGGCCGCCGACACCGCCTATCTGGGAACTCTCGCCGAGCGTCTGCGCGGGCGTCTCGACGAACTCGGTCGGTGGTCATGGGCGGTCGAGGAGTTTCGAAACCTCGAACAGGTCCGCTATTCGGCGCCGGAGGCGGACCCGCTCGCCTTTGAGCGCATCAAGGGGGCGCGAGCCCTGCGCGACGAAGCGCGGGACCGTCTCTTCACCCTCCACGGTTGGCGTGAAGGCATGGCTCAGGCTCTCGATGTGCCGCCCTTCAAGGTGCTCGGCAATCACCAGCTGATGCTGCTGGCCGAGGATCCACCGGCGGACCCCGTCGCGCTGGGAGAGGTCGAAGGCATCGGTCCACGAGCGGTCCACCGGTGGGGCCGCGACCTCCTGGGGGCCGTCCAACACCCGCACCGGGCGCCGGATCGCCTCAAGCAGCCGCGGCCGCCCAACCCGACCTCAGAGGTGCGACAGCCGTCTGAAGAACCTGCTGGCGGCCCGTGATGCCCGCGCGAAGGCCCTCGGTCTTCAGGAGGGGCTGGTGTGCTCCCGCAGCTGTGCGGAGGCCGTGGCCGCCAGACAACCCCGTTGCATGTCCGCCGGTGATCTCGAGGACGCAGGGCTCCGGGGTTGGCGACTGGAAGTGCTTGGTGAGCCGTTCCTACTAGCGCTCGGTACATCCTGACCCTGAACAGCCGTACTCTCGGTGGGTCTTTCAAACACTCACCTTCATGGGAACGTCTCAGCCGAGGCGATCGAAATCGGAGTTTGATTTCGCCGTCACTCTTCGATCCGCTCCACATCCGCTCCGAGGTCCTTGAGTCGACGGTGGAGGTTCTGATAGCCGCGTTCCACCTGGCGGATATTGTGGATGGTGCTCGTGCCCTCGGCGGCCAGGGCGGCGATCACCAGCGCCATGCCGGCCCGGATGTCGGGGCTGGCGAGGTTTTGTCCGTGAAGCTTCGACGGCCCAACGACAACCGCCCGGTGAGGGTCACACAGGACGATACGCGCTCCCATGGCGATCAGCCGGTCGACCCAGAAGAGTCTGCTCTCGAACATCTTCTCGTGGATGAGGATGGTGCCTCTGGCCTGGGTGGCGAGGACCACCGAGATGGAGGTGAGGTCGGCGGGGAAGGCCGGCCACGGACCGTCGTCGATCTTCGGGATGGCGCCGTGAACATCGTCTCTGATCACCAACTCCTGGTCGGCGGGGACGACGATGTCGTTGCCTTCGACGCGCCACGAGATGCCGAGGCGCCCAAAACACAACTCGGTCATACGGTGGTGGCGCTCCGATTCCGCGTTGACGATCCGCAGTTCGCCCCCGGTCACCGCGGCGAGACCGATGAAGCTCCCGACCTCCACCGGGTCGGGACCGATGGTTGCCTGGGCCGGACCGAGGTTCCGGCATCCCTCCACCTCGAGAGTGTTCGTCCCGACCCCTCGTACTGAACCACCCATAGCGTTGATCAGCCGGCAGAGCTCCTGGACGTGGGGTTCGGATGCGGCGTTGCGAATCGTCGTCAGGCCGTCGGCGAGAGCGGCCGCCATGACCGCGTTCTCGGTCCCCATGACGCTCATCTCGTGAAGGAAAATGTCGGCCCCTATGAGACCGAGGGGTGCGCTCAGACGATAGGAACTGGGGCCCACCTCGACTTCGGCCCCCAGCGCCTGCAGGGCGTGAACGTGGGTGTCCAGGGGGCGGCGGCCGATCCGGTCGCCGCCGGGCCGGGGAAGCACGGCGCGGCCGTGCCGCGCGAGCAAGGGACCGGCGAGCAGAAACGACGCTCGAATCTCGCAGGCCAGCTGTGCCGGCGCCTCGTGAATGGAAATCTGTGAACTGTCAATCCGCCACGTTCCCGGCGCGGTCTCCTCGATCACGGACCCGAGGCTGGTGAGAATTTCGAGCATGACGGCAACGTCGCGGATCTGCGGCACATTGGCCAGTTCGACCGGACCGTCCGCGAGCAAGGTGGCCGCCAGCATGGGCAAAGCTGCGTTCTTGTTGCCGCCCGGAACCAGCGTGCCGTGGATCGGCCTGCCGCCGTGGATGATGTAGGCGTGGTTTTCGTCGTCGGGGATCATCATGGTCTGATCATCATACCGAGTGGTGGCGTGGTGATGAACGGACGATGGCGATTCTGTGGCACGGTGGGGTAGTATGCCCGAACGTGGCCGACGTCGTGCTCCATACCCTGAGATCGCCAAAACGCGCCAGACAACTGGCCGCGTTGCTGGTCCAGCTGCACGGAGAGGGTACGCGCGTGGTGGTCTGGGTGGCCGACGAAGGCAGACGCCAGATCCTCGACGATTATCTCTGGACCTTCGAAAAGCTGGCCTTCCTGCCGCACATCCTGTGGAGCCCGCCCCTCGGCGAAGTCGATGACCCCATCGTCCTGGTCGGCCAACCTGCGAACCCCAACCGGGCCTCGATACTGGTGGTCGGAGACGATCTGCCCGACGGGTCGTGGGCAGCCACGTTCGACGTCGTTCACGACCTCGTGGGTGCCGACGAGGAGGGCGCGGCCCGCCGTGAGTTCTGGGAGCGGTGGCGACGGGATTCTTCTTAGCCCGCTTATCTCACAGAGTGTCTACTGCGAACGGCGAATCGCTTCGTCCCGCCGTGCTTGTCGCAAATCGTGCTCCTCAACATAGCGCGGCTATGCCTACGTCGCCCAATTCCCGACAAACCCAGCGGATACTTGCGCTTCGCCGTCCTCGCGACGAAACCAGGTGAGACAAGCGGGTTAGGCCTCAGGCAGGGCGATATTGAGGTTTGTTTCCGGGGGCCTACGGGCAAAGCGCAGGATCGCCAGTGTTGCTTCGACCACCAGCCACAGTGCGATGAAGGTGATGGCTCCGCCCACGAAGAGCAGAGTGGTGTTGCCGTCCCGCCAGAACGAAAGCAGCTTGGTGCTCATGGCGATCAGGGTAGTGACCATCATGAAGATCATGGGCACCAGAAATGGCAGGGCCATCCGCCGACGCTGTAGGAGATAAAGGGAAACCGTCAGCAGCGCGAGCCCCGCCAGCAGCTGGTTGGTCGATCCAAAGAGCTGCCACAGGACGAGACCAGCGGACTGTCCTTCGATCCGATAAAAGGCGAAGAAGGAGATCGCAACGACCGCCAGGGTCGAGGAGAGGTAGCGGTTTTGCAGCGGCCGGAAACGAATCGAGGTGGCGATTTCCTCGATGTTGTAGCGGAGGAGGCGGGTAGCGGAATCGAGGGTCGTGAGGGCGAAACTGACGACCACCACCGCGATGAGAGTGCGGGCGGTAGCTTCGGGTAATCCGACCACCGAGACGAAACGGGTCGAGCCCTCGATAAAGGCGCTCATGCTGCTGCCCAGGCCCTGGATCGATGCCCAGTCGGCGTAATGGTGTTTCCACGCCGCCGGCGAGACGAAACCGGCGGTACAGGCAAGCACCGCGGCCAGACCCAGCAACGACTCTCCGATCATGGCGCCGTAGCCGATCGGCCGAGCGTCGGTTTCGCGGTCGAGTTGTTTGGCAGTTGTCCCGGACGAGACCAGCGAGTGGAAACCGGAAGCGGCGCCGCAGGCGATGACGATGAAGACAAAGGGATACATGGGCGGCGCCCCTACCGGGTGGGCGTCTACCAACGGGGCGGCAAACTCGGGGCGCAGGATGAAGAAGCCAAGGTAGGTGAGGCCGAGCCCGAGGTAGAGCAGCAGCGAGTTGAGGAAGTCGCGCGGCTGCAGCAGGGACCACACCGGCAACACCGATGCGAGCCAGGCGTAGGCCAGCAGGATCCAGGTCCAGCCGCTGGTCGAGGCCCAACGGACGGGCATGTACGGCGATGCCACGACAACGGCGAGAATGATGACGAAGGCGACCGCAATCAGCGGCATCAGGTTTCGCCCACGTTTTCTCACCAACCAGCCGATGATTATCGCCGCCACCAGGATGGCGCCGGAGGGGACAACCGACTCCGGGTAATAGTCGGCCGAAAAGAGCAGGCCGACCACGTAGGCGAAGACTCCCATGGCGAGGGCGATGGCGAAGAAGATGATGGCGTGCATCAACGACTTGGCGCGTTTGCCGATCAAACCCTCGGCGATCGCGCCGATGGAGAGCCCCTTGGCGCGGACCGAAATCACCAGGGCACCGAAGTCGTGGCGCAGCCGATGAGGATCGAGCCGAAAACCACCCAGATCATTGCGGGGAGCCAGCCCCAGACCACCGCGATGGCGGGGCCGAGCATCGGTGAAAGCCCGGTGATGGACGCGTAGTGGTGTCCGAAGAGGACCAACGGTCGGGTCGGCACGTAGTCGACGCCGTCCTCCATCGAGTGCGCCGGCGTCACTGCATCGGGCCGCAACGCAAACACCTGTTGCGCGAGATAGCGCGAGTAGAAAATATAACCCGCGAAGTACACCGCAAAGCACGCCAGCACGACAAGGGTCGATGTCATGGCGGCCATTCTACCTGTTTGAACGACTCTGAAGGTGGGCTGGCCCACCTTCAGTCGCGCCGCTGAAAGGCCGCGTGCGGCGGAGGTGCCACTTCTGACATTGTTGGACACGCGGTAGGTTCCCAAAGGCACCGCGCTTCGGGCCAACAATGTCAGGGGTGGCTCCTCACGGGAACCGCGATCTGAAGGTCGGGATCATTCGGACAAGCGGAAACGAACGCATCGACGGGCACGCGCGTGCCCTCGATTCACTTACTGCCACAACCGAGGGCTGTTCTCCTCGAACCACCTGCGCAGCCACCTCACCGCGCCGCCCCGGGTTCGCACTTCTCCCCGCACCTGGGCGTCGGTAAGTGCCGCGACAGCGCGACCAAGGGCCGGTCCGGGCGGGAGACCGAGCAGCGCGGCGATCTCTTCGCCCGCGAGCAGGGAAACCGGGTCGACGAGCTCTGCCCCCTCCCTGCGCCACTGGCGCCACCACCGGTTCCAATGGTGGCCGGGCTCGACGGCGGCGGCGAGGGCGATGGTGGCCGGGAATGCCGAGCCGGTGCGGTGGATCAACGCCCGCCGATCCGCGGCGGGCCCGTCGACTGCTGACAGGGCGGCGTCGAGCGTTCTCGCGGCGTTTGCGGCGTGGAGCCGGAGCGACCGCGGCCACGCATAGTGGGAGACCGCTCCCGGGTCGGGCGACCCCCAAGCCCGCAACAACACGGCGAGAGCGGCGGAAGCGCCGGCCTCGCTGAGAGCCGCGCGCAGAGGGTGCGCGTTGGGCCGCAGACGCGATACGGCGTCCAAATTGGCGGCGATCCACGGTCCGTCGAACCTAGTTGCAGGGTGGATCGTGCGCTGCAGGATCCCGAGGTCGAGCATCGCCTCGAAGCCGCGCCTGGGGTTCGGAAGGGTCACTAACTTGAGAAACTCCTGACCGAGGCGTTCGGGTGGCGCATGGCGGACCCTTGGTGCGAGGGACCGGATCCAACCCGCTGTCCGCTCGTCGGGTTTGAAGTTGGGGAACTGGGCCAGAAAACGCGCGGCGCGCACCAGGCGCACCGGGTCGTCCTGAATGTTCTTCTTGCGGATCGCGCGGAGGGTGCCTGCCCTCAGATCTGCCGCCCCCCCGACCTGATCGATGAGCGGTCCGTCGGGCAGCCGCCACATGAGGGCGTTGATGGTGAAATCGCGGCGGTGAATGTCGCTTTTGAGATCGAGGTCGCCGAGCGGCCACAGTTCAACCTTGAGTTCCGGGGTCTCGATTCGCCACACCCGCTTGTCGTCACGCCCGAGGACGTGGGCTCTGCCGTCGAGCCGGGCGGCCAGCCGTCGTGCTGGCCCCCTGGCGTTCTCGAGATTGCCCGGGAGGACGAGGTCGAGGTCGACGGTCTCCCGCCCCAACAGCCGATCGCGGACGTAACCGCCCGTGACCAGGCACTCGGGTGTGCCGAGCCCTTCCCACACCCCACGCAGCAGCAGGTCGTTCTGAAGTGCAGACAATCTGAGTCGGAGCATGGCGGGATCAGCATACTCCAGTGAATTAGGAATTAGGAATTAGGAATTAGGAATTTCGACGAATTCTCCAAGGCAGTGGGGCAATGGTCGGTCGTTTCACGACCTGGCAGTGGGGCGATGGTGCAATGACCGACCGCTTCCGGCTTCGCCCAGGGAGCTTCGCCGTGACGAGTCGCGGCCTGGCAATGGGGCTATGAGGCAGTGGTCGGTCGCTTCGCGACCTGGCAATGGGGCAATGAGGCCGCGGGCCTGCTTGAATTCTGCCTCACCGCCTCACGCCTCACTGCCTCACTGCCTCACGCCCCCATAGTGCTACAATGCGCGACCCCGCCGCGAGGCGGAAGATCCCGAAACGAGAGGGAATGGAAGATGGCCGAAGAAAGACTGCAGAAAATCATCGCGCGCACCGGGCTGTGCTCGCGCCGCGACGCGGACCGGTTGATCGCGGACGGGCGGGTGCGAGTCAACGGGCGGGTGGCCGAACCGGGCGAAAAAGTCGAGTGGTCGAAGGTCAACATCAAGGTCGACGGCAAGAGCCTCAGAGCGCCGGAGGTCTCTCGCTACTTCCTGATGTACAAACCCCGCGAAGTCATGACCACGTGCGACGACCCCGAGGGGCGGAAGACGGTGATCGATCTGATGCGTCCCGTGGTTCGCGAAAGGGTCTACCCGGTGGGCCGGTTGGACTACCAATCGGAAGGTCTGCTGCTGCTGACCAACGACGGTGACCTCGCCGCCCGCGTCGCTCACCCGCGGCACGGTGTCGTGCGCGAGTACATCGTCAAGATCCGCGGCGATCTCACGAGACCTGAGTATGACAAATTGATGGCGGGCACCAGCATCGACGGCCGTCACGTCAAACCCCGGTTGGCGCAACGGGAAAGGCAGGGTCGTGGCGGCGCCACAACATGGTGGCGGATCGAGGTCACCGAGGGCAGGACCCACGAGGTTCGCGAGCTGTTCTTTCGAGCCGGACACCACGTCCAGAGGCTCCGGCGAAGCGCGATCGGCCCGCTGCGCGACGACACTCTCAAGCCGGGGGAATTCCGCACCCTGAGCGAGAATGAGATCGCCACTCTGCGCCGGGTGACCGAACCTGCGAAAAAGGCCAAACCTGGCCGCCCACCTCGCGCTGCCGCAAAGGCCAGGAGCAGCGCCGGACCTTTGAAACGAAGAGACCCAGCGAAGAAACGCTAAATCACTGAAAAACAAACTCCCTGCCAGTCGCGACCGGCGATCGGCCATGTTAAAATCACGCGCCGCTCAGAACGGCTGGAGGATGCGTGGAGAAGCACGACGAAAGTCAACAACCACTCGAACAGCTTTTGGCCAACCGCCGGGCGAAGCTGGACGCCATGGTCGACCTCGGGTTGGAACCATTTCCGCGACGCTTCCGTGTTGAAGAGTCGGTGAGCGACGCTCGCGAGCGGTTCGAAGGGAAGACCACCGAGGAGCTCGAGGCCGAACAGCCGCAGGTACGGCTCGCCGGACGGGTGCGGGCGATTCGCGGGCATGGCAAGGTCTCGTTTGCCGATCTCAGCGACGGCGCCGGCCAGATGCAACTCTACCTGCGCAAGAACGACCTCGACGACACCGCGTGGCAGACCTTCGAGCTTCTCGATCTGGGTGACTTTCTCGGCGTGGAGGGGAGGGTGTTCCGCACCCGCGCGGGAGAGCTCAGCGTGGCGGTGAAGAATCTGACCGTCCTCGCCAAGGCACTCCGACCCCTGCCCGAGAAGTACCACGGCCTCGCCGACCGCGAGGCGCGGGCTCGTCAGCGTTACCTGGATCTGCTCGCCAACCCGGAGGTGCGGGAGGTCTTCGAGGTGCGGTCGAAGGTCGTGTCGTCGATCCGCCGGCATCTCGGGGCGGCGGGCTTCATGGAAGTCGAGACGCCGATGATGCAGCCCATCCCGGGGGGCGCAGCGGCGCGGCCCTTCAAGACCCACCACAACACCCTCGACCTCGATCTCTACCTGAGAATCGCTCCCGAGCTGTACCTCAAACGACTCATCGTCGGCGGCTTCGAAAGGGTCTTCGAGCTCAACCGCAACTTCCGGAACGAGGGCATCTCCACCCGGCACAACCCCGAGTTCACGATGCTCGAGTTCTACTGGGCCTACGCCGACTACGAGTTGCTGATGGACTTCACCGAAGAGCTCCTGACCGCGGTCGCCGAAGACGCGGTGGGTTCCCTCGAACTGCCCTGGGGCGAGCATCTCAATCGATTTTCGCCGGCCGTGGCGGCGACTGACCATGCGCGACGCCATCCTCGAGTACTCCGACCTGACGCCGGAAGACCTCGCGGACCGGTCCCGCATGGAGGCGGCCGCCCGTGCCCTCGATGTGCAGCGGATCGAAGAGCGGTCGGACGGTGCCTTGCTGGCCGAGCTCTACGAGATGACCGCCGAACCGCTGATGATCAACCCGACGTTCATCATGGACTTCCCGAGAGATATCTCGCCGTTCGCGAAATCCTGCCCCGGAGACCCGAACACGGTGGAGCGTTTCGAGCTGTTCGTCGGCGGCATGGAGCTTGCCAACGCCTTTACCGAGCTCAATGATCCGGATGAGCAGCGGCGGCGCCTCGAGGCACAGGCCGCAGCCCAGGGCGGGGACGTCGACGAGGACTTCGTGCTGGCAATGGAGCACGGAATGCCCCCCACCGGCGGCGAGGGGATCGGCATCGACCGTTTGGTGATGCTGCTTTCCAATCGGCAGTCGATCCGTGACGCCATCCTCTTCCCGCAGCTGCGCCCCAGAGATTGAGATGACGGTTCCCGGCAGGACCACCTGTCCCCGCATCGCGGCCGACGTGTGTACGTCGCGCGGGACAGATGTCCGATTTTTCGGAACATGGGTCGGTCGTCGTGTCGGCTGAACTCCACCTCGCCCGCCGCTACCTGATCGGCCTTCGTCGCCGGACCCACGTGGCGACGGTGACCCTGATCTCGATGGTGGGTCTGGGCCTCGGAGTGCTCGCTCTGGTGGTCACCTTGTCCCTTCTCGAGGGCTTTCAGTCGGCCATCCGTGAGGAGATCGTCGCCAAGACCAACCACGCTCGCGTGACCTCCGCCAGCGGCCGACGCCTGCAGGACCCGGACGAGTTGGCGTCGGTCTTGCAACAGAAGCTGCCTCGAGTGGAAATGGTGCAGGTTGTCCGCGGTACGTGCCTGGTTTCGACACAGTCGGATGCCGTTCCGGCATCCGTCGTCGGCCGGTCTGACGCGCTTGAAGTGGTGGTCGACCGGATTCTGGCCGCCCGCCTCGGCATTGGCGTGGGCGACCAGGTCCAGGTGATATCTCCGAGGCAGCGTTTGACTCCGATGGGCCCCCTGCCCGTCCGCAAGACGGCGGAGATCGCCGATGTCAAGCCACCCGAGCCCGGCGACGAGTCGGGGTCGGTGTTGTTGCCGCTCGAAGCCGCGCAACAGCTTTTGTGGGGCGGTGACGTGGTGGAGGCGATCGAACTGCGGGATACCGCCGATCCGTGGGGACTCGGAGAACGGGTCCGCCGCGCCCTCGAAGGATCAGATCAACCGATCAGGGTGTCGGGTCTCGAAGACCTGCACCGGCCGCTACTGCTTGCCCTCGCGCTCGAACGGGTCATGATCTTTCTTGCCGTTGGGCTGATGTTGGTGGTCGCTGCCCTCAATCTGTTGTGCAACGTGGCCATGGTGGCGGCTGAGAAGCGGATCGATCTCGCAGTGCTGGCGGGCATCGGTCTGCCCCCGCGCGCGCTGCGGCGCCTCTTCCTGATGCTCGGCGTGGGCATCGGGATGGTCGGCTCTGTCGTCGGCGCCGTTCTCGGGGTCGCGACGGCGTTGATTCTGGACCGCACCGGTGCGCTGCCTTTGCCGCGCGGCGTTTTCTCGACCTCCTCCGTTCCGTTTCAGGTCGATCCGGCGATGGTGGCTCTGGTGATGGCGATTGCCCTTCTCCTGGCGACCGCCGCTTCGTGGTTCCCGTCGCGGTTGATCGCCCGGCGCGACCCGGCTGAAGGGCTGCGCTATGAGTGACGGCCGCACCCTCGTCGAAATGGCCGGCGTCAGCAAGGGCTTCGGCGCCGGAAGCACGCGGGTGGAGGTCCTGAGGGACCTCGACTTTTCGGTCGCGGAAGGACAGCTGTTGGCGATCGTCGGGCCATCGGGGGTCGGCAAGAGCACCTTGCTGCACGTGATCGGGCTCCTCGACCGCCCGGATGCGGGGCGTTTCGTCCTCGATGGGCAGGAGGTCGAAGGTCTCGACGGCGAGCAGCGAGCGCACATGCGCAACCGGATGATCGGATTCGTCTTTCAGCACCACTACCTGCTCGACGAACTGGACGCCCTGGACAACATCGCGCTGCCCCTTCGCATCGCTGGCGAGTCGGCCTCGACCGCGCGGGGGCGGGCGCGCGAGCTCCTCGACGCCGTGTCTCTGGCAGATCGCGCACACCACTTCCCCGACCAGCTGTCGGGTGGGGAACAGCAGCGGGTCGCGGTGGCACGGGCGCTGGCCATGAAGCCGCGACTGCTGCTGGCCGACGAACCGACCGGAAATCTGGATCGCAAAAACTCGGAGCACGTGTTCGACCTGGTGCGCGATCTGCATTTGAAGGCCGGATTGACATCAATTATAGTGACCCACGACGAAGAGATGGCCCGCATGTGCGACGGCGTGTTTCGCCTCGCGCCTGCGGGCGAATATTTCGCACATGTTTGAACGATTCAACGAACACGTAAGGCGCAGCCTTTTCTTTGCCCGCTACGAAGCGAGCCGTTCGAGTAGTAGGTCGATCGCGACGCAACATGTTCTGCTAGGAATGCTGCGCGAGGCGGACCCGGTGTTCGGCTGAGCTGCTCGGTGGCAAGGGAGTGAATGCGCGGGAACTCAGGGACGAGTTGCTGGGCGAGCGCATGAGCATCGAGCGGGTGAGCACGTCGCCCGATCTGCCGCTCGCCGAGGAGACCAAGAAGGCCCTCGCCTACGCGGTGCACGAAGCGGAGAGCATGGGCCATCCCAGCGTCGGCTCCGAACACCTGGTGTTGGGTCTGTTGCGGGTCGAAGAATCGACTGCCGCCCAGTATCTGACGAGCCGCGGCCTCGAGCTGTTTCAACTCCGCGAGGAGGTCGTTCGGCGGGGGCGTGAGCTCGAGGCCGAGGCGACGGCTCAGGCCACCCCAAATATTGTCGAGTACTCCCGCGACCTGACGACGATCGCCGCCGAGGGCGGTTTCGACCCTTTGATCGGTCGCGAACAGGAAGTCGAGCGCATGGTGCAGATCCTCAGCCGGCGGACCAAGAACAACCCGCTGCTGCTGGGCGAGTCCGGTGTCGGGAAGACCGCCATCGTCGAAGGGCTGGCCACCAGGATCATCGATGGATCGGTGCCCGTCCATCTCTCCGATCGCCGAATCCTGGCCCTCGATCTGTCCCTGCTGGTGGCGGGCACGAAATACCGCGGCCAGTTCGAGGAGCGATTGAAGGGCTTCCTCAAGGAGCTCCACGAGCACCCCGAGATCATCATCTTCATCGACGAGATCCACTCCTTGATCGGCACCGGGTCGGCCGAGGGCTCGCTCGACGCCGCCAACATCATCAAACCGGCGCTGTCCCGCGGCGAAATCACCTGTATCGGCGCGACCACGGTTCGTGAATACCGCAAGTACGTCGAAAAGGACCGGGCCCTTTCGCGACGGTTCCAGGCCGTCACCATTCGGCAGCCGAGCGATGAGGAGACGATCACGATCCTCGAGGGCGTGCGCAGCCGGTACGAGGAGTTCCACGGGGTCCGCTACTCCGACAACGCCATCAAGGCGGCGGTCAGCCATGCCGGGCGCTACATCACCGACCGGGCATTTCCCGACAAGGCCATCGACGTTCTCGACGAGGCGGGGGCCAGGGTCAAGCTCCGCCAGGTCTCGACGACCTCGTCGCTTCGAGGCGTCCAACACGAGATCAGCGGCGTCGTTGCCCGGATGAAGGATGCGATCTCGCGCAAGGACTTCGAGCTTGCCGTCGACCTCCGCGAGGAAGAGCTCCGACTCCGCGAAGAGCTCGAAATGCTCGAAAAGACCCACGCCGAAGTGCCGCCGGAGAAGGTGATCGTGAGCCGCAGCGATATCGAAGAGGTCGTGGCGTCCTGGACCGGGATCCCGGTCACCTCGATCGGCGAGGACGAGGCCGACCGCCTGCGGCGGATGGAGGAGATTCTCCGCCAAAGGGTGGTGGGTCAGGACGACGCCATCGCGGCGGTCGCCCGCGCGATCCGTCGCAGCCGTCTCGGAGTCACCAGCCCCAACCGGCCGATCGGTTCGTTCATCTTTCTCGGGCCTTCCGGTGTCGGCAAGACCGAGGTGGCGCGGCAGTTGGCGGGGTTCCTGTTTCAGGACAACCGTCGGCTGGTCCGCTTCGACATGTCCGAGTACATGGAAAAACACACGGTGTCGCGGCTGATCGGATCGCCCCCGGGCTACGTCGGGTTCGAGGAGGGCGGTCAGCTTTCCGAACAGGTCCGGCGCAACCCGTACTCGGTCGTGTTGCTCGACGAGATCGAGAAAGCACACCCCGACATCTACAACCTGCTGCTGCAGGTGCTCGAGGACGGGCGTTTGACCGACAACTACGGCAACGTCATCGACTTCACCAACACCCTGATCATCATGACGTCGAACCTCGGCAGCCGGGAGCTGGCGGATGGAGATGGCGTCGGTTTCGGCACTGAACGCCAGGGGGTCGAAGCCTCGCAGATCCGCGAACTCGTGGATCGCGAGATGCGGCGCCACTTTCCGCCGGAGTTCGTCAACCGGTTGGACGAGATCATCGTGTTCGGGGCTCTCGACGAAACGAGCATGCTCGAGGTGGCAAAGCTCCTGCTGGAGGAGACCGTCGAGATCCTGCAGCACAAGAACGTGAACATCCAGTTTGCCTCTGATGTCGCTCAGTGGCTCTTCGACCAGTGCGGGATCGACCCGCAGGCAGGTGCGAGGCCGCTGCGCCGGCTCGTCAAGCTCTGGGTCGAGGACGCGGTGGCCGATTTTCTGATTTTGAATAGAGACGAAGAAGATGTTGAATTGCGGATGATTGTCGAGGGAGGTCGACCCGTCGTGAAAACCTGGAAGAAAGACACCGTGACCCACGGCCAGGAAGTCGGCTGATGCGGAGGATCGTGCTCCTGTGCATGGTCGCGCTGATCGCCGGCACGGTAGTGGCGCAGGAGGAAGTGACGATTCGTGACATCGTCGTCGAGGGTGGCGTGACCCTCACCGTCGACACCGTGTCCTACTACCTCGGGCTCGAGCCCGAGGACCCCCTGGAGCTCGACCTCATCATCGACGGCTACCGGCGCCTGTGGGAATCGGGGCTGTTCGAAGATGTGGTCATCGAGGTCCAGGATCACGGCGACGGGACAGTGACGTTGTACGTTGTGGTCCAAGAGAGGCCGTTTGTCACTTCGGTGAGCTTCGAGGGCAACAAGAAGATCAAGACCTCGGATCTCAAGGACAAGCTCGACGAGCGGGGCATTGAAGTGCCGCGCAACGTGCCGCTGAAAATGGCGCAGCTGTCGCGGATCGAAAGTGCCATCAAGGAAGTCTATGACGCCGACGGCTTTCGTTCCGCTGAAATTCAGTTCCGCGTCGATACGGTCGGAAAAAACAAACGAGAGGTCGTCTACACCATCGACGAGGGCGCGAAGATCAAGATCAAGCAAATCGACTTCGCCGGAAATGACGTGTTCCAGGATTCGAAACTGCGCGGGGTGATGAAAGATACCAAACAAAAAGGCGTGCGCTACATGTTTGGCGACAAGATCATCTACACCAAGGAGTCGTGGGACGCGGACCGGGACCTCCTTCGCACCTTCTATCAAAACAACGGCTATATCGACGTCAAGATCGGCGAGCCCGTGCTCAACCTGGTGGCCAAAAAACCAGATGCGGAGACGTTGAAGAAGAAGGACTACCGGATGGAGATCACCATTCCGGTAGAGGAAGGCCCTCCCTACACGTTGGGCACATTCGATATAACAGGGGCCAAGGTCTTCAAAACCGAGGGTCTGATGTTGATCTTCGACGTCAAGCCAGGAGAGACCTACAACCGCAAGGTCATCGCTGACGGCATCGAAAAAATTCAGGAGGGCTACCAGAACACCGGGTATGTCTACGCTTACGCCGGCGAGTCGTGGCAGCGGCGCGAGGGCGAGGAACACATCGTTGATGTGAGTGTCGACGTCTTCGAGGGTGATCGGTTCAGGCTCGGGCGCCTCGAGTTCGTGGGTAACACCACCACTCGCGACAAGGTGCTGCGGCGAGAGTTCCGGGTTGCCGAAGGACAGTACATGAACATGGGCATGTTCCGGTCCTCGGTTTTCAAAGTCAACGCTCTTGGCTATTGGAAGCTCGAGGAGGAGCCCCTCGAGTTCGATTTCGACGACGAAAACAAGCAGGTCAACGTCAAGATCAAGGGCAACGAAGTCGGGCGCAACGACGTCCAGTTCGGCGCCGGCTATTCGGAGCTCGATGGTTTCTTCGTCCAGGGACAATTCAACACCCGCAATTTCCTCGGTCGTGGCAACTCGATCGGGGTGTCGCTCCAGTTCGGTGCGCGATCCGACCTCTACTCTTTGAGTTACACCGAACCCTACTTTCTCGACCGCCGGATCCTCCTCGGCGCTTCGATCTTCAAGTCCGCCGTCCAGGTGCAGCAGATCGGGTTTTCGAGCTACGAGAGAGAGACCACCGGGTTCACGATCTCGACCGGACTCGGAGTGTCGCCGTGGGCGTCGGTTTCGGGACTGCTGGCATTTCAGGACGACTACTCGAAGTATCTGGTCACGAATTTCGGAAGTATCGGTACCCCGACCTCGGGTCACGACCGGCCGCAGGATATTCCGCCAGTCGGCGGCGTCACCTATGAACGTGCGTATGAGGTCTACGAGGGAGCGACCCACTCATTCACCCCCGGTTACAACCGGGACTCGAGGGACGACCCGTTCGACCCCAGCCGGGGCTCGGCCTTTTTCGGCCGGGTGAGATTCGCCGGCTACTTGCTCGGTGGGGACTACAAGTATGTGCGGCCGGAGGTCGGCTACACGAAGTTCATCCCGTGGGGAAAGAAGGTCACGTTGGCCTACCACGGCGAGGGCGGGCAATTCCTGGTCGGAAACGATTCCGGGATTCCGGTGTACGAGCGCTATCGCCTCGGCGGCGATCGCTCGCTGCGCGGTTTGCCGTATTACTCAGTCATCCCGCGAACCGCCGAGGGTGAGTACTTCCTGACCCCGGGCGGGTCGCGCCTGGGCGGAGACCGTTACTGGCAGATCAACCTCGAGTACCAGTACCGCATCGGCGGCCCGGTCAAGCTCGTGTTGTTCGCGGATATGGGCAACACCTACGTCGCGGAGCAGGGTTGGGACTTCACCTTGTGGCGGAGAACCGCCGGGGTCGAGATGAGAATCTTCTTGCCGATCTTCCAGGCACCCATCCGCTTCATTTACGGCTACAATCTCGATCCGTACCCGAACGAATCGGACAGCGACTTCCAGTTCTCGATCGGTACGACGTTTTAGAAGACAACAGGAGGACAGACAGATGACCCGTACAGTGATTCGTGGAGCGCTCATGGCCGTTGTGGTGGCCGCGGTGGCGATGCCGGCCGCAGCCCAGAACAAGATCGCGGTGATCGACGTGCAGCGGGTGGTGACTGAGTCGGACCCCGGCAAAGAGGTCATGCAGCGCCTCAAGGCCGTCACCGACGCCAAATCGCAGGAGGGCCAGGCCCTGCAGCAGCAATTCGCGGCCCTGCAAGAACAGTTCAACAAGCAGCGGTTCACGGTCTCCGAATCCCGGCAGGCGGAGATGAGCAAGGAGATCGAGGACAAGCAGATCGCCATTCGTCGGTTCCAGGATGACGCCCAGCGGGAGGTCCAGGAGGCGCAACGGCGCGAGCTCGGCGGGCTCGAGGAGCGCATCCTCCCGATCATCAACAAGGTTGGCCAGGAACAGAGCTTCACGTTGATCTTCAACAAGTTCCAGTCCGGTCTGGTGTACGCCGACGAGACGGTTGACATCACCGACGAGGTGATTCGGCGCTTCAACACCGCTCAGTGAGCCGGCGCTTCAGCCTCGCGGAGCTCGCAGAACGCCTCGGCGCCGAGGTCGTGGGCGACGGCGACCACATGGTGGGCGCGGTTCGGGCCCTCGACGACGCCGAGGCGGAGGATCTGAGCTTTCTCCACAACCCGAAGTATGCGGAGAAGGCCCGGTCCTCGCGGGCCGGGGCGGTCCTGGTCGCAGACGCCGAACTCGTTCCAGGGCGGAATCTGCTGGTGTGTCGAGAACCGTATCTGGCTTTGGCGCGAGCACTCGAGATTTTTTACCCGGTGGAGAGGCTGGAGCCCGGTGTTCACCTGTCCGCCGTGGTCGCCGACGATGTCGAAATCGGAGCGGGCGCGAGTATCGGGCCGCTGTGTTCGGTTGCCGCCGGCACGCGTATCGGCGACGACGCGATCATCGGCGCCGGGTGTGTGATCGGGCGCGGCGTTGAGATCGGTGCCGGATGCCTGCTGCACCCGAGAGTCGTGATCGAGGATCGCTGCCGACTAGGAAACCGCTGCACCATCCAGTCGGGCACGGTCGTCGGGGCGGACGGTTTCGGGTTTGCAACCGTTGATGGTGTTCACCACAAAGTCCCGCAGGTCGGGATTGTGGTTCTGGAGGACGACGTCGAACTCGGTGCCAACGTCTGCGTCGACCGCGCCGCCCTCGGCGAAACCCGTATCGGCCGCGGTACCAAGGTGGACAACCAGGTGCAGATAGCCCACAACGTCAAAATCGGCGAGCATTGTCTGTTGGTGGCACAGGTTGGCATTTCCGGTTCGACCGAGATCGGTCACCACACGGTGTTCGCCGGACAGGCGGGGGCCGCTGGTCACCTCAAAATCGGTAGTGGCGTCGTGGCGGCCGCGCGTGCCGCGGTCTTCAAGGACGTCCCCGATGGGCTCACGGTGGCTGGTAATCCCGCCCGCCCTCATCGTGAGTGGTTGAAAGCCAACGCCAACCTGCAGCGCCTGGATGGTCTGCGCGACAGGGTCAAGAAGCTGGAGACTCGAATCGACGAAATGGAGGACGCCGAATCATGAACGACATCAGCGAAATCCTCGCTGTCATGCCGCACCGCTATCCGTTCCTCCTCATCGACCGGGTGCTGGAGATGACCGAGAACAGGATCCGTGCGATCAAAAACGTGACCATCAACGAACCGCACTTCCTCGGCCACTTCCCGGAATTTCCCGTGATGCCGGGCGTTCTGATTGTCGAGGCCATGGCACAGGCGGGGGGATTTCTCCTGTTCAGCCAGATCGAGGACCGCGAAAACAAGCTTTTCTTCTTTACCGGCATCGACAACTGCCGTTTCCGCAAACCCGTCGTGCCCGGCGATCAGCTGATCTTCGAGGTCGAGTTGGTGGCGAAACGAAAGACATTTGCCAAGATCCACGGCCGCGCCCTGGTCGGTGAGGACGTCGTCTGCGAGGCCGACATGATGTCCGCTCTGGGAGACCGTACATGACCGAACGTATCCATCCAACCGCTCTCGTCGATCCGTCAGCCGAAGTCTCGGACGGCGTCACCGTCGGGCCCTACACCATCGTCGAGGCCAGTGTCCGGATCGGTGCCGATTGTGAAATCGGCCCTTTCTGCCGCTTCGGCTCCGGTACCAGCGTCGGCGAGCGAAATCGGTTCGAGAGCCACTGTTCGGTAGGAGCGCCACCTCAGGATCTCAAGTACGCGGGTGAGGCGACGCGGCTCGAGATCGGGAATGACAACTGGTTCCGCGAGTTCGTCACCTTGCACCGGGGTACCCCGGGCGGTGGTGGCATCACGCGGATCGGCGACAGCGGCTTGTTCATGGCCTACGCCCACGTCGCCCACGACTGCCAGGTCGGGTCGAATACTATCTTCGCCAACAATGCCACCCTTGCCGGCCATGTCGAGGTGGGAGACTTCGCGACCGTCGGCGCATTGTCGGCGGTTCACCAGTTCACCCGCGTCGGCCAGTATGCTTTTCTCGGCGCCTTCACCGGTGCCAACAAGGACTGCCTGCCCTATATGAGCACGGTCGGGAACCGCCCGTCCAAGTGCTATGGTCCGAATACCATCGGTCTCGAACGCAAGGGCTTCTCCGACGAGCGCCGCAAAGCATTGAGGAGCCTGTGGCGGTTGTTGAACAGTTCGAAGCTGAACACGTCCCAGGCTGTCGAAAGGGCCCGCGAAGAGCTCGGCGATTTCGAGGACGTGGTTGTCGTACTGGATTTCATCGAGAGTTCGGAACGGGGCGTGATCCTGCGCTGAACGATCGGCTGCGAAGCCGGTTGTCCGGAATAGACGTGACGGGAACGGGAGTTGATGGCTGTATGAGCGTCGATATTGACTTTGCCACCCTTTCCATCAAGGACGCGTTGGACCTCGGAATCTTGATCGAGGAAGAGGCCATGGACCGCTATCAGGAACTTGCCGACAACCTCGACGTCCACAACACCGGTGAGGCTGCGCGGTTCTTCCGATTCATGGTGGGTTGTGAAGCGAAGCACGGCGAGGAACTCAAGGAAAAGCGGCGCGAGCTGTTCGGCGAGGAGCAGTCCACGGTCGACCGTTCGATGTTGTGGGACGTCGAAGCGCCCGGCTACGACGCGACCCGGACCTTCATGACGCTCCAGGACGCACTCAAGGTCGCGATGGCGGCGGAGCGGAAGGCCTTCGAGTTCTTCGACGGCGCCCTGACCGAAGTGACGGACGCCGAGGTTCGCGAACTGTTCACCGAGCTCCGACAGGAAGAAGTCGAGCACATGGAGATGGTTCGCGAGCAGATGAAGAAGATTCCGATGGGGGACGGTTTCGATCCCGACGACTTCGCCGACGAGCCGGTAGCGCAGTAGGGCGCGCCGACGCGTCCTCGAGAGGTGGCTTTCCGGAGGTCATCCCCGGGAGGAGCCACCTTTCGCATTGTTTGCCCGAGCCCGAATACGGCTTGAAAGCGCGACGGCCTCCCGTCACGTAACCAACCCATGCGCCTGAAGAGCCGGATGCGGGAATTCCGCACGTCCGGATCTGTGGGGGGCGCGGGAGGGTAACCGCCCGGGTCTACCCGACACCCATGAGGCCGAGTGGCCTCTCGACAACGGGAGAGCCTGCCGGATGCTCCATGTCGAGGCCGAGCAGGCAACGAAAAATGGGTCTTCACGGCGCTCGAAAGCCGCCGTTGACTCAATTCCCTTCGCCCCTAGTTCTGCACCGTGCCCGTCAGGGTGAGGGAGCCGCCGCCGGGGCACGCCAGGTCATCGATTGTGACGGTCACGCCATTCCCGGTGAAGTCCATCGTCACGCGGAGGTAGACGAAGATGGCGTACTGATCGACGAGCGCCACGAATCGCGTGCTGCCGGCCCACCACCCCTTCACGGCGGCGGGGAGGCCAGACTCTCCCGGGGCGTGGCGGAAGACGTCGTCGAGCCCAACCCGGAACGTGACCTCTTCCTCGCCGCTGACGTGCAGCGTGGCCTCGGACCCGCCCGGGAAGGACAGGGAGAACCAACCGATCTCGAGAGGGTTCGGCTCGAGAACGAACCGCCTGCCGGAGACCGTGAGCGCCGTCGCCGGAAGAGCGGGCACCGGACTCGGCGGTCCCTCGTACGAGACCGCCGCCGCTGCGACTTCGGCCGCGAGGGCTGCAACGCCGGCCGGATTGGGCGGCAGCGCCGAGTCGGACACGATGGCCGGCCGAATGTACTGGCTGTAGAGCGGAGCGGAAAGGGCGACCGGATTGCTGCAGCCGGCATACGGCGTGCCGCCCCCGGCGACCACGACGAGCACGAGGTCGTCGTCGGGGTAGAGCTCGACGGTCTGGCCGCCCGAACCACCGGCCCCGCGGTAGTTGTTTTCGATGACCCAGTGGAAGCCGACCGATGACTCGGGCGGCCAGCCCGCCGGGTGCGGCCCGGGCGCCGGGCTCGTGGAACGCGCCACCCAGCCGGGAGAGAGCACCTGCCGCCCCCTCCACACGCCACCATCCAGATAGAACTGGCCGATCTTGGCGAGGTCGAGGGGCCGAAGCTGCTGTCCGCCCGCACCGTTGTTGATCCCTTGCGGGTCCGCCTCCCAGGCCACGTCAGCGATGTGCAGCGCGGCGAAGAGGTACCTGCGGGCGAATTCGAGGGGCGCCATGCCGGTCGCCTGGGCCAGAACTCCGGCGGCGAGGTGCAGGTTGGCGTTGGAGTAGTACCACGTGCCGCCCGGCTGCTCGGCCATGGGCCGGTCCAGAACCCACTGCACCCGGTCGGGGCTCGCGAACATCTCGGCGTCCTCGGCGCTGTGGCTGCCATCGTCACCGTGGTAGATCCCCGAGCGCTGCGCGAGCAGGTGAGCGATCGTCATCGCCTCCTTGCGAGCGTCGCGGTTCGCAATCGGACGGTCGGGAAAGAAGCTCAGCACAGGTTCGTCGGCGCTGGCGATGAAACCCTTGTCGATGGCGATGCCGATCAGCGTGCCGGTGACCATCTTGCCGACCGATGCGATGTCGTGCCGCAGGCCCTGTTCGAACGGGTAGAGCGCGACGTCGAGCACCCGCCGGCCGTGCCGGACGACGATGACCTGGTGCGGGCGGTAGTCGAGCCGGTGCGCGGTGAGGAATGCGACCGCCTCGGCAAGGCGGTAGGAGTCCATCCCCTGCTCCTCCGGTGTCGACATCCGAAGCTCGTCGGGGATCAGCCGGCGCCCCGCCTGTCGCGTCGCAGTTTCATCCGATTGGGCAGAGGCTGGCGCCAGAGTGCCCGCGAGCGCGACGGCCAGCAGAACCGAGTATCCGTGGTGCCTCATGGTCTCACCCCCTTTGAAGAATTGGACGCCCGTCAGAGCCGGTTTCCTTCGTACGGCGCGTCGATCGGCTCTCCATGCCGTGATCAAGCTCAGAACGTCCAGGTGAAACCGAAGGTCGGGAAGAACGGGATCCATGCTTCGTCGCCGCTCGACAGCCCATACCTGCCGTCGCCCTCCGGGGTGAAGCTGTAGTTCTCGACGACGCGAACGTTCTGGTGGTCGAACAGGTTCATGATCTCGAGGAAAAAGCTGAAGGACCCGCGCGTCAAGGGCACGAACCTGCTGACCCGAAGGTCGACGCGGCGGTACGACGACGTGCGGGCGGCATTGCGCTCGCCGACCTCCGACACGACGGTCGAACTCCCGTCGGGAAGCGCGACCTCGGTCGCCCAGGCGGCGGTCGTCGGCCAGCCGGAGTGATAGAGACCGGCGAGGCTCATGGTCCAGTTGCGGCCGGGCAACCAGGTGACGTTCGCCGAAGCGGCGAATCGCTGATCCCAGCTGCGCGGTACCCAATCATCGTCGATGCGGTCCTCGACCGCCGCCAGCGTGCAGCCCATCCACCAGCTCCAGCGACGCCGTGGATCGCCCTTGAGCACGAGCTCGACTCCGCGCGCCTCGGCGCGGTCGGGGGCGATCTCGACGCGATCGGGTTCGCCTTCCGGGAAAAGGTCGTAGGTACTGAACAGGTTCTCGAAGCGGGGCCGCAGGTCGGTCATCGTCTTGCGGTAGACCTCGACGCGCATCGCCAGACCGGAGCTGAACGCCCCCTCCCAGGCCACGATCGCCTGCTCTGCCGACTGCGCCGGGAAGAAGGTGTCGACCCCGTCCTCGACCTGCAGCTCGTAGATCGCCTGGGCCTGAGCGAATCGGCCCCACGCCGCCCGCACGGTACCGAAGCGAACGGTCTCCCAGACCAGGTTGAGGCGCGGGCTGAGCTGGTCCTCCCCGGGCGTCCAGGTCTGCCGGTCCCAGCGCACACCGAGCTCGACGGTGACGCCGGGAGCCAGTTGGAAGCGGTCGGCGGTATAGAGGGCGACCTGCCAGCCCTCCGCACGCACGTCGGCCTCGCGCGTCACCACCCACGGCGGGCCGCTGCCAGTGAACAACGGGTCGTACGTGATGAAGCTGCCGTCGTAGTCGTACCGGGCGCCGACATGACTCACGTCGAAACCGAGCTTGAGAACCTGACTGCGCCGCGGCTCCCACTCCCAGTCCTGCTTGAGGCCGAAGATGCTGAATCGGCGGTCGTCACGCACCCGCGCGAAGTTCAACGCCCCCGGATCGGACGACCCCTGCAGCTGGCGGGTCACCTGCGTCGCTGACAGAACGGTGCGCGCCGTGACCCCGGCGCCGAAGGCGCTGAACAGGTTCGCCCAGCCGTACAGATTGGTGTCGGCACCGACGGCCCGTTCTTGCTCGTTGCGATCGTACGCATTCACGTCGTCGTCGGCGACCAGCAGGTGGAGGGAGAGCAACGAGTTGTCTCCGAGCTGCCGGCGCAGGACCGTGTAGAGGTCCCAATACTTGGGAGAGCCTGCCAAATCCGGCGACTCGTCGATCGTCTCGAGCCAGTGGAACAGCCAGTCGAGGTAGCCGACGCGGGTCGAGACCAGCCAAGAGTAGCCGCCGCCATCACCGGCCCCCTCCGCCAGCGCCCGAGCGTTGAGCCCGCTGGCGCCGATCGCGAACCGCTGAGCGGTCGGTACGGTCGTGCTCAGATCGACCACGCCGCTCATCCGGTCGCCATACTCGATCGGAAATCCCCCGGTCAGGAGGTCGACGCCGCCAATCACCTCCGAGTCGATGATGCTCAAGCCCTTGTTGTACTGGCGGAGGTGGTAGGGGTCGTGGATCTCGAGGCCATCAAGCACGACCTGGACCTCGTCCGGCGCACCTCCACGGGCGCTGAACTGGGCTGAGATGTCGGCGGCGGCGACTCCGGGCAGCCGGTGGGCCACCCGAAACGGGTCGTCCGCCAGGTGGGGCATCCGCTGCACCTCCGCGCGGTCGAAGAACTGGCGCGATTCGGGCGCGGGGTGCAGGAACGAGTACCGACTCGGCGTCACGACCACGTCGCCGAGGAAGCGCGGAGACGGCGCCAGTGAGATGCACACCGCGGTCGCGCGTCCCTCCGCGACCAATATCGCCTCCTGAATGGCCTCGACGTGCCCGGGTGCGCGGGCCTCAAGCGTGTATGTCCCGGGGATGAGGTCGGCAAGGAGAAAGCTGCCGTCGCGCTCGCTCCACGCCGGCACGCCCGCGCCGATCAGGGTTATCTCGACACCGGGGAGCGGTTCCCCGGTGTCCTGGGCGTGCACGGTCCCCTCGATCGATCCCGAGGCCGGTGCCCTCGTCGCGGCGACGACCAGCCGCGAACCATCGGGGCCGTCCCGCGTGGTCAGCCCGTGTGCCCCGAGCAGCGAGTCGAGGATCTCGAGGGGCGTGGCGCCCGAGGGCTCCTCGGTGACTTTCATCTCGTCGCGCACCAGCTCTGAGGAATAGATCAGATTCAGACCCTGGCCTCGCAGGCGCTCCAGCGCCCTCGGCAGCGTCAGGCCGGCCAGACCGGGCGCCGCGTCATCGGCGGTGACAACGCGCGGCACCGTCAGGAGCAGAGCTGCGAAAAGCGCTGCCGCCGGCCGCAGCACCCCCATCAACGGTCCCCGCGGCTCACGAGCAGGGTGCCATCGTCTACCCGAAACGTGAGGCCGCAGGTG
Organism: Candidatus Sulfomarinibacteraceae bacterium; assembly: GCA_963714885.1. Taxonomy (GTDB): domain Bacteria; phylum Acidobacteriota; class Thermoanaerobaculia; order Thermoanaerobaculales; family Sulfomarinibacteraceae; genus Sulfomarinibacter. The sequence goes on along the minus strand of CAVQQV010000014.1, from coordinate 17,626 downwards.
GGAAGTACGGCGGCCGGTGCCTGGTCCGGCGGAAAACCCGTGGCGTCGCCGTGGAGCACCATCGACTCGGCCGCCGCGGCCAGCTGTGGGCTCGCCCAGCGAAGGACCATGCCCGTTTCACGCGTGGACCAGCGCAGGAACGAGGCGGCGGAGCCTCCCTCCAGCCGGAACGGGGGAGCGACCCCAACGACCCAGTCCCAGCCCGGGTCGGTGCTCGCGACCCGGCCGACCCGGAGGGCGCCGTCGCGGGCGAGCGAGACCTCCTCGCCTGCCGCGAGGGTGTACAGGGGGGTGCCGCGCTGCACCACTGCCGAACCCTCGCGAACCCGCACCCGGAGGCAGCCATCGAGCAGTCGGACCTCGAACTGGGTGCCGATCTCGTGTACGTCGGCGAGCGGCGTGGCGACGGTCAGGCTGCGGCCCTCCGCGGACGCACCCGCATCGATATACACGGCACCGTTGTCGAGGGTCAGGCGAACAGCCGAGGCAAGGGCCACCCGCGAGGAGGTGTCGATCCGGATCGAGGTGTCGCCGAAGCGCAGCGCGAGGCGGCCGTCGGCCCCCGTATTCACGACCGCGCCCTCGGGAAGCTGCATCCCGGCGACCGCGGCGGTATCGCCTGCAGCCGTCCCGATGCGCGCCTCCCCTGCCACCACTTCGACAGCGCCGACCACGGCCGGGGCCGCCGAGCGCCACCGGGGCAGCAGGATGAGGAGCACGATCATTGCGGCGGCGGCCAGCGACACTGCCAGCCGGGAAAGGCGGTGCCGGCGCCGGCTGTCCACGTTTTCACGCCAGTGGGCCAGGACCGCCTCCCGCACTCGGAGTTCCGTCTCGCGCGGGACGGCGGATCGCGGGCCGGCCACCCGCAACAGCTCCAAATCGGGTTCGGGCCGGCGCGGAATCCGCGGGTCGTCACGCTCAGTCATGGTCTCTCCCTCGATGGGCGGTCGCCGGGCGGCCGACGAGCAGCGTCTCGAACACGTCGCGGTAGACGCCGCGGGCCCGGGTCAGCATCGACTCGGTGGCCTTCGGAGTCGAGCCGATCCGCTCCGCCATCTCCTTGACGGAGACGTCTTCCAGGTACTTCCACTCCAGCAGCTGGGCGTAGCGCGTCGGCAAGTGGTCGAGCGCGACGTGAACCAGCGCGATCAGCTCCTGGCGCAATGCGTTGTGCTCAGGGCTCTCCGGCTCGGTCAGGGCCGACTCGAGCGCGGCGCGCACCTCGGGCAGTTCTTCGATCAGCTCGACGGAGGCCCCGATCCGACGCTCTCGCCGGAAGTGGTTGGCCAGCTCGCGCCGGCAAATCGCGCACAGCCAGGTCAGCAGTTGCGCCTCGCCTCGCCACGAAGAGAGCTTGTCGATGGCAGCGCACAGGGTCCGCTGTGCCACGTCCTCGGCAGCAGTCGAGTCGCCGGCCAGGCGGCGCTGGGCGAACCGATAGAGCGGTTGGAAGTTGGCGCCGAAGAACTCGTCGAACGCCCGCTCGTCCCCCGCCAGCATCCGCGCCACCAGGCGTCGCTCGTGCGCAGACCGATTCTCGGCGTCTGCGTCTCGGATCGGCGGCACGGCGTGGAGCACGGTGGCCTTCTCCAGGAATGATACGCCGGCGCCGGTGGTGAGTTTCGCCTGGCGCGGCGCCGGGCTGCCGAGCGGATCGAACTGATAAGCGCCTCGCCGACCCACCGCATCGCCTCCCGGGCGGCCGAATGTTCGAGTAGCCGCAACCTTTAAGACGTCCGCCGCGGCACGGATCCTTCGCTGCACCGACGCGCGTCACGATGCGAAGGATCGCATCCCGAACCGCCGTCAGACCTACGAGAGGCCGCCGAGGAGACCGCAATCCGTGGCCGCCACCAGGGAGGATGACGAGATGCCGAACCCGCCCCGCCCCGCACGCACCCGCCTGCCACGCCTTAACCTCACCACCCTGATCAGTATCTTGCTCGGGTTGTCAGCGTTCAGCTTGGTGGCTGCGGCAGGTTGCCCCGCCGAAGCACAGGCTGCCGCACTCGGCACCATCGTCAGCGGCACCGTCAGGGCGGTGCGGCCCGACACCCCGTTGCCCAACGCGGAGGTCGTGGTGACCGGCACCGGGTTGGTGGTGCACACCGACCTCGACGGGCGATTCAAAATCTCCGGCCTGGCGCCGGGATGGTACCGCCTCGTGGCGCGTTGCGAAGGCTACCGTGAACAGGAACGGGAGGTCGAACTGCGGAACGGCATGACCGAAGCTGAAGTCTCGTTCAGCCTCGAAGCGCTGGCCAGATTTTCCGGCGACGTGGTGGTCGTGCCGAGCCGGTACTCGCTCTACCAGGAGGCGCCGTCGGTGCGGGCGTCGCTGAGTCGCGAGGAGGTCGAGCGCATGCCCCATTTCGCGGACGACGTATTCCGCGCCGCGCGCTGGTTGCCCGGTGCTACCGGCGAAGACGTGTCCTCGACGATGAACGTCCGGGGTGGTGCCGCCGATGAGTCGCTGATCTTGCTCGACGGTGTCGAGATCAGCGAGGCGTTCCACCTCAAGGAGCTGTTCAGCTTGACCAGCATCATCGACGCTGACGCCATCGACGGACTGGAGTTCATGAGCGGCGGGTACCCGGCGCAATACGGCAATCGGATGAGTGGGGTCGTCGACATCCACTCGGCAAATCCGACTGCGAACCGCCTGTCGTTCGCCGTCAGCACCACCAACATCAGCCTGCTGAGCGAAGGTCAATTTTCTGACGGAGCCGCACAATGGGTGGTCGCCGCCCGCCGCACCGACCTCGAGACGGTGATCGGCTGGGTCGATCCGGACAACGGCCTGGAGCCGGACTTCTCCGACCTGTTCGGCAAGTTTGCCTTGCACCTGGGCAACGACACAGTGCTGTCTGCCAGTCTGCTTCTGGCCCGTGACGAAGCTCGCTACGTCGAGGAAAACGGCCACGTCGAGGAGTTGCTGGAGACCGCCGTGAACATGCGTTACGGCTGGATCAGCATGAAAACCGCATGGTCCTACCGCCTGTACTCCGACACGATCCTCTCGGCTGGGCGGACCGAGCGGGAACGCAGCGGGTGGATCGACTACTCCTACCAGGCCGGAGTCGTCGACGACCGGCGCGACTTCGACGTCCTGGCGCTGAGACAGGACTGGAGCCTTGCGGTGCCCGACCGGCACGCCCTCGCCTGGGGGTTTGATTTGCGGCGCGGGAAGGCGACCTACGACTACTCGAGCTTCAACATGATCCGCGATCCGATCATGACCGGCGGTGAGACCGAGGTCACCGTGCGCGACTCCCTGCTCTTCCCGGAGGGCGACACCTACGGCCTGTACGCGACCGACCGAATCCGCCTTCTCGACCGCGTCGTCGTCGAGGTCGGGCTGCGCTGGGACCGCCAGACCTACATCGACGGCGACCAGCTCAGCCCCCGACTGAGCGTGCTCTGGGAGGTCGGCCGGCGCAGCAACCTGCGCGCGGCGTGGGGCCTCTACAGTCAGGCCCAGCAACTCAACGAGCTCCAGGTGACCGATGGGGTGACGACATTTTTCCCTGCCCAGCAAGCAGAGCACCGACTGCTCAGCTTCGAGCACACGTGGCCCGGAAAGCTCTCTCTGCGCGTCGAGCTGTACCAGAAGCTGTTCACCGACGTGATGTCGCGTTGGGAGAACCTGCTCAACCCCATCGAAATCCTGCCCGAGCTGGAAGCGGACCGCGTGCTGGTCGACCCGGATCGCGCACGGGCGCAGGGATTCGAGGTCGCGTTGGGACGCGACGGCGGGAAGCGCTGGAGCTGGTGGGCGAGCTACGCGAACGCGCGGGCCGAGGACTTCATCGACGGCGACTGGGTGCCGCGCGCCTGGGACCAGCGGCACACGGTGAGCTTCGACGTCAACTTCCGCCCGAGCGCGGGGTGGAACTTCAACCTCGGAGGTGTCTATCACAGCGGCTGGCCGACCACGGCGGTGCTCGCCGAGTGGACCACAGGACCGCAGGGAGAGCCGGCGATCCACGTCTATCCGGGGCCGCGCAACCAGGAGCGACTGGAGTACTACTTGCGCCTCGACGTACGGGCGAGCCGCGATTTTCGACTGCGCCGCGGAACCCTTTCTCTCTACCTGGAGGTCATGAACCTCCTGAACCGCGAGAACCTCGCGCGGCCGGAGTCGTTCTGGATCTACGCCAACCCGGACGGGTCGCTGGGGGTGGGCAACGATTGGGAGGCATTCGTGCCGATCATCCCCTCGCTCGGCATTCGCTGGACGCTCTGACGCCGCGGTGAGTGGGGTGGTTGGCGCCGAAGCCGGCCATCGCCAGGCTGCCGAAGGTGAGGTCCTGCGAACCGGCGTCGCCGAAAACCTGTGCCGCACGCAGTTCGAGATTCAGCTCACCAACGGTGGCACCGTCACCGACCTGTTGCGCGCGCCGCTGGGCAACCACATGAAGGGTGCTACTTGAGCCTCTTGCAAAATTCTGGAAACAGGCCATTTGAGTGCTCTGTCTGAGATCTCAGGATCAAACAACACTCTTCGAATCAGCGTTGAACGATTCTCGGCGGCCTTGAAGATCCCCGTTCCGAGGAATTTTGCAAGAGGCTCATGTATCACTTCGTGACGTCAGACGTTCGAAAAGTCACGATGTGATACGGGGCGTGGGCCGAGCAATGCTCGGGGAACGGGAAAGAAATGGAATGAGTCGTTTCGGAAACCTTCGCATCCCATAGTACCGATGAGTCCGGGGAACCGAACCCACAGGGACCCGGAGGAGGGAAGGGGGCGCCAGGGCATGGAGCCGGTGGAGGGGAAGGTGGCGAGGGCATTGAACCTCGGTAGCGTCTTAACGAGACTGCATCGGATAGCTGAGCTGGGCCGACCAGCGGGTGCGTGGCGGTCAACCGCCCCGCAGCGAACCCAGGCGCCTGAAGAGCCGGATGCGGGAATTCCGCACGTCCGGATCTGTGGGGGGCCCGGGCGGGTAACCGCCCGGGTCTACCCGACACCTCCGCCGCGCGTGCCGACGACTCAGAAGCGGTAGCCGAACCCGATTCCGAACACCCAGGGCTTGGTGTCGAGGTCTACGGGTTCGAGGTCCCCGTCATCGGTTCTGACCGTTGCTTCGAGGCTCACGCCGAGGTAGCGAACGTCGAGATTGGCGTACCACTGGTTGTTGAGGGCGAGATTGACACCGCCCTGGGCGGCAAGGCCCACGGTGCTCTTGAAGTCGATGTCCTGGACGCCGAAGTCCTTGATGTCGCTGGAGAGGTCGTCGTAGGGATAGGTCCAGGCAATACCGATCCCCAGATAGGGGTCCCACTTGCCGTAGACGGGAATGTGAAATTGCGCCACCGCGGTGAGCGGAAAGAGCCAGACCCAACCGCCGTCGATGCCTCCGCAACAGATATCGGTTCCAGTCACATTGAGACTCTGCAACGTGGCACCGACGGTAAATTCTGCGGCGAACATCTCGGAGAAGCTGGCCACGGCAACGAACTCGAGCCCGCCGCCGGCGCTCAGATCCAGGCCGGCACCGGTGTTCCCCACCTCAGGACTGGAAGTGCTGCCGGACATGTAGAGTGCGCGCCCACCGAGTCGCCATTCGGCGTCCTGCGCCGAGACCGTCGTTCCCAACCCCAGAAGGGCGCAAAAACACACCGCGGTCAGCCGTCGGTACATGGGATGCTCCTCAGTAGACTTTTCTGAGCCGTTCCAGCGCGGTGCCGGCGTCTCCGACCTTCTCCATCATTTCCTTGGCCTCCTGCCCGAGACCTTCGACCACCGCCTCGGCGGAGGTCACGACGCCCCCGCCCACGAGATAGAGAGGTGTTCCGTTGGGGTCGATGTACATTCCATCGGCGGGTCGTGATGCCGCGAGGCCCTGATACCCGGTGGGTTCCTCCTCGGCGTCAATGATCGCCCACACCTTGGCGTCGAGGTGGATAATCTCCACCGTTTTCTCGTCGTAGGCCTTGCGAAGCTCATTCCATCCCGGGGCTTGGTGATCCCCGCGCAGTATCCAGAGTGTCGCCATTTCAATCCTCCGCTGCGGCATCATACCTTTTTCTCCATCCTGGCGGGCGGCAACGCCGCCCGCCAGGATGGAGAAAAAGGGGAGGGGCAGGGCCAAGCCTGAGGCGGCGCGTCTGCACAGCCGTGGCCGGGCGCCGTCCAGGTCGAATTCGACGCGTCCCGGCTTGTCCTGACGGATGAAGCCTGGAATCCCTAACGTCAGATTAATTGAACAGTTGCGATCCTGTGGCTGGACATCGCAAGTCCCTATCCTCTGGCCTCGCCGCGCCTAACTTCTTTCCGCCGCCCTCGACCCACCGTGAGTACATGGGACGGCACTCGCACGCAACGGACAGCACGCACATCGGACGGAGCCCGTCGGAGATCGTGCCCGGTGCCTGCCGAATCGCGCCGCCCCGGGAGGTCCTCATGGCGGCGAGGCTGGCGGTGGCGTGTCTGGGAGTGTTGGTACTGACCCTGTCCTCTGCAGCGGCGTCCGACGCCGTCGACGCAGTCGATGCGATGGTCGAAATCGACGCGGCGGCGGCCGGGGCCATCCTTCCGGGCTCGATCCGGGATCGCGATCCATGGCGGTCAAATATCGATCGCAGGATCAGCCCTGAGATGTCGCAAAAAAACCGGGACCAGCTCATCGTCGCGTTCGAAGTGGCCCTCGAACGGGTCCAGAAGATGGAAGAATGCCGCGACCTTTTCACCGATCTCGGCGCGGACCCGATGGCGACACTCTCCAGGGTCTCCTTCTATCCGATAGGCTTCCGCGAAGCGCTGCCCAACATGTGCCGCGGCGTCGATGCCTACACCATGGTTGGCGGCGGGCCGACCTGGCTCTGCCGCGATTTCTGGCGTCTCACCGACAAGCGGGCGGCGATGATCATCATCCACGAGGCGCTCCACCATGCCGGCCTCACCGAGTGGCCCGGAGACCCAGGTGGCATGAGATCGGTGGCCATCAACCAGATGGTCGCGGAGCACTGCGGGTTGTGACCTGGCTCGAGCGGCAGCCGTTCTGCCACCAATCACTTGCAGCAGATCGCATCCCGGCCCTACATTGATCTCAAGGTGACCCCGACAACAGAACACGACGAGCTGGCGGACGCCCCGTTTCGTCTCGGCGAGTGGCTGGTCGAGCCTCGCCTCAACCGCCTCACCCGGGGTGGTGAGTCGATCCAGATCGAGCTCAAGATGATGGACGTGCTGGTGTGCCTGGCCGGGCACGCCGGCGAGCTGGTGACGCGGCAGGAGCTGATCGACACGGTCTGGGCGATCGAGTTCATCACCGAGAAGACCCTGACCCGCGCCGTAGCCGAGCTGCGGCGGACCCTGGGCGACGACGCGAAAGAGCCGACCTACATCGAGACCATCCACCGCAAGGGCTACCGGTTGATCGCGGCGGTGGAAACGGTTCGGAAACCGTCGGGCACCGTGACTCCGTTCTCCGGCGCCCATACCGCGACCGATGACCGCAATCCCTATCCCGGTCTCGCTGCCTTCACGGAGGCCGACGCCGAGCTCTTCTTCGGCCGCGAGGCGGAGGTGTCCCGGCTGTGGCGCACGATCACCACCCGTCGTCTGCTGGCGGTGATCGGCCCCTCGGGCGTGGGCAAGACCTCGTTCCTGCGGGCGGGGCTGATCCCGGCGGCACCGGAGGGATGGGGGGTCCTGATCTGCCAGCCCGGCGAGGCGCCGTTCGCGGCGCTGGCTCGCGCCCTTGCTCCACAGTTCGAGGGCGACCCGGAGGCGATCTCGGAGCTGGTGGGCATCAGCGAGCCGTCGGTGGCCGCGGCCGTGGTGTCGCGGTGGAGGGATCGTCACGACCGCGTGTTGTTGATCGTCGACCAGTTCGAGGAGCTGTTCACCCAAAACCCGCCCGAGGTCCAGGCGCGTTTTGCGGCGCTGCTCGGGCGCCTGGCGCGGGACGCCGACGTCCACGTGCTGCTGTCGATGCGCGACGATTTTCTCTACCGGTGCCACGATCACGAGGCGTTGCTGCCGATCTTCTCCGAGCTCACGCCGCTCAAGGTCCCGGGTCGCGACGCCCTTCACCGTGCCCTCGTCCAGCCGGCGGTGCGCCTCGGCTTCTACGTTCGAGGACGATGCACTGGCGAATGAGATGCTGGATGCCGTCGCCGGCGAGCGCGGTGCGCTGCCGCTGCTCGCCTTCGCGGTGGCAAGGCTGTGGGAAAAGCGCGACCGCGAGCGAAAACTGCTCACCCGTCAGGCCTACGCCGACATCGGCGGCGTCGCGGGAGCCCTGGCACACCACGCGGAATCAACGCTCGAGCGGATCGGCACCGACCGCCTACCCGTAGTCCGCGAACTCTTCCGCAATCTCGTCACCGCCGAAGGAACCCGCGCCGCCCGCGAGTGGAACGAGCTTCTGTCCGTATTTTGCGATTCGTCCGACGAATCGCCCGAGGAGGTGCTTCGTCAGCTGATCGATGCGCGACTGTTCACCTCGTATGAGATCCGGGAAGGCGATGAAGCACCGACGAGGCGCGTCGAAATCATTCACGAGTCGCTGCTCTCCAACTGGCCGCGACTGGTGCGCTGGCAGACCCAGGACGCCGACGCCGCCCAGCTTCGCGACCAGCTTCGGCAGGCGGCGCGGACGTGGGACGAACACGATCGCTCCGGCGACATGCTGTGGACCGGCTCGGCCTATCGGGAGTTCGCGGTGTGGCGCGAGCGGTACTCGGGTGTGTTGAGCAAAATCGAGGTCGCATTTTCGGCCGCGATGACGTCGTATGCGAAACGTCGCAAGCGACTCCGGCGAATCGCTGTGGCGACGGCGTTTGTTGTTCTCCTAGCGGTACTTGGTGTTGTCGGCGTGTCCCGTCATCAGGCGATCGCCGAGTCGCGTCGGGCGGAGGCCGCGTACGTGTTTTCACTCGCGCAGCTGCAGCTCGGGCAACATCCCACAGCCGCGATTGCCTATGCCATGGCAAGCCTCGAGTTGTCGGACAACCCGGAATTGCGGAAGTTCATCGTTGATGCACTTTGGAGGGGACCCACGGAGTTTCGCCTTTCGACCGCCAGCCCTTATTCCCTCGACTTCAGTCCCGATGGAAAATGGCTCGCGACGGCCGATCTTGAAGGGGGCGGCAAGCTCTGGCCATCGGACGGCGGTCCACCGAAGGTCCTCGAAGGCAGCAAAGCCGCGATGTATATTCGTTTCAGCCCGACGGGTGATCTCGTCGCCGGCACCACGGACACGGAGGAGCGAGAACTGGGGCTATGGTCGGTTCCGGAAGGCCGTTTCGTGCGCTCCCTGGCGCCTGGTGGCCACGCGGCTACCGAATTCTTCAGGTTCTCATTCGACGGTCAACGGCTCATCACAGTTTCTGAGCCGCCACCGGGAGATCCCCACCAGCGCGTGGTTCAATCGTGGCCGGTCGCTGGCGGTACTCCGGACACCATTGCAACGCTCCCGATGGCTCGATCAACCGGACCCATGTCGCCTGACATCGATCCGATGCTGTCCCGCATCGCGTGGCCGGAGGGTCGGCTCGTCCACATCGCATCCCTGAGAGGCATGAGCCTGGATGGTTCGTCCGAATCAGTCGCGGGACATGATCGCGCGATCGCATTTCAGGTCTTGGACGAACGGGGGCTGCAAATCGCTTCGTCCGATCAGGCAGGGGAGATTCGCGTCTGGTCGCTGCAATGCGATCCACCTCAACTGACTCACACTTTCGGAGGGCAAGGTGGGTATTCTGCACATCGACTCCTGTTCGATCGTTCTGGAACGCTCCTCGCTGGCGCGGGATTCCTGTGGGACCTGAATTGGCCAGAATCCGAGCCGCTGAGGATCAGAGATAGCTTTGCCCTCGCGTTTTCTCCGTCCGGGGGCTGGCTCGCTCAGGGAGAAGGCTCGGTTTCACTGTGGCCACTGTCGCATGCCTATCCCCGCGCGTTCCGGGGACACGAAGCGGCCGTTACCGGTTTGGCGTTCACGCCCGATGGTGCGCGAATGATTTCGACCTCGGAAGACGGCTCGGTTCGGATGTGGCCCCTATCAGCAGGCTCGAGTCATCGATCCCAAGAGATATTTCGCTTCGAGGAGACGTTTGACCTTCCTTCCAAACTTGCGATGGCGCCAGATGGTTCGTTTGTCGTGTTTGGGGCTCCTTCTGGCAGGTTGATCATGCTCCCCCTCGACGGTGCTCCAGCCCGCGAGCTTCACGGCTTCTCTGATGCCTGCCGCAGTTTGGCTATTGGGCCCGGGTCGCGACTGGTCGCTGCCGGCTCAGGACGTTACATCCGCGAGGAGGCCGTGGTGCGTGTCTGGGATCTGGTCTCCGGGCAGGTTCGCATCCTGGATGCCGATGATGGCAAGGAGTGTTACAAACTGGTCTTCGCAAAAGATGGTGCGTTATGGGCCGCCAGCGGCTCCGAGCTCCGATTCGCAGTCGTTGCCGGGCACTGGGTTGCGAGCCGGTCTACGCTCCGGCGTTGGCGCCTTGATTCCGATCCGCCACGCGTTGAATTCGAAACGGATCTCACGATGCCTGATGTGGCGGAGGTAATCTTCGACGATCTGAACGCGGACGGGCGACACGTCTTGCTCGGATCGTTTGACGGGAGACTCTGGACGAAGGACCTCAGCACGGGAGCGATAACGGAGTTGCGTTCACACGCCGGCAGATCGGATTGGGCGAGCTTCGATTCAAGTGGCGAGCTTGTGATATCGACTGATTTGCGCGGCGCGCGGGTAGGTCCCATCACAGGAGAAGAGCCACACCTCTTGCCGGTGTCGGGAGGAGGAATTTACGCCGTCGCTTTGTCCAGCGATGGCCGCTGGGTGGCCACAGGGAGCTATGACGGGACAATTCACCTCTGGCCGATGCCCGACCTAACCAAACCTCCGCTCCACACGCTGCCGCGACAAGAGCTCATCGCCAAGCTCAAGACCCTCACCAACCTCCAGGTCGTCCGCGACGAGGAGTCCTCCACCGGCTGGAGCATCGAGGTCGGGCCGTTTCCGGGCTGGGAGACGGTGCCGACCTGGTAGGTAGGCAACCGTATTTCGACGTCTGGAGATGGATTTTCAAAGGCAGTTGTCAATTGCCTGCAGCGCCTCGAGGGCACCGAGCGGGATCCCAATGTGGCCGTGCGGCACCTGCGGTTCACGAGGGTTGATCCGGACCAGGGTCGCCCCGAGGCGGTTCGCCACCCTCTCCGATGTCATTCGCACGGTCGGCACCGCCGAGCCGGCGCCCATCTCGATGATCACGAGGCCTGGCCCGCCCGCGGTCTCCAACCAGCTTTCGAAGCGACGCCCCTGGTCCGAGGTTCGGTGGGGCAGCCAGTTCCAGTCGTTGAACATGAGAACGTTGGGTCGTGCAAGGGCGCCGCACGCGGGACACCCCGGCAGCGGCGAGACGGCACGCATCGTCTCGTCATCGACAGCGATCCGCAGATCCTTGCCGTCCCAGATGTCCTCCCTGCAGGGTTTCGTGCATTGCAGGCGGCTGATGGAGCCGTGGCATTCAACGGTGGAGCCGTCGTCGAACCCGGCCTTCTGGAATTGGCCGTCGACGTTCGAGGTGAAGACAAACGCCCCCCGGTTCTTCGCCGCCGCCCACTGCCGAAGGATGGTGAATCCGTCGTGAGGCGCCGTTTCGCGATACAGGTTGATTCGGTGGCCGTAGAAACCCCAGGCAAGCTCCGGGTCCCGTTTGAACCAGAACGGGTTGGCCATATCGTAAAACGAGATACCGAGCCGGGCGATGGGCGGATAAGCCCGCCAGAAGCCCTCATCCCCGCGGAAATCCGGGAGCCCGGAATCGACCCCCATACCGGCCCCGGCGGTGATGAGGAGCGCCTCTGCGTCGCCAACCGCCGCGGCCGCCTTCTCGATCCGTGCGTTCAATTCCATGCCCTGGGCCACGGCGACATGGTACTCCGCCGGGTCAACCGCCGAGACCGAGGGCTCGGCTGGCGTGGCGTTCGCGTTCGGTGGAAACGAGATTGGTCGAATGTGGTTGGGGAATTGGATGGTATCAATCTTCCAAAATTGGGGGTTGACCGTCGAGAAATAGACCTTATCTTGATAAATGGATGACGCCAATCGTGGGAGGCGGCTGATGCATATTCAGGAAATCGACCGCAGCGAGTTCGAGTCGTCGGTCTCCACTTCCCGGCAGCCGTGGTTGGAGGCCGCTTCGAGGCGGGTTCGCGAGCTCGCGGAGTATCCGCTGAGTCGGATCCTGATCGCGGTGGACGAGGGGCGCACCCGTGCCGTCCTGGGTCTCGATCTGTATTGGTCCCTCGACGGCCTTCTGAGTCGCGCCACCATCCGCGTCCTCGAGGTGGATCCTGAATTCGATTGGCGGGGCATCGGCGCGCGACTGATCCGCTTTGCCGAGGGCATCGCCCGGGTGAAGGGCTGCTCGCGCGTCCATGTGGCTTCCGGTCTCGAACGCTGGGGCAACGGGCGCTGCTGGCTCTCTCTTGGGTATGACGGCCGTGGGCCCGAACTCGCAAAGGACATCACACCGTTCTTGCGTAAGGGCTGTGTGTGAGTGCGGTGGAACCGGGGATCGTCCCCGGACTGGAGGGTCTTCTGGACATCACGATCGACCGAACCAGTGAGGAGCCCATTTATCGTCAGGTCGTGCGCCGCATCCAGGCCCTGATCAACTCCGGGGCACTGCCCGAGGGTTTTCGCCTGCCACCGGAGCGGCGGTTGGCGGCGGCACTTGGCGTCAACCGGTCCACGGTCCTCAGCGCTTACCGCGAACTCAAGGCCCTCGGATTGCTTGACGCCCACGTCGGCCGCGGTACCGCCGTCCTGCGTCCGCCGTCGGCGCTGTCACCGCGGAGATCGTCGGCCGACGTGCCCTGGCGCCAGCTGTTCCGTGACGGAACGGCGCGGGCCCGCGATCCGATCATCGCGGACCTGCTCGCGATGACCGAACGCCGCGATCTGATTTCGTTCGCGATCGGACTGCCGGCGCCCGAACTCCTGCCGCTCGAACTTCTGAGAGAACTGACCGATGAGGTTCTTCGCGAGAGCGGGCCGGCTTCCTTCCTGCACTCACCGACCGAGGGCCACACGCCGCTGCGCGAGACCCTGGCACAGTGGCTGGCGAGCCGCGGTATCCACGCAAAAACATCGGAGGTGCTGGTGGTTTCCGGATCGCAGCAGGGGCTCGACCTCCTGTCGAGGGTCTTTCTCGATCCCGGTGACGCGGTGGTCGTCGAGGAACCCACCTACATCGGCGCCCTGCAGGCCTTTCGGGGCGCCCAGGCGCGGCTGCTCGGTGTGCCGGTCGACGGCGAAGGCATGCGAATAGATGTCCTGGCGTCGGTTCTCGAACACCACCGTCCGAAACTCATTTACACCCTGCCGACCTTCCAGAACCCTTCGGGCGCGGTGATGAGCCTCGAGCGCCGCCGCCAACTGCTCGAGCTGGCGGCGCACTGGCAGGTGCCGATTGTCGAGGACGACCCGTACTCGGAATTGCGCTATGAGGGCGATGCGCTGCCTTCTCTCAAGGCGCTCGACGAGCACGGCCTCGTTCTCTACCTGAGTACCTTTTCCAAGGTCCTCCTTCCAGGGCTGCGAATCGGCTACCTGGTGGCGCCGCCGGTGGTGTCGCGCCAGTTGGTGCTCGCCAAACAGGGCGCAGATCTCCATGCCAACAGCTTCGGCCAGTATCTGCTCGAGTCTTTCGTCCGCCACGGCCACTTCGCGGCCCACGTCGAGGTCCTCAAGAATGCCTACCGGCGGCGCCGCAACCGGATGGCCGCGGCCCTCGAACGCGAGGCCGACGTGGCGCTCGACGTGCGGGTTCCCAGCGGCGGTTTCTATATCTGGTGTGCTTTCCCTGACGGCATCGAGCAATCGGCGCTGATGGCCCACGCCGTCGCCCGCGGCGTCACCTTTCTGCCCGGTCGGGCCTGCTATGCCGCAGAGCCGGGCGAGAACGCCGTACGACTCAATTTCACCCACTGCGCCGAAGAGGCCATCGACCTCGGTATTGAACGATTGTTCGAGGCGGTCCACGAGGCGGCGGCCGTTTCGCGACAGCCGCTGGCGGAAGGCGCGGCGACCTCGCCGGTCGTGTGACTCCTGGAGGAAGCAATGGAAAACCCCAATATTCGTTTTGCCGGCCGCATGAAGAGTCTTCGGACGTCGGACATCCGAGAAATCCTCAAGGTGACCCAGTGCCCCGAAGTCATTTCCTTTGCCGGCGGTCTGCCGGCGTCGGAAGTCCTCCCCGCCCGCGAGATGGCGGAGTTGGCGCGGGACCTCCTGCTGGACGACGGCGTGAGGGCCCTGCAGTACGCGCCAACCGAAGGCCTGCCGGTGCTCCGCGAGGCGATCGCCCACCGTCTTGGCGAGCTTTTCGGCCTGGTCTATCCGGCGGACGATGTGCTGGTGGTCACGGGTTCGCAGCAAGCCCTCGACCTCACTGGAAAGGTCTTTCTGGACGAGGGTGACGTGGTGCTCTGCGAGAGCCCGACCTACCTCGGCGCCATCAACGCGCTGCGCGCCTACCAACCGCGCTTTGTTGAAGTCCCGACCGACGTCGACGGTATGGTGCCGGCCGAGCTGGAACGGCGGCTGGCGGCGGAGGACCGCGTCAAGCTGATCTACGTGGTGCCCGACTTCCAAAACCCGAGCGGCCGCCGGTGGTCGGTCGAACGGCGCCGGCGCCTGGCCGATCTGGCCGCGCGTTTCGGGGTGCCGGTGATCGAGGACGCCCCCTACGGTGAACTATGTTTCGAGGGCGAGCCGCTGCCGCCGGTGGCCTCTTTTGACGAGGCCGGGTTGGTGGTTCTCCTCGGGACCTTTTCGAAGATCCTGTCGCCAGGTATGCGGTTGGGGTGGGTGGTGGGAGAGAGTTCTCTGGTCCGGCGCTATGCACTGGTCAAACAGGGTGTCGATCTCCACACCTCGGGCTTGACCCAGCTGCTCGCGGCACGGTTCGTCGCCGAGCACGACCTCGACGCCCACATCGCACGCATCCGCGACGTCTACCGCCGTCGCCGCGACGCCATGCTGGCGGCCCTCGACCGACATATGCCGCCGGATGTGACCTACACCCGCCCCGTGGGCGGTTTGTTCCTTTGGGTCGAGCTGCCGGCGAGCATCGACTCGCGTGAGCTCCTCGAACACAGCCTTGAAGAGAAGGTGGCGTTTGTCCCGGGTGGGGCCTTCTTCGCCAACGGCGGCCACGAAAACACCCTGCGCCTCAACTTTTCGGCGATGCCCGAGGACCGCATCGAAGAGGGCATCCGTCGTTTTGGACGGGTTCTCGCAGCGGCGTTGGAACCGGTGGAAGCAGGGAGCGTGAGCCGGTCATGAGCGGACGAAACCCCGCGAATCGGGTGCCGGGCTGATGGGCGTAGCCTCCTGTCAGGTTTAGGATCGGTGTAAGGTCACGACATGGTTCGGGTTTCCCGCCACCGTTTCCTGCCACGGCACTTCGATGCGTCGCCGCTGAAGACGTGGGTCGGCGCGGTCGGCTGGCCCGCAACGATATTTTTCTGCACTGCCGGGGTGCTCCTTTTCGTGCGGGCCGGATCGATGGTCGCCGAAGCTGCGGCCGCCCTTGTGATCCTGGTCGGGGCCTCGCTGCTGGTTACCCTCGTGCGATGTCGGCGTTACGAGATCAGTGTAAGCGACCGCCTCGTCGAGCTCCGGGTGGGCCCCTTTCGCCGTAGCCTTCCGGTCGGCTGCGTCGAGGCCGTCGAGGCGCGACCGGCTACGTTGTGGCGTCGTCTGTTCGCCGACCGCGAACTCGAACTGACGCTGAGTGTGGAAACGAGCACCATCGTTGTCCCCACCTGCGATGAAAATGAACTCCGGCGAGCCCTGCTCGAGAGTTGAGTCTGAGACGGGCAGTGCGCTCAAAGAAGAACCCCCGCCGGGACGGCGGGGATTCTGAGGCCTCAGTATTGAGCAGTATCGCTCACTCTTCACCCATGAACGGATATGCGAAGTGCTTCGGCGGCACGAAGTTTTCCTTGATGGTGCGCTGCGAGGTCCAGCGGATGAGGTTGAGATAGGAGCCGGCCTTGTCGTTGGTGCCCGATGCGCGGGAGCCGCCGAAGGGCTGTTGGCCGACCACGGCGCCGGTTGGTTTGTCGTTGATGTAGAAGTTGCCGGCGGCGTGGCGCAGACGATTCGACATCTTGATGATTGTCGACCGGTCGTGGGCGAAGATCGCGCCGGTGAGGGCGTACGGGGAGGTGGTGTCGCAGAGTTCGAGAGTGGCGTCGAAGTCCTTGTCGTCGTAGACAAAAATCGTCAGCACCGGCCCGAAAATCTCTTCCTCCATCAGTTTGAAGCGTGGGTTGGTGGTCTGCACCATCGTGGGTTGGATGTAGTAGCCCTCCGAGTCGTCCCATTCGCCGCCGCACAGGATCTCGGCTTCAGACGAGTCCTTGGCGTACTGGATGTAGGGCGTGATATCTGAAAACGCGCCCTTGTCGATGACCGCGTTGCAGAAGTTCCGGAAGTCCGTTGGTGGGCCCATCTTGATCTCGGCGGTCTGCCCGAGAGCCAACTCCTTGACCTTCGGCCAGATCGAACGCGGAATATAGGCACGCGAGGCCGCCGAGCACTTCTGGCCCTGGTATTCGAAGGCGCCGCGCACCATGGCGGTGGCCAGGGCCTCCGGGTCGGCCGAGCTGTGGGCGAATATGAAGTCCTTGCCGCCGGTCTCGCCGACGATGCGGGGATAGGTGCGGTAGTTCGCGATATTCTCGCCGACCGCCTTCCACATGCCGTGAAACACCGAGGTCGAACCTGTGAAGTGGACACCGGCCAGGTTCGGGTCGGCCATGACGGGGTTGCCCACCTGGCCGCCGGAGCCGGGGATGAAGTTGATGACACCGGGTGGGAATCCGGCGGCCTCCATGAGCTGCATCAGATGCCAGCCGGTGAAGACCGTCGAGGATGCGGGCTTCCACAGAACGGTGTTGCCCATCAGGGCCGGCGCGGTCGGCAGGTTGCCCGCGATCGAGGCGAAGTTGAAGGGCGTCACGGCGAAGACGAAGCCCTCGAGGGCGCGGTACTCGACCTGGTCCCAATAACCGAGGGCGGACTCGGGCTGCTGTTCGTAGATGAAGGGCATGTAGGAGGGGTTGAAGCGCCAGAAGTCCACTAGCTCGCAGGCGGCGTCAATCTCGGCCTGGTAGACGCTCTTCGATTGATTGAGCATGCAGGCGGCGTTGAGGCGGTCGCGCCACGGGCCCTGCAGCAGCTCGGCGGCCTTGAGCATGACCGCGGCACGGTGTTCCCAAGGCGTTTCGGACCACTCCTTCCAGGCCGTTGCAGCGGCCTCGATGGCCATCTGGACCTCGGCTTCCCCGGCCTTGTGGTAGACGCCGAGAACGTGTCCGTGGTCGTGCGGGCACACCGCCTTGGCCGTGTTGCCCGTCCGCACCTCCTTGCCGCCGATGATCAGAGGGATCTCAATCTCCTCGCTCAACATCTCGGCGATCTTCGCCTTCAGCGAAACCTTTTCGGGCGAACCGGGCGCATACGACCGGATCGGGTCGTTGACCGGCGGCGGGACGCGGACAATTCCATTCTTCATGGGAAACCTCCAGCGGGGTTGTGTTGAGTGGTGTGCGACGCACCAGAACGCCGCCCCGGCATGGTAG
>CAVQQV010000013.1:0-22183 GCA_963714885.1 Candidatus Sulfomarinibacteraceae bacterium | reverse complement strand
GTCGTTTTGGACGGGTTCTCGCAGCGGCGTTGGAACCGGTGGAAGCAGGGAGCGTGAGCCGGTCATGAGCGGACGAAACCCCGCGAATCGGGTGCCGGGCTGATGGGCGTAGCCTCCTGTCCGGTTTAGGATCGGTGTAAGGTCACGACATGGTTCGGGTTTCCCGCCACCGTTTCCTGCCACGGCACTTCGATGCGTCGCCGCTGAAGACGTGGGTCGGCGCGGTCGGCTGGCCCGCAACGATATTTTTCTGCACTGCCGGGGTGCTCCTTTTCGTGCGGGCCGGATCGATGGTCGCCGAAGCTGCGGCCGCCCTTGTGATCCTGGTCGGGGCCTCGCTGCTGGTTACCCTCGTGCGATGTCGGCGTTATGAGATCAGTGTAAGCGACCGCCTCGTCGAGCTCCGGGTGGGCCCCTTTCGCCGTAGCCTTCCGGTCGGCTGCGTCGAGGCCGTCGAGGCGCGACCGGCTACGTTGTGGCGTCGTCTGTTCGCCGACCGCGAACTCGAACTGACGCTGAGTGTGGAAACGAGCACCATCGTTGTCCCCACCTGCGATGAAAATGAACTCCGGCGAGCCCTGCTCGAGAGTTGAGTCTGAGACGGGCAGTGCGCTCAAAGAAGAACCCCCGCCGGGACGGCGGGGGTTCTGAGGCCTCAGTATTGAGCAGTATCGCTCACTCTTCACCCATGAACGGATATGCGAAGTGCTTCGGCGGCACGAAGTTTTCCTTGATGGTGCGCTGCGAGGTCCAGCGGATGAGGTTGAGATAGGAGCCGGCCTTGTCGTTGGTGCCCGATGCGCGGGAGCCGCCGAAGGGCTGTTGGCCGACCACGGCGCCGGTTGGTTTGTCGTTGATGTAGAAGTTGCCGGCGGCGTGGCGCAGACGATTCGACATCTTGATGATTGTCGACCGGTCGTGGGCGAAGATCGCGCCGGTGAGGGCGTACGGGGAGGTGGTGTCGCAGAGTTCGAGAGTGGCGTCGAAGTCCTTGTCGTCGTAGACAAAGATCGTCAGCACCGGCCCGAAAATCTCTTCCTCCATCAGTTTGAAGCGTGGGTTGGTGGTCTGCACCATCGTGGGTTGGATGTAGTAGCCCTCCGAGTCGTCCCATTCGCCGCCGCACAGGATCTCGGCTTCAGACGAGTCCTTGGCGTACTGGATGTAGGACGTGATATCTGAAAACGCGCCCTTGTCGATGACCGCGTTGCAGAAGTTCCGGAAGTCCGTTGGTGGGCCCATCTTGATCTCGGCGGTCTGCCCGAGAGCCAACTCCTTGACCTTCGGCCAGATCGAACGCGGAATATAGGCACGCGAGGCCGCCGAGCACTTCTGGCCCTGGTATTCGAAGGCTCCGCGCACCATGGCGGTGGCCAAGGCTTCCTGGTCAGCAGAGCTGTGCGCGAAGATGAAGTCCTTGCCGCCGGTTTCGCCGACGATACGGGGGTAGGTGCGGTAGTTCGCGATGTTCTCGCCGACCGCCTTCCACATGCCGTGAAACACCGAGGTCGAACCTGTGAAGTGGACACCGGCCAGGTTCGGGTTGGCCATGACGGGGTTGCCGACCTGGCCGCCGGAGCCCGGGATGAAGTTGATGACGCCGGGCGGGAAGCCTGCGGCCTCCATGAGCTGCATCAGATGCCAACCGGTGAAAACCGTCGAGGATGCGGGCTTCCACAGCACGGTATTGCCCATCAGGGCCGGCGCGGTGGGCAGGTTGCCGGCGATCGAGGCGAAGTTGAAGGGCGTCACGGCGAAGACGAAGCCCTCGAGGGCGCGGTACTCCACCTGGTCCCAGTATCCGAGGGCGGACTCGGGTTGCTGCTCGTAGATGAAGGGCATGTAGGAGGGATTGAAACGCCAGAAGTCCACCAGTTCGCAGGCGGCGTCGATCTCGGCCTGGTAGACGCTCTTCGATTGGTTGAGCATGCAGGCCGCGTTGAGGCGGTCGCGCCACGGGCCTGCCAGCAGTTCGGCGGCCTTGAGCATCACTGCGGCGCGGTGCTCCCAGGGAGTCTCGGACCACTCTTTCCAGGCCGTGGCAGCAGCCTCGACGGCCATCTGGACTTCGGCCTCGCCGGCCTTGTGGTAGACGCCGAGGACGTGCTTGTGGTCGTGGGGGCACACCGCCTTGGCCGTGTTGCCCGTGCGCACCTCTTTGCCGCCGATGATGAGAGGGATCTCGATCTCCTCGCTCAGCATCTCGGCGATCGTGGCCTTCAGCGAGACCTTTTCGGGCGAACCGGGCGCATACGACCTGATCGGGTCGTTGACCGGCGGCGGGACGCGGACAATTCCATTCGCCATGAGAAACCTCCAGCGGGGTTGTGTTGTGTGGTGTGCGGCGCACCACAGCGCCGCCCCGGCATGGTAGCCGCATCAGGCGGACGGTGCAACGATTGCCCGTTTTCGTTTTCGAGCGTTCGAGTGATACCGCCTTTCTGAACGCGGTTCCCGGGAGGAGCCACCTTCAACATTGTTGGCCCGAATCACCCTGCCGACGTGGAGGGTCGTGTGTCCAACAATGTTGAAAATGGCACCTCCGCCGCACGCGGGGCTCGTTTGCGGTGCGAGCGCGTTCGCTCCGGGAAGCGGCAACCCGACCGTGATCACCCGATTCGTCTGATCGCGGTTCCCGGGAGGAGCCACCTTCGCATTGTTTGCCCGATCGGGTTACCGACTTGAAAGCATGAGTGTCAAACAATGCGAAAAATGGCACCTCCGCCGCACGCGGCTCGTTTCCGCGCGTCCGAAATCCGAAATCCGAAATCCGAAATTCCGAAATTCCGAATTCCGAATTCCGAATTGGCCCTTGTAAACTCCCCCCATGTCCTTCATATATCTCGACTACAACGCGACGACGCCGATCGATCCCCGGGTGGCGGAGGCGATGGCGCCTTTTCTGACCGGTGGTTTCGGCAATCCATCGTCGACCCACCTCGAGGGCCGCAAGGCAAAGGCGGCTTTGGAAGCTGCCCGTGAAAGGGTGGCCGGGTGCCTCGGCTGCCAACCCGGCGAAATCGTCTTCACCTCGGGTGGTTCGGAGTCGAACAATCTGGCGATCCGCGGGGTGGTCGAGGCCCAAGGGGGCGGCCACGTCGTCACCTCGGCGATCGAGCACCCGGCCGTGCTCGAGGTCGTGCGCGCGCTGGAAGGGGAGGGGCGGATCGAACTCACCGTGGTCGGGGTCGATCCGAATGGGACGGGTCGATCCCGCGGACGTCATCGACGCTCTGCGCGACGACACCGCCCTGGTGTCGCTGATGCTGGCTAACAACGAGGTCGGGACCCTGCAGCCGGTGCGCGAGGTGGCGGAGGTCTGTCGCGCGCGCGGGGTGGCTCTCCACACCGACGCTGCTCAGGCGGTCGGGAAGATCCCGGTCGACATCGCCGATCTCGGCGTCGACCTGCTGTCTGTTGCCGGACACAAGCTCTATGCACCAAAGGGGATCGGCGCGCTTTACGTCCGCGACGGTGTCCGCATCGTGCCCCAGATCCGGGGCGCCGGTCACGAACGCGGGCTCCGTGCCGGTACCGAGAACGTCCTCCTGGCAGTCGGGCTGGGAGCTGCGTGCGACCTCGTCCACTCTGAGGTCGAGGCGGGAGATGCCGCGGTTGACCACTCTTCGGGACCGGCTCGTGGCGCTTGCTCGGTGGCCGGGTATCGATGCAGTTGGTCGAACACGGCGATCCGGCGAACCGGCTGCCCAACACCGCGAGTGTGGCGTTCCCGGGATTCGAGGCCTGCGACGCTGTTGCGCGAGCTCGGCGACGAGGTGGCGGCATCGGCCGGGGCGGCCTGCCACGCAGACGGCGTTCACGTTTCACACGTTCTCGATGCGATGGGCATCGACGCGGATCTGGCTCGCGCCACAGTCCGCCTGTCGGTTGGGCGGTTCACCACCACCGACGAGGTCGAGCGCGCTGCACGGATGATCCTCAGTCGTATAAACGTCTGAAATACAGTACCTTACGTTCTGAGGTGATCGCGGCGAGATGAGAATATTCTCGCCGGCGGTGCGTATACTCCAGAGGTGAGACAGACGTGTCCATGGTGCCTCGAATCTCTGCCGCTCCGCCGGAGCGCTCCCGAATGTCCGCACTGCGGACGGCTGGTGGGCGGCGAAGGCGAACCGAAAGCTCTCCAGATGCGTTTCGAGAAGGTAGAACGCGAGCAGGGAGAGATGTACCGTCGCCTGCTCGCGTGGGGCACGCCGTCGGTTGCGGCGGTGGCGGTATTCGTGCCGTTGCTTCACGTCGGCGCGGTCATCGCCGTCCCACTGGTGGTTTTGGTCCACCTCGTGGTGGTGCGGTTGATGCTGGTTCGCGATGCGCAACGGCTGCTTCGGGCCGGTGCGCAGGCTCCTCAATCGATGGACGATTCGTTTCGCCTTTTTGTGGATCGGGCTCCCCGGGTACGGCGCGATGACCGTGCCGGTCGTTGGTATTGTGCTCGGAGCGGGCACATTCGTGGTCTTGACCACCGTCGCGCAGATCTCCACGCTGGCCGCGCTGCAGCGGGAGCGCTTCGGGGCAATCGCTTTCTCGGTGGGAACAGCTGGTGCCGGTGGCCCTCGCGGTGCTGACGGTGGTGATGTTGGTGGTTGTGATCGGGGTGGCGGTGCTCTTCGGATGGACGGTCGCAGCCATCGCCGAGAAGATGCAGGCGCCGTGAGGCGCGAAAACTGAGAGGAATTTGACCATGGAGTCGCTCATGACCTATATGACGGCGTTCGGGATCGCGGCTGGCGCCGGCGCCAAGGCCTTCATCCCGATTCTGGCCCTGGGGGCCTTCAGCTACACACCATACTTCGAACTCGCACAGCGGTTCGGTTGGATCGCTGATCCGGTTGTGATGGCCGTTTTGGCGGTTCTGGTGATCGCCGAAATCGTGGTCGACGCCCACCCCGATCTGGGCCGCTTTTCGGACGTGGTTTCGTACCTGCCGAAGGTTGTTGCGGGCTTTATCGCCTTTGCCGCAGTCACCGGCAGCGTTGACCAGGACCTGGTCCAGCTGGGGACCTCCGGGGTACTTGGCGGCGGCACCGCGGCCGGAGTCCACTGGCTTCGCAACCAGGTCAGGCGGCCGTTTCGCGACCTCGCGGAGGACGCCCACGAATCGGTCGGCAAGTTCGCTTCGCTCGGCGAGGCGGGCGCTTCGGCGACTCTTTCCGGGACCGCGGTGCTGGCACCGCCGTTGTCGATGTTGATGCTCGGTGGCTTTGCCGCCACGGCGGTGGTCGTCTCCCGTGCGGCGGACCGCCGCCGGGTGGCCTGTCTTCACTGTGGGGAAGCGATCAGGCCCGGCGCCCTCGTGTGTCCCCACTGCCGGAAGGATCAGGTGACCGCCTCGTAACCGGTGGCCCCCGCGTCCTCCCTGCGGCCATGCTAAGCTTGGGCGTTCAGAAAAGGGGATCGCGTGAAGTTCAAGGTCGGCGACAAGGTGGTCTACCCGAGCCAGGGCGTATCCGTGGTGGTGGAGATATCAAACGAGGTCCTTGCCGGCGATGAGATGAAGTGCTATCACCTCCGCCTCCTGGGCTCCGAATCGAAGGTGATGGTGCCTGTCACCAACTCCGAACGAGTCGGCCTACGGCCCCTGTCAGAAAAGAAGCTCGTCAAAAAGGCCATGAAACGCCTCAAGGCCGTCTATGGTGAAAACTCCGAGGACTGGAAGGACCGGTATCGGGCCAACCTCGACCGCATCAAGACCGGCGATCTCGACGAAATCGTGGATGTTCTCCTGTGTCTGGCGGAAGTCGCCGGCCGCAAGACCCTGAGCTTCCGTGAGCGGAAGATGTACGACCACGCCCGCCAGCTGTTGGTGATGGAAGTCGCGGAGGTGGAGGACAGCCCGGTGGAGAAGATCGAACAGTTGGTGGAAAACGCCCTCGGCAACGTCGTCAAACAGGATGAAGAGTGAGAGTTAGCTATTAGCAGTTAGCAATTAGCTGTTAGCAATGAGCGTCTCGAATCTCCCCGAGCGACTTCCCCGGACGACGACGAAGATGGTTGTTCCTGCTTCCGCCATCATCGCAGCCCGCCATAGGCGTGGATATATCCGTGATTCCGTCACATCGCAGTCGGCTTGTTGCTCAGGAGCCTGCGGATAAAAGCTAATGGCTAATAGCTAACAGCTAACAGCTTCTCTTTTGTGCACCCCTTCGCCGGTGCTATTCTCTGCGGACGCGATCTTCGGAGGATAGATGACCGACATCGGCACCAACAACTTGAACTCGAAACCCGGACCCTGGTTTTTCAAGCTTCACTGGCAGGTTCTCATCGCACTTCTGGCAGGGGTCGGGTTCGGCTGGCTCGCACCGACCGCATCACAGAACATCGGTTTTGTGGGCGACCTTTTTCTGCGGCTTCTGAAGATGATCATCATTCCGTTGATCTTCACATCGCTGGTGAGCGGTATCGCCAGTCTCGGCGATCTGCGGTCGGTGGGCCGGGTCGGGGTCCGGACGGTCGTCTATTACACCCTTTCCACGACGCTTGCCATCACGGTCGGTCTCACCCTCGTCAACATCATCCAGCCCGGCGCCCATCTCGACTTCATGAGCTCGGAAGGGCTCCCAGAGGGTTTTTCGACGGCGACGACCACGCTACCTGACTTCCTGCTGCGGATGGTGCCGGACAACATCGTCTCGGCGATGGCGGCCGGAGACGTGCTGCCGGTCATCGTGTTCGCGCTGCTGTTCGGGCTGTTTCTCACCCGCCTCAACGGCCCCAACGTGGACTCCGTACACCGGGTGGTGGACGGTGTTCTCGAGATCATTCAGGCCCTCACCCTGGCCATTGTCAAGCTGGCGCCGGTGGGGATCTTCGCCCTGCTCGCCCGCGAGGTGGCGCGCAGCGGCCCGGGGATCATCTGGGACCTTCGCTACTACTTCGTGACGGTCGGTCTGGGCCTCCTTATCCACGCAACGATTACGTTGCCCGCCGTGTTGCTCCTGATCGGTCATCGCAACCCGATGGACTACGGGCGGGCCATGGCACCGGCGTTGGCCACCGCCTTTTCAACCGCCTCGTCCTCGGCGACCCTGCCTTTGAGTATGGAGTGCTCCGAGGAAGCGGGGAATCGCCGAGGGGTGACCAGCTTTGTCCTGCCGTTGGGGGCGACCGTCAACATGGACGGAACTGCCCTGTACGAAGCGGTCGCGGCCCTGACCATCGCCCAAATGTACGGCGTCGAGCTGGGTCTGGCGCAGCAGGCGCTGGTGCTGATGACCTCGTTGCTGGCGTCGGTGGGAGCGGCCGGTATCCCCATGGCGGGGCTGGTGATGTTGGTGGTCGTACTGCAGGCCGTGGGGCTGCCGCTCGAGGGCATCGGGACCATCATCGCCGTCGACCGCGTCCTGGATATGATGCGGACTGCGACCAACGTGTGGAGCGATCTTGTCGGCACCGCGGTGGTGAACCGTTTTGAAGGGAAAGCACCATGAAGAGAACGCTGCTTCTGGCCGCCCTTTTGGCAATCGTGACACCGCCGTCGGGCGAGGCCCAGGTCGCGGACAGTCTGCGTGAGCAGATCAGGATCCGCGAGATCGTGCTCGAAGGCCAGCTCGAAGATATTGCCGAAGCGAGACAGCAGCTCCGCGAGCTGTGGTCGCAACTCGAGCTGCAGTCCGGCAACCTCATGCGCGCGCAGCGAGAGGGCGAAACGGTGGAGAGCTTGCGGCTGCGGGACGAGGACCTTCGGCGCATCGAATCAGAGTTTCTGGGCGCAATTTTCAGCTTCCAGCAGGAACGTCGGGCCGCGCTTGAACATCGCACAATGCTGGCGGTCATGGCCACGGAAGTCGAGCGGCTGTCGGCCGAGGTCGGCGAGGCGGAGGCCCCGCTCACCGGTACCTGGCGCCTCGTGGTCGAACCCGGACAGGACGGGATGGCCTATTTCCAACAACAGGGGACGCTTGTGACGGGCACCTACGCGCTGACGGGCGGGTTTTCGGGCTCCTTCCGCGGCACCCTGGTGGCCGGCAAGGTGCGGCTTGAACGGATCGATTCGCAGATCGGTTTTGCTGCGATATTCTACGGCCGGTTGGTTGGGCAGGGACGGAACCTGAGGCTCCAGGGAAACTGGGAGGCCACCCAGCTGGCCAGCGGTCTCGCGTCGGCCGGCAACTGGACCGGTACCAAGGTTCAGGAGAACGAATAGCTTGAACCTGCATATCTCACCAGATGTCGACTGCGGCCGACGATGCATCCTACCCAGACCGTGTTTTCTCGCTTTGGGGTGCTCAACGTACTGCAAAGAACAAGCCCGCGCCCCAAGGCGAGAAAACCCGCCTGGCCACGGCGCCTCGTCGCCCTCGTGACGAAACCTGGTGAGATATGCAGGTTAATCGTGTTATGGTTCCGATTCGCGATCGGGCGTTGCCCGCGATCACCGCGTGAGGAGTCGATCGATGTTCCGTAATCCCTGGTTCACACTCGTGCTCGGCCTCGTGGCCGGTCTCACTCTTGGTTATGTGTTTGCCGAGCGCCAACCGGTGCCGCCGGCAAAGGCCGTGAGGATCGGTATGAACCCGGCAGGGGGACAGAACGAACCCCTTCCGGAAGGACACCCCCCGGTCGAAGGCCAGTCGGCTGCAGCCAGCCAACAGCTGCGCCAACAGGTCGGCGAGATCGAGGGCCTCCTGGCCGCCAACCCCGACGACCCGAAGCTGATGGCCGCCATGGGGAACGTCTTTTTTGACGCCAGCCGGTGGAACGATGCACGCGTCTGGTATGAAAAATCGTTGGCGGTCGCCCCGAATGACGTCGATGTGCTCACCGACCTTGCGGTTTCGTTCCGGAACCTCGATCAACCGCAACGGACGATCGAGTTGCTCGACCGGGCCATTTCCCTCAGCCCCGACCACTGGCAGGCCTGGTACAACAAGGTCGTCGTCTATCAGTTCGATCTGCACGAGCACGACAACGCGGCTGAGGCCCTCCGTCGTCTCCAGGAGCTCAAACAGCAGAACCCGGCGATTCCGGATCTCAGCGCGATCGAGGGGGAGGTCCTCGGCGGCTGACCTCAACGAAATTTTGAATTTTGAATTTTGAATTTTGAATGACGCCCAACCGCACCCAGGCAAGCAGGAGCTGAGAGCCCGAAACAGAAATCCCTGACCTCCCGACTGCGGCCTTTTCTGAGAGAGGCATGGGAAAGACAATTCAAAATTCAAAATTCAAAATTTAGAATTTCTCGAGCTGTCGTATACTCGGCCTCTCTCCCGCGGGAGGTGATCGAATGCAGCGAATCCTCATCGTCGTCGTCGTGTTGCTCGTGCTGTGGCGGATTCTCGCCTCCATCGGTCGTCGTCTGGCCGAAAAGGCCCCCGGCGCCGACAGTTTCAGCCGTTTTTCGCCGGAAGCGCGGCGCCGCAGGCAGCAGTGGCCCGACGGATCCCGGAGCGGTGTCGAGGAACTGGTCGAGTGCACCCGCTGCGGCACCTTCGTGCCGTCCGGGCGTGCCTTGACCAGCGGCGAAGACCGGATCTATCTGCAGCGAGGCATGCCGGCGCCAGGTCCCCGACGCCTCGACCCATGCTGATCGGTGATCCCCACACCCAACTGGTGACGGCGGGCGCCCGCCTGTCGGCCGCCGGTCTCCTTCGCGCGAGCGAGGGCAACCTTTCGGCCAGGATCGACGGGGGGCGCTGCCTGGCGACGCCGACCGGCGGAGTCACCGGGCGTCTGACCGGCGCCGACCTGGTCGAGGTGCCCTTGGGTCGTGGACGGATTCCACCGCGAGCCTCCTCCGAGGTCCGGCTCCACATCGAAATCTACCGTTCGCGGCCCGACGTGGAGGCCATCGTCCACGCCCACCCCCCGTGCGTTCTCCGTCTCGCCCGGGAGGGCCGGCTGCCCGACGCCGGCCTCCTGGATGAGGACGGGTCCCGGTTCGGCGGGGTGGTTGTGGTGCCGTACTTCGAAGAGGGCAGCAGGGAGCTCGCCAGGGCCGCGGCTGCCGCCCTCCTGGAGGCGTCGGCCTGTGTGCTTTTGGATCACGGCGCGGTGACTGTCGGTGTCACGGTCGAGAGCGCGCTGCGGCGGATGCTCCAACTCGAGCGCGCCGCCGCCCGTACGCGTGGTCGGTGAGATGAAGGACGCCGCGCTCTTCCCCGACGACCCGACCGCGGCCCCGCTCGCCGAGAGGATGCGGCCGGCAAACCTCGACCAGGTGGTCGGCCAGACGGGTCTGGTCGGCGACGGGGGAGTGATCCGGTCTCTGGTTCACGACGGCGAGCTGCCGTCGATGGTGTTCTGGGGCCCTCCGGGGAGCGGCAAGACCACCATCGCGAGGTTGTTGGCCGACGCCGCCGGTGCGGAGATGGTGAGTTTTTCGGCGGTGCTGTCGGGTGTCAAGGAGGCGAGGGCGATCATGGCCGAGGCGCGCGACCGGCGGCGTCTCGAAAACCGCCGGACGATGCTCTTTGTCGACGAGATCCATCGTTTCAACCGCGCTCAGCAGGACGCGTTTCTTCCCTACGTCGAGGCGGGCGACATCGTACTGGTCGGCGCCACCACCGAGAACCCATCGTTCGAGCTCAACCGGGCGTTGTTGTCGCGGCTCAAGGTCTACATCCTCGACCCGCTCACGCCGGAAGAGATTGTCGATCTTCTCGGCAAAGCGCTCGTCGATTCGGAGCGGGGCCTCGGCGGGCTCGCGCCCGAGGTCGAACACGACGCGCTCGAGCTCATCGCCGATGTCGCAGCGGGCGACGCCCGTCAGGCCCTCAACCACCTCGAGCTGGCAGTCGCGGTTTCGCGCGCGGAGAAGTCGGGGGCCATCGACCGGGACCTGGTGAAGCGGGTGCTCCAGAACGTGGTCGCGGTATACGACAAGGGTGGGGAAGAGCACTACAACCTCATTTCGGCCCTCCACAAGGCGGTCCGGAACTCCGACGTCGACGCCTCCCTTTACTGGCTGGGACGCATGCTGGCGGGCGGCGCCGATCCGAAATTCGTGGTGCGGCGGATGTTGCGCATGGCCTCTGAAGACATCGGCATGGCCGATCCCAGGGCTCTCGAGCAGGTGGTTGCCGTGTCCCGGACGGTGGAGCACATGGGAATGCCGGAATGTGAGTTGGCGCTCGCGCAGGCGGCCGTCTACCTGGCGTTGGCCGCGAAGTCGAACGCCCTCTATACGGCTTACGGCGCCGTCAAACGGGAAGTGGCGCAGCGACCCGGGCTGGCCATCCCCCTGGCAATCCGAAACGCTCCCACCGCGCTCATGCAGGAAGCGGGTTATGGCCGTGGATACCGTTACGCCCACGACGAAAAAGGGGCCGTGGCCGACCTCCAATGTCTGCCCGATGAATTGGCCGGCGCCCGCTTCTACCGACCCACAGCTTTCGGGTGGGAAGCGAGAATCGGCGAGCGCATGGCCGAGATCCGCCGCCTGCGCGAGGCGGCGAAGAAGGAGTAGCGCCGTGCGCGGCAAGAGACTCCGTTACTGTGTTACGGTTCGCACGTGAGGAACCGGTTTTTTTTCGTCGCAGCGCTGTTTTTTGCACTCGTGCTTTCGTCGTGCGGATACCACCTCGTGGGAACGACCTCGTTTCTGCCCGACGACATCGAAAACCTCTATGTCGAGAGCTTCAGAAACCAGACCAAATGGGTGGATATGGACCAACGGCTGATGGAGGCGCTGACCCTCGAGTGGGTGCGCCGGGGGCGGTTGCGGCTGGTGGACTCGCCGGCCAAGGCGGACGTGATCCTGACCGGCGCGATCCAACGCCTGGCCGTTATTCCGGTGTCCTATGACGATCAGGGTCGCGCCAACGAATACCAGATGAGCCTTCAGGCTGAAGTGCAGCTGAAAGATGTCAGGGGTGAGGACGACGCGGTCCTGTGGGAAGACAAGGCCTTCTCCCGACGAACCTCGTACCTGGTCGATCCGAACTCCGTCAACTACTTCGACCGTCAGAACCTGGCCATGGACGAACTGTCGCGCGAGTTTGCCAGCGCCCTGGTCACCGCCGTTCTCGAAGGATTCTGACGACAACAAATTCTTAATTTTGAATTTTTAATTTTGAATTCCCGCGCAGCCTCCAACCTGGAGGTGGCGTCGGCCGATTTGTAGCGTCATTCAAAATTCATAATTCATAATTCAAAATTTCAATGTTTTCTCTTGAATCGAAACCACTTCTTCAGGAGTGTGGCTGCGGTCGGAGTCAACTTCGTTCGATTGTAGGCGTCCGCAGCCTTGCGGATGATTTCCGCCCGGGTCGGGTAGGGATGGATGACGCCCGAGAACGAACCGAGACCCATCCCGGCGACCATCGCCGTGGTGATCTCCGAGATCAAGTCCCCGGCATGGCCGCCGACGATGGTGGCGCCGAGGATGGTGTCGGTTCCTTTCTTGCAGTGGACCTTGAGAAACCCCTCCGTCTCACCATCGGTAATGGCGCGATCGACATCGGCCATGGCCACCAGCCAGGTATCAAGCGGGACGCCCTCCGACTCGGCCTGGTGGGGGTACAGGCCGACGTGGGCGATCTCGGGATCGGTATAGGTGCACCAGGGAATAACGATTTTGCTGAGCCGTTTCTTCGGTCCCGGGAAGAGAGCGTTCTGGATGACCGCTCTGGAGGTCGCATCGGCGGTGTGGGTGAATTTGTAGGGCAGGCAGACGTCTCCCGAGGCGAAGATGCGTCGGTTGGTGGTGCGGAGAAAGTCGTCGATCTTCACGCCGCTGCGGTCGTGGGCCACACCGGCGGCCTCGAGGTCGAGCCCCTCGATATTCGGCGTGCGGCCGACACCGACGAGGATCTGATCGACGGTGAGAGTCTCTTCGCCTGCTGGTGTGGTCAGAAAGAGCAGCTTTTCGGAACCCGCAACCTGCACGCGGTTGAGCGACGTCGAGAGTCGCACGACCACCCCGTCCCGTTCCATCGAGGACTTGAGCACCTCTGCCGCGTCCCGGTCTTCGCGCTGGAGAAACATGTCGGCGGTCTCGACGAGGGTGACTTCGGTGCCGAGCCGGGCGAAGGTCTGGGCCAGCTCGCAGCCGATGGGCCCCCCGCCGATAACTGCCAACCTCTTCGGTTGCTCGGTCAGGTTGAACACGTTGTGGTTGGTCAGAAACCCCGCCTCAGGGAGACCGGGAATTGGCGGTGTCGCGGCGCGAGCGCCGGTGGCAATCACCGCTTTTGAAAAACGAAGGACCGCGCCTTCGACCTCGAGGGCGTCGGCTCCGGTAAACCGGGCCTCTCCAAAAAAGACGTCGATCCCAAGTTCCTCGGAGAAGCGTCGCGCCGAGTCGTGTGGCGAGATCCCGGCCCGGATACCGCGCATGCGCTCCATCACGGAGGCAAAATCGACCTCGATGCCGCCGGTGACGCGGATACCGAAGGCGGGGGCGGAGGCCACCGCGTGAGCGGCGTGGGCCGAACGGATGATCGCCTTGGACGGCACGCAACCGACGTTGAGACAGTCACCGCCCAGGAGATGGCGTTCAACCAGGGCGACCCTGGCGCCGAGACCTGCCGCGCCGGCTGCGGCAACGAGCCCGGCCGTCCCGCAGCCGAGAACCACGAGATTGTAGCGGCCCTCGGGGGTCGGATTCTGCCAGTCCGCCGGGTGGACGTTGGACGCCAGTTCCCGGTTGTGCGGGTCATCCGGGTGCAGGTTCAGTTCGGGTCGATCATCGAAACCTCCTATGGTCTTCGGTCGTGGATGTGTAGCATTGAGGCGTCCTTGAGGTTACCGTTTTTCATTTTTCGGGGCGCGGAATTCCCGCTGGCCACGGCGGAGAAACCCTGGAGGATGTCGAGACGGAAGACCGCGCTCCGAAAAATGAGCCGGAGATGGCAGGCGGCAACGGTGTATGCTTGTGCCGGAGGTCCCCATGGCTGAGAACAACCGGACCATCATCGGCATCTTCGTGGTGCTGCTTGTCGTCGTCATCGCTGCGTTCGCGTGGTGGTGGCTGGGCCGCGGCGGCGACCAGGAGGTGCAGGCGGTTGTCCCGGCAACTCCCACTCCGGCCCCGGTGCCGACCCCGTCGCTCGAAGAACGGCTCTCTGCAAAGCTCTCTGGCACGACCCTGAGCACCTCGGACGCGGTGGTGCGCGAGCTCGCAGCGGCCCTTTCGGCCAACCCCAAGCTGGCCGCGTGGCTGGTCAACGAGGACCTGATCCGGCGCTTTACTGCGGCGGTCGACAATATCGCTGCGGGCAACAGACCAACCGATCAACTGGAGTTTCTGCGCCCCAAACAGGCATTCAAGGTCAAGAGCGCGACCGACGGCACCTTCGTGATCGATCCCGCTTCCTATCAACGATACGACACCGTGGCGGCGGTCGTGGCCTCCCTCGACACTGAAGGGACGGTCGCCCTCTACCGCGAGTTGCTGCCCCTCATCGATGATGCCTACGCCGAGATCAGTCCGCCCGGCAGGAGTTTCAACGATCGTCTCGACCAAGGCCTTCGACCAACTTCTGGCGGTGCCCGTTCTCGACGAACCCCAGGAGGTCGAACCAGTGATCGTGACCTACGCGTGGAGCGACCAGGAGATCGAGAGTCTGTCCGCCGCGCAGCGCCAGTTCCTCCGCATGGGCCCGGACAACGTCAGCACCGTTCAGGCCAAACTCGGCCAGATCCGCGCGGCGATGGCGACGCCAACGCCGCAATAATTTTGAATTCTAAATTTTGAATTCTGAATTTCCGCCCCTCGTCCCCCGGTTTCGGGGCGGGTTCGGACATTCAAAATTCAAAATTCAAAATTCAAAATTCAACCCAGCACAATTCGTAGATATCGCACGAACGTGAGGATGTCCGGAAAGCTCAGATCCGCCTCGCCGTCGTGGTGTGCAGCGCCGTCGTTGACCATGCACACGGCGCGAAGACCGGCGTCGCGGGCGGCGAGAATGTCGTAGTGGGAGTCGCCGACCCCGAGGCACTGGTCCGGCGGGAACCCGAGGTGGCGGGCGGCCTCGGCGATTGGCGCCCCTGATGGTTTCCAGAATCCGTCGTCGCGGGTCAGGACCAGGTCGAAGTCGAGACCGAAGCGGTCGAGCAGCCGTCTCGTGTTGGCCTCGTTGTTGTTGGTGACCAGTGCGGTGGCCAGGCCCTTGTCGGCCAGGAGAGCGAGAAGCTCGGGTGCCCCGCGGTGGATGTTTGCAGCGTCGGTGGCACGGGACTCGATCGCCTCGAGTTCGGCCCACCGCGCGCTGCGGTCGGGCTCCGGCAGGGCGTTGAGTTCGTCGATGATCGAGGCGCCTGACACACCGAGTTCCCGGCGGATGTTCGGCCAGTCATAGGTCGAATCCACCAGGGTGCCGTCCATGTCGAAGACAACGGCCCGGACCCCCTCCATGACCGTCGTCTTGAGGATCTCGTCGCGACGGAACCGCGGCAGGGTGGAGGACGGCGTTGCTGACTTCCGAGCGCGGCCGATCCACGTCAAGGGGATCCCCATCTCTGCAAATGCCGTGTCCACCTCGGCCGCCCCGTCCTTCGAACAACCCAACAACAGCGACCCCGACCCGATCAGACCCAGGGGATCGATGCCGAGATCGCCGCAGATCGCTTCGGTTTCGGGCTGCACCGGGACCTTCTCCCTGTCGACCTCGAGGGTGAGTCCCGAGGCCGCGGCCATCTCGTACACAGCCTCGCCGACGCCGCCCTCGGTGACGTCGTGGAGAGCGCTGACGCCGTCACAAGCAGCGGCCCGCAGAGCCTCGTGAGCCACTAGCAGCCACCCGGCGTCGAGGATCTCTCCGGCGCCATCGAATACCCCGCCATCGTGGAGAGCGCGCAGGCGGTCGCCGTGATCGGCGAGCAGGATGGCGGTGCCCTCGAGACCGGCGGACCGCGTCATGCCGATGAGGTCTCCGTCGCGAAGGCCACCGGTCGTGAGCGGACGGCCCTCGACCCGACCGAGCATGGTGCCCACAATGATGCTGTGGGGCAGCCCGAGGGTGACCTCAGTGTGACCTCCGATGAGAACGGCGCCGACCTCGTCGCACGCATCGCGCACCTGCCGCAGCAGCTCGTGGACCCGGTCCTCCGAGGCCTCGTTTGGTGCGATCAGACCGACCGCGAGAAAGAAGCTTGGTCGTGCGCCGCGCACCGCCACGTCGTTGGCGTTGACGATCACCGACAGACGGCCTGCGTCCCTGGCGGTGAAGGTGATGGGATCCGACGCCACGGCCCACAGCTCGCCGCCGATCGTCACCAGCGCCGCGTCCTCGCCGGCGGCGGGCCCGAGCCGCACCTCAGGAGGCAACGGTCCCGACACCAGGTCAGCGATGACGTCCCACGGAACCTTCCCCGGAGGCAACAGCGTCGTCATCGATACGAACTTGCGGACCACGATAGGCGCGGAAAGTGAGCTGAAAAATAGGGAGACCTGACTGTCTCCATCGCCACCTCCAGCATCCAAGGACCCCAAGGTGGGTGGGCGGAAAATTCGAAATCCGAAATCCGAAATTCGAAATATTCGGTCATCACTTCGAGATCTTCTTCAACTGCTTGCTGATCTTCCTCGCTTCTTTCTTGCGTCCGGCATCGATGAGGATGTTCATCCGCTGGCCGAGCACCGGCGCCAACCGCGAATCGGTGGGCCCGTACTCGGCCTCGAGATCCGAGAGGACCTCGGCGTTGACCGCCAGGGCCTCGTCGGTCTTTCCCGCCGTGGCGAGCAGCGTCACCAGATCGATCTGCATTTTCGGTGTTGCGGGAGCGGCGGTTGCGATCAGCTGCCGTTGCCAGTTTGCGGCCTCCAGCGGCTGACCGCGCAACGCGTCGACCTGGACCAGCCGTGACAAGGTCTCCGGGTCGGCGCCGTCCTCGAGCACCGAAAGCGACCGCAGCCGGTCCCGGGCACGAACGATTTCCTCGTCATTGCTCGCCGCTGCAAGCAGTACCTCGAGGTCGTCGGTGCCGCGGTTGACGCGGGCCCACGAAACATCGGCGAGCACGGAGCGAGAGGTCAGCTCGGCGTCAACGCCCGGGTGAGCGTTGAGCGCGCGCAGGGCCAGCCTTTCGGCGGTGTCGAACTCGCCCGCACCATAGGCCGCCTCTGCGCCCGCCGCCATGATCACCGACATCGCGTCCGCCTCATCCTCCTCACTTCGGAGTTGTGCGATCTGGACGAAGAGCTGCTCCGCCCGTGATCCTTCACCTGCGGTGAGTTCCATCTGCGCCAGCGATTCGAGCTGAATCGCGCGCTCCTCCGCAGTCGCGTTCGAGTCGGAGGCGAGAACCTCGACCGCGCGCCGCTGCCACTCGAGCGCCGCCGCCTCGTCCTCCAGGATGATTTGAAGCCGGCCCAACATGGCGTCAGCCTGCCACCACTGTCGCGGATCGGCCTTGCCGGTGGCGGCGGCGATGACGTCGAAACGCGTCAGACTGCTTTCGACAGTGGGGAAATCACCCATGGGTTGGCTGACCCGAGCGAGGATGAAGAGCGTGTTGAGCAACTCGGGGTCGTCGGCACCGAGCCGGTACTCCTGGGCCGCCAGCAGCAGCTGGTAGAGCGGCTGTGCTTTGGCAAAGAGCGACTGGTGCTCGTAGAATCGTCCCAGGTTTTCGAGGCTCACCTCCAGCCGGCGGTCGCCCGCAGGGAACGTCTGAGCGATCTCGAGGGCTTGCTGGAACCCCGCCTCGGCGTGTTGCATCTGACCGCGGGCAAAGGCGTACTCCGCGCCCCGCGTGACGGTCGCCCAGTCTCCCTGGGCTTGCGCGGCGGCAGCAGCGAGGAAGGTGGCGGCGAGTATCAAAGGGACTCGGAATCTCATGAACACCTCGCGAGGAGCGTTTTGGACGTCCGAGATTACACCAACCCGCTCACGTCCCGATGGTGAGCGCGATCAGGAGTTGTCCAGCGTAATACAGCGGAAGGCCGATGGCGCGGTTGATGAACGCAGGGTGGACGAAGCGGTGACGGGCCACAGCGAGATCGGAGAGGTAAAAGAGCAGCGCGCCGACCGCGGCGGTCCACGGCAGTGCGCCGAGCCACCACGTGGAAAGGCCACCCCAGACCATGATCGAGATGACCACGATATAGACGGTCACGGTGGATCTGCGGTGGCCCAGGTGAGGCCACATCCAACGGATCGCGGCGATCGCGGCAACCACCAGTGGCAACGCCGCCGCCAACGGCCAGTTGCCGACCGGCAGTGCGGCGCAGAAGCCGAGGGTATAGAAGACATGGCCGAGAAGAAAAGCCAGCAGGCCGGGATCGAACGTGCGTTTGCCGACCAGCAACACATCGCCGAGAGCGCACAGGGCGAGCCCCGCGAGAAGCCAACCACCGACCGTATCACCAGCCGACCAACGGACCCAGCCGAGTGCCACGAAGGTCACGGAGGCGGCGGTCTTGGAGATGACCTCGAGCGTCCGGTCTTCCACCCGGATGGCGTGCAACAGGCTGACGACTGCTCCGGCCAGAACAGATGCGAGGACAAGGTTGGTGATCACTTGGGGAGGGTAGCAGGGAAGGGAAGTAGGAATTCGGAATTCGGAATTCGGAATTTCGGCCCAGGGCCCAAGGAGATTTCGGATTTCGGATTTCGAATTTCCCACACCCTCATCCGTGGATATTGACTTTCGAGGGGATTTCCCGTCACGCAGATATGGGGGTGGATGAGAAAAATCCGAAATCCGAAATCCGAAATCCGAAATTCTTGGTTAAGGTGTAGACGCTACACTCAGCCCGGAGGCTTTCTGATGGCACAGTCCGATCTTGACCGCTGCGTCGCCGAGTCCATCCTCGGCATCGACACCCTGTGGGGTGGTGATGTGATGAACCCGTCCGGAACGGGGCGCTTTATCGCCGATTCCTGGTTTTCCGATGAGGAACTTCCAGAGACCTACACCGACGCCACCGCGGCCGCCGTCCGCAGCTCGGGAGGGGTCTCGGCCGACACACCCGACCTCGAGGCGATCGACGCTTATCTGAAGAAGGTCGATCTTCCAGCCGCCATTTCGGGCATGACCGAGATGGGCGCCGCGGAAGCGGGCGTTCGCGGTGACTTTCTCGCCGGGCTCGGCCTGAGCGTGGAGGTGATGTGGGATCTCGCGATGGAGACCCTCGGCCGCGGCGAACCCGTACCCTACACGCGGTCGGTGGAGGCGTCGACCGCGATGGCGCCGACGCCATCCGATCCAGGGCCCAAGCGCGCCCTGCTGGCCGAACTCTTGACCGGCGCAGGCTACCCGGCCGACAACGAGGAGGGGATTCTCGAGGCGGTGGATGCCTGGCGCGCCGATCGCATGGTGCCGGCGGCGACGATCCCGGCGCTCGCGCGAGCCTTTATCGCCGAGCTCGAGGCCGGCACGGCCGCCAACGTCATGCCCTATCTGCCGGAAGAACTCCACCGGGTCCCTCGGTCCAACGTCGAGTTCCTGGCGATCAAGGACGCCTGGTTCTCCGGTTCCATGAACTACGTCGGCCGCGCCCGCGATGAGGCGGGGCGGCCGCTCTACGAGGCGACCTACGAGATCAACGCCTCGCTCGAGATCTCGGTTCCCGAGTTCGAAGAGCTGGTGAGCCACGAAGTGGTGCCGGGCCACGTCACCACCTTCGCCTTTGTCCAACACCTCTACACGATCGGCAGGGTCGGTTTCGAGGGCACCGTTCTGACCATGAACTCGCGCTATTCGACCCTGGCCGAAGGCATCGCCAACAACGCCGCCCTGATGGCCTTCGGCCTCACCGAGCTCGACCAGCTCCCCGACGCCGACCTCAAGATCGGGATGCTGCTGTCGCGCCTCCAGGACGACGCCAAGAACCAGGCCTCCTTTCTCACCTGGAACGACAGGGTGGCGCAGCGCGAGGTAGCGGCGTCGCTGCGGCGGGACTGCCTGGTCACCGAGGAGAGGGCCGACAAGCTGTCGGGGCCGTGGGCCCACCACCCCCTGCTCGGGCGGATGTACCTGCCCTCCTACCGCGCCGGCACCGACAAGGTGGCGCAGCTGCGCCGTGATCACCCACCGGAGATCATTCTGCCGGCGCTCTTTGGCTGTCAGGGTTTGGTGGACATCAAGACCATCGACTCGGTTGTGTGACAAAAGACCCGACCTCGCGCGTCGGATAGGTGTGGAAGCTTTGACTGATCAACCGCCTTCGCCGCCACCGAACCGGGATCGAGCCTCGAGGTCTGATGTCGGCAGCTGGCGGAAGATCTTCTCCGACCTGGCGGGGGGCCGGCAATCCGCGCTGGATGACCTCTACGACCTGGCGTCGCGGCAGCTCTACGGTCTCGCCTTGTGGCGGACCGGCTCCGAGGACGATGCCGCTGACGTTGTGCAGGACGTATTTGTAAAAGTTGCCGAACAAGGCTCCAAACTGGCAACGATCCGCAACCCCAAGGGGTGGTTGTTGACGGTCACTCACCGTGCCGCCGTGGACATCGCCCGCCGTCGCCTCCGGCGGTCCGCGGAGCCGCTCGAGGAGTACCCCTTTCTGACGGCGATCGAGGGCGATAGCGACCGGATGCTGGACGCCGCCCACGCCTCGGTCCTGCTGGCCGAAATGCCGCCGACCCTGCGTGACGTCATCTACCTGAAGCACTTCGCCGATTGCACTTTTGCCGAGATCGGCGCCATCGTCGGCGTGCCCACCTTTACCGCCGCCAGTCGCTACCGCAAGGGGATCTCCGATCTCAGGAGTCTCATGGAGGACGAACCATGAAAAACGAAGAGCAACGCGAACTGGAGCGTCTGCTGCCGGGTCTGGAGCCACCGCCGCCACCGGGCGCCCTCCGGGTCCGTGCCGTCGCTGCGGCTCGCGAACGGATGACCGCGGCACCGGCCCCGGACTTGTGGTGGAAGATCTGGAACAACCGCGGTCTTCGGCTGGCGTGGGCGGCGACAGTCGTGCTGCTGCTGGCCGGGCATGTCCTGGTGAGCTCCCGCATGGGTACTGTTTTCACACCAAACCAGCCGGTCCTTGCGGGCGACCAGCGTGATGAACAGTTCCTCGACATCCTGCGACAGGTCCAGATCAACGCGGACGCGCACCCGTCGATCGGTCTTTTCGTCGGTGCCGCGGATCTGCATCAAATTGAAAATGGAGGCAACCCGTCATGACGTCCTCAAAAAGTCCATCAACGATCGTCCTGGTTCTTCTTGCCGCCGTCGTCGTCGTCGTGCTGGCGGGCTCTCTCGGCGCGCGTTTGATCTCCCAGGAGAGGCCCGAACCTGTGATCCCGGCGCCACGGGCCTTCGTTCCGCAGCCTGCAGTTCTCGAGGTGGCGATGCTCGAAGTGCCCTGCTGGACGTGCCCCTCCAGCAAAGACTGGCCGTTGCGGTTCCAGACGGACCTCGACCTTTTGGCCCCGCTTGGAGAGGGATCAGGCAACGCCGCGGAGTGGTTCGGACTCTTCACAAAGGAGATCGGGCCCCGTGCCGACGAGGCCCTGGCGGCGGCTGATGCGCGGGTGGATGGCCCCGAATGGGTAGGGAAGGTCCTGCCTCCCGATCACCCACTCCTTCTGGAGGCCGAACCGTGGGTCGATCAGGCGACTATGAAGTTCTATCCCCAGATCTACCCGCTCGACGGGTATGACACCCGGGTTACCAATCTGCTGTTTGCCCTGAATCTCGCCCGCTCGTGGATTGCCCGCGGTCTGGAGGCAGAGGACTCCCCCGCAGCCATGTCCGATTTCCGACGCGCGATCCGCCTCGGCCGTCTGTTGCGCCAGGAAGATATCGTCATCATCAACGACCTGGTTGGCCTCGCCTGCATTCACCTTGGCACCAGGGGGGTCTATGTGCGAGCTCTCGCAGACGGCGACCTCGAGACGGCTTTGGTGGCCTCGGTGGTGCTCGGCGAGGTAGCGGCGCAACGGCTCGGGACCCGGCAGCGTTTGACATCGACCGATCTAGCTGATTCGATTGTGAAGGACGATCAGGGAGATCTCGAACTCGTGCTGCGCCCGGGCAAGCTCGACGCCCTGATCGAGACGTCCGAAAACTCCCCTGACCGCCGTTTTCGTGCCGAGGCCATCATCGGGCTCAACACCGTTCGCTGGCTGGGATCAGTGGAGGAAAGCGCCCGGGCGTTCGAGGTGCTCGACGCCCTGGCCGGGAATCCCGATCCGGTCATTGCAGCCGACGCAATCTGGAGCCGCGACCACGAGATGACCTGCGAACAGCTGAAGGTCTGGGAGAGCCCTCCCCAGTAGCCCGGGCGATTCGCCCAATTCTCCGGCCGGGCGCGCAAGCGCCCGGC
>CAVQQV010000012.1:0-24226 GCA_963714885.1 Candidatus Sulfomarinibacteraceae bacterium | reverse complement strand
GCCATGCCCTTGGGGGTGCCAGGGCACAGGTCGAGGGTGTCGGGCACGCCGTCTCCATCCGAGTCGAGGGGGCAGCCCTTGACATCGACCTTGGTGCCCTTGGGAGTGCCGGGGCACTTGTCGAGGTAATCCGGCACGCCGTCGCCGTCGCTGTCGATCGGACACCCGTTGCTGTCGACCTTCACACCCTTCGGTGTGTCGGGGCATTTGTCGAGGTAGTTCGGGACACCGTCGCCGTCATCATCGGGGTGGAGAAAGACGTCGATCACGAAGGCTTCCATCGCAGCCGACGAGATCAGGTCAAAATCCGACTTGACATAGCCCTTGCCACCCGCGGCCACAACCTGTTCGAGGAGCTTCCGGCCACTCGCAGAATTACCGATCTGGACTGCGTACACGGTGATGGCGTCACCGAATGCGGCCTTGAGGGACTCGGCGGCAGCGATCTCTTTTTTGCCCA
Source organism: Candidatus Sulfomarinibacteraceae bacterium (assembly GCA_963714885.1). Classification (GTDB taxonomy): domain Bacteria; phylum Acidobacteriota; class Thermoanaerobaculia; order Thermoanaerobaculales; family Sulfomarinibacteraceae; genus Sulfomarinibacter. The sequence continues at coordinate 23,766 of CAVQQV010000012.1, read as the reverse complement.
TGTGCAGGCCGTCGCTGACGATCACGATCGCAGACGGCAGTGTTTTGTTGCTGAGGTCGGCGCCGGCGGCATCCAATGCCAGGTCGAGGGGGCTGTTACCGTTTGCGCACGCAACGCGAGCCACGCCGTCGCCGAAGGCACTCGAGAGATAATCGGCCACTTCGACGATCGAGACGGTCTTGCCCTTCGATTTGCACAGACCGCGGCCGAAGGATCGCAGGCCGCCTTCGTAGCTGAGGCTCGGGATCGTCTGGTTGAGACTGGATAGCAGGTCCTCTTCGATGGTCAATTTGCGTTCACCGTTGCTGCGATCGGCCATGGACAGGGAACCGTCGGCAATAATGACGAACTGGTCCACCTTGGGCACGAATTTCTCGGCATCGAGAGCGCCCGGTTCAAAAGTCATTGATTGGTTCGATGACGCGCAGCCCTGAAGCAGGGCGACGGCTGCGACGATCATCAGCGCGGACATCATGTTTTTTCTCATAACTCCTCCTCGTGGTCGTGTGTGGTGGCCGAATGTGTTACGCGCTGCGAAACGACTCGCCTCGGAACTTCGGATCTACCTTCACAGTGTTCGGCTCTGGGACAAACGTCGTTGAAGTCTCCCACAGCCGATAGAGTTCCGCAACCGTCGTTGCGAGCGCCGCGTCGGACGGGGGATTGCGCGTTTGAACCCGCTTGGATAGGCTGGCGCTGAAACCCAACCCGGCGCGTGTTGCGGTTGCCAGGCTCGGACCATGCGCGGTTCCGAGTTTCCGGAGGTGGATCATGGTGAGTTCGAGAGTCATCAGAGCGCTGGTGGGTTTTCTGGTCGTGACCGGCGCTGTCGTCGGCGCGGCCGCCGAGTCGAGTGATCTGGCGATCCTGACCTATCCGGTCGGGTTGGTGACCGGAGAGCACGCGGTCGATGCCGATCTCGGGGTCGACGGGCAGCCTGCGGATCTTTATCTCGACGGTCAGCACGTGTGCTCGATGTCGGCAGCCTCGACCCGGTGTCAGGTCGATTTCGGCCAGGCCCCCCATGTCCACCTGCTCGAGCTCGTGCGCAAAGACGATGCCGGGGGCATCACGGCACACGCCAGTCGCTGGGTGAATCGCCCGGGCCAGGAGGCTGAGCTCGTGATCCAGCTGACTCCCCGGACGGCAAACGGCGTCTGCGGCGGCAAGGCCCTGTGGTCGCACCCATCGAAGAGAAACCCGGTGCTGCTGGAAGTGACCGAGAACGGTCAGCCCCTGCTTATCCGCGAGGACGGGCGATCTTTTGCTTATCCGTGCCCTGACGTGAATGAACCGCACGTGTTGGCCGCATCGGCGATTTTTCCAGACGGCAGGCGCGCCGAGGCGGTGGCTCTTTCGGGTAGTTTTGGCGGCGTGACCGAGGCCGGATTGTCGGCGGTCGCCCTGACCGCCGAGGGTGGCGGTGAAGATCCCTGCACCGCGGTGACGGCAGGGCTCGGCGACACCGTGAGTGTCGTCGACAACGCGGGCTTCGAAGTGGTCTTCGTGCTCGACCCCACCGCCGGCTACCGGACCCTCATGGCGAGCGGTTGGTCGAAGGGCATGATGCCGACGACGACGACCACCACCAAGCAGTTCGACTCGCTGGTGCAGCAGGGTTCCAAGGGGTCGGAGGCGTTGCCCAAGAACTCCTGGAAGCGCGCCGAAAGCAGTCTCATCGACGCCGAGAAGATGTGGTTCGTCCTGTCGAACGAAAATCTCCAGCGGGCCAACGGCTTCAGCCAGGGCAAGATGAACTGGCTGTTGCTGATGTTCAACTACGGCTCGGCCAAGATTGAAGGGAAACCTCGGATAGCCGACGCCGTAGCGACGTCCGGGTTGGTGGCGGCGGCGGGCCCGCAACGGCGGGCAGTGGCGGTGATCCTTGGCAACCACCCGGAAAGGGACGGAAGTAGCTTCACGGTCGAACAGGCACAGAACTATCTTGCCGAAGTCGGCGTGCCGCTGTTTGTCCTCCGCAACGGGAAGCTGCGCGACGATGGCTGGCCGGAGGGCGTGCCGGTCAGGACCATGGAGGCCGCGGCGGATGCCCTGGAGGCTGTGAGGGCTGACATCAACCGGCAGTGTGTCGTCTGGTTTCCGGGCGATCTGCACCTGCGTGAGATCAAGGCGTCGCTCCCGGCCGGGATCGCTCTGGCGGGCCGCGCCGGTCAGCAGTTTGACGACGTCGGGTCGACCTGGCGCAGGGCCGAGTTGGAATCATCTGGCGGAGCCATGGCCGAAAACGACGCTGCCCCGGCCTCCGCCATGCCGGTCGCGGGATGGCGCATCGAGGTGACGGCGGTGACCGTCCTGTTTTCCGCCCGCGATGCCGCGGGCCTGCCGGTCGACGATCTCGAGGGATCTGAGATCGAGGTATCGGAAGACGGGCAGCAGGTTCGGATTCTCGGACTGCAGCGCATGCCGACCGCTGCCCCATCAGATGCGGCGGCCGCAACTGCGGAGGTTGCGCCTGAAGCCGTGAGCGGGCCTGTCGAAAGCCCCCCCGAACCGTCGGTTCAGATGCCGGTTGCGATATATGTCGACCGCAACCTCTCGGATTCGACCGAACTCAAAACCGCGCTCGAGGCCCTCGCGGAACGGTCCGCGTGGCTTGCGTCGCTCGGCCCGGTCGACATCGTTGTCGCCGACCGAGACGTCGCGACGACTCTCGAGGTCGCGACCGATGCGGATGAGATCGAGCAGGCGTTGGCGACCCTGGCCTCGCGCTCCTCCGGGCAGCACGCCATCGTTTCCATTCGGAGTCGTTTTGTTCGGGACATCCGCAAGACTCCCAACAGGTTCACAATCCCTGAAGGTGGGGAATCCGGGGAGAGTGCGGCCGAGACTCTTGCGGAGGGTCAGAACGTCACGCAGTTCGAGCGATCCCAGGTCCTGACGGCGGCGCGCGGCTCGGTATTCGAGGAGGATGCGGTTCTCCGGCAATCGATGACGAGAGTTGCGGATTGGGCGCTGGCGAACCCGAGCGATGGACCGCGGCTCCTTCTGGTGGTGGGTGCCGGTTTCGACGTCGATCCGGTGGACTTCTATCTTCCCTTTGTCGAACGCATCGAAACCCACAGCACCGGCAGTGCCCGCGAAGAGTTCAAGCGTTACCGTCAAGCCGACCGGGTCGACCAGACCGGTCGCGATCTGGCGGCCGCGGGGTGGCTCGTCATCCCGGTGGCCACCCAGACCCTGGGCCCCTCCGCCACCGGAGCAGAGTACGGCGGCGGCGATCGTTTCCAGCAGTTTCTCAGCACGCAGCAGGATGCAATCCGGACCTCAGACTCCGCCTACCTCATGCTGGATCCCATCGGTGCGCAACGCCATCTGGCGGCACCCAGCGGCGGTGAGGTCGCGATGGGCGCCGACGGTCTCGACGCTCTGATGGATGCGAGCGCCGGCTGGTACCGACTCAGCTACCAGATCGACCGGCCACCGGACGGCGCCGACCACCAACTGGCGATCTCCACCGATCGCGACGGGGTCGAGATCCGTTCGACGTCGGTTATCGCATCGGAAACAGCCGAGGGGGCGGCTTCGGCGAGGGTGCGACGGTTGCTGCGTGGTATCCAGGGAACCGGCGACCTCGAGGTGGGCGTCGAGACCACGCCGCCGCAACCGGCCGCCGACAAGATACTGACGGCCGAGGCCACGGTGACCGTGGACCTGAGCCCGATGGTGGCCCTCTTGTCAGAGGGCGGGAGCCGCAATGTGCGGTTGTCCATCGGCATCCTTCCAGACGGTCAGGATCCGTTCGTGATGCACCGGGTTGAGACCATTGATGGAGTGGTCGGTAGCTGGCGCTATCACGTGCCGCTCGAATGGCCGCAGGGAAAGGCGACGGTGGCGGTAGTGGTCGAAGACCTGGGTTCCGGAGCGTGGGGAGGCGCAGTCACCGAGCTTCGATAAGAAAAGGCGCCCCATGCCGGGGCGCCCGCTATCGATGTCTCCGAGCAATTCGGTCGTCAGTTGGTAATCACTGCAGACACTCCATCATCTGGATGGGTCCGCAACTATCGGGCTGTTCGCTATTTATCGCCCGCACCTTTTTCTATCGCTTCCATCACGCGCTCAAGGTTAAAGCTACCGGGCTTCTGGCGCGGCGGAAAGTCGCGGAAGCTCTGCAGCCACTGCCCGACATAGGCTCCGGCCGGCGCAAACACGAACATGTGATCCACCCACCACCTCGAGTAACCGATGCTTTCGTCAAAGGCGCGCTCGAACGGGTCCATCCTCAGGTTCGCGAGCATGGGCGCTCGCAGCACCTCGAATTGGTTGGTCCAGACGTCGATGCCGTGGGCGTTTTGGCGGAGGAACGTGATCTTCCAGTTGTTGTAGCGCAGGGCCGCGACGTTGCCGTCGTCGGTCCAGTAAAGGAACTCTTGGCGCGGCCACTCGGCCTCTCCTTTGAGCGCGGGCAGCAGATTGTAGCCGTCGAGATGGACCTTGTAGGTCATGCCGCCGACCGTCTTGCCCTTGAGCAGCTCGTCCGTCACGTTGGGATCACCTGCGGCCGCGAGCAGCGTTGCCAACATGTCCTCATGGGCGGCAATCTCGTTGTTGATCGTGCCTGGCTCGATCACGCCGGGCCAGCGGATGACGGTCGGGACGCGGAAGCCGCCTTCCCACTGGGTGGCCTTCTCGTTGCGGAACATCGTCGTGCCGCCGTCGGGCCAGCTGAAGAACTCCGCTCCGTTGTCGGTGGAGTACATGACGATGGTGTTGTCCGCGATGCCGAGCTCGTCGAGCTTGTCGAGCAGCTGACCCACCATGGCGTCGTGCTCGACCATGCCGTCGGCATAGACACCGAGACCGGTCTTGCCCTCGGACTCGGCCTTGAGGTGGGTCCAGATGTGCATCCGGGTCGAGTTCCACCACACGAAGAACGGTTTGTCGGCGTTGACGGCGTTTTCCATGAAGCCGAGCGCTGCGGTGGTGACCTCCTCGTCAACGGTCTCCATGCGCTTGATGGTGAGCGGCCCTGTGTCCTCGATCCGGCCGTCCGCATAGGAGTGGATCACGCCGCGGGGCCCGAACTGCTCTTTGAATTTCGGGTCCTTCGGGTAGTCGGGGTGCTCGGGCTCCTGCTCCGCGTTGAGGTGGTAGAGGTTGCCGAAGAACTCGTCGAAGCCGTGATTGGTTGGCAGCATCTCGTCGCGGTCGCCGAGGTGGTTCTTGCCGAACTGACCGGTGGTGTAGCCCTGCGCCTTGAGCAACGTGGCGATGGTCGGGTCTTCCTTCTGCATCCCTTCCGGCGCGCCGGGGAGTCCGACCTTGGTCAGCCCGGTGCGCATGGGCGACTGGCCGGTGATAAAGGCCGCGCGGCCGGCGGTGCAGCTCTGTTGTCCGTACCAGTCGGTGAACACCGCGCCCTCTTTGCCGATGCGGTCGATGTTGGGCGTCTTGTAGCCCATCATGCCCATGTTGTAGGCGGAGACGTTGAACTGGCCGATGTCGTCGCCCCAGATCACCAGGATGTTGGGTCTGTCCTGAGCGGCTGCCGGGATGGCGGCCGCGACGAAGGCGATGGCCAGGAACGCGGTTACGAGTGTGATCCTCTTTTGTATCTTCATGACGATGTTCTCCATTTCCATATTGATGAGTGATTGAGAGAGGTGAGTTGAATCTACTTTTTCTTCTCGAACGCGCCGATGAACCACGAGATGACTCCGACGACGAGAGCTCCGAGCACCGCCCACCAGAAGCCGGCCACTTCGAAACCGGGCACGATCTTCGACGCCAGAAAAAAGACGAAGCCGTTGACCAAAAGGTAGAAGAGACCGAGGGTGAGGATGGTGATGGGAAGGGTGAGGAGGGTGAGGATCGGCCGCACCAGGGCATTCACCAGACCCAGGACGATGGCGGCGATCACGAGGGCCGTTGTCGAAGCGAAGCCGACGCCGGGCAGGATCGCGGCGGTTACCCACAACGCGATGGCGATGACGAGCCAGTGGACGAGAAATTTCATCGAAGATCCCTTTCGTTGGATGCTCACTGGGTAGTGAAATTCGGTTTTTGGCCCCGAAATTCCGTTTCATTACAGATGCGATGGTCAGAATCCTATCACTGACCACCTTGGAAGCGGGGTATGCTTGCGCACATGAGCGACCTACGATACCAAGCTGTCCCTTTGGAATTTGAACGTCTCCCCGAGGAGGAGATGGCGGCCCGTGGCCGCGCTCTGCTCGCGCGGCTCGCGCGGCGCCGGTCGGTGCGCGAGTTCTCTCCCGACCCGGTGCCCAGGGAGCTGATTGAGACGGCGATTGCCGCAGCCAACACCGCGCCATCCGGGGCCAACCGGCAGCCCTGGCACTTCGTGGCGGTGTCGGACCCGGCTGTCAAGGCGGAGATCCGGACGGCCGCCGAGGCGGAGGAGCGTGAATTCTACGAGGGCGGCCGGGCGGCCGAGGCGTGGCTCGAGGCACTGGCGCCGCTTGGCACAGGGTGGCGGAAACCGTTTCTGGAGACCTCCCCCTGGCTGGTGGCGGTTTTCAAGCAGATCTTCGCGCGCGCCGAAGACGGAACCAAGGGCACGAACTACTATGTCAATGAAAGTGTGGGCATCGCGTGCGGCCTGTTCATTGCGGCCGTCAACGAGATGGGTCTCGCCACCCTGACCCACACTCCGCAGCCGATGCGGTTCCTCTCCCAGATCCTTGGACGGCCCGACAACGAACGCCCCTTCATCCTGTTTCCAGTCGGATATCCGCACCCCGAGTGCCGGGTCCCGTCGATCACCAAGAAGGACCTCGCCCAGGTCAGTTCGTGGTTCGAATCAAAATAAAAATTTTTCAGGGACTGTCGTCGGCCGGCGACTCCGCACTTTCGCTTCGAATGAAGACCAGTGACACCGGACCGTCGTCGGTCTCGCAGCCGATCACCAACCGGCCTGCGGCGAAACTGAAGTTCGATCCTCCGGCCAACGTTCGCAAATAGCGGCGCTCGAGATCCATCGCCGGCTCGGGGCAGGCCATCATGGTGGTCCCCATGGCGCTGAACTCGAGCTGCCCCGGTGCGTCGCTGGTGACCGTCCCGAAGTAACCGTTGCAGCCCCCGGTGCCCGTCACCTTGTCGCCGTCGAATCTGATCACGACCCCGGGTTCTTCCAATACCGGGTCATCCCAGCCGAACGTGGCCAAGTGCCATTCGGGCCCCTGGAGGTCCTCGAGAGACAGCGTCCCCGTGATAACGGATTCAGTTGGGGTCAAGCTGCCGTCGATCAGCCGCCACCCCGCGAGGGCTTTCTGGGTGGGACAGCAGGCCGCCTCCCCGGGACCCGCCTGGATCAGGTCGAGAGTGATCAGACCATCGGCAATGAACCCAGTCTTCACCTGAACCCGGTCTCCGACCATGGTGGTTCCGAGGTTGACGACGGCGTCCCCGGCCCAGCCCATGGCGGCCAGATAGGTCCTGGTGCCGGACCCGCCGGAGCTTTCCCACAAAAGGACGATGGCATCCTCCCGACCGTCGCCGTCGACATCGCCGGTGAGCACGAAGTCTTCCAGGAGCCCGGCGCTGGGCCGCGACGCGCCGCCCTCGACAAAGGGCGCACCCTCCCACCGTCCGTCGACCAGAGTCACCGGCTCGTCGAACACGCCCGCGTAGGCGGCGTTGGCGAGCTCCTGGACGGTCGGGGCGGTGTCCGCCGAGTGGTTGTCAGCGGCACCGCCTGCCGCAGATCCCAACCCGCAGGCCGGGGTCGAGACCACGACCATGACCAGTGCGGCCGCGATGGTTGGAGTTGTGAGACTTTGTCGTGTCCTGCTGAGCATCCCTGCCTCCCGAGTGGAATGTGCGGTCGGACCCACCTCTACGGTCCTTCGTGCCCCGGCTCCGATTCGGGGTCGGAGGCCCCCCGGGTCCGCCGTGCGCGCTCGATCTTGTGTTCGACGTCTTCCAGTTCAGAAAGAAGCATTTCGTGATCGGTCGCGCTGAGCTCAACGAGGTTGCCGGCCTCGAAATTTCGCAGGGTCCCCTGGATGGTGGCCCTGGCACGAAAGTAGTCTTCATTTTCGATGAGGGAGCGGATCTCGTCGAGGGTCGATTGGCGGAGGATCGTGATGGCTCGATCATCCGGTGAGAGGATGGTGAAGCCGGTGACGGCGAGTGCGTACGAGCGACGCTCGTCCTCGGCCACCTCGAGCTGAGCCTCGAGATCGGCAAGCCGGGCCTCTGTCTCGAACCGCTCGGGCCCCTCGGGCATCCGCCGCAACTTCTCCTCCTGAGTCGCGATGTCAGTTTGAATCTGCACAAGGCTGTCTTCGATCTCGTCGATCAGATCGTGGGCCCGGGCCACCATCGCGGTTTCCATGGATGCCTGATATGTGGTGAACAGCACAGCGAGCACGAACACCACGGCCAGGGTCGCTGTGATCGCCGCCATCCGCGGCCGGCGATGGGACCAGTTGGAAAGCTTTTCCATCCTCGTAGGCTCGATCGCCGATACAGGGAGAAATTCCCGATAACGTTGGATGTCCTCGGCCAGTTCGACGGCCGAACGATAGCGGCGAAAGGGGTCCTTGGCGATGGCCCTCATGGTGATCGCCGAGAGGGTTCGGTTGATCCGCTTGTTGCGCTCCCTCGGCGCTTCGGGGTCGTGGTACATCACGCCCTTCATCGACTCCACCGCACTCTCGCCGCGGAACGGGTTGGTGCCGGTGAGGACCTCGTACAGCATGACCCCGAGCGAGAAAACGTCGGTCTGGCGGTCGGAAGTGTCGGCGTTTCCGGAGGCCTGTTCCGGCGACATGTAGGCGGGCGTTCCCATGACCGCTCCGGCGCGGGTCCGCCCGGAGTCAGACTGGCTGCCGTCGGCTTCCTCGGTGAGCACCTTTGCGAGGCCCCAGTCCATCACATAGACCACGCCGAGATCGTCCACCATGATGTTCGCCGGTTTGAGATCGCGGTGGATCACGCCCTGCTGGTGGGCCGATGCGACGGTCTGGCAGACCCTGAAGAAGACCTCGAGAAGGCGGGCGCGAATGGCCCGGTCGTTGATCTGATCGGCCGAACGTTCGTCGAGCAACGCGCCGAGAGTGCGCCCGCTGACTTTTTTCATGGCGTAGAAACAGTCGCCGTCTGGGAGGCGGCCGGCCTCGAAGACCGCGGTCGTGCCCGGGTGGTCGAGCCCGGCGAGGATCTCGGCCTCGGCAAAGAACCGCTGCCTCGCATCTTCCTTGTGCGAGAGGTCGGAGCGCATGCGCTTGATGGCCACCGGCCGGTTCAGCTGAACATCGGTGGCCTCGTGGACGACCGCCATGCCGCCTTCGCCAAGGGTCCCGCCGATGAGAAAGCGGCTGCCCGAGGGCGAATCGGTTGACCGGTCTTGGGGCTCGACGAAACCGGAGCCGCCCCGGCGCGGGCCCGAACCGCCCTCGAGGTGGGCGGTGTGTTCGGTTGGGTCGAAGCCGGTCTTGCCGGTTTCGTCTGGTGTGTCGTCAGTTGCCATGACTCACTTCCGTTCGAAGGCGACTTCGAAGTCCTGTCCTGCCGTTGGTTGGTGATACAGACCGATCAGCACATCGTACTCCGGGCTGTAGCCCAGCCTGTAGGTGGCGCCGGGATAACCCACGTCCACCAGTTCGATGAACAGTTCGAGCTGTTCTTCAGTGTCGCTGACCCGGGCCTGCGACACGTGGATCGGGTTGGGGTTGAGGTAATGGGCGTCGACTGCGCCGAACCGGTCGACGCTGCGGATGTCGATCACGTAGCCGGCGTCCGTCCGCTGCCAGCGACCGATGAGCCGCTGAGCGGACTCGGGGGACGACAGGGCGACAGCGGTTGCATCGCCGGCGGGGCGATTGGTGTGAGGTGTCGCGCCTCGACGGTTTGTCCAACCCCACCAGATCGCGACCGCTACCGCGACGATCGAGACCGCGATGATGACCATCCGGCGAGCGGAGCGTGAACCTCGCCGGGGCGGCGTCTGCTGGATTTTGGTGCGGCGTCTGGCGTCCTTTTCCGAGCCCATGGATCACGTTCCCTCGGGGTTGACCGTGTGCCGGTCGTTTTTCATGCTGATCACCAGCCACCCCCGCTCTGGAGCCTGGCGGAGGCGCTCAGAGAAACAGCCCTGCACAGCACGAACACGGCGGTCATCTTCCAGTTCAACACGCGGAGCCAGGGCGAAAAATGGTGGTTCTCATTGGTGTGACCTCTTTGCAGTTCGACATTCTACCCGAGCGGTCAAAAGGGACCGGATGCCGCTTGAATTGAGTGCCCTTCCGGGCTAGGGTCAGAGCCGTGGTGGGCCAGCAACGTGACGGCGGTGAAGAGGAGCGCGAAAGCGCGGTGCGTCGCGTCTGGCGCTCGATATTTCCGCGCCCCATCGTGCCGAAGACCGAGCGCGAGCGCCGCAAGACGATCCTCGATGTCTTTGTCCTCCACCTGCGGCCGGTGCGGGTGCGGCGGGCGACCCTTCCATACACCCACACCTTCGGCCTCGGCGGCAGTTCGCTGGTCCTGATCTCGCTGATGGTCGCCACCGGCGTGTTGATGATGTTCGCCTACGAGCCGACCCCCGAGAGGGCCTACCAGTCGGTGGCGGCCCTCCAGGACGGCTTCCTCTTCGGCGGTCTGGTTCGTAACATCCACCACTGGAGCGCCAACCTCCTGGTGGTGGTGGCGGTTGCCCACATGCTGCGGGTGTTCTTCACCGGCGGTTTCCACGGCAGCCGCCAGTTCAACTGGGTCATCGGGGTGGCGCTCCTGGCAGCCGTCCTCGCATCCAACTTCACCGGGTACCTGCTGCCGTGGGACCAGCTCTCCTACTGGGCGGTGACCATCTGCACCGGTATGTTCAGCTACGTGCCGTGGATCGGGGGCTGGCTCCAGCAGGCGGCTCGCGGGGGCCCCGAGCTCGGCGCCTCGACCCTGATCCTCTACTACACCCTCCACACCACCCTGCTGCCGGTGGCCCTGTTTCTCCTGATGGGCTTTCACTTCTGGCGCGTCCGCAAGGCCGGCGGTGTGGTCGACCCACGGCCACCGGATGAGATCGACGAGGAGAAACCGGAGTGGGTGCTCGACCCTGCCCGATCTGCTGATGCGGGAGCTTGCGGCGGCGCTCGCCCTGGTGGCGTTCGTCTTCGTGCTGGCGGTGGCTGTTCAACGCGCCCCTCGGGGCGCCCGCCAACCCCGGAATGAGCACCAACCCGGCCAAGTCCCCGTGGTACTTCGTCGGGTTTCAGGAGCTGCAGCTCCACTTCCATCCTCTGATCGCCGTAGTGGTGATTCCGGTCCTGGCCGCACTCGCTCTTCTCGCCATCCCCTACCTTCGGTATCCCCAATCGCTGACCGGTCCGTGGTTTCTTTCGGAATCCGGCCGCCGCACCGGTCGCTTGGCGGCTGTTGCTGCCCTGGTGGTCACGCCGCTGCTGATCGTCGTCGACGAGTTTCTATTGCAGCCCGGAGCGGGTCTGCCGTCATTGGTATGGCGGGGCGTGGTTCCGTTGCTCGTTCTGGGTGCCGCCGTAGCGGCGATTCAGGCTTCTCCTCATCAACCGCTTCGGGGCTTCGAAATCGGAGGTCGTCCAGGCACTGTTCATCCTCTTCTTTGTGGCGTTCGTCGTTCTGACGACCACCGGTGTCTGGTTCCGCGGCCCGGGAATGGCCCTGGTCTGGCCGTGGGGGTGGTGAGGTGAAGAGGAGCCAAGGGGCAGAGGAGCAGAGGGGCAGAAGGGCGGAGGAGCAGAGGGACAGAGGGGTGGAGGATGAGGTCTCGACGCGGCGGGGGTTTCTGGGGCGCGTGTGGTTGCTGCTGGGTGGGGTGGCATTGCTCGAGGCGCTGTGGGTGGTGGCCGAGTTCCTCAGGCCGCGCCGTCGTGGGCCCGTCGTCGATGACAATGCTGCGATATTTGTCGCCGGACCGATCGAGCGGTTCCAGCCGGGGACCGTGACCGCATTTCCTGAGGGGCGCTTCTACCTCGCGCGTCTGGACGACGGAGGCTTTCTCGCCCTCAACCGCGAGTGCACCCATCTCGGCTGCACTGTGCCGTGGGTTGCCGACCAGGAACGATTCGTGTGCCCGTGCCACGCCTCGGCATTCGATATCAGGGGGGATGTCCTGAGCCCGCCGGCGCCGCGCCCGCTCGATATCTTTCCGGTGCGCATCGAGAACGACATCGTCAAGGTCGAGCTTGGAGTGCCGGTGCGCCGCCGGTCCGCCACCGGCGCGAAGGCGGCGGGCTGATGACGGGAGACCCGTTGCAGCAGTGGCGGCTGATCGGGGTCGTGGCGACTGCGGTCATCGTCCTCAGCGTTCCTGCGTGGGTCATCCGCAGAGGCGCGGAAGGCGCCGGCGGGCCCGAGGTCGTCGGGGCCGCGACCTTTGTTGGCCGCGAGGTCTGCCTTCCGTGCCACCAACAGGCTTTCGAGAAGTGGCAGGGATCGGACCACGATCTCGCCATGGATGTCGCCACCGAGGAGACCGTGCTCGGTGATTTCGACGATGCGGTTTTCATCTCCAAGGGACTGACCACGCGGTTCTTCCGGCGCGATGGGAAGTTCTTCGTCAACACCGAGGGCCCGGACGGTGAGATGCGTCGACTTCGAGATCGCCTACGTCTTCGGCCACGACCCGCTGCAGCAGTACCTGGTGCCGTTTCCCGGCGGTCGTCTGCAGTGCCTGACCGATCGCCTGGGACGCCGACCATCGGTGAGTGGTTCGACCTCTACCCCGATCAGGAGATCCCGCCCACCGACTGGCTCCACTGGACCCGGGCCGCCCAGAACTGGAACGGCATGTGCGCGGAGTGCCACTCGACCAATCTGAAGAAGAACTACGACCCCGAGACAAGGACCTACGACACCACCTGGTCGGAGATCGACGTCAGCTGCGAGGCCTGCCACGGACCGGGCTCGCAACACGTGGCGTGGGCCGAGATCCAGCCGATGGCGAGGCCGGAGATCGACGACTACGGTCTGGTGGTGGCGACCGGCGGCATCACGTCGGCGCGGCAGGTCGAGCTCTGCGCCCCCTGTCACTCACGGCGCGGGGAGCTCGGCGACTACGATCACACCGGCGCCGCGCTCCTCGACACCTTGCAGGCCGTCCATTCTCGAGGAGGGTCTCTACCACGCCGATGGTCAGATCCTCGACGAGGTCTATGTCTGGGGCTCGTTTACTCAATCCAAGATGTACGCCAACAACGTCAGGTGTTCGGACTGCCACGACGTCCACAGCCTCCAGCTCAAGTTCGAGGGCAACGCGCTCTGCCTCCAGTGCCACCGCGCCGACGCCTACGACACACCGGAGCACCATTTCCACAAGAAGGTGGTCGAGCGGCAACCCGTCGGACGGCGCGCTGTGCGTCAAATGCCACATGCCCGAGCAGCCCTACATGGTGATCGACGAGCGCGCCGACCACTCGTTGCGGATCCCGCGCCCGGATCTCAGCCGCGACATCGGCTCCCCCAACGCGTGCTCGCAAGGCGGCTGCCACGCCGACAAATCACTCCAGTGGTCGGTCGACGCCTACACGAAATGGTACGGCCAGGCCAAGAAACCGCACTACGGAACGACCCTGGCGGCCGGGCGTGAGGGCCGGCCGGAGTCCCGCGACGAGGTGATCAGATTGGCCGGCGATCAACTCTATCCGGCCATCGTCCGCGCCACCGCCCTGTCGCTGCTCCGCAACTATCCCGGTGAGCGAGAGCACCCGCGCCATCGCCGTTGCCCTCGCCGACCCCGAGGGTCTGGTCCGCCTCACTGCGATCACCAACCTGGTGGCGCGGGACCAGGCTGAGCTGGTACGGCTGGTGGCGCCGCTCCTGCTCGACCCGCTGCGCGCGGTAAGGATGGAGGCGGCGGTGCGGCTCGCCGATACGCCCGATGCCGAGCTCGAGCCCTACCAGCGTGAGGCGCGCGCAAAGGCGCTGGCAGAGTACCGCCTGGCCATGGCGCACGCCCTCGATTTCGCTTTTGCCGGCCACAACCTGGGCAATCTCGCGGCGCGCCTGGGCGATGCGGCAACCGCCGAAAAGTACTACCGGACCGCGATCGCAATTGACGATCTCTTCTATCCGGCAAAAGCCAACCTGGCGGTCATCCTCAACTCGCAGGGGCGCAACGACGAGGCCGAGGCCCTGTTGCGATCGATCCTCGCCAGCGACCCGGACCAAGTCGAGACGGCCTACTCGTTGGGACTGCTGCTCGCCGAGATGGGCCGCTACACCGAGGCGGAGGTTCTGCTCGCCCGCGCTGCGGCCGCCATGCCGGAACACGAGGGAGCCCAACGGAACCTGGCAGCCATTCGCGCGTATCTCGTGCAGAACGGCACAAATCCGGCGTCTCCCTGAGGTGTCTGGAATATTTGAACCGAAATGAGGATTTCAGCGAGTGACGGTCGGATGTCGCTCCGGTCGGAGTGACGTCGTATACTATGCCACAAACAAAGGTGAATCTCGATTTCGAAGAACTCGCCGCAACAGACAACAAAGGAGAAGGAACATGAGAAAAGCGTTCGGACTGATCTTCGTGATGGCCCTGATGGCGACCCCAGCGATGGCGCAGAAGGTGACCATCGACTACGGCCACGATTTCGACTTTAAAAGTGTCAAGACCTTTCAGTACGTCGACACCACGGAGAGCAACGCCAAGAACCAGCTGATGGCGGACCGCGTCACCAACATGCTCAAAAAGGAGCTTACTGAGGGTGGGCTCAAAGAGGTGACGGCGGATCCGGACATCTACGTGACCTACCACTACACGTCGCAGGAGAACACCTCCTACAACACCACCAGCATGGGCTACGGCGGCTACGGCGGCTACTACGGTGGTTGGGGCGGATGGGGCGGCTATCCCATGGGCGGCATGGGCACCTCCACCACCTATGCGACGACCTACACCGAAGGCACCCTGATCTTCGACGCCTACGAGCCCGGCGACAAGAAGCTGGTGTGGCGCGGCACGGGTACGGTGACGGTCAAAGACAAGCCGGAGAACCAGATCAAGCAGGTGGACAAGATCCTCAAGAAGCTCGGCTCCAAGTGGGACAAGATCCTCGCCGGCAAGGGCAAGTAAGGCGCTCGCGCTTTCGCATCAGATAGAACTCGACGCCCGGTCGCCTCTCGGCGGCCGGGTGTTCTTTTGTGGTCTCACGAGCCGAAGCGGATCCTCACGTAGAAGCTGACGTCGTTGATGTCCATGTCGATCCTGGCCCTGAGCTCGTTGTCGCCATCGGGGTTCTCGATGCCCGACCAGTCGACGTTGATGGCGGAGGCGTTGATTGCGACGCCGAAGGCCCAACGCCGGTCCGGTGATGTACTCGGCGCCGACCTGGGCGATCCACTGCCCGCCGCTGACGTCGCCGACCGAAAGGTAGAACCAGCCGAGCCCGGCCTTCAAGCGCCACTGGTCGCTGAGCATTCGCCGGTACTCGAAGTTGAAGTACGGCAGGGGCGCCGCGACGTCGAGTTGGTCCTCGAGTTCGATCTCCTCGACCCTGAGAGCGGTCAGGAGGTCCATCCAGCGGAGTCCGAAACCAAAACCGCCGGCCCACTTTTCCTTGACCCAGGGATAGTAGGTGTAATCGACGAAGATCTGTTCGACCTGAAAGTCGAGACCGACGTTCGAATCAATAGGGATGACCGCGTCCCCCCACTCGATCTCCTTGAGGACCTGGGTGGTCGAGCCGCGCGGAATGTCCTGCCAGCGAGCGGCCAATCGATGCTTTCTGGAGATCTGCCACTCGAAAGAAAGGGTCGGAATCCACTTTCGGTCGTCGAGGCCGAGATCGTTCTCGAAGTTGAGGGTGGTGCCCCTGCCGGAGGTTGCCGAGTCGAGACGGATGGTGGTCGCCATGCTGACCGCACTGCCTTCGAGCATGAAATTGAACCGGTCGAACAACGGATCCGCGATGCCCTGGCCGGAAACCGATCCTGAGGTGCCGAATACGACAACCGCTACGGCGGCAACACGGCGCATCGAGAAACTCACTGTAAACCTCCCCGCCCCAAGGTCACCGTACCACGACAACGGTAATGAAACCGCCGGTCGTGCGATAGTGTGGGGAGCCGTCGGGGGGCCCCTATGCACAACGCGAGACTGATCGTGATTCTGGTCTTGGGTCTGGGACTGTGGGTTCCGGGAGCCACCGCACAGCTGGCTTCTGATTCCGGGGTGCCGGATCTGGCGCGTGCCCAGGATTACTCCGCACACCGGGTCTCGAGCACCAATGCCGACCCGCTCTCCAACGACGACAGCCTGCGTCCGATTCCGGGCGAGACGGTGGTGCTGGCCGACCTCGAGGGCCCGGGGGTGGTGACCCACATCTGGCTGACGGTGGCCGCGGCCGACTACGGCTGGCCCCGTCTCCTGCGCCTGCGCATCTACTACGACGGCTCGCCGGTGCCCAGCGTCGATGCTCCGGTGGGGGATTTCTTCGGGGTCGGTCTCGGGCTCGAAAGCCCGCTCGAATCGCTGGCGATCCGCGACAGCTCCTCGGGCCGCTCCCGCAATTCATACTGGCCGATGCCGTTTGCGAAGTCCTGCCGCATCACCGTCACCAACGAGGGATCACGGCGGGTCTCCAACCTCTACTACCACGTCGATTATCGCAAGGTCTCCGAGCTTCCGGCGGACACCCGCTACTTCCACGCCCGCTACCACCAGGAACTGCCGGTGGTCGCCGGCCGCTTCTACCCGGTGCTGGAGATCGACGGCGAGGGCCACTACGTGGGCACCGTCTTTTCGGTGGTGCAGGCCGAACCGGGGTGGTTCGGCGAAGGCGACGAGTGGATCTACGTCGACGGCGCCGCCGAGCCCTCGATCATCGGCACCGGCACCGAAGACTACTTCAACGACGCCTGGAGCCTGCGGGTCGACACCGGGCCCTACGCCGGGGTGACTGTGGCCGAGGGCACCGGTCTCGGCGCGCGCATGTCGGCCTACCGCTGGCACCTTCTCGACCCGATCCCCTTCCGCTCACAGCTGCGATTCGTCTTCGAGCACAACGGGTGGACCTTCAACCCCGACGGGTCGGTGCGGTCGGCCTCCGGTGAACGGGCTGACCTTTTCTCTTCAGTGGCCTTCTGGTACCAGAAGGGCGTGGCCCTCAACCGTCCACAGGTTCCGTATGGGCCGGCGCGGCTCCCCCACGGCAATGCCACCCAACTCGAGACCGAGGACGTGGTGGCCGGCATCACCGTCGAGGGCGGCACGGTCACGGTTCTCCCCGAGCTCTTCTGGGGCAAGGACGTGGTGCTCTTCGCAGCCGAAGGGCCAGGGGCGCAAATGGGCGTGCCCTTCACCGTCGATGCCTCGGGCCGTTACGAGCTTTCCGTTCAGGCCGCCCACAGCTTCGACTACGGCGACTACCGGACCCTGCTCGACGGCGAACCCACGGTCGCGGCGGAGATCGAGCACGAACCGGGTGCAACCGTGCTCGGTAACGAGATCCACGCCTACCACCATGAGACCTACGTCGGCGCCGACCACTTCATCGGTTGGTTCGATCTCGAAGCCGGCGACCACGTGCTCTCCTTTGTCTGTACTGGCCGCGATTCGAGGTCTTCAGGCTTCGGCCTCGGGATCGACAACGTGGTGCTGGCGCGGACCGGGCGGGGGGCCTGGCCGGGGGAGGGCGGCCTCGACGAGGCCGCCGAGACCATTCTGGCCATGGCCGAATATCCCTCGCCGAAACTCGTCGAACGGCTGCCGGCTCTCCAAGCAGCCCTGGGGGCGGAGGATGCCGACGTCCGGCGTGCGGTCCTACAGGTTCTGATCGAGCGCGGACAACTTCAGGCCCTGCCGGTCCAGGTTTTCGGCGACCTGCTTTCGGATCCAAACCCCGAGGTGCGAGGTCTGGCGGCGGTGGCCCTGCGCGATCTCGGCTCCGCGGGCGAGCCGGTGATGCAGGACCTCATTGCTGCGCTTTCGAACCCCGACGAGAATGTCCGGATCGCGGCCGCCGACGCCATCGCCACCAAGGGCCCGACGGCGATTGTCGCGATCCCCGCCCTCATTCGCGCTTGTCAGGTGGAGGGTGAAGAGGTGCACGTCCAGCGCAGCCTGGTGTCGGCGCTGGGTGCCATCGGACCGCCTGCGCGCGAGGCCCTGCCGGTATTGCGCGAGCTGGCACTGATCCCGCGGGTCAGCTGGCCCGCCGAGGCCGCCATCCTGCGAATCGAAGGGCCGCTAAAGTACTGAGTGTTGATCGACGACCAGTTCGTCGATGATGCCGACGATCACCGCACGAATCGGGGCCTGCGGCGCCTTGAGGACCTGGCGGGCGCCATTGCCCTCGTCGAGCACCAGCACCGTCTCGCCGGCGCCGGCGCCGACGGAATCCACAGCAATCAGGTCCTTGCCGGTGGCGTGGCCCTCGAGATCGAGGAGATCCACCACCAGAAGCCGCCGGCCATCGAGGGCCGGGTGCTTGATGGTGGCGACCACCGTCGCTGCGACGCGTCCGATCTTCATGGTGCGGCTCCGGAAATTGCCTCGACGGCGTCGACGATGGCGACAATGGCGTGGTCCACTGGACCTGGTGCCACCGGGAGTGCGAGCGAGGCTTCGCGGCTGGCCACTATCGACACCAGATCGCCGGGCGCGGCCATCGCCACGCCGTCAGCCGCCACTACCGGTCGGCCGCGCGGGTTGAGACGGCGGTCGAGCGGTTGGACGATCAACAGCCGGATACCCTCCAGCCCGGGGTAGATCGTGGTTGCCACTACGGTGCCGGTGACTCTTCCCAATTCCATTTATGAAGCGCCTCCTGCCACCCAGCCGTTCGGCACGCGGGACTCGTGCCCCATGGGGCTTCGCCCTGTGGGCTTCGCCCTCACAAGCACATGATCGTTGCTGGTCCCGGTAAAGCCTGAATGGCGAAGCCGGATGGGGCAGCCGTCCCGGCTGCCGGGTGAGTGGGTGGCGATGTGGATGCCACAGGAGAGTTCGACGGTCTGCATCGTCACCCCTGGCCGCCAAGGATTCTGGGGGCGAACTCGGTGGTCGCTCTGAAGTTCTCCAACATCTCCTCGTGGAATTCCGGGATCACCACGTGCGCCACTAGGACGGTGGGATCGTCGAGGTAGTCCACCGCGAGGCCGACAGCGGCCTCCACATCGGCAACCGCGCCTGAAAAGACGCAGTAGGCCTTGCCGCCGAGGCGGTCGGCAAGTCGGATCTCTACCAGCTGGACATCGGCGCCCTTGATCCCGCGGTCCGCGGCGCCGATGGTCGATGCGACGGTTCGGGTCTCGACGACACCGAGAGCGTCGCCCGTGACCCGGCCCCGGGCACCGCGAAGGATGCGGGCGACGTCGGGGTGGACCGCCGGCAGGAAGAGCCGGTCGACGAGCGCCTCGCGTCCCGCCTCGAGACCCGCGGAGTAGGCCTCCTCGACGCAGGCCACATCGCCTCCGACGAGCACGAGGTATTTTCCGGGGTGGACGGTACCGGCATAGGTGATCTCAACCGGGGCGCGCTTGACCATGGCATCGCCGGCACGCACACCGATCGCGATGGAGTCGAACTCGAGCAGCGCGATGGCCGGCTGCATGCCTTCAATCCCTCTCATACGATCCGCAGACCGCCGGCGATGGTCATCCGCCGTTCGCGGGAGAAGGAGCGCGGCCGGGTCAGGCCCTCGCCGGTCGGGCTAGCGATGGAAAACGAGGTGTAGCCCTCACCGCCGTCACCGAGACCGGCGAGGTTGGCGGCGTTGGCGACGAAGATGGAGACATCGATCTCTCTCGCCATCCGGGTGATGGCATCGACATCGCGGCTGTAGATCGAGGCCGTGTGGCCGCAACCGTGTTCGGCGCGGATGGCGAGGTTGATGGCCTGGTCGACGTCGCGCACCCGCACCACCGGCATCACCGGCATCATCTGTTCGGTCCACACCAGAGAGTGCTCGGCAGGGACATCGGCCACAGCCAGCCGCAATTCGGGACCTTTGTGGAGACCGATCTCCGCCAGGATCGTACCGGCGTTCTGGCCGATCCACCGCGGGTTGATGCGTCCCCGTTTTCCGGGCTCGCCCATCTCTTTGAATATGACCCGTTCGAGCTTTTTGAGCTCGTGGGCGGCGAGCACGTAGGAAGCATTCTCCTTCATCGCTTCGAGCAGACGATCGGCCACCGAGGCGACGACGAACACCACCTTTTCGTCGGTACAGATGAGGTTGTTGTCGAACGAGCCGCCGCGCACGATCTCGCGGCCGGCAAGATCGATGTCGGCGTTGGCGTCGACGACAACCGGCGGGTTTCCGGGTCCGGCGAGGATCGCCCGTTTTCGCGTCTTCCGAGCCTCTTCGACCACCCCCGGTCCACCGGTGATCATGAGGATCCGGATCAGGGGGTGGTTCATGAGCTGTTGCGCGCTCTCGATGGTGGGCTCGGGGACCGCAGTCACCAGATTCGGCGGCCCGCCGGCCGAGACGATCGCCTGGTTGAGCCAGCGAATGGTCTCGACCGACACCCCCTTGGCATTGGGGTGGGCGTTGAACACCACGGCGTTGCCGGCCGACACCGCGGCGATGGTGTTGTTGATGATGGTGGCGGTGGGGTTGGTGGTCGGGGTGATGGCGCCGATCACCCCGAAGGGCGCGAACTCGGTGATGGTCAGCCCCTGGTCACCGGTCCAGGTTGTCGGTTCGAGATCCTCGGGCCCCGGGGTCTTTTCGGTGACGAGGAGGTTTTTGAGCACCTTGTCCTCGGCCCTTCCGAGACCTGTTTCCTGGTGTGCCATCTCGGCTAGCTCGCGGGCCCGAGAGCGCATCGACTCGCGCACCGCGTTGATGATGCGGTGGCGCGCACCGAGCCCCATGACACGGTAGGCCTCGAACGCCCCCCGGGCCGCTGCCACCGCGGCGTCCACCGTGAGGTGGACTCCGTCGCCCGCGGTGTCGGCAATCGTGACGGGCCGTGATGGCGGGGCGTCCGCCGTGCCGCGCAGCCGCAGCCTCACCCGGTCGATAACGGCCTGGATCTCCTGCTGGTCAATGGCGGTGTGCTGCACTCACTCCTCCGTGGTTTTTGCGGCGCCGATCGTCAGCTCGCCCACTCGCTGCCGGCCAGCGTCTTGCGGTAGACCTCGAGACCGCCGACCTCCCAGCTGTCGACGATGGCCATGATGACGGCGTCGCACGGCCGGTCGCGGGTGTACTCGGTCTGCCGCGCCGATGAGCCCGAGGCCCACAACACGATATCGCCGACACCCGCACCGACGCTGTCCGCCGCCACCACGTGGCCGCCGGTCTCCTTGCCGTCCACGCCGAGCTCGCGCACCACCAGGAACTTCTGTCCGGTCAGCCCTTCGTCCTTGCGGCTGGCCACCAGGGTCCCGGCAACCATTCCGAGAAGCATCAGCGCTTGCCCTTGCCCCCGACTTCGCCGGCAGCTTCCTCGGCGCGGCCGAGAGGCAGGACGAGGTCGATGTTGGTGTGGGGACGGGCGATGACGTGGGTCGACACCACCTCACCGACGGCCTGGGCGCCGCGGATACCGGCCTCGACCGCGGCCTTCACTGCGGCGACGTCACCGCGGACGATGACGGTGACATAG
The DNA here is from genome assembly GCA_963714885.1 of Candidatus Sulfomarinibacteraceae bacterium. Taxonomy (GTDB): domain Bacteria; phylum Acidobacteriota; class Thermoanaerobaculia; order Thermoanaerobaculales; family Sulfomarinibacteraceae; genus Sulfomarinibacter. The sequence goes on along the minus strand of CAVQQV010000012.1, from coordinate 2,253 downwards.
CCGCCTCCGGTCTTCTCATAGGTCACAAGCTCAACCTTGGCGGCCTTGACCATCGCATCGGCCGCCTCCACCACCGCCGTGAACCCACGACACTCGATCATTCCCAACGCTTCAGCCATTGCTGACTCCTTTCTCGTATGTGCATGTGCAAGAAAAATCCGAAATCCGAAATCCGAAATCCGAAATCGTGATCACTTTTCCACCCGTCCCTCAACCGCCTCGATGGCGGCGACAGCCGCCTGCCACCCGACGTCGATATCCTTCTCTTCGCCGCCGAGATAGACCCGGCCCATGGAGCCGAAGGCGCGGACCTCGAGGATGTTGATGTCGGCCGCCTTCTCCGCCTCGTTGGCGGCGAGCGCGGCGTAGGCAGCGGGCTCCACCTCGAGGACGTACATGGTCTGTCCGGGGATGATCATGTTGCCGTGGCGCATGCGGTTGATGAGCTGCACCTGGTGGTCGTCGAGGTGGCGGATGACCTGGCTCGACAGGATCTTGGGCTTGCGCCGGTCGGTCTCTTTGAGCCCGATCTCTTCGAGGATCGCAGCACCGGCGGCGCGGGTGTCGGCCTGCGCCTCGGAGTGGACCTCGAGCAGTCCGTAATAACGTTCGACGATCTGCATCCCCGGCCGCACGTGGGTGGCCTTGAGGGCGACGTCGGTGAGGCGGTTGATCTCGATGCCTGGCGAGATCTCGACGTAGAGCGACGCATCACCCGCTAGCGGTAGAAAGCCCTGGGCGGTGGTGCCGAGGAAGGCCGCGTACTGTGGCTGCAACGAATCGAGAAAGACGTACGAACGAAGGTCAATATGCTGCACTGGACTCTCCTTCTTCTCCGGAGACGATGCGCACGCCGGCTGACGCCCCGATCCGGGTCGCGCCGGCGGTGATCATCTCGCGGACTTCGGCAGCGGTGTGGATCCCGCCCGCCGCCTTGACACCCATCTTGTCGCCTACCACCTCGCGCATCAGCGCGACATCGAACACCGTCGCGCCGCCCGGTCCAAAACCGGTCGACGTCTTGACGAAGTGCGCCCGCCCGGCCTGCGCCAGACGGCAGGCGATCACCTTTTCCTCGTCTGATAGATAGGCGGTCTCGATAATGACCTTGTTGAGCGCGCCCACCTCGCGGCAGGCATCCGACACCCCTGCGATGTCGCGTCTGACGAGGTCGTGGTCGCCGCCCTTGAGGGCGCCGATGTTGATGACCATGTCGATCTCGCGGGCGCCGTCGCGCAGCGCGCGCCGGGTTTCCATGGCCTTGATCTCGGGAGTGTTGGCGCCGAGGGGGAAGCCCACCACCGACGCCACCGCAACGCCGGTTCCCCGCAGACGGCGCGACGCCCTCGCCGCCCAACACGGGTTCAGGCACACCGAATAGAAGCCGAACTCCGCCGCCTCGTCGCACAGTTTGTCGATGTCGGCGGGCGTCGTGTCGGGTTTGAGCATGGTGTGGTCGATATAGCGGGCGAGGTTCTGCGGGACCGCTGAGCCGGCGCCACAGTAGCCGATGCGGGCGGCGCCATTGGCCACCACCTGGTCGGCGTTCTCCAGCCCCTGCTCGGTGTGCTGCCCGGCGAGGGTGGCCAGCACCTGGCGGGTCACCGCCTCGATGAGTTCGTTGCGATCGATCATGATCCTTCCTTCGGTTGCAGCAGATAACGTCGTTCAACCCCGGAGATCTTGGCGACCCGGCGCGCGTGGCGGTCGCCGCCCCAGGGGGTCGCCAACCACTCGTCGACGATCTGCCGCGCCAGGCTCGGGCCGATGAGGCCGGCGCCGAGGGTGAGCACGTTGGCGTGGTTGTGTTCGCGGCTGTTGCGGGCCGACGACAGGTCGTAGCAGAGTGCTGCGCGAACTCCGGGAACCTTGTTGGCCACCATCGACGACCCGATCCCCGCGCCGTCGACAATGATCCCCCAACGGCAGGTGCCGGTGCCCACCAGGTTGGCCACCGCATGTGCGAAGTCGGGGTAGTCCACGGCATCGGTCGAGGTACAGCCGCAGTCGTGGATCTCGAGCCCCCGTCCGCGGAGGTGTTCAATGAGTTCTTGTTTGAGGTGAAAGCCGCCGTGGTCGGCGCCGAACGCGATGGTCTCAGTGTCGCTTTTCCTGGCGGACGGTGCCGTGGCCATGACCTCATCCACCACTGCCGCTACGAGGTTCCGGATCTCTGATTCGCTCGTCACCACGCTCTCCAGTCGGCGCTGCTGCGGCGGGCCGCCGGCGCAGGCCGGGGCCGGGCCTCGGGCG
>CAVQQV010000011.1:0-28684 GCA_963714885.1 Candidatus Sulfomarinibacteraceae bacterium | reverse complement strand
GGCCGCCGAGGATTCTGGGGGCGAACTCGGTGGTCGCTCTGAAGTTCTCCAACATCTCCTCGTGGAACTCCGGGATCACCACGTGCGCCACCAGGACGGCCGGGTCGTCGAGGTAGTCCACCGCGAGGTCGACGGCGGCCTCGACGTCGGCAACCGCGCCTGAAAAGACGCAGTAGGCCTTGCCGCCGAGGCGGTCGGCGAGCCGGATCTCGACCAGCTCGACATCGGCGCCCTTGATCCCGCGGTCGGCGGCGCCGATGGTCGATGCGACGGTCCGGGTCTCGACGACACCGAGAGCGTCGCCCGTGACCCGGCCCCGGGCGCCGCGCAGGATGCGTGCGACGTCGGGGTGGACCGCCGGCAGGAAGAGCCGGTCGACGAGCGCCTCGCGTCCCGCCTCGAGGCCTGCGGCGTAGGCCTCCTCGACGCAGGCCACGTCGCCGCCGACCAGCACCAGGTACTTGCCGGGGTGGACGGTGCCGGCGTAGGTGATCTCGACCGGGGCGCGTTTGACCATGGCGTCGCCGGCGCGCACCCCGATCGCGATGGAGTCGAACTCGAGCAGCGCGATGGCCGGCTGCATGCCTTCGATCCCTCTCATACGATCCGCAGACCGCCGGCGATGGTCATCCGCCGTTCGCGGGAGAAAGAACGCGGCCGGGTCAGACCCTCGCCGGTCGGGCTGGCGATGGAAAACGAGGTGTAGCCTTCGCCGCCGTCGCCGAGACCGGCGAGGTTGGCGGCGTTGGCGACGAAAATGGAGACGTCGATCTCCCGCGCCATGCGGGTGATGGCGTCGACATCGCGGCTGTAGATCGAGGCCGTGTGGCCGCAACCGTGTTCGGCGCGGATGGCGAGATCGATGGCCTGGTCCACGTCGCGCACCCGCACCACCGGCATCACCGGCATCATCTGTTCGGTCCACACCAGCGGGTGCTCGGCAGGGACATCGGCCACAGCCAGCCGCAGCTCGGGTCCTTTGCGGAGACCGATCTCCGCCAGGATCGTACCGGCGTTCTGGCCGATCCACCGCGGGTTGATGCGTCCCCGTTTTCCGGGCTCGCCCATCTCCTTGAATATGACCCGTTCGAGCTTTTTGAGTTCGTGGGCGGCGAGCACGTAGGAAGCATTCGCCATCATCGCTTCGAGCAGACGATCGGCCACCGAGGCGACGACGAACACCACCTTCTCGTCGGTACAGATGAGGTTGTTGTCGAACGAGCCGCCGCGCACGATCTCGCGGCCGGCGAGATCGATGTCGGCGTTGGCGTCGACGACAACCGGCGGGTTTCCGGGTCCGGCGAGGATCGCCCGTTTTCGCGTCTTCCGAGCCTCTTCGACCACCCCCGGCCCACCGGTGATCATGAGGATCCGGACCAGGGGGTGGTTCATGAGCTGTTGCGCGCTCTCGATGGTGGGCTCGGGGACCGCGGTCACCAGATTCGGCGGCCCGCCGGCCGAGACGATCGCCTGGTTGAGCCAGCGAATGGTCTGCACCGACACCCTCTTGGCGTTGGGGTGGGCGTTGAACACCACGGCGTTGCCGGCCGACACCGCGGCGATGGTGTTGTTGATGATGGTGGCGGTGGGGTTGGTGGTCGGGGTGATGGCGCCGATCACCCCGAAGGGCGCGAACTCGGTGATGGTCAGCCCCTGGTCACCGGTCCAGGTTGTCGGCTCGAGATCCTCGGGCCCCGGGGTCTTTTCGGTGACGAGGAGGTTTTTGAGCACCTTGTCCTCGGCTCTTCCGAGACCTGTTTCCTGGTGTGCCATCTCGGCCAGCTCGCGGGCCCGAGAGCGCATCGACTCGCGCACCGCGTCGATGATGCGGTGGCGCGCGCCGAGCCCCATGACACGGTAGGCCTCGAACGCCCCCCGGGCCGCGGCCACCGCGGCGTCCACCGTGAGATGGATCCCGTCGCCCGCGGTGCCGGCGGTTGTGGCGGGCCGTGATGGCGGGGCGTCCGCCGTGCCGCGCAGCCGCAGCCTCACCCGGTCGATAACGGCCTGGATCTCAGTAGGGTCAATGGCGGTGTGCTGCACTCACTCCTCCGTGGCTTTTGCGGCGCCGATCGTCAGCTCGCCCACTCGCTGCCGGCCGGCGTCTTGCGGTAGACCTCGCGACCGCCGACCTCCCAGCTGTCGACGATGGCCATGATGACGGCGTCGCACGGCCGGTCGCGGGTGTACTCGGTCTGCCGCGCCGATGAGCCCGAGGCCCACAGCACGACATCGCCGACACCCGCACCGACGCTGTCCGCCGCCACCACGTGGCCGCCGGTCTCCTTGCCGTCCACGCCGAGCTCGCGCACCACCAGGAACTTCTGTCCGGTCAGCCCTTCGTCCTTGCGGCTGGCCACCAGGGTCCCGGCAACCATTCCGAGAAGCATCAGCGCTTGCCCTTGCCCCCGACTTCGCCGGCAGCTTCCTCGGCGCGGCCGAGAGGCAGGACGAGGTCGATGTTGGTGTGGGGACGGGCGATGACGTGGGTCGACACCACCTCACCGACGGCCTGGGCGCCGCGGATCCCGGCCTCGACCGCGGCCTTCACTGCGGCGACGTCACCGCGGACGATGACGGTGACATAGCCGCCCCCGGTCTTCTCATAGGTCACAAGCTCAACCTTGGCGGCCTTGACCATCGCATCGGCCGCCTCCACCACCGCCGTGAACCCACGACACTCGATCATTCCCAACGCTTCAGCCATTCTGAAACTCCTTTCGCAATCCGGAAAGTCAATTCCGAATTCCGAATTCCGAAATCCGAATTCGCTCATTCATCCGTTCGTCCGTCCACGGCCTCGATGGCGGCGACCGCCGCCTGCCACCCGACGTCGATATCCTTCTCTTCGCCACCGAGATAGACCCGGCCCATGGAGCCGAAGGCGCGGACCTCGAGGATGTTGATGTCGGCCGCCTTCTCCGCCTCGTTGGCGGCGAGCGCGGCGTAGGCAGCGGGCTCCACCTCGAGGACGTACATGGTCTGTCCGGGGATGATCATGTTGCCGTGGCGCATGCGGTTGATGAGCTGCACCTGGTGGTCGTCGAGGTGGCGGATGACCTGGCTCGACAGGATCTTGGGCTTGCGCCGGTCGGTCTCTTTGAGCCCGATCTCTTCGAGGATCGCAGCGCCGGCGGCGCGGGTGTCGGCCTGCGCCTCGGAGTGGACCTCGAGCAGTCCGTAATAACGTTCGACGATCTGCATCCCCGGCCGCACGTGGGTGGCCTTGAGGGCGACGTCGGTGAGGCGGTTGATCTCGATGCCTGGCGAGATCTCGACGTAGAGCGACGCATCACCCGCCAGCGGTAGAAAGCCCTGGGCGGTGGTGCCGAGGAAGGCCGCGTACTGCGGCTGCAACGAATCGAGAAAGACGTACGAACGAAGGTCAATATGCTGCACTGGACTCTCCTTCTTCTCCGGAGACGATGCGCACGCCGGCTGACGCCCCGATCCGGGTCGCGCCGGCGGTGATCATCTCGCGGACTTCGGCAGCGGTGTGGATCCCGCCCGCCGCCTTGACACCCATCTTGTCGCCCACCACCTCGCGCATCAGCGCGACGTCGAACACCGTCGCGCCGCCCGGTCCAAAACCGGTCGACGTCTTGACGAAGTGCGCCCGCCCGGCCTGCGCCAGACGGCAGGCGATCACCTTTTCCTCGTCTGATAGATAGGCGGTCTCGATAATGACCTTGTTGAGCGCGCCCACCTCGCGGCAGGCATCCGACACCCCTGCGATGTCGCGTCTGACGAGGTCGTGGTCGCCGCCCTTGAGGGCGCCGATGTTGATGACCATGTCGATCTCGCGGGCGCCGTCGCGCAGCGCGCGCCGGGTTTCCATGGCCTTGATCTCGGGAGTGTTGGCGCCGAGGGGGAAGCCCACCACCGACGCCACCGCAACGCCGGTTCCCCGCAGACGGCGCGCCGCCCTCGCCGCCCAACACGGGTTCAGGCACACCGAATAGAAGCCGTACTCCGCCGCCTCGTCGCACAGTTTGTCGATGTCGGCGGGCGTCGTGTCGGGTTTGAGCATGGTGTGGTCGATATAGCGGGCGAGGTTCTGCGGGACCGCTGAGCCGGCGCCGCAGTAGCCGATGCGGGCGGCGCCATTGGCCACCACCTGGTCGGCGTTCTCCAGCCCCTGCTCGGTGTGCTGCCCGGCGAGGGTCGCCAGCACCTGGCGGGTCACCGCCTCGATGAGTTCGTTGCGATCGATCATGATCCTTCCTTCGGTTGCAGCAGATAACGTCGTTCAACCCCGGAGATCTTGGCGACCCGGCGCGCGTGGCGGTCGCCGCCCCAGGGGGTCGCCAACCACTCGTCGACGATCTGCCGCGCCAGGCTCGGGCCGATGAGGCCGGCGCCGAGGGTGAGCACGTTGGCGTGGTTGTGTTCGCGGCTGTTGCGGGCCGACGACAGGTCGTAGCAGAGCGCTGCGCGAACTCCGGGAACCTTGTTGGCCACCATCGACGACCCGATCCCCGCGCCGTCGACAATGATCCCCCAACGGCAGGTGCCGGTGCCCACCAGGTTGGCCACCGCATGGGCGAAGTCGGGGTAGTCCACGGCATCGGTCGAGGTGCAGCCGCAGTCGTGGATCTCGAGCCCCCGTCCGCGGAGGTGTTCAATGAGTTCTTGTTTGAGGTGAAAGCCGCCGTGGTCGGCGCCGAACGCGATGGTCTCAGTGTCGCTTTTCCTGGCGGACGGTGCCGTGGCCATGACCTCATCCACCACTGCCGCTACGAGGTTCCGGATCTCTGATTCGCTCGTCACCACGCTCTCCAGTCGGCGGTGCTGCGGCGGGCCGCCGGCGCAGGCCGGGGCCGGGCCTCGGGCGCCACGGTTGGCTGCCGCGTGGCTGCGAGCAGTTCGAAATGGCGGCGCAACTCGGCCACCGTGGCGTCAAATGGGGCCAGGCTGCGACGCGCCCGGGCCTGGAGGGCTGCGCCCTCGACCGCGCTGAGTATGAACTCTGAAAGCGCGCGGCGGTCGAGATCGGATGGCAATCGGTTGCCCGCCTCCTCGATGAGGAACTGCATGCGGTCGGTCCACCCGGCGAACAACCCGGCCAATCGCTCGCGCACCTGCGGGTGGCTGGCCGACAGCTCGGCTGCGAGCGTGCCGAGAGGGGAACCGAGAGCGAAGTCGTTGTCGACGAGATGCCGGCGAACGGAGTCGATGACGGCAAACACCCGTTCGACGGGATCCGTGGCGGCAGCGAGGTCGGCGCCGAAGACCTCGGTGTCGAGCGACTCGCCGATGTGATCGACAACGGCCAGCACGAGATCCTCCTTGGTTGGGAAGAAGTGGTAGAAGCTGCCGCTGGTGGTCTTGGCCCGCTGCATGATCTCGTTGACCCCGGTGTGGGCGTATCCCTGCCGACAAAAGAGATCGGCAGCGGTCTCGATGAGCCGTTCTCGAGTGTTTGTTCTACGAGGCAACCGGTGTTCTCCGTGCGAAAAACGAATATTAACTAGAACGATCTATCTAGAACAAGATAAGACGCGCTGAGGAATCTGTCAAGATCGAGTTGAAGGGAGGGCCGTCAGGGCTTCAGATCAAGCGATCGATCAGGTCTGTCACGCCGCCATCGAGCCTGAAGAAGAGATTGAACGTCGGCGTGTCCCCGATCAGCCGGTCGAGAGTGGCAAGACACCCCGTCATCGCAGCCTCGTCAAACCACGGGATCGAGGTCGTCGGCAAGAGCTGGGCGGCGGCCTCTCGGGGTCGGTCGACTGGCAAAGCTGTCAACCCATCGCCGGTGTCTGCGTCTGAACGGCGTGGGATCGAAAGCGCTTTGGCCCTTCGAGACGAGAAAACCCGAAAGGAGTTGCACCAGATGAAGAAGATCCTGATCGCCGTGATCGCTCTGTGCGTGGTGGTACCCGTGGTCGCCCAGGAGATGGACTCGCCGCCGATTGTCGAGGCCGCCCACAATGGGGTTGCCGCCTTCCTGCAGTTGACTGACGAACAGATCGCCGCGTGGGATGTGATCTACCAGATCCACCGGGAGGCGGAACAACCGCTCAAGGACGAAATCGCCAACGTCCAAGCCGAGATCGACGCCCTCTTCGAGGCCGGCGATCCTGACCCCGTGACCCTCGGGGAGCTGGTGATCGAGCGCCACGCTCTGGGAGAGGCCCTTTTCGATGTCCACCTCGTCTATCACGAGGACTTTGTCGCCCTCCTCGACGAGACCCAGATGCGGCGCCTCAAGTTCATCGCCCGGGCCGACGACGTGCAAAAGGTCATCCCAGCCTTCAAGCTCTTCGAACTCATCCCCCGGCGCTGAAATCCGAAATTCCGGGTTCCACGAGCGGGTCTGCGGACCCGCTCGTCTGTTTGTCGGTAGCCTGTGAGAGACCGGGCTCCCGGTGCCTCGTTTCCGGGTGAATCAGGCGGAGGGTCGCGTGCGGATCGTCGAGAGACCGCCGTCGACTCCGATGACCTGGCCGGTGACCCATCCCGAGGAGTCGGACAGCAACCACGAAATAACGGTCGCGACCTCGTCGGGCCGGCCGATCCGGCCCAGCGGGTGCATGGTCTCCGAGGCCTTGAGCGACATCGGGTTGGCGGTGATGCCGGCGGCCAGCGGCGTGTCGACCAGACCCGGAGCGACAACGTTGACACGGATGTTCTTTGGCGCGTAGGTGGCGGCAGCGGAGAGGCCGAGACCGATGACGCCGGCCTTGGCGGCCGCGATCGCCTCGTGGCTGGGCAGCCCCACCCGCGCCGCTGCGGTCGACATGAGCACGATTGATCCGCCGTTCTTGCGCATCGCCTTGGCGCCGGCCCGGACGGTGGCGAAGGCCGAATCGAGGTTGGTTGCGATGGTCGAGCGCCACTCGTCATCTGAGGTCTGGTGGGCCGCCTTGAGGAGGATGGAACCGACGCAGTTGACGATCCCGTCGACCGCGCCGTAGTGGTCTGCCGTCTCGGCCACGAAAGACTCGACCGCGGCGGTGTCGGTGGCGTCGAGTACGCCAAGGTGGGCGCCGCCGAGCTCGGCCGACAGGGCCTCGAGCCGTTCGCGACCGCGGGCAGCCAGCGCCAACTCGGCGCCTGCAGATTTCGAGTTGGCGGCAGGTGGCGGAGCCGATGCCGCCGGTGCCGCCGAGGATGACATACACTGCTTTGCGTTCCATGGGTACTCCAGTTCGTCCTGAGTCCGCCCCGCCGAGGGTGCGCGGACGAAGTTAAGTGCCGGCATGGGGTCGCCCGAATTCCATGTCCGTCCGGCGGACCGGCCTGGCGCGGTGGTCTCTGGGAGCGGGCTCGCGGCCTCGGTGTTGGAAGGCTTCGGCCGCGCCGTTGGTTCCGAGCAGGTGATGGATACAGTCGTCAAACTTGACAGTGTGGGCCGCACGTACCGCCGCGGCGACGAGAGGTGAGGGCGTCTGGTCGCGTCTGTCGCTGCGATCTCGAGCCCGGCGAGATGGTGGCGCTGGTGGGGCCCTCGGGGTGCGGCAAGTCGACCGCCCTCAACCTGGTCGCGGCGGTGGACCGGCCCGATGCCGGACGGGTGGTGGTCTGCGGGGTGGACATCGGCTCGGCCTCGGAAGGTGAGCTGGTGGCGCTGCGCCGGCGCAGCATCGGCATGGTTTTTCAGGCCTTCCACCTGGTGCCGCACCTGACCGTGGAGGAGAACATCGCCCTGCCGCTGGCGCTCGACCGTCGGCGCGACGCGGCCCGGGTGGACGACTCTGCTGCGGCGGGTCGGGTCTCGAGCACCGCCGCCGCCACTATCCCTTCCGAGCTGTCGGGCGGTGAGCAGCAGCGCACCGCGGTGGCGCGGGCCCTGGTCCACCGCCCGAAGGTGGTGGTTGCCGACGAGCCCACCGGCAACCTGGACTCGAAGACCGGGGCGGCGGTGATCGAGCTGCTGGCCGAGCTCCGGAGCGAGGAGGGCGCGGCGCTGCTGCTGGCCACCCACGACGGCGCGGTGGCATCGCTGGCCGATCGAGTGGTCGAGCTTGCCGACGGCCGGATGGTGGGATGAGCGTCGCCGTCGTGCCGGCTGCCGGGCCGTCCGCGATGATCTTTCGCGCGCTGTTCCTGCGTCCCCTGATGCACCGGCCGTGGCGATTCCTCGTGACCGTCCTCGGGGTGGCGGCCGGGGTGGCGGCGGTGGTGTCGACGGTGGCCGCCAGCCGTGCCGCCATCGCGTCCTTTGCCGAGGGCGTCGAGGAGGTGGCCGGCGCGGCCCGGTTGGAGGTCGACGCGACCGGGTGGGTTGCCGGAGAGCCTGTTGGCGGACCTCCGCCCGATCACCGACGACGCCGTGGTGGTGCCGGTGGTGGAAGAGAGCGTGCTGCTGGTCGAGCTCGGCGACGGCGTGCGTCTGTTGGGGGTCGATCTCCTGCTCGATGCGGAGGTGCGGCCGGTGCTGGCCGCCGGTATCGCTCCTTCGACCCTCGAAACCCTGCTCTTGGGCTTCGGGGCGGTCATCTCGAAGCCGCTGGCGGAACAGCTCGGGGTGGAAGTCGGAGACAACCTCACGGTGTCCGCCAACGGACGTCCGGGCACGCTCGAGGTGGCCGCGATCTTCGACGCGGGCGAGTTGTCGGCGGTGTGGGAGCGGGTGGTGTTGGTGGACGTCGCGGCGGCGCAGGAGCTGCTCGACCGCGTCGGCCGGCTCGACCGCATCGAACTGGTGCCGCGGGTCGATGTCGATCTGGGGCGGCTGCGGGCTCGTGCGATCGAGTTGCTGCCACCGGATGTGAGCGTCGCGGAGCCGTCTGAAAGGCGTCGTTTTGCCGAGCAGATGTTGGCCTCGCTGCGCTTCAACCTCGTCGCGCTGTCGGCGATCTCGGTGCTGGTGGGCGGGGTGCTGGTGGCGACCACCCTGGCGACGTCGGTGGTGCAGCGCCGTTTCGTGGTGTCGCTGCTGCGATCGATGGGGGCGTCGCGGGCCCGGGTCGCGGCGGTGGTGCTCGGCGAGGCGACGGCCATCGGCCTGGTCGGAGGCGTGATCGGTGTGTTCGTCGGTTTCGTCGGGCGCGCGGTTCGCGTTGGCAAGCGTGCGGTTCACCGTGGCCTCGGTGGTGCGGGGCATTCCTGCGTCCGAGATCCGTTTCGAACCCTGGCTCGCCCTCGGAGGCGTGGCGCTGGCGGTGGCCACCGCCCTGGCGGCGTCGGTTCTGCCGCTGGCTCGAGGTGGCCTCGACACCGCCGCTGCAGGGTCTGCGCGCCGCGGTGCCCCGGCGCTTGAGCCGTGCGGCCCGGGTGCGGACGGTCGGGCTGCTGCTGGCAATCGCCGCGGCCGTGGTGCTGCTGAGCCGGATGCCCGCGTGGGGCGATCTGCCGCTGGCGGCCTTGCTCGCCGCGCTGTTGGTGATGGTCGCTCTCCTGGCGGGTTCGGGTCTGCTGCTCGACCTGCTCTCGCGGGTCGGTCACGGTCCGCATTTTCGCCTGCCGTCGGTGGCCCTCCGTCTCGCGGCGGCGGCGCTCTCGGCATCGCGGCGGCGCGCCGCCTGGGCCGCGGGCGCGGTGGCGGTCGCGGTGGCGCTGGCGGTGGCCATCGCCACCATGGTCACCTCGTTCCGCACCACGGTCGAGCACTGGACCGAGGCGGGGATGCGGGCCGACGTCTGGGTGCGGCCGCTGGCCGCGTCCACCGGAGTGTGGGTGGGCCGGCTCGACCCCGAGGTGGTGGTCATCGCCGAGGGCCTTTTCGGTGCGGAGGCAGTCGATCCCTTTTACTCGGTCACCGTGGAAGTACGAGGGCCGCCCGGTGGCCTTTGCCGGCGCGGCCTTCGACGTGGTCCAGCACTTCGGCAGCGTTCCCTTCCCGGGTCGCGATTCGGCGGCGGTGTTTGCCGAGGCCTACCGCCGCCGGGCCGCTGTGGTGAACGAGCCCTTTGCCAACCGCTTCGGAATTCGCGAGGGCGACCGGGTCCGTTTCGATCTCCCGGGCGGAGTTCTGGAGCGGGAGGTGGTCGGAATCTTCACCGACTACTCGCGGTCGCACGGGCTGGTGGTGGTCGACCGCGCCGATTTTCTCGAGCACTTCCCCGACCGCGGACCGGAGGACATGGCGCTGTTCCTGCCGCCGGACGCCGATCCTGAAGCGGCGCGACAGACGATGCTGGAAGCGGTGCGCGGCCGGTTCCTGGTCGAGGCGCTGGTCAACCGCGAGCTGCGGTCGGCGGTGCTGCGGGCCTTCGAGCGGACCTTCGCCATCACCACCGCCATGTACCTGGTGGCGGCGGTGGTGTCGGTGGTGGCGATCGCCACCGTGCTGTTCACACTGGTCGGCGAGAGGCGCCGCGAGCTCGCCACTGTTCGTGCCCTGGGCGGTTCGCGTTCCCAGGTCCTGCGCATGGTGGTGGCGGAGGCGGGTCTTCTTGGCGTGGCGGCGGCGGCGGAGGGCACCCTCGCCGGTCTCGCAGTCGGGGTGATCCTGGTCAAGGTCGTCAACCTCCAGAGCTTCGGCTGGTCGCTGGAGCTGGTGCTGCCGTGGTCGACCCTGCTGCCGTTGATGGGGTGGGTCGTTGGTGCCTGCCTGCTCGCTGGCCTCGCGCCGGCCGTCGCGGCCTCGCGTCTGCAGCCGGCGGAGGTCCTGCGTGAGGAGGGCTGAGTGCGGTTGAGAAACTACCTGGTGGGGATGGTGGCGTGCGCAGTTATCTCGGGTCTGTGGGCCGCCGAGTGGACCGGGGTCACCGGCCCGCCCGCGCTGGTCTTCCCCCGAGATCACGGTGCCCATCCCGGCCATCTGACCGAGTGGTGGTACGTGACCGGGCTCCTCGACGCAGATGACGGCACTCGCTACGGCTTTCAACTGACGTTTTTTCGCCGGGGGCTGGCCGCGGGAGAAGCCGAACCTGGATCGTCGGCTTTGCGCGCGCGGCAAATCGTGGCCGCTCACCTCGCCGTCGCGGACATCTCGAACCAGCGCTTCCACCACACGGAGCGTCTGCGCCGGGCCGACGGTGCGCTCGCCGGGTTCTCGGCCGCCGACCTCGAGGTGTGGCTGGATGACTGGCAGCTGGTGAGGGGCGAAGACGGTGTGATTTCCTTGCGGGCCCGCGACACCGTCACCGGTATCGGTCTCGGCCTCGAACTGCGACCGCAGCGTGAGCTGGTGCTCCACGGCGCGGGCGGCTATTCCCAAAAGGGTGCCGAAGTGGGCAACGCTTCGGTGTATGTGAGCTGGACGCGGCTAGCGGTGACGGGCGAGCTCGAGGTCGGAGGTTCGCGGCTCGCAGTCTCCGGCTCGGCGTGGTTCGACCACGAGTGGGGGACGTCCCAGCTCGGTGAAGGGGTGGTCGGCTGGGACTGGTTCAGCCTGCGTCTCGATGACGGCCGCGACCTGATGGTCTACCGGTTGCGGCGAGGCGACGGCACCGCTGACCCGTTCTCGTCAGGAAGTCTGGTGACGGCCGGCGGGGAGATCATCAACCTCCGCGCGGACGACGTCGTGATCGAGCCCACGGGCTTCTGGAGCAGCGAGGACTCCGGTGGCACGTACCCATCGGGTTGGAGGCTTCGCCTCCCGCGCCATGCCATCGACCTCGAGTTGCGGCCCCTGGTGTTGAACGCCGAGGTCGACGGTTCGCGGACCACCGGGGTCATCTATTGGGAGGGACCGGTTGCAGCGACCGGGTCCGCCACCGGCGAGGGCTACGTCGAGCTCACCGGATACGCCGGTTCCCTCGAGGGCCACTTCTAGCCTGCAAACGTTCAACGTTCCAACGTTCCAACGTTGCATCCTACACCCGGTTGCGCAGCATCAGCTCCCGTGGGTGGGGCTCGAGGTAGAGCTGTCCCTTCAGGTAGGCGATGTCGTGTTTGGCGACGTGGTGGCGCAGGAGGGTGATGGGCACCACCAGCGGCACCAGCTCGTTTCGATAGTCCTCGATGAGGGCGACCACCTCCTGTTTCTCGAAGGGGTCGAGGACCAGCTTGAGATAGCCGAGAGCGTGGTACAGAACGTTGGCGTGGCGCTTGCGGGTGGCCTGGGTCTGCAGCACGTTGTGGAACTCGTCCTCGTACGAGGCGAAGAGCTCGTCGTCAGGGATCTTCCCGGCGGAAGCCACGATTCGCCCGAGACGTCGGTAGCCGGCCTCGTTGTGGGCCCGCAGTACGAGCTTGTGGGCGGTGTGGAACTCCACCAGGCGGCGCCGCGAGAGACCGCGGCGGATCAGGGTCCGCCAGCGGTGGCGGCAGAAGACGTGCTCGATGAAACGCTCGCGGAGGAGGGGGTCGTTGAGCCGTCCCTCCTCCTCGACCGGGAGATTCGGCCACTTCTCCAGCAGCACGCGGGCGAAGATCCCGACCCCGTCCTTGGACGGCATGCCGCCCTTGCCGAAGACCTTGACCCGCTCCATGCCGCACGATGGAGAGGCGCGTTTCAGGATGTAGCCGTCGAGGTCCTTCGCCATCAGGGCGTCGACCTTCTCGTGCGAATAGATTTCCATCTTTTCGGTGAGGTCGTCGCCCGATTTGGGTTCGACCAAGCCGCGGCCCGTCCTCGCCCTGCACCAGCCGGATGGTCGGCCTCGGCACCCCGAGACCGATGTCGAGCTCGGGGCACACCGGCACCCAGTCGAACCACTCGCCGAGAACGTCGGTGAGGTAGCGGTCGCGTTTGTGGCCGCCGTCGAAGCGGACCTTGGCGCCGAGCAGACAGGACGAGATCCCGAGCCGGATCGGTTCGTCGTCGTGCCAGGGGCGCCACGAGGGTTCGGAGTTCGTGGCTTTGCTCATGATGCATGATGGCATGAACGGGTAGCATGGCACAAAGGGGGCTTGCATGACGCCACAGAGCCGGCGAGCGTTTGTGACGAGATGGATGGCGGGCTTTGCCGGGAGTGCTCTGCCTGCGCACCTCGATAGTGGAAGACTCATGGCACACGCGGAAGAACTTGCGGTGTCCGACGCCGAACTCTGCGGAGAACTACTGGCGTCTGGTGCAGCGCGGGTTCCGGCTCGAGCCGGGGCTGGTCTACCTCAACAACGCCTCGTTGGGGCCGTCGCCTGACATGGTGGCCGACGCCACCGAGGCCTTCCGCCGCCGGCTCGACGCCTTTCCCTCGCGCTACATGTGGGGTGGGTGGTCCGAGGAAAAGGAGGCGGTCAGGTCGAAGTGCGCCGCGCTCCTCGGCGCCGATGCCGAGGAGATCGCCCTCATCCACAACACCACCGAGGGCATGAACCTGGTCGCCTCGTCTCTCGCCCTCGAGCCCGGCGACGAGGTCATCCTCGCCGACCACGAGCACAACTCCGGCACCATTCCCTGGCGCTACTGGCAGGAACCGAAGGGGGTGCGCCTGGTGCGGCCGACGCTGCCGATCCTGCCGTCGGACCCGGAGGAGATCGTCGAGGTCTACCGCCGTGCCATCACGCCGAGGACCCGGGTGATCTCGATGTGCCACATCATCAACACCAACGGGATGATCCTGCCGGTCAAGGCGGTGTCGGAGATGGCGCGGCAGCTCGGCATCCTGGTGGCGGTCGACGGCGCCCAGGCCCCGGGTCAGATCGATGTCGACCTCCACGACCTCGGGTGCGACTACTACGCCGCCTCGGCCCACAAGTGGCTCCTGTCGCCCAAGGGCGTGGGCGTCTTCTACGCGCGACGAGAGGTTCAGAGTCTTCTCAAGCCCCTGATTGTCGCCTACGGGTGGGATGACGAGTCGATTCGCAGATTCGAGAACTACAACACCCGCAACCTGCCCGAGGTGTTGGGGCTCGGTGTTGCCGTCGACTTCCAGAATCTGATCGGGCCGGAACGCCGGACTGCGCGGATCCTCGAGCTGAAGCAATCACTCCGCACCGCTCTCGCGGGCGACCCCACCTTCGCCGTCAAGACTCCGGCGAGCGACCTGCTGTCGGCCGGCATCACCACGGTTGAGGTGGTGGGGCGAGACGCCCCTGAGGTGGCAGCGCTGCTGGCCGACCGCTACTTCATCGACTGCCGGCCGATGACGAGCCACGGCCTCAACGGCATCCGCATCTCCCTCTCGGTCTTCAACTCCGGGGATCAGGTGGCTCTGCTGGCAGCGGCGCTGGGCGAGCTGGCCGCGTCGATGACCGCCTGAGGAGCTCGCCCACCGGATCCTGCGCTCGAGCAGGAGCGCGATGGCCACGGCGAGGATGCCGGTGGCGAGCCCGGCGGCGATATCGGTCAGCCAGTGGATGCCGAGCACGGCGGTCGAGAGGATCACCAGGAGGCCCAGCCACAGTGCCGCCCAGCGATAACGCAGGTGCTCGACGAACGCGAGACCCACCACGACGGTGGTCAGCGAAACGTGGAAGCTGGGGAAGCAGTTGTCGAGTCCCGAGAAGGGGCGGAAGATCTCGATCAGTTGCGGCGCCCACAGGTCCGACAACAAGATGGCGCCCGAGTCCGGCCATGCCCATCGCTCGGGGACCGGGAAGAAGAGGAAGAACGGCAGGCTGATCGCGTAGTCGACGGCGACCGCGAGGGCGAAGATGCGGAAGGGCCGTGGGTCTGATCGACGCGCCAGCGACCATCCGGTGACGACCACCAGTCCGAGGAGCACGAAGAAATAGGCGATCGAATAGCCGTAAACCACCAGTGCCGACGCGCCGTCCCAGCCCGCGAACGTGGTGCCGCCCTCGAACCAATGGGCGGCTCGGGCGAGTTGAAACCCGAGTTCGCGTCCTGCACCCCAGTGTTGGCGCACAGCGGTCTCGATCGTGGTTTCGACGAGGTTGACCATGAAGACCGCAGTCAGCAGCAGCAGCGGCAACCGGTGGCGGGCGACGGCGCGCCGCGTCCTGGTGGCGATGCTCGCGGACTCGAAACCCGACTGGGAGAGAAGGGCAGCGTCGGCGGCCGATCCACCCGACGAGTGCTGCCGTTTGAGAATCCGCAGCTGTTCATACAGGCTTTCGGCGGACTGCAGACGTTCGGCGGGGTCTTTTTCGAGACACAGGGCGATGGCGAGCTCGAGGTGTTGAGGAACGTCATGGCGCGCAGTCGAGATCGCCCTGGGTTGGTTGCGGAGGATGGACGCCATCACCGCGGCCGGGTTGGCGCCCTTGAACGGCCGCTCGCCGGTGAGCATCTCGTAGAGGATGATGCCGAGCGAGAACAGGTCGGACCTGCGGTCGATGTGATGCCCCTTCACATGCTCCGGCGACATGTAGGGGATGGTCCCGATCAGCATGCCGTCGCTGGTCAAGCGATCGTCGGCCGGCAGCGGCGCGTCGGCGAGGGTCGCTCCATCGAAGTCCGTCGGTCGCGCCTCATCCATCAGCTTGGCGAGCCCGAAATCGAGGACCTTGACCCGTCCGGTCTGGGTGATCATGACGTTGTCGGGTTTGAGGTCGCGGTGGGTGATACCGGCGGCGTGGGCGGTGGCCACCGCCTCGGTGAGCTGGGCCGCGAGCCGCAGAAATTCTTCGAACGGCAGCCCGCCGCGCGGAATCACCTCGCGCAGGGTGCGCCCCTCGACCAGCTCCATGGCCAGGAAGTGGATGCCGTCGGTCTCCTCGACACCGTGAATGGTGACGATGTTGGGATGGTTCATGGCGGCCGCGGCCCTGGCCTCGGTGCGGAAACGCTGCAGCTTTTCCTTGTTGCTGACAGATGCGGACGGCAGCACCTTGAGGGCAACTTTCCGTTCGAGCCTGGTGTCCTGGGCGAGGTAGATCTCGCCCATGGCGCCGCCACCGATATGCTCGAGCACCCGGTAGTGTGCCAGCATCTTGCCGACCACCGGTGAGCTGGCGCCGCCGGTCACGAGAGCAAGGTCTCCTCTTCCAGGCGACGGTCGGTTTTCCGGCGACTGCTGAGCGCCCACACAGCCGCTGCCGCGGCCAGCACCAACAGGATGACGAGGGCGCCGGTGGCGATTCGGTAGAGGGTATTAGGTGGGACCGTGCGCAGTTGATACACCCGGAACGAGACGTTGCTCAGGGGGTCGAGGTCGGGGCCGCTCTCTCCCGAGCGCCGGAAGTCGTCGGCCTCGAGCTCGTGGACGAATGGGCTCGAGGCCCGGATGTGTGCCGGGAAAACCGGCCCGGCGCGAAAGCTGTTGCGTTCGGGGTCGAGCCAGGTCACCCGCTGTACCGGGATCTCGCCTCCGGGCGGCAACGCGAGAGTGGTGTCGCGGATGATGATCGGTTGGCGGCCGCTGAACGGCCAGACGTAGCGGATGCGGTGCAGCCGGCCCTGCATCAGGGTGACGATGCGCTCGGTCAGGTCCTGGCCGTCGCGAAAACTGATCGGAAAGATCTGGTCGCCGACATCGGTGCCGGGGATCGAGCTCTTCAACCGGGCGGCGCCGTCGTGGATCCGGTCGATGGTCCAGACGTAATCGATGTGCTCGTGAAAGTCCTCGTCGTAGAGCACGAACTCCATGCCCGAAAGTCGGACCGCGTGTTTGGCGGCAGTCAGCATTTCGGCGGTCGCGGCGCGGTCGCCGCCGGCGCTGCGCACGTCGACGGTCACCGGCGCCGCCTGCTCCCGGGCCAACCAGCGAAGGTGGGCGAGGGCGTTGCGAGCTTCGGGCGCGTCGACGATGTCGATCCACTGTTGGAAGTCGCCGACCGCGATCTCGTCAGCCGGCATCTCCCGGATCGCCGCCCGCACCCTTTCCTTGAGCTCCGCCGGCGCCCACCGCGAGCACACCAGGAGATCGTTGGGGATCGCCGACGGCAGCCGGACAAAGACCACCTCCCGACCGAGGGCGAGATCGGCCGGGGCGGCGTCTGACGAGGTGAAGCGCGTGCGGGTGCCGTCCCACACCGCCGCCAGATCGGCCTCGCCGCGGGCGACGGCCCGCACCAGCGCACTCGACGAGTTCTCCGGGATCTGGGCGACATCGATCGCCGCCAGCGACTCCGTCGGTTCCGCCATGTGGAAGATGTGGTTGGCGCGGAAGTGGAGCGACGGCAGGAAGAAGCTCGAGGTGGAAAAGAGGCTGTGGTGGACGAACCGCAACCGTCGCGGCGACCCCGTGATCAAGGACACCACGTCGGCTGGAGTCGGGTTCGGGGGCAGGTCGTCGCGCCGGGCCACCAGGTAGGAGTTGTAGGTGGTGGTGGCGGTGGCATCGCTGATGTAGGTGGCGAGGATCTCCATGTCGGCGCCGAGCATCTCCGACACCACCTGGACGTACGGTGTGGTGCGGGCCACAAACACGCCCTCGTTGCGGTTCCAGGTGGCGAGCCGTTCGATGACCTGGCCGTACTCCAGTTCCTCGGGCGCGAACGACAGACCGGCGCGGCGTTCGAGAGTAGGCCTGGAGGCGGCGGTCGGCCTCGCGGGTCTCGGTGTCGAGGGCGACGCCGATGAAGGCCACCCGGTCGTCCGCAGCTGCGGCGAGCGCGCAGAGGATGCACGCGGCGAGACAGAACAGGACGATTCCTCGGCGTCGTGGCGGGTCGGCTCGTGTTCGCATTCTCGAGGTCATGTCGGCTCAGGATACACCGGCACGGGGCTCGGGTTGCAGTGGAATCAGGTTTCCGGTGGTACCCTTTCAGGGTGATACCTCCCAAGCAGGGCCATCGCGAAGTCGAGCACACCGCCGATCTCGAGATCGAGGTGTGGGGCCCGGACATGGCGGCGCTGCTCGAGGAGGCGGCGCGCGGAATGTACGAGCTGATGGCGGTCGAAGTGTCCGACGAGTCGCGCCGCCACCACCGACTCGAGATCACGGCCGATGACCGCGAACAACTGATGGTTTCCTTTCTCGAAGAACTGCTCTTTCTGGCCGACACCGAAGAGCTCGGGTTCGACGGTTTTCTGCTCAAGGTCGACGGCACCGAGTTGCTGGCACATCTTGAGGGCGGTTTCATCGTCACCCGGCAAAGGGAAATCAAAGCGGTCACCTTCCACAGCCTCAGTATCGGGGGAAGAGGGAGCGGTCTGCGGACCAACGTTGTCTTTGACGTCTAACCCGCATTTCTCACCAGGTTTCGTCACGAGGGCGACGAGGCGCCGTGGCCAGGCGGGTTTTCTCGCCTTGGGGCGCGGAGGCGTACTCTGCAGTACGTTAAGCACCCCCTGGTGAGAAAGCACTTCTGGGTAGGATGCATCGTCGGCCGTAGTCGACAGTTGGTGAGAAATGCGGGTTAAGACCGACTGATGGTTGAGTTGAGAGATCTCATCAGGCGCGGCCCCTGGGAGTGGGAAATCCCGACCACCGTCCGCAGCGACATGCGGGTCCCGGTCCGGATCTTTGCCGGCCGCGAACTGCTCGAAGCGATCAAGGGCGATGCATCTCTGGAACAGGCGGTCAACGCCACCACCCTGCCCGGCGTCGTCGGAGAAGTGCTGGTCATGCCCGACGTCCACCGGGGTTACGGCTTTCCGATCGGCGGGATTGCGGCCACCGAATTGCCCTCCGGAGTCATTTCGCCAGGTGCCATCGGCTACGACATCAACTGCGGCGTGCGCCTGCTGGCGTCGAAAGTGGAATTCGATCGCGCAGCCGGCGCGATGGAGGAGCTGGCCTCGGCCCTCGACGCCGCCTGTCCGAGCGGCGTCGGCAAGGGTGGTCGGCTGACGTTGAACGACCACGATCTCGAGCGCGTCTGTCGTGAAGGCGGCAAGTGGGCGCAGGCGAGCGGCTACGGAACCGTGTCCGACACCGCGCGCACCGAGGAGGGCGGCTTCCTCGAGGGTGCAGATTTTTCGGCGGTCAGCCACCGCGCCCGCGAGCGCGGCCGCCCGCAGATGGGCACGTTGGGCGCAGGCAACCACTTCATCGAGGTCGAGGTGGTGGACGAGATCTTCGACCACGATGCCGCGCGGGTCATGGGTCTGGAGGTGGGCTGTCTGACGGTGATGATCCACTGCGGCTCGCGCGGCTTCGGTCACCAGATCTGCACCGATTACGTCAAGAGCTTTCAAGCAGCCGTCAAGAAATACGGCATCCGTCTGCCCGACCGCGAGCTGGTGTGCGCCCCCCTCGATTCGCCCGAAGGCAAGGCCTACGAAAGTGCCATGCGATGCGCCGCCAATTACGCCTTCGCCAACCGGCAGGTCCTCGCCCACTTCGCACGCGAGGCCTTTGACGAGACGTTGCGAGGCCGGGCGTCAAACACCCATCTCCACCAGGTCTACGACATCGCCCACAACATGGGCAAGACCGAGGAGCACCTGATCGACGGCAAGCGGCGTCGGGTCTGCGTCCACCGCAAGGGCGCGACCCGTGCCTTCGGCCCCGGCTTCGAGGGCCTCCCGCCCGAGTACCGCCCCATCGGCCAACCGGTGCTGGTGCCGGGCTCGATGGGGACGGCCTCGTGGGTGCTGGTGGGTACCGAGAAGAGCATGGAGTGCTCGCTCGGCTCCTGTTGTCACGGCGCCGGCCGCACCATGAGTCGCCGCCAGGCCAAACGATCCATCAACGGTTCTCAGCTCCGGCGCGAGCTCGAGGAAGGCGGCGTCTCGGTGCGCACGGGATCCTTGCCGGGACTCGCCGAGGAGGCGCCCGCCGCCTACAAGGACGTGGACGCGGTTGTGGCGGCCGTGGTCGGCGCCGGCATCGCGCGCAAGGTCGCGCGCCTGCGGCCGGTGGCGGTGGTGAAGGGGTACGGCGCAAGCCGATTCGGTTCGGAACGTTTGCACGTTACACAGTTGAAACGTTTGACTCGCCCAATCGAGACACCTTTCGCTACGGTCAAGCTGCGCGGTGGGTGGAAACGTTCTAACGTTCCAACGTTCAAACGACGGGGGGTGGGTGGGCGGCTACAGCGGCATCAGGTCTTCGAGGTGCTCGGACGGCACCAGCCACTCGGTGGGCTCGCCGTCGCCAAGGGCGGCGATCTTGTGCGCCACCGTATCGCGGATGTAGCGCCCCCAGATCTTGAAGGGCAGCTCGTCGATATCCACCGTCGGCGACGTGGCGAGCCGCAGCATGTACTCGATGATCGACGATGCGTTCTGGGCGAGACGGCCGAAGTCGCCCGCCAGGTCGCGCTGGTCGAGGATCCGCTGCTCGTGGATACAGGCGCCGAACTCGGACTCCACGAGGTCCTCGAAGGTGGTGAGGATGAGCTCGACTCTGAAGGTCCGGCTGCAGCTCTCGACGTACGAGCGGAAGCGCCCGTCGAGCTCGGCGACCGGAAGCCCGCGGCGCGCGGCGAACGACCAGTCGATGCCGCGCATGCTGTCGAGAATGGCCTCATTCGGCGGCAGCTCGAGATCCACCAGGTGGTGAATGCCGACGTACGAGCCGGCATGGACCTCGCGGTCGTGGGCCCAGGCATAGTCGAGGTCATCGAGCGCCGCCTCGATGGTGGCCATGTCCCCTTCACTGGCGATCACCTTGACGCCGATGACGTCGTCCACCCGCTGCTTGTCGGGGTCGAAGGTGATGCGCCCGGAGCGGATGCGGTCGGCAACCAGCCGTTCCGCGGCGCCGCGGATCCCGGCCGGAGTGCTCGGCGGATGGTCGTTGGTGATGACCGTCGCGGCGCCGCGTGGCCGGCTGGCGGCGAGCGCCTCGGCCACCTTTTCAACCTCGTCGGAGAGCTGAGCGGCGACCCGGCGCGACACCTTGTCGGCGATGCGGCGGATCCGCTTGCGCCGGATAACGGCCGCCAGCCGTCCGTTGCGATGGGTGACGATGCTCATGCGCACCGGGGTGCGCGGGAAGAACTCCTCCGGCAGCTGGCGGTACCAGTCGATGAGCTCGGCGACCCGCGACGTCGGGTGGGCGGCGGCGGCGACGATCGCTTCACGCAGCTCGTCCTTGTTGGTGGTGCGTTCGAGGTAGAGGTCTTCGCGCCGGCAGACCCTGCACAAGTCGGCGACGAACCGGCGCACGGTAGGCGCCGTGATGGCCCGCTCGAAGGCGAATATTTCGGTCAAGACCCGGCCGTCGTCGGGTTCGACATGGTCGGCCAGCCACCGCATGGCGACGTCGAACAGACGATCGCGATGTGTCAGACCGGAAAGGTACACAGAAGAAAACCTTCAGGTTGTTTGTGCCCGACACCAGCGGACGGACACTCAAACCATGGTACAGCCGATCCCCCGTCGGTGGCCAGTCCCCGCAGTGTGGCTCAGAATACGCGGCGAATCCGGGCGTACTGTGATCATGGCGCGCTCGTTCTCAGCAACGGATACACTGGGTCTCGCAATGAATGAAAATCCCGATAGGGTGGAGATCTCGTGTGAGTCGTGCGGCGCAAAGGTGGTGGTTGAGCCACTCGAGCGGACGTCCCGCTGCCCCTACTGCGACTCGCCATCGGTCTTGGACCGGCCGGCGACGGTGGATCGTCCCGACCCGGTGTTCGCGATCGGTTTTACCGTCGACCGGAAACGGGCCGAGAGTCTGGTTCGCGCCTTTCTTCGGCGCAAAAGGCTGGCACCACCCGGGCTTGCCGCGGCGGCTGCAGAAAAGGTGCAGGGCGTCTATGTTCCCGCCTATCTGTATTCGGCCGTCGCCGTTTCCCGATATGCGGCGCGAATCGGGGAGGACTACTGGGTCACCGAGACCAGCCGCGACTCGAAGGGGCGAACGCAGACACGCCGCAAGCGAAAGACCGAGCTTCGCGATCTTCGGGGACCTCACCGGGTGTATCTCGGCGATGTTCTGGTGACGGCTTCGCGAGGCGTCTCCAACGATGAACTGGAGTCCGCTGAACCCTACGACCTCGATGAGCTCCGAAGATACACGCAGGGTCTGGTGGCAGGTTGGAGCGCGGAGGAGCCTTCGCTGACACGGCGGGAGAGCCTGGAATTGGCGCGTGGTGAATCGACGGCAAAGGTGGGCCAACTGCTGCGTGCGTTCCTCCCGGGCGACAGTGTGCGCGGTCTCGACTATGAGACTGAATTCGAGGAGGAGAGTGCGGACCTCACCCTGCTGCCGATGTGGGTCTTTGCCGTGCGCTACGCCCCGGAAGAGCCCCCCATCCGGTTGCTGGTGAACGGACAGACGGGCGAGGTCTGGGGGAAGGTGCCGACCTCGTGGACAAAGATCGGGATCATTGCAGCGGTGGTCCTTGGTCTCCTCACCCTGCCGATCCTGGTGGCGATGATCGCGGGGTTGTTGGGATGACGGCCGACTCCGGATCCTGCGCGCGGTGTGCGAGTCCCCTCGAAAGGGAGGACCTTCGCTGTCCGATCTGTAACGCGGCGGCACCCGGGACGGAGGTCGCAGACCTCGAGACGACCACCGCCGAGGTGCTGCGCTGCAACGGCTGTGGCGCCGCCGTGTCGTACTCTGTCGGGGCGCGCGCACCGGCGTGCGCGTTCTGCGGCTCGGTGATGCACATCGAGACCCCGGATGATCCGCTCGAACAGACTCAGTTCTACGTGCCGTTTACGGTTGACCGAGCTGCGGCGGATGAGGCCTATCGGAGATGGCTGGGTGGGTTGGGTTGGTTCCGTCCCTCCGATCTCGGCTCAGCCAGCCGGGTCGAGAGCATGACCCCTCTGTGGTGGGTGGCGTGGGTCTTCAACGCCGCAGCTTCCGTGACCTGGACGGCCGACAGTGATGCCGGGGCACAGCGCTCCGATTGGGCGCCGCACAGCGGCGAGACCGAAATGGTGTTCGACGACGTGGTGGCGTCGGCGTCACGCGGTCTCTCGGTGTCGGAAACCGACCTTTTGATCCCGACCTACGATCTGACGACCGCTCGCGACGCTCCCGACGACCAAATACCCGGGACCACGGTTGAGCAATTCGATCTCCCTCGGTCGACCGCCCGGGGTCGGGTGACGGCGTTCATCAGGCGGCTGGTGAGCGAACGGCTGCAAGAGGGGCCAATTCCCGGCGGCAGGTTCCGCAACGTTCACGCAGCAGTGGTTTTGCGCCGGTTGGTCACGCGTCGGCTGGCCTTTCCCGCCTGGGTGATGGCCTACCGTTACCGGGGCTCGCTCTATCGGGTAGTCATCTCGGGGCAGGATGCCGGGTGTCTGGTCGGCTCTGCGCCGTATTCGGTGGCCAGGATCCTCGCGGTTATCTGTGGTGGGGCGCTGGCCCTCGCTCTCATCGTGGCGTTCATCGTGACTCTGTGATTCGTGGACCGAACACATCCCTGTGCTACGCTCGCGATCGATGACACCGAAGTCGCCACGGCCCAGGCGGCCTTTGGGTGCGAGCGGTGTGGTCGTGACAATCGAGGTGAAAAAATGGTCGAACCGAAGCGAGCTGGCAAACAACCCGAGGTCCTCAAGTTGATGCCCGGCACCTACTGGTGGTGTGCGTGCGGGCGTTCCACTGGCCAGCCCTTCTGCGACGGCTCGCACACCGGAACCAAATTCCAACCGGTTCGCATAGAACTGGAGAATTCGCGCTCGGTCTCGTTTTGCATGTGCAAGCAGACCAGGAGCCCACCCTTCTGCGACGGGTCGCACTCCAAGATCTGAGTCTTTCAGCCGGTTCTCGAGAAGTACCGCGGTCGTCCTGCACCGCGGCGATTCACCAACCTGAGCACTTGGGACACCCTTCACCACCGGGAGTATAGTTGCCGGGTCCGAGGGGTGATCACAGGGCCGGTCGCGCGGCGGACCCGGCCCGAGGAGGACCGGTGGTGGACGAGAGCCCGAAACCGGATGAGATCGACGAGTCGAATTCGCAACACCCCGACGAAATGCCTTCGATGGGGCCGATGGACGACGGCTACGCCGGCCAGTTGCGGGAGATGTTGGAGCTCGTCGAGCACGGCGATCTCTCGCAGGTCGGCCGCTTCATCGACGTCCTCCACGCCAACGATCTCGCCGATCTGTTCGGAGTGCTGCCGCGTCCGCTGTGGCCTGAGGTCATCTCCCGCCTCGGAATCGACCGCATCTCCGACCTCATGGAGGAGCTCCCGGATCACCTGAGGGACGACCTCGCGGAGCACTTCGAACACAAAGAACTGACCGAAATCATCGAAGCGATGGCGTCGGACGACGCCGCCGACGTGCTCGCCGATCTGCCCGCGCCGCTGGCGCGGAACCTGATCGAGGCCCTGCCGACCGAAGACCGCCACGAGGTCGAGACCCTGCTCAAGTACCCCGAAGATACGGCCGGCGGCATCATGCAGGTGGAGCTGGTCGCGGTCCCGGAGACCGCCACCGTCGCCGAGACCACCGAGGCAATGCGGGCGAACGCGGAGGAGGCGAGCACCTTCCACTTCATCTACGTCGTCGACGGTGAGGATCGCCTGGTCGGAGTGCTCAATCTCGGAGCTCTGCTGCTGGCGCCTCCCGACCAGTTGATCGGCGAACTCGTCAAACGCGACATCCACGTGGTTCACCCCGAGGTCGACCAGGAGGACGTGGCGCGGCTCTTCCGCCGTTACGACCTGGTCGCGCTGCCGGTGGTGGACGACCGCGGCCGCCTCCTCGGCCGCATCCTGCACGACGACGTCGTCGACGTCCTCGATGAGGAGGCCGACGAGGACATGATGCGGATGGCCGGCGCCACCACCCACGAGGCGGAGCTGGTTTACACCAACCAGGCCTTCAAGATCGCCGGCGTTCGTCTGCCGTGGCTTCTCGCCACCCTCGCGGGTCTGACCGTGCCCGCCTTCCTGGTGTCCGCCTTCCAGGTGTCCTTCCCGGACATGATGACGCTGGTGCCGTTCATCCCGGTGATCGGCGCGATGGGGGGCAATGTCGGCTCGCAGTCCTCGACCATCGTCGTCCGTGGCTTTGCCACCGGGCGGGTGGACGTTCACAACCTCGGAAAATTCCTCCTCAACGAACTGATGGTCAGTCTGCTCATGGGGATCTCCTGCGGCCTGCTCGCCGGCGCAGTGGCGATCGTCTGGCGCGGCCATCCGCTGCTCGCCGTGACCGTGGCTCTGTCCATGATGGCGGCGATGACGACCGCCGCCCTCCTCGGGGTGCTCGTGCCCTGGATGTTCCGGCTCCTGAACATCGACCCGGCTATCGCCGCCGGCCCCCTGGTCACCACCATCAACGACACCACCGCGATCAGCATCTATTACGTGGTGGCGCTGGTCCTCATCTCCAGCTGACCTCAGTCACCCTCACCAGCCTTGCGGACCTGGTCGCTCGAACCGGCATCCTTGATCGTGGCCGGTTGGCGGGTGCGCACCGTCGTCTCGATGGCGGCCGCGATCCGGGAGTGGTCCCAGGCGGAGTTCACCTTCAATACGTTGGAGAGGAGAGCCACGATGTACCGTTTCTGGTCAGGCCCGGGAGCGGCCGGTGATTCGATGATCGCCACCGAGTTCATGAGGTTTTCGACATTGCCCTTGTACTTGCCGCACTCGAACCCCTCCTCGGGCCGGCACTTGTAGAACGAACCGCTCTTGAAGTAGACCGCGGCCTCGGACAGCTCCGGTGCGTAGACGTAGCGGTAGCGTTTCTTCGTCATGTAGAGGTAGCGCTTCATCTCGAGGCTCGACCAGGCGTCGACCATCCCGCCCTGCTCGATGCGCATGAGGATGCGGGCCAGCTCCCACGGCGTGGCATACGAGCTCACGCCGGGGACCTTGGCCTGGCCCGCCTTGGTGAACATGGTCCCCTGGCGGAAACCCAGGGGGTCGATCCCTGCCGCCGCCAACGGATCGTTGATGACCGCGAGCGAAAGTTCGGTGAGCTGGCTCTTGGGAGTGTTTTTGAAAAACGCGTGCTCCTCGTCGAGCGTCGGCGGGTACTGCGCGCCGAAGTGGCGCAGCAACATGGCCTCTTTCCACACCGTCGAGCCGGCCGAGTTGGCCGAGGCGGAGATCATGTGATCGATCCACTCCGAAAGGCTGTAGCGTTCGCCGGCGGAAATATAGGCAAAGGTGTTGCGCCCGGTGGCGGGGTCGTAGCGCGGCGTCTTGTGGGGGTCACCGACGGCCCAGTCCTCCGCCACGATCATCCGCTCCTTGAGGACGAGCTCGCGGATCTCGGGGTCGGGGAAGGCTCGACGCAGCCCGTCAAAGAGGCCGATCATCACACCCAGCTTGCCGACGCTGCCCGGAAGCTGGGAGCGCTTTTCCCGGATACCGGCCCAGACGACGTGGGTGGGATCGGTGATGTCCACCACCGTCACCGAGTACGACGGGTCGCGTCGGCCGAGAATGGTGTCGAGGGCCCTCTGCAGGTCCGGATCGCGGTTCGCTTCGGTGAGATCGAGATCGCGGGCTGCCGAAAGACCGAGTTTGATGTCGTTGACGCCGAGCAGGGCCCCAGGGGGGAGTTTGGTGCCTCCCGGTTGGGCCTGCGAGTTGAGGTAGCCCTCGAGTCGCCGGATCCCGGTCCGGTCGCCTCCGTCGAGGGGATAGGGAACGCTGCCGACTGCGGGCAACAGGCAGAGGAGAAACGCGGCAACCAGAACCGTTTGACGAGGTTTCAGGCGGAACGTCTGCTGTTTGTGGTGGGACATGTCATCACCTCGCGTCGGGTTCCATCGGAATGTCTCGCACCGCGATCAACCCGGCGAGCGGAACCGATGTGACGGTTGCGCCCGTCCGTGGCGCCAGGGCCGCCAGCGCGCGGTCGGCCCGAGCGCTGCCGCGCTCCACCAGCGGTCTGATCTGGAAGAGCTCCAGACGGCCGCCGACAAAGCCGAACTCGATGTCCCACGGCAGCGGCAGGCCGCCGGCGCCGGTCTCGGGCTCCAGCCGTGCTGCGACCTCCGCAGCCAGCTCGCGCAGGGCCGTCTGCTCGTCGGCGGTGAGGACAGCTCCCGCTGCTGCGGGCACCCACTCCACCCCGCCCGTGGCCTTCAGCCGGCGCCGGTACGGGGCCTTGGCCTCACCCACCACCAGCACACCGCCGTCGGGCTCGAGCACCAGGGCCTCGGCCGCATCTCCATCGACCGCTCCGCCCACACCCCACGCCGTGGCGACGGTGAGACCCGGCCGGCGCCGAACCAGGTCGGTTGTCACGAGCACGCCGGACTTGTCGGCTGGAACGCTCTTCATGAGCAGCACAGAGGTGTAGACCTCCTCCGGTCTGGTCAACAGCGGCGCCCTCCAGGCGACCGCGCGCTCGCGGTAGGGCGAAGCCCACACCCGCGCGATGGCGCGGCGCTGGGCGGCCGGATCGACCACGTTGGCGATCGTCTCGTTGAGGCCGGCTCCGGTGAACCCGGGGAGGTCCTCGACGTTGGTGTCGGAGCGTACGAAAACGCCGTAGCTGCCCGGGACACCGAACACCTGTGCCATGACGGCATCCAGCTCGGCCGCGAATCCAGGTTGAAGCTCGATCGCCGCGACCTGTTCGTATACGGCCGCGATCTCGGCGGCCAGCCCGGCGTCGTCGAGCTCGCCGGCGCGGTGCCGGGCGTAGGCGCGGTCGAGCTTCGCCTTGGGTGAATCCTCTCCGTCTGCGACGTGATCGGCAAAAACCCCGAACGGAATAGCCACGGCCTGCTCGACGCGGCCCGGGAAGAGGGCGGCCAGCTCGCCGAGGTTGGCGGCCTTCGGCCCGACCACCGTGCCGGCCATCCCGGCGCGCAACCCGGAAAGGGTGATCGGCCGGTCGATCGCGAAATCTGGGACCGGCGGCTCGAGCTTTGCGTTCGGTGGTGTCGTGACACCCGTCGGAATCACCGTCTCGAGGGCAGGAGCCTTCAGATCGCCCAGCTCTTCCATCACCACCGAGCCGTCGCTGCCCACGCCGAACACGATCTCACGGCCGTTGTGCGGTTCCAGCGCCGCCGCCAGGACCGGCGACACGACGGCGTTGGGGATGCCGAGGTTGCGCGCCAGGAGCTGGACGTGCGACAGCAGGTTGCCTTCGGCCAGTGTCAGGATTCCGGCTACCGGGGTGAGGTCCGACACCGTTCTCGCGAGGACGACGATCTCACCCGGGTCGAGCTCGAGCGAGGGGCCGACCTCGTTGCCGTCCACGATGTGGAGACGGCCGGTCGAGATCCCCGGGTTGAGCCCGAGGATCCCGCTGTAGCGGGTGCCGAAGAGCCGGTGCGTGACGCCTGTGAGGCGGTCGGAATCGGCGGCGAGGGAGGTTGTCGCCGTGGCGAGCGGCAGCATCGGCGAGCCGCGCAGGATGTCGTCGACCAGGCGCAGGGCCTCGGGTTCGAGGGCGCCGTAACCGACCAGAGCCTCGGCAAAGGTGAAGCGCACGGTCGCCAGACACCAGTTGGGCACGCGGCGCAGGGCCTGCACGCTTTCGCTGTAGGCGTCGACGGAGACCTCGACGGAGGCCGCCTGAGAGATCAGATGTTCCGCGGCGGCGCCGCGTTCGCGGGCTGACAGGAGACCGCTGCCGTAAACCCCGTCGAGGAGGCGGTCGGCGAGCACCAACAGCTCGCCTCGCGGCAGTGACTCGCGATCGAGGACCGCGAACGAGGACTTCAAGAGCTGGCGCTCGACCGCGAGGGAAAGGTCCATGAGGGCGAGGTTGCGGGCGCCGTTCGGACTGGCCTCAACGACCTCTCGAAGGAGCGCCGAAGCACTGCCGAGCCGCCCGCAGGCCTCGATTTCCGGGAGCTCTCTCGCGTTGCCGAGCAGGGCCTCGAGCTGGGGCCACAGCGGGTCGCGGCGGAGCCGCGCGTGGGCCGCGGCGAGCCAGTCGTCGGCGTTGCCGTAGAACTTTTCGAGCTCTCCGAGCAGGGTCCCGGCAGCGGCCAACAGCGCTGGGTCCGTATTGCGGCCGCGCGCTGCTGCAATCCACAATTCGGTCGCTTCGATGTCGCTTGGCCCTGGGCTGGTGTGGATGGAGATTCTCTGCCGCTCGAAGGTCGGGTCGCTCTCCGCGATCTCCTGCGCCAGACGGCGCACGGTCTGCGTGCTGTCGGATCCGGTGCCGTGCGGCAGGGCCCGCACGGCCTCCCGCGCGAGCAGGAAGTTG
>CAVQQV010000010.1:0-248986 GCA_963714885.1 Candidatus Sulfomarinibacteraceae bacterium | reverse complement strand
GTCGACCATCATGCGCACCAACTCGCCGAAACCGACCCGCGGCTTCCAGCCCAGTTCGCGCCGGACCTTCGACGGATCCGCCAACAACCGCTCGACCTCGGCCGGGCGGAAGTACCGAGGGTTGACGACCACTCGTCGAACGCCCGTCGCCCGGTCGAAACCGACCTCATCGATCCCGCTCCCTTTCCACTCGAGCTCGATTCCGGCATGCGCGAACGAAAGCTCGCAGAACTCCCGCACCGAGTGTTCTTCTCCCGTGCCCACCACCCAGTCGTCGGGGCGGTCGGCCTGCAGGATCAACCACATCGACTCGACGAAATCTCCCGCAAAGCCCCAGTCGCGGCGGGCTTCGAGGTTGCCGAGAGAGACCCAGTCGCGGCGGCCGGCGGCGATCTCCGCCACCGCGCGGGTGATCTTCCGGGTGACGAAGTTCTCCCCCCGGCGCGGCGACTCGTGGTTGAACAGGATCCCGTTGGCGGCAAACATCCCGTGGGCCTCGCGGTAGTTGATGGCCGCCCAGTAGGCGTAGAGCTTGGCCACCGCGTACGGCGACCGGGGGTGGAAAGGGGTCTTTTCGGTCTGCGGAATCTCTTCGACCTGGCCGAAGAGCTCCGACGACGACGCCTGATAGAAACGGGCCCCGGGCACCACCCTTCGAACCGCCTCGAGCAGGCGCACCACACCGAGACCTGAAACATCGCCGGTGTAGGTCGGCATGTCGAACGAAATACCGACGTGGGACTGCGCCGCGAGGTTGTAGATCTCGTCAGGTCGCACCTTCTCGAGGATGGTCGCCAGGGACTCGGCGTCGCCGAGGTCACCGTAGTGCAGTCTGACGTGGCGTTCGCCCATCCCCGCCTTGCGCAGGTGATCGATACGTTGGCGATTGAAGGTCGAGGCACGGCGAACGATTCCGTGAACCTCATAGTCCTTCTCGAGCAGGAACTCCGCGAGATAGGAGCCGTCCTGTCCCGTGATGCCCGTGATCAATGCTTTTTTCATGGCGCGGATTCTAACAGAGGGGCTGACGCCCCTCCAATTTTGAGTTTTGAGTTCTTAGTTTTAAGTCGTGAGTTGTCCGCACCCGCTCGCACTCGAGATGTTGACGTGGAAATTCAAAATTCAAAATTCAAAATTAAAAATTCTAGTCGATCCTGTAATTCGGCGCTTCCTTGGTGACCACGACGTCGTGGGCGTGCGACTCTTTGAGTCCCGCTCCGGTCACCCGGATGAACCGCGCGTGTTCGTGGAGCTCCGAGATGGTGGCGCAACCCGCAAGCCCCATCCCGGCGCGGAGCCCGCCGACGAGCTGGGTCAGCTGGTCGGACAGCGGCCCCTTGAAGGGCACCATGCCCTCGATGCCTTCAGGCACGAGCTTGGCCTGTTCGCCCCCTTCCTGGAAGTAGCGGTCACTCGAGCCCTCGCTGCTCTTCATGGCGCCGATCGAGCCCATTCCGCGGTAGGCCTTGAAGGTTCGCCCCTGGTAGAGGATCTGCTCGCCGGGCGATTCCTCCACCCCGGCAAACAACGAGCCGATCATGATCACGTCCGCCCCGGCAGCCAGTGCCTTGGTGATATCGCCCGAAAAGCGGATGCCACCATCGGCGATAATGGGCACGCCTGCGTCCTTTGCCGCGCGGGCGCAGTCCATGACCGCGGTGATCTGCGGCATTCCGGCGCCGGTCACGACCCTCGTCGTACAGATCGAACCCGGGTCCGATACCCACCTTGAGCGCATCGGCGCCGAGGGCGATGAGGTCGCGGGCCGCCTGCTCGGTGGCGATGTTGCCGACGATCAGGGGCGTCTCCGGAAAGGCCTTCTTGATGCGCCCGGTGGCCTCCATCACCCCGCGAGAGTGTGCGTGCGAACTGTCAAGACACAAGACATCAACCTGGTTGGCGATCAGGGCCGCACAACGATCGAGAACGTCGCCGGTCACACCAACTCCCGCGGCGACCCGCAACCGGCCGAGATCGTCCTTGCAGGCGTGGGGATAGTCGTGGGCCTTTTTGATGTCCTTGACCGTGATCAGACCCTTGAGGTTACCGGCTTCGTCGACGATCAAGAGCTTTTCAATGCGGTTCTTGTGCAACAGCGATTTGGCCAATTCGAGCGTCGTCCCAACCGGCGCCGTCACCAGCGCTTCCTTGGTCATGAAATCGGCGATGGGTCGCTCGAACTCGGAGCAGAAGCGGAGGTCGCGGTTCGTCAGGATGCCCTCGAGCTGGCCCTGATTGTCGACCACCGGCAAACCGGAGATCCGGTACCTGGCCATGACGTCAAGAGCCTCACGCACGGACTGCTCCGGATGGACGGTGACCGGATCGACGATCATGCCCGATTCCGACCGTTTGACCTTGTCCACCTCCTCGGCCTGCCGTTCGATGCTCATGTTCTTGTGGATCACGCCGACCCCGCCGAACTGCGCCATGGCTATCGCCATATTGGCTTCGGTGACGGTGTCCATCGCTGCCGAAACGATCGGCAGGCCGAGTCGAATCCCGTTGCGGGTCAGCCTCGTGCTGACGTCGAGCTCGTTCGGATGGACCTCCGAACGCCACGGCACCAGGAGAACATCGTCAAAGGTCAGACCGACCGGAATCTCTCGGCTCATTGCTACCCCTCCGCCGCGCCCGATGCGCCGTGGCACTTTTTGTACTTCTTACCTGATCCACACGGGCACGGGTCGTTTCGCCCGACTTTCGGCTGGTCGCGCCGGATAGTGATCGGCCGCGCATCAGGCGCCGACACCGGGGTGTTGGCCGCGCGCTCCTGTTGCGCGTGCGAGGTGGCCAGCCCCCTGGCTTCGGGGTGCGACAGGGTCGTGCTGACGCCTCGCCGTTTGTGCTGCATATCCTCCACCGGCTCGGCGTGGAAAAGAAATTTGACGACGTGGTCCTCGATGCGCTCCCACATGTCCTGGAAGAGGGCGAATGACTCGCGTTTGTACTCCACCAGGGGGTTCCGCTGGCCGTACGCCCTGAGGCCGATGCCCTCCCGCAAATGGTCGAGGGCCAACAGGTGGTCCTTCCACTGTCGGTCTACGGTATCGAGAAGGAGGAATTTTTCGAGTCGGGCAAACTCTTCGCTGCCGAACTGTTCGACCCGAGTTTCGTAGTGGCCGACGGCCGCCGTTCTGATGAGCTCTTCGAGATCGGGCCGGTTGACGGTGTCCCAGTCGACCCCGATCTGGTCGATGGCGAGACCGAAATAGGCGCGGTACTCGCGGGCCAGCGCAGCGCGGTCCCAGTCCTCGGGGTCGGCCTCTTCGGGACAAAATTCGTCGATCAGCGAACCGACGACCTCGTCGATCACCCGCAGGATGTAGTTGCGGCCTTCGGCGCCTTCCAGGATCTGGCGGCGCAGCTTGTAGACCGCGACCCGCTGTTTGTTCATCACGTCGTCGTACTCGAGCAGGTGCTTGCGGATCTCGAAGTTGCGGCCCTCGACCTGTTTCTGCGCGCGTTCGATGGACTTCGACACCATCCGCGACTCGATCGGGATGTCCTCTTCCATCCCCAGACGGTCCATCATCTTGCGCACCCAGTCGGAGGCGAAGATGCGCATGAGGTCGTCCTCGAGCGAGAGGAAGAACCGCGACGAGCCCGGATCGCCCTGTCGTCCACTGCGCCCGCGAAGCTGGTTGTCGATCCGCCGCGACTCGTGGCGTTCGGTGCCCAAGATGTGCAGACCACCGGCCTCGAGGACCTCCTGCTTCTCCTTCGCGCACAGCGCCTCGTACTTCTCCATCAGTGCGGCGAACTCTTCGGGGGTGGTTTCCGCCGTCGCTTCCATCTTCGCGAGGCCCTCGGGGCTGCCGCCGAGCACGATATCGGTGCCGCGACCCGCCATGTTGGTCGCAATGGTGACCACACCCATGCGGCCGGCCTGAGCCACGATATCGGCCTCGCGCTCGTGGTACTTGGCATTCAGGACGACGTGCTTGACCTTGCGCTTCTGGAGCAGTTTGGACAAACGCTCGGAGTTCTCGATCGAAACCGTGCCGACCAGCACCGGTTGGCCGCGCTCGTTGCAGTCGGCGATCTCCTCGATGGCCGCCCGGAACTTCTCCTTCTCGGTCTTGTAGACCACATCGGCGTGGTCGGCGCGGATCATCGGCTGGTTGGTGGGGACCACCGACACGTCGAGGCCGTAGATCTTCTCGAACTCCTCGGCTTCGGTCTCGGCCGTACCGGTCATCCCGGCCAGCTTGTCGTACATGCGGAAGTAGTTCTGCAGCGTCACCGTTGCCAGGGTCTGGTTTTCAGACTGGATCTTGACCTTTTCCTTGGCCTCGACCGCCTGGTGAAGCCCGTCGGACCACCGCCGACCCGACATCAGACGACCGGTGAACTCGTCGACGATCGTGACCTCGCCGTCCTTGACGATGTACTCCTTGTCGCGGCGGAACAGGCTGTGCGCCCGCAAGGCCTGGTTGACCGCGTGGAGGATGTCGATATTGGACGGATCGTAGAGGTTGCTGACGCTGAGCAGCTTCTCGGCAGTGGCCATGCCCTCGTCGGTGAGCGACGCCGTTTGCGCCTTCTCATCCACCAGAATAATCGCCGGTCACTTCCTTGTTGCCGTGTTTGTCCTCGATCTCCTCGCCCTTTTTCAACTTGCGGGATGATCGCGTCGACCTTGTAGTAGAGATCCACCGAGACCTCGGAAGGGCCCGAGATAATCAGCGGTGTCCGGGCCTCGTCGACGAGGATCGAATCCACCTCATCGACGATGGCATAGGTGTGGCCGCGCTGCACCATACGTTCGATTTCGAACTTCATGTTGTCGCGCAGATAGTCGAACCCAAACTCGTTGTTGGTACCGTAGGTGATGTCGGACCCGTAGGCCTGTTTGCGCTCGGCATCGTTCATCTGGTTCTGGATGCAGCCCACTGAGAAACCCAGAAAACGATAGATCCGGCCCATCCAGTCGGCGTCGCGCTTCGCCAGGTAGTCGTTGACGGTCACCACATGCACGCCGTTGGCCGGTCAGCGCGTTCAGGCAGACCGCCAGCGTCGCCACCAGGGTCTTGCCTTCGCCGGTGCGCATCTCGGCGATCCGACCCTCGTGAAGCACGATACCGCCCATGAGCTGGACATCGAAGTGACGCATGCCGACGGTACGCTTGCTGGCCTCACGCACCAGTGCGAAGACTTCCACCAGTTCCTGGTCGAGGACCTTTTGTACGAAGGTGGCCCGTTCGCGGGGCTCTTCGGGCAGCTCAGAAGTTGCCGATCGGACCTTCAGTTTGATGGCCTCGAACCGCTGGCGCAGAGCGTCATCGGAAAGACCTTGGACCTCGGCCTCGTGCGCGTTGATGGCCGCGACCATCGGCTTCATCCGTTTGAAATCTCGCTCGTGTTTGGTGCCGAACACGGCGCCAATCGCTTTTTCGAACAGGTTCATCCACTCACCTCGTCGGATTGCAAAATGCCGGGGCTGGCCCCGGCGCAGTCGGTGCGTTGACCAGCGTCGCCGCCGGATTCCTGCAGCCTAGAGCATGCCGCCAGTGATTGCAACGACACGACAAAAAACGCGCCCAACCGGGCGCGTGTTGAAATCTGGTTTGAACGATCGATCTAAAACGCATCCAGGATGTAATAGAGCGGATTGACCGCTTTGCCTTCAACGTGCACCTCGTAATGGAGGTGGGGGCCCGTCGAGCGGCCCGAGTTGCCCATCAGACCCAATTCCTGGCCGCGGTGAACTTCGTCACCCGGCTCGACCGAGATCGAGTCGAGGTGGCCGTAGACGGTCGTAAACCCGAAATCGTGAGAAATCCTGACGGTTTTTCCGAGGCCCCCGTTGCGGCCCGCAAACACCACGATCCCGTCCGCGGGGGCTTTGATCGAGGTGCCGCGGCGGGCGGCGAGGTCGAGCCCTCGGTGGAAGGCCAGGCGGCCGGTAAAGGGATCCTTGCGACGCCCGAACCCGTCGGTGATGAGTCCGAGCGAGGGGGCGATGGTCGGCGTCGAGGCGAGAACACGTTCCTGTTCGGAGAGATGTCCTTCGACGAGTTCGAGCTGCCGTTCGACCCACCTGCCCTGGGCGGCAAGCGCTTCGGGTGATTCCGGCAGGCGATCGTAGGGACCGCCAGCGCCCACTCTGTTGCCGCTCTCGCCTGTGCCCGAAAACCCGACGGCCTGAGCCTCCATGCCCGCCGCGAGGGCAAGACGGGAGGTCCGCTCTTCGAACTCGTCCAAACGGCCCTGGACCTCGGCGATCGTCGCCTCGAGTTCCTGGTTCACTTCAACAAGCTCGATGTTGTCTGTTCGGAGGCGATCCACCTCGAGGCGCCGGTTGACCGCGCTTCCGGTATAGGTGATCGCGACAATCGAGAGAATCAAGCCCAGCGTCGCCGCGCACGCCACCACGACCGCCGTCCTCGTCGAAAACGAGAACTTGACGAATCGCGCTTTGCTGTGGGGCACGATAATGATCGTGTTCAGTCGCCCCGGCATGCCGCCCCTCCTTCAATGGGACACTAGCGAACACGTTCTCACGAGTATCGCAACCAGATTGTCCCATCCACTCCGCGGGGTGTCAAATCAACGTGACGGAAATCACAAGCCATTCTTCTCAACATCCAACCCTATTTGCGCCATTTCTCTCATTCGGTTCGACTTTCCTGTCGCCGTTTCGACCCTTGGTGGCCGCCCGCATGAGAATGACCATTTCGTCGAGCCGGTTCTGGCACTTTCTCGAACACGCTCTCGGGCGTCCACCCTTTGGTTTTTCTCCAGCGGCCGGCCTGTACGCCGGTGAGAATTTCGATTCCATCCGCGATGGTGTCCACCGCCCAGACATGGAATTGACCCTCCGCCACCGCCCTCACCACCTCGGCCGCGAGGTTGAGGTCGCCGACGTTGCTGGACGGAATCAAAACGCCCTGGTTGCCCGTCAAACCGGCGGTCTCACACACCCTGAAAAAGCCCTCGATCTTCTCATTGACGCCGCCGATGGCCTGCACCCGACCGAACTGGTCAACCGACCCGGTGACGGCGATCTCCTGTCGCAGGCCGATCCCCGAAAGCGCCGAGAGAATGGCGTAGATCTCCGTGGAGGAGGCGGAATCACCGTCGATCCCGCCGTAGGACTGTTCAAAAGTCACCGAACAGGACATGGTGAGCGGGTATCTCCGTGCGAAGGTGCCGCGAAGAAACCCGGTGAGAATGCTCACACCCTTGTCATAGGTCGGCCCGGACAGGCCCGCCTGCCGTTCGACGTTGATGACGCCCTCGCGTCCGAGACCCACCTGGGCCGTGATGCGGCTCGGCTTGCCGAACCTGTGGTGGCCGAGGTCATACACCGCGAGACCGTTCACCTGCCCGACCACCACGCCCGACGTCGCAATCGTCACCACGCCCTCGCTGATGAGCTGATGGGAGCGGTCCTCACTGAGGGAGTGCCGGCGGCGGCGCGCGGCGTGCGCTTGTTCGACGTGGGCCCTCGAAACGACCTTTGAGCGGTCCTGTTCGGCGGTGTAGGACGACTCGCGAAGAAGATCGGACAGATCCGAAAACCGGCTTGAAAACCGACGCCGCCAGCCGCCGATGCGAACCGCCTCCTCGAGCAGAGCCGCGGCCCCTCCGGCGTCCAGCTGCAACAGCTCCTCCTCGTCAATGACCCTTCGGAACACCGAGAGAAGATCTCTGGCGTGGTCGCGAGAGTTCTCCAGAAGGTTGTCGAAATCCGCCAGTACCTTGAAGATCTTCGGAAAGTCCGTGTCGTGCTGGAAGAGAAGGTCGTAGATGTCCCGGCTGCCGATAATCACAACCTTGA
Source organism: Candidatus Sulfomarinibacteraceae bacterium (assembly GCA_963714885.1). Classification (GTDB taxonomy): domain Bacteria; phylum Acidobacteriota; class Thermoanaerobaculia; order Thermoanaerobaculales; family Sulfomarinibacteraceae; genus Sulfomarinibacter. The sequence goes on along the minus strand of CAVQQV010000010.1, from coordinate 241,200 downwards.
CATCAATCGGCACAGGCTCCGGGCTGAGCAGGATCGCACCGAGAACCATGCTCTCCATGGATTGGATCTGCACCCGGCGGTATTTGAGCGCGCGTTTGAGCCCCGGCCACACTCTCGGTTCCATCAAGACGTCGTCTGCGTTGAGCACCAGAAAACCACCGTTCGCCCGCAGCAGCGAGCCCGCCCGGATATGCATGAACGATGTCGAAGTCTCCCCCGAGGAGGTCATCTCGCGCTCGATGGTGCCGAAGAGGTTGGTGTAGCTGGGCTCCGTCTCCATCACCACCGGACGTCCGCTGGCATCGGTGTTGTCCACCACCAGGTTGACGCGCCAGCGCAGGAATGGATCGACATCACCGGGCACCTCGTCGGCGGAGATCATGAACAACTCGAGGTTGTCGCCGAGATCTGCCGCGACCGCGTCGAGGTAGGCGCCTGCGCGGGGGTCCTTGACCAATCGGCGGACGCGATCGACCGCCGCGTCGAAGGCGGGCTGGATGAGTTTTCGCCGGATGTCCTCCACCCGTTGCTGCACCATCCGCCGGATCTCCGAGACCTCCTGAAACACATCGTGAAACTTCTCGGTGAGCCGATCGTGCTCCTGGGTCAGTTTGGTCACTTGGTCAGTCGTCAGCACGCCCTGGTCGGCGAGCTCTCCGAGTTTTTCGAGGGGCACCGGAGTTTCCTTGACGACCGGCAGAATCTCCGGCCGTGTCACCATCCCGGCCTGGACCTGGACCAATGAAAAACCGGACTCGGTGACCTCCTTCTCGAATGCCGTCACCAGCTCCTTCTCCCGGCGTTGGAGCGGTTCGACCGCGCGCTCGATCCGCGACCGGAACTCGCGGTCGGAGAGGATGCCCGGGAGATTGTGCGACATCTCATCGACGAGGTCGTCCATGCTCTTTCTGAGCCTGGCGCCCGCTCCGGCCTTCAGGAAGAGGGCGCAGGGCTCGTCCGGTTTCCGAAAGTTGAATACGAAACAGATGTCGTCCGGGCGATCCTTTGCCCTTGGCAAGCCGCTCGACAAAACTCTTGATCGTTGTCAGCCGCCCGGTGCCGGACATCCCGGTCACGAAAACGTTGAAACCGAGGCTGCGGATCCCGAGGCCAAAGGCGATCGCCTCCACCGCCCGATCCTGGGCGACGATTGTGGTGGCGGGTTTGACCGCAGAGGTTCCGGTTTTCGGCACCCAACTCTTGGGGCAGCGCCACGCCAGGTCCTTCGGTTTGAGTTCGTGAGTCATGACTTCTCCCTCATCGTTAGTAGTGCAGGCAGCAGCGTCATGCCGAGCACGGCCGTCGCCAACGCGCCGAGAATTGCGGCTGCGCCAACCGAACGGAGACCCGGATAGTGTGAGAGGACCAACGACCCGAAACCGACGACCGTGGTCAGAGCCGCGACCGCAATCGCCTTGGCCGTTTCCGCCAGCTGAGCCCGGTCGCCGTCGGACTCGTACCACCGGTGGAGCAGGTGCACTCCGTAGTCGACTCCGATACCGATGATCATGGTGATGACGAAGATGTTGAAGAAATTGAGTCGGAATCCGAGAAGGGCCATCCCTCCGAGCATCCACACCATGCCCACGATCAACGGCACCAATGCAAGCAACGCCCGCAACGGTCCGCCGAGATCCGCCCACATCAGCACGAAGACCACGACAAAACCGAGGACCGATGCCTTGATGGCGTCATCCCACACGATGTTCCGGAGCTCCGCTGAAATCACGTTGGCTCCCGACAACACCGCGCCGGGATGGGCCTCGACGACCTCTGACAACGCCGGCGAGGCGCCGCGGCGCCACTGTCCGACCGGAGGATAGAGATACAGGGCAACCGACACCTCACCGCCCGCGTTCGCCACGTAGCGATCCACAACCCTCGCCAGCGGCGTCCCTTCGAGATCCGCGATCGACAACGGCTGGCGGCGGCCAAGCGCCGTCATCAGGTGGTCGATCCCGGTTTCGAATGCGGCCGGGTTGAGCCCGTTGGATCGCAGCGCCCTCTCGAGACGCTCGCGCAGCCCCACGAAAGCAGGGGCCGCCTCTTCGAGACGGGCAATCACCACCGCCTGCGCCTCCTGCGGCGGGATCACGCCGGCGATGCTGTCGACTCCCACCAGGTTGTCGCCATCGACCAACGCCTCCAACTCCGGCAGAAGCGCCCGGGCCTTGGCGAAGGCCTCCGATTCGGTGGCGCCGTCCACTCGCAGAACCATGGGCGAAAACCTCAGGTCGAAAGCGTCCATCACCTCCTGCCGCAGCTGGATCGCCCGGTTGTCCCCTGACCGCATGTTGCGGAAATCGTCGTCCCACTGCAGGGACCCCGCGGCGACACCGAGCACCACAGTGATGACGCACGCCACGACAATGGTCGTCAACGGACGGCGCATGGCGGCGCTGCACATCAGATCGGAACCGAACGAGTGGAGGTAGAGCCGCTTCTCCACTCGGCGATGGCGATCGACAAGGGTCAACAGTGCGGGCAACAGGGTGTAGACCGTCACCACCAACAGCAGGATCCCGGTCCCCGTCAGCAGACCCAGCTCCCACAGGCCGGCAAAGTCGGTGACCAGGAAGGCGTAGAAAGTCGCGGCGGTGGTGACGGCGCCAAGCAGGACACCGACCCCGGTGTGACGACCCATGGCATCGATAGCGTCGGTGTGAGACGCGCCGCGCCGGCGCTCCTCGACGTAGCGGGCGTACAGGACGATCACGAAATCGATGCCCAGCCCGATCACCAGCCCACCGAATGCGGAGGTCAGGGAGTTGATCCGGCCCAACGCCAACGCCCCGAAAGAAAATGTCAGGGCGATGCCGGTGACGAGGGGGAAGAACGCATACACCAGCGAGGCCCGGCTGCGAAAGGCCAGCAGGAAGAGCACCATGACTCCGACCAGCGACGACACCAGACCGACCACGACGTCCGACGTGATGAGCTGCGCGTCGTCCAGCGCCACCACGTAGCCACCGGTGAACTCGACCCGCGGCGCCGGGCTCTCACCCGTTTCCTCGATCCATTGGGCCGTCAGGTCGGCGACTCGAGAGTCGAGGCCCGCGACGAGTTCCCGGTCGAATTGGAGGTCCTGGGCCGGTCGAACGGGTTTGGCCATGATCAGCAGGAATCGACCACCCGGGTCGATCAGACAACCGGTTTCGGGATCGACGCTGACACCGACGCCTCCAAACTTCACCCGGGTCAGAATCCGCGGCAGCAGGCCTACCGGGTCGAGCCGGAGGAGGTCCTTCGTTACCATGCTCTGAGGTGCCATCAGCTGGGCGCGCAGGCGCTGGGCCGTTTCTTGAAGCCCTTCATCGTCGAGGGAGGCGATCACCTCGTCCAGTTCCGCAGGCTCCAAGAAAAGAGTCGCCCGGTCGAGCAGCGGCACCGCCGCCTCGGCCGTGCTGTCCACCCGGTACTCGACCCAGTCAATGCTGTCCCATTGCCGAAGAACGCCCGCTAAACGGTCCGCAAAGTCGAGAGTGGACTCGAGGCCGATCTCGGGTTGGACGTGCACTACCACCAGCAAGGTGTCGACCGACCCGAAACGCTCGACGGTGGTCCTGAACCCCTTGACGACCGGATTGTCTCGCGGCACCAGCGACAGGATGTCGGTCTCGATGCTCACCTGCGACGCGAGCAGGGCGGCTGCGACCCACGAAACCAGGGCCAGTGCCGCAATCAGCCGCGGCCGGCGGCGCCCAAAACGTACGAGAAAAAGAGGCAGCTGCCGCGGCAGCAACCCTCGACTCACGTCGGGTCCTCCATCGAACACGCCCCGATTCTGCCAGAAGTAGACCGCCATCGAGGCCACGGTCAGTGCGACGGTTATCCACAGCGCCACCGAGGCGATGATCTGCCACTTGTCGGAGTTGAGGCTGAAGATGAGGATCGACACGGTGATGATCTGTGCGGTGGTCTTTGCCTTGCCCAGCCAGTTGGCCGAGATCGCCACTCCCCGCTCGAGAGCGATCAGCCGCAGGGCGGTCACAGCGAACTCGCGACCGACGATCAAGGTCACCATCCACGCGGGAACCTGCTGCAGCTCCACAAGAGAAATAAACGCCGCACTCATCAGGAGCTTGTCGGCGATCGGGTCGAGCATGGCGCCGGTGGTGGTGATCCGGTTCGTCCGGCGGGCTATAATTCCATCAAGGGCATCGGTCAACGCGGCCAACAGGAAGATGCCCAACCCCCAGTACTCCTTGTCGGGAACTTCGGTCAAAAGCACGACGACAAGGAGCGGTACGAGAAAGATGCGAAACAAGGTCAACATGTTGGGTATGTTCCACATCATGAACTCCTTTGGGTCCCGGTGCCTGCCCTGCCTCGATTCTCCGCGATCGCTGTTCCAGAACCGGGTCGGGTTCGATGATTCTAGCTCGGCTCATCCGATGCGTCACGTTGTTTCGAGGGTCTGCTGCCTCTGATGCGGGTCATTTCCCACTGCGCCAACCATCCTTCGAAGGACGCCAGCCAACGTTGCTACAGTTGCCGGAAATGGCTCTGCGGGGCGTGTGTTCAGCGTTTTGGAAGCCACGTCTACTGCGGACAGAAGTGCCGTCTGACCGGGCTTTCCAAAGACGTGTTCACGGGGGCGTTGAGGATTGCCCGTCGACCCATACACCCGGCCTGGGTCATGGCCGTCACCGCCGCCGTCTCCGCAATTCTGGTCACAGCCGTCGGGCTCCACGTCGCCGATCTGATTTCGGTGAACGATCTCCAACACCGGGGAGAAGACGAAGCAAACCCCGCGCCAGCGATCACGGCCGAAGCGTTTCCCACGGATCTGGGTCGGGTGGTCAGAATCGAGGGCGCCCCGGGCACCCGGGTGGTGATGCTGGAAAACGAGCGACCAATCGGGGTGATGACCATCGGAGACGAAGGCGCCATCGAGGCGACAGTTCCGGATGCGGTCGGCGGCAGTAAGATCATTCGTCTGGTCGCTCTGTCCGAAAACGCGGTCGATCTCGATCTGTCTGCAGTTCCGGTGCCCAGCCCGACGGCTGTTCCGACACCGACCAGCGTGCCGTCTCCGCCGCCGACCCCCCTCGCCAGATCGGCCGTGGCCGCCGGACCAACACCTGCCCTGTCGCCTCCCGTCTTACAACTCGTCACCGACGCGGGCCCTCTGATCGCGCTCACGTTCGACGGCAACTCATCGTCCAACCGCACCGGGGAGCTCCTCGACCTCCTGCACGACCTCGATCTGCAGACCACTCTTTTCGTCACCGGCAGGTTCATCGAACGCTATCCCGAGGTCATCCGCCGGGCGGTGCTTTCCGGCCACGAGGTCGGCAATCACACCTACTCCCACCTCCACCTCACCACATACGAGAAGAATCGTCGCCACGACCTGCAGACCGGCATCACCCGTGAGCGTTTCCAGAACGAACTCAGAAAGACCGAGGCGGCGTTTCGAAAGGCCACCGGACGGGCGATGATGCCGCTGTGGCGGGCCCCCTACGGCGAGGAGAACCGGACTCTCCGAGGTTGGGCCCTGGAGATGGGCTACCTGCACATTCGCTGGAGCTCCGTCGAAGGAGCGTCCCTGGATTCACGGGACTGGGTCGCCGACGAACACTCGTCGATGTACCAGAACTCATCCACCATGATGGACCGTCTGCTGCGGTTTCCGGAGCTTCGCGGCGGCATCGTGCTGATGCACCTGGCTACCAACCGTGACGAGCCCCCATGGCAAGAGCTACCCACCTTTGTCGACCATCTTCGCGAGCGAGGCGTTCAGCCGACCACCGTCATGCGGCTGTTGGAGTCGTCCCCGACCTGGCGGCCCTGGCTGCGCCGCGCTCAGACCCGCCACCGTGAGGCGATTCAAAAGAAATAAAATCTCAACTTTCGGCTGACAGAAATTTCCTGGCCGCCGCCCGGCCCAACTCGACGAATTCGTCGAAACGTCGCCATTCCGCCCATCGGGCCGCACCGACCTCCGGCCGAATGACATGGGTCGCGGTCTTGAGATGCCGGCACCGCAGCAGGCGGGAGGTCATCATTTGCGTCCTCATCATGGTGTCAAGGACGAGGTCGTCTTTGCCGAGGGGTGGCACGTCCAGGGACACGTCGACGGCGACCACCGGCCAGCCTTCATTCCTGGCGGCCTCGGTCGGGACCTCGGCGACGACACCACCATCGACCAACAGCCTGCCCCCGATCTCCACCGCGGGCACCATCCCCGGGATCGCACTGGAAGCGACGAGGGCCTGGCGCAGAGAGCCTTCGCGGATGCACACCTCCTCGCCGGTCTCGAGGTCGGTCGCCACCACCACCAACCGCTTGGGCAGATCGCTGAACGAAACGTCGGGCACCAGATACTCCAGCGCCTGTTCGAGGGCCGCACTGTCGAGGATCGTGCTCCGGTTCATGGCAAACGAGATCACCACGCGGTTTTGGATTCTGCGGGCCACCTGAATCAGCGGGTGCTCCTTCTCCTGGGCGTCGGGGACCCGGCCCATCGGCCGGACGGTTGGAATCAGCCCCAGTTCGATCGCCTCCCGCCAGAGGTCGATGGCCCTTTCGGCGGACCCGTGAACCAGGAACATTCCACCGGCCACCGCTCCCATGCTGGTGCCGACGATCGACTTCATCGGGAGACCGGCCTCTTCGAGGACCTGCAGCACACCGAGGTGGGCGAAGCCCCGCGCACCGCCCCCGCCGAGAGCCAACACCGGCGGGCGCAGACGCCACGCGATCTTCCTCATGGAATACCGGACCATCGCCACTGGATCCGCCGCCCTGTCAGCCTTTGGCTGTACCCTTCACGCGTTTCCCCGATTTCGATGGCGCCGCTTTCGCAGGCCCTCTCGCGGTCGAGCCCGCGCCCGCCGCAACCTGCTTCGTTTTCGACGGCGCCCCGGTTTTGATCGATTTCGTTCGCACCGAAGGGTGGCCCTTTTTCTGTTTCGGTCCCGGGTGCCGTTTGGCGACCTCGGCCAACAGTCCCATCAGAGCCTCGTGAACGCCTTCGGCGACGCGGTGGGCCTTGTCCGAGATGCGGTCGAGATCATCGGTCTGGCCTCGCGGGTCGATGTCCGCGATGCGGTCACCCTTTTTCACGGGCACCCCGTCGCGCAGCAATCCGCGCAGCACGCCGGCAATCCTGGCCGTCACCGGGTAGGACGCGTCGACCGGAACTCCCTGGCGGAAATCTTCGACGCCGTAGACCGAGACCACCGTGCCGATCCGCTCTCCCTGTCCGACCTCGCCGCCGATGTTGTGGTGGGTGAAAAAGATCCCGTCGCGGACGGCCTTGACCGATCGTTCGTTGGCATACCCGAGGATCTGCGCGGGCGGCTCATCCCGCAACCTCTCGCCGGTATCTTCGAGGACCGCGCCGACCTGGGGACCGCGAACGGTGTCGATCACGGCGTCACAGTCTTTGCGCACCACATACCCCGGTCCGAGTGCGATCACGACCGGAGCGATGCCGGCCTTGAGCCCCCAGTTCTTGCGCAGCATGGCCGCTTCGATGAAGATCTTGGGCTGCCACTCGTGCAGCACATCCTCGAGGGCGAGAGCGGCAACTGCGATGTCGCCTTCCGCGTTGGCCTGGATGGTCTCAGCCACGTTGCGAACATAGCGACCGCGGACGCCCTGGATGGTCTGGGTGCCGTCGAGAATAGCCTCCGAAAAGCAGACCTGGCGCCGAACCGCTTTCGGGTAGCGCCGCTCGAGCATGAGGATGTTGACGAAGCCCTGGTTAAATAAATGTTGGGCTGTGCCTGACGCCAGCTCTCCGGCGCCCCGAATCAGCACGCGGTAGTCGCTCGGCTTCATCCCTCCCCCATCTCAACCTGGAGACCCGGTTGCAAGTGATGGCATATTCTAGCCTGCGCTTTCGAAGCTGTCACGCATCTTGATGAGACACAACCGATCTGACCATCCGAAGATGGGTCACGGGGATTCCAGAACCCGAATATCGGGGACGTTTCGGTAGCGCTCACCGTAGTCGAGACCGTAACCGACCACGAACAGGTCCTCGATCTCCGTGCCGAGGAATGCCACCTCGACCTCCACCTGCCGTCGCGAAGGTTTGGAAAGGAGTGAAACCACCTTCAGTGACCGAGGGTGTCGGGCTTCGATAAGGCGGATCACGTCGGTCAACGTGGTGCCGGTATCGACGATGTCCTCGACGAGGTAGACATCGCGGTCCCTCACGTCAACTGTGATGTCCTTGACCAGCACGACCGAACCCGACGAGGTGGTGCTCGCTCCATAGCTGGAAACCTGGATGAAGTCCATCTCGATGGGGTGGTCGATTCGCCGCGTGAGATCCGTGAAGAAATAGACACACCCCTTCAGCACCCCGATAAAGACCGCCGGCCGGCCGTCAAGGTCCGCGGCGATCTCCCGCGCCAGGCGATCGACCATCTCTTCGATTTCCTCCCGGCTCACCACGATTTGTCCGAGCATCATCATCCTCCCGGTTTGGCTGCCGACCTCCAGACGGTGTATCCTGAAGTGCTATGAGGACCTCAGGGAGAGCGTCGGCCAGCGTTCGGTATACCACATTGTCCGACCGCTTTCGATCGTTGTGGACCTTCTACCAGTTTCTCAACGGCGTCCTCAAGCACATCGATGAAGGTCCCATGCCCTACAGCTACGATTTCCAGGGGCTGCACCGTCACCTTCAGGATCTCGTGCACACCGTCGGCATCGAAGCCAACGCCCGCGCCTCCACCGAGCTCGATCAGGTGGAGAGAGAACTCGACAGGATCCACCGCGAGTTGTCCCGGATCGAAGGTGAGTTCGCCCCCTCGGTGCTCCGAAAATTCTTCGATCACATCAAACGTCAGGATGAAAAGGTCCTTTGCGCGCTGATCAAGTTCTACCTGTTGTACAAGCACTTCGAGCAAGACACGCTGGACAAGCTCGACATTCTCTTCACGCGTCTCGCGGAGGCACCGTCGGAAGACGGGCGCGCCGTACCGCGGGACCCTGACGACCTGCAACGGACATTTCTGACTCTCAGTGAATTCGCGAACCTGCCGGAAGTCCCGACGGCGGAGCTCTCACCGTTGATGGAGGCCGTGCTCTCGATCCGGCAAGAGTTGCAGGAGGTCGACGGCTACGAGACCCTCGTCGAGTCCAAGGTCTTTGATCGGTACCGGCGCCTCAAACAGCGCCTCGGAAGGACCGCCCTTCACCCATCGCTGCTGGTCGAGATCACTACCACCAACGTCGTCGCCAAGAACCGGTTCAAGGAGCTCTTCGAGACCGAAGAAAAAAAGGTAGTTGAAAAGACCAACCGCATCTCCGAGATCGAGCGCTACCTCACCCAACACCCCGAGCTCGCCAACGACGATCTCCAACAGCAGCTCGAGGATTTCCGCCACTTTCGGATCCGTTACGAGTCGGGCCGCCGCAAACAGAATGTCAAGCGGGACGACATCACAGAGATGACCCGGGCGATGCAGGCTGTTCTCGCTCAATTCGATCCTGCGGCACCTCGTTCGACCCGGGTCGACGAACCGGGACGGAATGCCGATCTCGTTCACCGCCCCTCCGGACCGTGCCCCCCGGGCGTCGATTTCCCGATCCGGCGAGGAAGCGGACCCGGACCAACTCGCCGATCGGGTCGACGGGGCCGCACACCATGACGGTCTGTCGATCAGCAACCTCCTCCCGCCGGACCCTCTCCTTGCCGAGGCGATGCACAAGATCATGTTCGCCCTCGAAATGGTGGTCTGGGACCGACCGCCGGCACAGGTGGCCGTGGCTCCCGAGATCCGGAACCTCAAGCTCGAGGCATGGGAGGCGGAGAGCTATCGGAAACTGGCAGAGGACGCCGTCGAAAAGGGGACCGCCGAGTGGGAGCTCATTCGGTTCTTCCTGTCTTCAGCAGCCTTGCGGGTCAAGATGGAAGAGGAGGCGGCCGAAATCGCTCGCCTCGAAAATACCGCGAGCACGGAACGCCTCTCCGATGTTCTGGATTCCGTCCGCGCAGAGCCTCGAGCGGGCCCGCGACACGGACCACCGCTTCCAGTGGTTTGTCGACGACATGCTGTTTCGAGGAGACACCCACAAGCTGGAACAGGTCTACAGGTCGCGTTTCCGGTTTCTTCACGCCTATTCGGGTCTGTGGCTCGACCACCAACGGTGCGGCGGAATGACGCCACTGTAGTCGGGGTTGAGGTGAGCCGTCACTCGAGACCCATGGTGCGAAGGCGACCCTCTCAAAGAACCGCGGGGGCGGCCGGCGGCGCGCCCCTGTTTTCCCTCTCCGGCGGCACATTCCGGTGACACGCGCACTCTATGCCGACGACGGGTGGCGGCCTGCGGGCGCTTTCTCGCGGCTTCTCGCGACTCTTCTCGACATTGCCATCTACTGCGGCCTGTGCATGCTGCTCGCGATCCCCGTGCAGCGAACCTTCGACTGGAGCACTTTGTGGGGCAGTTTCGACGAGATCGCCCGGGCGACATCCGACCAGGCGTGGCTCGGACACGCCAGCAGCGTATTCGGCCTGTGTATGGCTTTATGGTGGTGTTACTTCGTTGTCGGCTGGGGGCTGCTCGGCGCGACCCCGGGGAAATGGGCGATGGGGCTTCGCATCGTCGACTACCGCCAACGGTGTCCGATCGGCCCGAGCCGCGCCGTTCTCCGCCTCGCGGCCTACTGCGTGAGCTCGATCATGTTTGAATGGGGGCATCTCACGATCCTCGTCAGGACCGATCGACGTGCGCTGCACGATGTTCTTGCGGGCACAAGGGTGGTTCGGAAGTCGAAGCCCTCGCGGCGGGACCGCTGTAAGACTGAAGAGGACCCTGGCGAAGAGATCCCCGATGACGAACCGGAAATCGAGGGCGCAGGGCAAAATACCCCACCCGAAGTCGTTCCCCCGTGAACCGCCACGGGCCAGGGCCGCGAAATGCGGTCAGCGCAGGAAGCCCTGGAGCGAGTACTTTTTGTGGGACCGCCGCAGCTTGTTGAGGGCGCGGCTCTCGATCTGCCGGACCCTTTCCCTGGACAGGTCCATGATTTCACCGATCTCGCGCAGCGTCTTGGGTTGATCGTCCGTCAAACCGAAACGCAATTCGAGCACCCGCCGTTCCCGTTCCGGCAGCTCGGTCAGGGCATCATCGATGGCGCTGGTAAAGCTCTTTCTGAGCAGGAGTTCGTCGGTGTCGGGAATCCCCGTCTGTTCGAGCAGATCGCCGAGCTCCGAATCGCCTTCGGAAGCGACCGGCTCATTCAGCGAAAGTGAACCCCTCGAGGCTCTGGTGAGCACGCGAACATCGTCGATCGAAATCCCCACCTCTTCGGAGAGCTCCTTCTCGGTCGGGGCCCTGCCGAATCTCTCGCCCAACAGCGAACGAATCCGCTCGAGGCGGTAGAGGTTGTTGGCCTGTTTCTGTGGAAGGCGGAACGACCCGGCGTGCTCGGCAAGGGCGTGCAGAATGGCCTGTCGCACCCACCACACGGCATAGGTGATGAATTTGACGTCGTGGCCATCCTGAGAGGGATCGTACTTCTTGGCCGCCTGGATCAGACCGAGGTTGCCCTCGTGGATCAAATCGAGAAACGCGACGTTGGGGTTTCGGTAGCGCTTGGCGTAGGCCACGACAAAACGCAGGTTGGCTTCGACAAGGTCCCGCAGGGCGTCCTCATCTCCATCCTGGATGCGGCCCGCCAATTCGATCTCGCGAGTGTGATCAATGGGCGGGTAGCGGGCGATCTCCTTGAGGTAGCGGCGCAGAGTCGCCACCTCGGCGTCCGGCCCGGAGGCGCCGCGTCGGTTCATTCCTCGTCCACGACCTTCAAGGTCGTTGATTCGACCTTCACGAGCGAGTGATACCTCGGCACCTCACCGTGTTTCTGAACTGTACGGCGAATCATCTTGGTCAGCATTTCATTCTCGCTCTGCAACCGCCTGATCTGGCTTTTGAGGTTGAGAATGATGTCGACCCCAGCGAGATTGACCCCGAGATCCCGAGTCAGGGTGATCACCGCCTCGAGTTGATCGCAGGCTTCCTCGTCATACAGCCTCGTGTTGCCACGTGACCGGGTGGGTCGAAGAAGACCCTCACGCTCCCACAGACGGAGGGTCTGCGGGTGGACCTGGTATTTCTCAGCCACCCAGGAGATCATGCGATATGTCGGTTTCGACTTCATGGTCCTTCCGTTTCGCTCGAAGCAACCGATCGTCCGGCACTGACTGTCTTCAACCGGCACCCCGAGGGCGAATCCGCCTCCATGTGCCAGGAGAATTGTACCGACTGGTCAGACGCCCACACTTTATCATTGAACCCGCAGACGGCCCGGGGCGACCGAGGTCGCCCCGTCCGGTGTTTCGCGTCGTCCACTGCAGCCGACGATATCGTCAGCTCTGTTCCTCGGCATCGACATCGACGTACTCCGCATCGATCACCTCATCATCTGCGCTCGACGGTCCATTTCCACTGCCGCCGTCGTCACCGCCCGTGCCGGTCGACCCGCCACCATCCGCCGACGCGCTCTGGTAGAGCACCGCCGCGACCTGGTGGCTGGCCTGGGTGAGCCTCTCATAAGCGGATTCCATGTCCTTCATCGAGCCCTCTTCCAGTGCCTTTTTGGCGGTTCTCCCAGTGCGGTATCGATGGCTGACGCTTCAGCCTCGGGAAGCTTGTCGCGGTTTTCATTGACCAGCTTCTCGGTCGAATACACGCAGGCTGTCGAGCTTGTTCCGGGTCTCGATCTGTTTGCGTTTCTCCTCGTCGTCACTGGCGTGTGTCTTGGCCTGGTCGACCATATTCTTGATCTCGTCGTCGGAGATGCCGGACGACGCTGTGATCTGGATCTTCTGCTCCTGTCCGGTACCGCGATCCTTGGCCGACACGTGGAGAATTCCGTTGGCATCGATATCGAACGCCACCTCGACCTGCGGTACGCCGCGCGGCGCCGCCGGGATCCCGATGAGGTGGAACCTCCCCAGAGTCCGGTTGTCCGCAGCCATCGTGCGCTCGCCCTGAAGAACGTGAATCTCAACCTGGTTCTGATTGTCGTCGGCGGTTGAGTAGACCTTGGATTTTCGTACCGGGATGGTGGTGTTTCGTTCAATCACCACGTCGGCCACACCACCCAGGGTCTCGACACCGAGAGACAACGGCGTCACGTCGAGCAACAGCACATCGGTGACCTCGCCGGCCAACACGCCCGCCTGGACGGCGGCGCCGATCGCGACCACCTCGTCGGGGTTGACGCCTTTGCCGGCTTCCTTGCCGAAAAAGTCGCTCACCACCTTCTGCACCATCGGGATGCGGGTCGATCCACCGACCAGAACCACCTCGTCCACGTTCTTGGCCTCGAGCCCGGCATCCTTGAGGGCCTGCCGGCACGGCTCGAGGGTCCGCTGAACGAGGGGCTCGATCATCTGCTCGAATTTCGAACGCGACAACCTCAGATTGAGGTGCTTCGGGCCCGATGCGTCGGCGGTGATGAAGGGCAGATTGATATCGGTCTCCATCGTGGAGGACAGCTCCATCTTCGCCTTTTCCGCCGCCTCTTTGAGGCGCTGGATCGCCATGCGGTCCTTTGAAAGGTCCACACCCTGGTCCTTCTTGAACTCGTCGACCAACCAGTCGATGATCAGTTGGTCGATGTCATCGCCGCCGAGGTGGGTGTCACCGTTGGTCGATTTCACCTCCACGACCCCGGTGCCGACGTCGAGGATCGAAATATCGAAGGTGCCACCGCCGAAGTCGAACACGGCAATCGTCTCGTCTTCTTTCTTGTCGAGACCGTACGCCAGTGCAGCAGCGGTTGGTTCGTTGACCAGCCGCAGGACCTCGAGCCCGGCAATCTGGCCGGCATCCTTCGTGGCCTGACGCTGGGCGTCGTTGAAGTAGGCGGGAACCGTGATCACCGCCTTTTCGACCTTGCCGCCGAGATAGTCTTCGGCCGCCGCCTTGAGTTTCTGCAGGATCATGGCTGAAATCTCGGGTGGCGAGTACAACTTGTCGTCGATTTCAATGCGAACCGTGTCGTTATCACCCTTGACGACATGGTACGAGATCGTCTTGATCTCCCCTTTCACCTCGTCAAAACGCCGGCCCATGAACCGTTTGACCGACGAGACCGTCTTCTCGGGGTTGGTGACGGCCTGTCGTTTGGCCACCTGACCCACCAGACGCTCACCGTTGTTTGTGAAGCCAACTACCGAAGCGGTTGTGCGATTTCCTTCTTGGTTGGGGATGACAACCGGCTTGCCACCCTCCATGACGGCCACCACCGAGTTGGTTGTGCCGAGATCGATTCCAATAACTCGAGACATGCTTGAATCCTCCTCAACTTTAAGATCCAGCACACAATATAGAACCTGAGTGATGTCTTGTCAAGTATGTGGGACAAAAAATCCTGCAGGAGATCCTTTCTGCAGAACGCCTCGGATTCGGGGGATCAGGGTTGCGTCAGTCGAGCAGTTGAACGCCCGGCCCCTGCGACCTCTCAACCCTGCCCATGCTCCCTTCCCACGCCAAGCTGTGGCTCAGGATGAGATTCGGCATCGGACGGCCGTTGGCATCCGCGCCGGTGACCAGGAGCTTGTTGCCGCGGGTGACGAGCCGGTATGGGACGCCCCAGGGATCGAGAAATTCCTCGCCGTCCGAATCCACCGCGAGCTCATCGACCGACACCGGGTAGATGCCGTTGAGGTAGTAGTTGGTTTCGGCCTCCCGCACAACCCGATCGAGGCCGATCCACGACAGGCTCTGGCCCACCCAGCGGTCCCAGACATTCGCCTTGAAGCCGAACACGGGGTTGATCGAGTTCCGCGGAATGACCGTCAGCGAAAAGCCGAGCAGAATCAGGAACGGGATCGCGAGCCAGGGGAGCGAGGCGAGACTGAACTGGCTCGAGGTCGTGACGGTCGTCCCGCGACGGAGCTCTCTCGCGACCTCTTCCTGGGTCGCCTCCCGAATCAGGCCCCGCTCGATGAGCTCGGCGAGGGCCTTGCAGGTTTCAAATTCGATCAGCGTGCTCTCGAGAATGATCTCGCTGACGGTGCTGGTGCCGTTGACCAGGGGGTACACCAACATCTGGCTGTCGGTGATCTGGTGGTTTGCAAGCGAGCCGCTCCCGGCCGCGGTGTCACTCGCGGAGAAACTGAAATCCATGTCACCAAAATAGTCGTCGCCCGAGTCCACGACCTCGAGCCGCTGCGATCCGTCGACCTTGCGGAAGATCACACCGCGATCGGGGATCCGTTGATCGATGAAAGGCCATTCATCGGTCATTCGGGCGCCTTCCATGATGATCGAATCAGCCGCCATGGGTTGCAGGAGATCACGGTCGTAATCGATGTCGGTCTCTTGCGAAAAGTGGTACTCGCCGTCGGTCCACCGGAACACCCGGTAGACGATTTGCAGGATCTGCTGCTGCAGTGCGATGCGCACCGTTTCGACGGGAACGACGTGGTGGTCGATCAAGATCCGCCCGAGACGCTGAAGCGTTTCTTCCTGGCGACGAAGCGCACCCTCGAGCTCCGCCTCCGAAACTTCGCCACGTTTCAGCAGGATGAGACCGATCATGTCTTCGGTGTGCTGGTTGAGTGTGGAGGCGCCGACGATGCAACCGTCCTGAAACGAGACCGTCACCAGGTTCTCGGCCGCGCGAAGAGTCAAGACCCCGGTCTTCCTCTGCAGCGAGATCAGCTGCAGAATATCGGCGAATGAAAAGTCCCGCAGGGTTCCTTCGAGCGCCATGTCAGCTCCCGTCCCACGTCATCGTGGCGGAGCGCAACACCATCAGCCCGGCGAGAACCGACAGGCCGATCTGCAACTGTTTGAAGTCCGCGAGAGGCTCGATCATGGGAAGAAAGGTCGGTATCCAAACCAATGCGCCGGTGATCAGGAACCAGGTCACGAGAGAAAAGACCACACCGCGGACGACCCGTTCGCTGAGGTAGTTGGGGCTCCCGGGGAACATCAGACCGCCCAATCGTCTCCCCAGGATGGTCAACCGCTCCCAGTTTCGAATGCTCTTCAGTTTGGATGTCTGCTGTTCGATGGACACCACATCACGCTTGTGAAACACCGAAACGCATTGTGGGCAGAAGACCGAACTCTCGCCGAAACCCGACTCGAGGCGGTAGACCTTGCCGCACTTGGTGCATTCCTTCCCGGGGGGAAACGACCGCTGACGGAGAATGAGCATGCCGGCGCCGAAGACAATGCCTATCGCAAAAACCAACGACAGCGGTGCAAGCAGGTGTTGCGGCTGATTCATCGGCGGCAGCTGGTCCGAACCGATGGGGCTCTCCTGGATTTCGAGGTCGGCCGCGAGGCTCGCCACATCGGCCTGGCCGAGCCGCGGGAAACGGATTCTTGGATCGAGGCCCCGCAACCCGTTTTCCGCGCTGGTCCCGCCCTTGAACTCGCGTGCGCGCCTCCGCGCCACGTCCCCTTCCTCGAACCGTCGAATCAGGTCGAATGCCAACGACAGGTTGTGGTAGATGTACGCGTTCTGGGCATCTGCTTCCAGGGCGGTGCTGAGGAGCTGGACCGCGCGCTGGGCGTCGCCCTCCTCGAGGGCGAGGTTGGCGATAAAGATCTTCGCGCGCACGTCTTCCGGATCGGCGACGCCGGCCTTCTGAAACTGGGTTTTTGCAAGGCCCGGCTCGCCGTGCATCCTGAAGAGTTCTCCGAGAATCATGTGGAAGGGGTAGGTCTCGGAAAACGTCGGCTCGAGATCGACCACATCGCGGAGAGTCGAATAGTCGATCATCCGTTCGTCGAGCATGACCGAAACCCGATCCGCCAAGGTCGGCGTCTGCAACAACCGGTTTTGCACCCACGACAACACGGGGACCAGGAATATCAGCATCAGACAGGCGAGCGCCGCCCAGATCCGAAGCGGGATGCTCAGGTAAATCCAGCTTGCACAGAAGAGGTAGACCAACAACCACAACGGACCGAGACCCGCAAAGACGGGCAACAAGAGAACAACGAAGGTGAAGACCCAGGCGTTGGCGGGCCGGAAAAGCACCCCGCCCAGCTCCCGCGCATCATGGGCCATCGCGCGAAGATGGCGAATCGTAACCGCCACCATCATGACCAGGAACGAGATCGCCACTGAGAACGTGGTCCAGAGCAGGAACATCGCCACGACGTCACGTCTCGTCGGTTCGTAGATCAGGAGCGCCTTCCATCCTGCCACGTAGGACTTGATCGCATCCGTCGTCGCTCCGCGCCCGCGGAACCACCTGGCCTCCAAAAAGTAGATGGACGGGTAATTCGGGTCCAGCTGACGGGCGGCCCGGACCATCGCTTCGCCGGCCGCCCCGGGGTTGGACTCCGCCCAAGAAACCAGGGCAGCCGCAAAGGCCGGCATACGCCACACCTCGAGCTCGGCAGCCTGTTCCTGGAGAATCTGGATCGACCGCTCTGCGGCGCCGGCGTCACCCGCGGCCAGGTTCTCCTGAACCTCCTGCCAGGTATCGAGGAGACCCGCCTCGACCACAGGGGCGATTGACGCCACCAGGATC
Organism: Candidatus Sulfomarinibacteraceae bacterium; assembly: GCA_963714885.1. Taxonomy (GTDB): domain Bacteria; phylum Acidobacteriota; class Thermoanaerobaculia; order Thermoanaerobaculales; family Sulfomarinibacteraceae; genus Sulfomarinibacter. The sequence continues at coordinate 223,726 of CAVQQV010000010.1, read as the reverse complement.
ATGCCAAAAAGAACCAGACCCCTCATCAGCGCCCCTGAACGAAGAGCGCTCGCAGTTGAAAGAGGACGTTCGAGAGGATCTGCTGCTCCTCCCGCGACACGTTGCCAGCGGTCTTGGACTCGAGCGCTGCGAGGTAGTCGATGATCCGGCGCGCCTGTTCGGGTTCCGCAGGCAGGTCTTCCGCACCCAGAAGCAGAATCTCCGCCTGCTGCGCCAGCGAGGCGATCAGCTCGACAAACTCCGGAGAAGTTGGCAGTGCGGGTCGCGCCTGAGACGTCGGCGCCTCAGCGGGATCCGCTGCAGGTTCCGTTTGAACGGGCGGCCGCTGGCCCGGGGGGGGCTGTGGCGGGGACGCAGCGTCCGGTGACGGAGGCGGCTCGACACCAGGAACCGGTCCCGCTTCGCTCGGGACGTCGCTTCGCGGATCACCCTCGGTGGTGAACCTGCGTCGATCGACGACCTTGATTGTGCGCGGCGGCACCTTCTCTTCGACCACCGGAAACCTCCACAGACGCAACTTTCCCGTTCTAAGAATACTACGCAGCCCTGGATGATCGCACAAGCCGCCGACCCGCTCCCCTCGACTCCGGACATCGGCGCCACGACTGAAGACGATGGAATCGATCAGGAACGGAAGACCGCCTTCCGTTTTTCGAGAAATGCCGTCGTTCCTTCCGTCATCTGATCGCTCGCCGCACCGACGCCGAAAAGGGTCGCCTCGAGCAGACACCCGTCATCGAACGGCATGTCGAGCCCGTGGTTGACGGCCTCGATACAGTGGGCAACCGCCAGCGGCCCGTTGGCGAGAATCTTGCCGAGAAGACCGTTCACAGAGGCGGCGAGTTCCTCCGGCTGACACACCGTATTGACCAGACCGATTCTCTCGGCCTCCTCGGCGCCAACATTGCGCCCGGTCAACAGGATTTCGAGGGCACGACCCCTCCCCACCAACCGCGGCAGCCGCTGGGTGCCAGCGTAACCCGGGATGAGACCGAGCTTCACTTCGGGCTGGCCGAAGATCGCGTTGGCCGATGCGACCCTGAGGTGGCAGGACATCGCCAACTCGCAGCCGCCGCCGAGTGCGAATCCATTGACGGCCGCAATGACCGGTTTGGCCAGCCTTTCGATCCGATTGAAAACGGCCTGGCCCCTGAGCGCGAACTCTTTGGCCTCCACCGGGCCGAGCGTGTTGAGCTCCGAGATGTCTGCGCCCGCCACGAACGCCTTCTCCCCGGCGCCGGTGATCACCACGGCGTGGACCGCGTCGTCGCTTCCGGCCGCGGCCACTGCCGCATCGAGTTCGACCAACGTGGCCCGGTTGAGCGCATTGAGCTTGTCGGGCCGGTTGAGGGTGATCCAACGCACCCCTTCTGTGTCATCAATCAACAGATTGTCATAACTCATGTGGACCTCCCTGTCGGCTGCCCGGCAGTCTACTCCGTCCCTTCACCGGACGCATCACGGGTCAACGAGTCAGGGAGAGGCGTCCGCGCCCGGCGAACATCCGGCGCGAATGCGCGCTAAAAGTCCGAAGGTGAGACCGCACCACCAACCGTGTAATTGAGGACGGTGGCCTGGTTGAGGCACGGCACACAGGTGCGGCAGGTCTCATCCGGCCTCTTGATTCCATCGGGATCCACCCGCGCCACCACGCCGTCACACAGCCAGTGGTAGACCGGCTTGCCGCGTTGCCAGTCCGCCGTCTCCCCCACAACCAGGTTCTGGGACTCGCCCAGCTGCGCCGGAGTGAGCACGACATCGCAGTCCGACTCCGACCGCACCTCGCCGATCATCATCGGTGATCTCGCGATCACCTCTCCGGTGGGCCCGAACACCGCGGCGAAGTACTCGACCGGTTCGTACTCCAGCGTGTCCAGCCACTGTTCGAACTCCTGATCGGTCAGGGTGTTCATCCAGTCTCGTTGCTCGGTCTTGCCGACGCTCGCGCGCTCGCGGATCTCGTCAGGATCGAGATCCTTGTTCGGATTGCGATCATCGGAGGCTTCTTTTTGCCTCCACCAGATCGCTTCAGGGCTGTTGGTCGAGCCCTCGTCCCGGCGCCGTTCGATCTCATGGCGATCGAGCTTGCGCTTTTCCGCCTTCGGCATGACGCCCCAGTAGCGACCGCCGCCCTCCGGATACATGTCGACGTAGTAGAGATCCTCGACGACGTCGTTCATTCTCCTGAAGAAGAGCCTGGTCGTGGTGTCCGGCCGGTTGTCTGTGACGGTCGCCTGAACGACAGCGTTGGCCCCGGCGGGCACGCACTGCACCCGGTCGGCCTTCACCGACGTGCTCTGCGCCTCTGAAACCGACGCGGCCAACCCTATCGCCGCGAGGGCGAATGGCGACACACACCGGCCGCACGATCGAACTCGAATACCCGGATGCACTCATGACAATTCTCCTCGGCTGTGGAAACTCGGTGGGATCGCCCTCAAACCATTCCGAATATCAACAGCTTTCATCGAGTCTACGAAGCGAGCCAAAGCATTGTCAACACGCCGGATCGGGCCCGCAGCCACGGCTGCGTTCGGGTCCCGTCAGACGCCGCGCCCCCGGAGAATCTCCCGAACTAGAAAAACCGCCGCTTGACGTAGATCACGTCTCCCGCCTGGATCGCGGGATCCGCAACGCGGCCTTTTCGGATCTGCGACATGTCGAAACTGAGAATCTCTTTCTCGCCGTTGGTCATGCGGTGGACCTCGAGAGACTGCGATGCGAACTTCCCGACACCACCGGCCTGCGACAGCGCCTGCATGAGCGTCATGCCGAGAGTGATCTCATACTGGCCCGGTCTCGCCACCTCGCCGGTGATGAAGTACAACTTTTTCGCCGCAACCGACAACACGTCGCCGGCCTGCAGTTGGACATCGCGACCCACTTCGCCGCTGAGGATCTCGGAGGTGGCGAAAATCATCGGCGGTGGAGGGCCCTCACCGTTGACCAGCGTCACCCGGCGCAGTTCGAGGGTCGGCCCCGCGGACGGTTTGAGGCCACCGGCCTTCGCCAGCAGATCGGTGAGTGAGGTCCGCCCTTCGAGGTAGTAGGTGCCCGGTTTCTGAATCTCTCCAAGCAGGGTGACCGGTTGCGAGGCGAAGACCTTCATCTCGACCTTGAGCTGGACGTCGACGTAATAGTCCTTTTCGAGCAGCGACTCGAGGAGATTGGCCACCTCGGCGGGCGTCTTGCCCCCGACCGGGACCGCACCCAGCAGGGGAAAGATGATCACCCCGGAGGGCTGTATCGTGAATTCGCCGGAGATCTCGTCGTGGCCGAACGTCTCCACATCGATGACGTCTCCGATACCGACCCGGTAACCCGGGTCGTCGGCGATGACCTCCTGGCCGTGAACGCCCACGGAGGCGGCGATACAGGCCGCGAGGCGATCACGCAGGGAATCAATCTCACCATCATGAGCGAACCGTACCACACACGGCCGCGCGTCTCACCCGGTTCGATGACCGTCGGAAATCAGAAGCCCAGAACCAGCCCGAGCGTGAAGATGTTCGTGGTGTAGGAGTACTGGTAGAGAGAATCGCGGTCCTCGTACACGTACGAGCCCCACAGAGAAAAATAGTGGGTCAACCGGTAGCCCATTCCGAGCCCCAGCGTCAGGATGTCGTCCGACCGTATCTGGCCGGTCTGCGGGTCGGGCAGCTCGTAGTCGTTGTTCTGGAAGCCCCCGCTTGCTGAGGCGTAGATCGAACCGCGATCGATGTTGTAGCGAAGGGCGCCGCCGGTCGCAACGTAATTGGCGTTGTCGGCGTAGTTGGACGGGTAGGGCGATCGCAACAGCTCGAGCCTGACCACCGATCCGTGGCCGAGGGACCAGTCGAAGAAACCGTTCACGATAAAGCCCTTGAAATCGCTGATCGGGGGATCTCCGGGCTGAAGGTCGTACTGGATCCCGAGATAGCCGACCCGAATTCCGGTTCCCACCACCGGGCTCAACTGTCCCTCGAGGCCGACTGTCACCTCGTCGGACACGGAGTCCCGGAACCCGTTCGACGAGAACTCGGTGTCGTGGGCATCGAAGTCCGACCGGAGATAGCGGACATCCATCGTCGTGTTCGGCCCCAACTGATGGATCCACCCCAGGCCTGCCGCGGTGCGGGTGTAATCGTAAAACAACGTGGGGTCGGAGTTGTTCAAATCCGTCCAGCCGGCCTCGACGAAGACGCCGTCACGATGGGTGAACCAGTACTGGACGCCGACCCCGGCAAACTGTTTCTTGAAATGCGGGTCGCCGTAATAGAGCTCTCCACCCTCGTCCACGTAGCGCGTCTGCAGGTTGCCGATGATGTAGTTGTAGGTCGCGTCCACCACCAGACCGCTGGCAAAGGTGAACGTCCCACCGACATCGAAGAAGTGCGACCACTTGTCCTCGAGATCGTAGGTCCGATAGTCCGTGTACAGCGGAGAGTAGGAAAAGTGGATGAAGGACTCGTTGATCGGCACCTCGAAGAGCAGGGTCGCCCCTGCCTGGAAGACCTGGTCCGCGACTTCGTTGTCGGGGGTGAAGAAGATATTGTCGCGGTGCTGCCAACTGATCTGGATCGTCGGGCTGAAGAGGAAGGGACCGACCATGATCGACTCGTTCGAGCTCCCCGCCGTCGGTCGAGCGTTCTGCGTCGACAGTTGAGTCTGAGACTGCGCGCCGACACCCACCGGGCACGCGCAACAGAGAACCATCAGCCAGGGTGTGGCCCGCAGCCCTCTCATCGGTGGTTCGAATCCTTCGCGGGCAGTGCCGCCAATTTCCTTAACATGTACGTTCTTTCAAAAGGGCGGTTCATCAGCGGTGCCGGAATCGAGCTAAACCATTGCTCTATTTGACTCTACCATATTCGGCATGATTCTCGATTCAATGACGCCGACCTTCGGAGTCACCCGCTGCCTCGTTCGAGTTCAACCACTGAGCACACGACGACCCACCTCTGAACGGGCGCCTGAAGCGCCTCAATGCACCTGTCTCCGTGCAAAGACTCGATTTAATTGAATTTTCTCGATTTTCGAAATGATTCTGAATCATCCGGCTCCTGAAGACCCGGACACCACCCAGTATGCCGCAGTTCGGCATTCCCCTCTGACCGGTTCAGCCCCCGGTGGCACACCACCTCAACTCTTTGAATTCTCAGTCCTTGGGTCGCCACCGTTCCGAGTGATCGTGGCCGTTCCGATTCCGATCCCGAAAGTTCTTGCCATCCTGCGGCGTTTTGTGCAGAATGAATGAGTGTTCATTCACCATATTGCCAGACGACCTCGGCGCCCGAGGTCGGGCACCTGTCGCTAAAAGAACCGGGAGGTTGATCCATGGGCACTGAAATCCGAAGGGCCGCGGTGCTTGGCGCCGGCGTCATGGGATCCGGCATTGCCGCCCACCTCGCCAACGCCGGCATTCCCGTCCTGCTGCTCGACATCGTGCCGCCGAAGCTCACCGAGGACGACGAGAAGAAGGGCCTCACGCTCGAGGACCCGCGATTCCGTAACAAGTTCTCCCTGGCGGGCCTCGAAGGCATCAAGAAATCGAAACCCGCCGCACTGTACTCGAAGCGCTACCTGCCGCTGATCGAGATCGGCAACTTCGAGGACGACTGGGACCGCCTCGCAGACTGCGACTGGATCGTCGAGGTGGTGGTCGAGCGCCTCGATATCAAGCAAAAGGTGTTCGCCCGCGTCGACGAGGTCCGCAAGGCGGGGAGCATCATCTCCTCCAACACCTCGGGACTGTCGATCGCCGGCATGACCGAGGGCCGGTCCGAGGACTTCCAACAGCACTTCCTGGTCACCCACTTCTTCAACCCGGTCCGCTACATGCGGCTCCTCGAGTTGGTGGCCGGAGAAAAGACCAAGCCCGAGATCCTCGACTTCTTCACGAACTTCGGGCGCTTCCGCCTCGGCAAGGGCATCGTCTTCGGCAAGGACACCCCGAACTTCATCGGCAACCGCATCGGCACCTACGGTATCGCCGCGACGTTCAAGACCATGATGGAGATGGGCTACCAGGTGGACGAGGTGGACGCCATCACCGGCCCCGCCATGGGACACCCCAGCAGCGCTTCGTTCGGCACGGTCGATCTGGTCGGCATCGACGTTCTGGCGCACGTCACCAACACCATTTTCGAAGGGTGCGCCGACGACGAGCAGCGGGACATCTTCCAGGTGCCGGACTTCATCCAGAAGATGATCGAGGCCGGTTCCCTGGGCCGCAAGACCAAGGCCAAGGGCGGCTTCTACCGCATGGAGAAGGACGCGGCCGGCAAGAAGACCAAGCTGGTCATCGACTGGAAGACCGGTGAGTACCGGCCAAAGGACCGCCCGAGCATTCCGTCGCTCAAAAAGGCCAAGGCGACCCACGATGTCAAGGAGCGGTTGCGCGATCTGGTCTTTGCGGACGACCGCGCCGGCGCCTTTGCGTGGCGGCTGATGCGCGACACTCTCGCCTACTCCTCGATGCGATTCGGCGAGATCTCGGACTCCATCGTCGACATCGACAACGCCCTCCGCTGGGGCTACAACTGGGACCTCGGCCCGTTCGAGGCCTGGGACGTGCTCGGCGTCGCCCAGGTGGTCGAGAAGATGGAAAGCGAGGGCGTCAAACCGGCGCCGTGGGTCACCGAGATGTTGGCCGCGGGGAACGAGACGTTTTACATCGAGTCGGCCGACGGCCGTCAATACTACGACCCGGCCTCCAAGACCTACCTCAAAGAACCCAAGCCCGACACCTTCCTGGTGCTCGCCGATATCAAACGAGACCCGAAGAAGATCGTCTACGGCAACAAGAGCGCGTCGATGGTGGACATCGGCGACGGCATCGCGTGCATCGAGTTCCACTCGGCGCTGCAGCCGCGGATGAACCCCATCGACGACAAGATCATGGATGTCATGCACAAGGGTCTCGGAATTGCCGAGAGGGACTTCCGCGGTCTGGTGATCCACCACCAGGGCGAGAACTTCTCGGCCGGCGCCAACCTCCTGATGGTCCTCGAAGGCATCCAGGCCAACCAGTGGTCGGCCATCGACGAGATGATCCAACAGTTCCAGGCCATGACGAGAAACCTCCTCAAGGCCAGGATCCCGGTCATCACCTCGCCCTTCGCTTTCACCTTCGGCGGCGGCTGCGAGATCACCATGGGCGGCGACCGCGTGTGCGCCGCGGCCGAGACCTACATGGGTCTGGTCGAGGTCGGTGTCGGTCTCATCCCCGCCGGCGGCGGGTGTTGGGCGATGCTCGAACGGGTGCTCGAGGGCATCGACGAACCGGTGCTCTCGAACCTCCCGTTCATCCGGACCGCGTTCGAAAACATCGGCATGGCCAAGGTGGCCACCTCCGGCGAAGAGGCCCGCGACCGCAAGTTCCTGCGCCCGTCGGACAAGGTCGAGATCAACCGCGACCAGCAACTGTGGACGGCCAAACGGATGGCCATCGCCATGGCCGAGGAAGGCTATACGCCGCCGCTGCCCAAGAAGCTCCACCTTCCGGGACGGGAAGGGCTGGCCACGCTGGAGATGATGCTCCACAACATGAAGCTCACCCACTGGATCTCGTCCCACGACGAGAAGATCGCCCGCCACCTCGGCCGCATCCTCACCGGCGGCGACACCACCATCAACGACCCGGTGGACGAACAGACGATTCTCGATCTCGAGCGCGAGGCCTTCCTCTCGCTGTGCGGCGAGCCCAAGACCCAGGACCGCATCTCCTACATGCTGGTCAACAACAAGCCGCTGCGGAACTGAGAAAGGAGCATCACGATGCGTGAAGCAGTCATCGTTTCAGCAGCCCGCACGGCCATCGGCAGGGCCAAAAAGGGCAGCCTGCGCGACACCCGTCCCGAGTACTTTGCATCCGAGATGATCAAGGGGCTGGTGCAACGCACCCCCGGCCTCGATCCGGCCACCGTGAGCGACGTGGTTCTCGGTTGTGCGATGCCCGAGGGCGAACAGGGCATGAACGTGGCACGGCTCATCGCCCTCGCCGCGGGTTTCCCGACCTCGGTACCGGCCATGACCGTCAACCGATTCTGTTCCTCCGGCTCCCAGACGATCGCTCTCGCCTCCGACACGATCCGCGCGGGCAACGGCGACATCATCATCGCCGGCGGCGTCGAGTCGATGTCGATGGTCGCGATGGGCGGCAACAAGCCCATCGCCTACCCCGGGCTGATGGACACCATGCCCAACGCCTACGCCGCCATGGGCACGACCGCCGAAGTGGTGGCGAAACGTTTCGGCATCACCCGCGAGGCCCAGGACGAGTTCGCCTACAACTCGCACATGAAGGCCGTCGCCGCCCTCGAGTCGGGCGGTTTGCCGACGAAATCGTGCCGCTCGACGTCCGCGTCCGTGAAAACGGCGCATGGCGCGACATCCATTTCGACACCGACGAGGGCCCGCGCGCCGACACCACGGTCGAGGGTCTGGCCCGGCTCAAGCCGGTCTTCGATCCAATGGGAACGGTCACCGCCGGCAACGCGTCGCAGATCAACGACGGCGCCGCGGCGGTCGTGATCATGGGTCAGGACGTGGCCGAAGACCATGGAACTTGCCTCCGATCGCCTTCGTCCGCCACTGGGCGGTCGCCGGCGTCGACCCGGACGTCATGGGCATCGGTCCCGCCGTGGCGGTTCCGAAGCTGCTCGAAAAGACCGGGCTCAAGCTCGACGACATCGACCTGATCGAGATCAACGAGGCCTTCGCCAGCCAGTCGGTCTACTGCGTCAACGAGCTCGGTCTCGACCCCGACAAGACCAACGTCAACGGCGGCGCCATCGCCACCGGCCACCCGCTGGGCGCCACCGGGGCCGTCCTCACCGTCAAGATCCTCGGCGAGCTCAAACGCCGCGGCGGCAAACGCGGCATCGTCACCATGTGCATCGGCGGCGGGATGGGGTTCGCCTACCTTTTAGAGATGGCGTAAGGCTGACAGAGCAGTTAACAAAGCCCCCGCACCTCGTGTGGCGGGGGCTTTTTCAGTTTTGAATTTTGAATTTTGAATTTTGAATTACGGAGGCATCCACCCTGCCGGCATCCACCCGATCAGAGACAGTGGAGCGGAAATTCCGAATTCCGAATTCCGAATTCCGAATTCCGAATTATTTCCCGAGTCGTTTCTCGATGTTCTGCAGGATCTGCAGGGAGATCGATCGGTCGCCGAAGGTCCCGACCTTGATCTTGATCGAGGTGCTCGCGAAGTCGACGGCCTCGAGATTGATCGTGACCTTGGTGCCGACGGCCATGCGAGCCGTGATCTTGCCCTTGAGCTTGTCGACCGTGCTGTCGATGGCGACCAGTTCGAGGTCGGTGAGGGTGGCGTTGGTCGCGGCCACCACCTCCGGCATGGCGCCGGCAAGCGTCGAACGCATCACGCCCTCGGCCGTGCTGTATTCCGCCGTTCCTCCCTCGGGGGTCGTCACCGTCGATTTGCAGCCAACCACGACACCCAGACACAGCAGAATGAGAACGATTTTCTTCATGGTGAGAACACTACCGTCTCAGTCAACGATTGTCGAGACCCTCCCTTGTGGGCCGACGACAACAGGGATATCCTGAGCGGCGGAGTTGAATATGAGCAACGTCATCGCCGTTCGGCGTGAAACAAAGAGTCCCTGGGAGCGCCGAGCCGCGGTGACTCCCGATCTCGCCCGACGGCTGGTGTCACAGTCCGGCCTCGAGATCCTCGTCCAGCCTTCGTCGCGACGGGTCTTTCCGGACAACGAGTACGTCCATGCCGGAGCGCGGTTGACCGGCAACATCTCGGAAGCGCAGGTCGTCGTCGGCGTCAAGGAGATCCCCCTCGAGGTGTTCCAGCCCGACACCGCCTACATCTTCTTTTCGCACGTCATCAAGGGCCAGCCCTACAACATGCCGATGCTGGCGAAGATCCTGGAACGCGGCAGCACCCTGATCGACTACGAAACGATCACCAACGACGAGGGTCAGCGGCTCATCTTCTTCGGCCGCTACGCCGGCCTCGCCGGGATGATCGACACCCTGTGGGCGCTCGGCCAGCGGCTGCGCCGCGAAGGCATCACGACGCCGCTCGCGGAGATCGAACAGGCCATCAGCTACTCCTCCCTCCATGACGCCAAACGCGCAATTCGCAAAGCCGGCGAAAAGATCGCGTCGAACGGGCTCGACCCCAGCCTGCCGCCCCTCATCATCGGCATATCGGGCTACGGCAACGTGGCCACCGGCGCCCGCGAGATCCTGGCCGAGCTGCCGACCCGTGAAGTCGCGCCGGACGCCCTGGAATCGCTGTTCGACGAACCGTCGCCGCACTGCCTCTACCAGACGACCTTTCGCGAGGAGCACCTCGTCGAACCCGTCGCGCCCGGCGCCGCCTTCGATCTCCAGGACTATTACAACCATCCCGAGAACTACAGGTCGATCTTCGAAAACTACCTCCCCCACCTGACGGCGCTGGTGAACTGCATCTACTGGGACGAGCGCTATCCGCGACTGGTCACCACCGAACAACTGAAGGTCCTTTTCGGCGGCGCCGAACCGCCGCGGCTCAAGATCATCGGCGACCTCAGCTGCGACATCGAGGGCGCGATCCAGTGCACCGTCAAGAGCACCGAACCCGCCGACCCGGTCTACGTCTACGACCCCGCGGACGGATCCACCACGTCCGGCGTCGAAGGCCACGGTCCGGTGATGCTCGCGGTCGAGATCCTGCCCGCCGAGCTGCCGCGAGAGGCCTCCGAAGAGTTCTCCAAAGCCCTCGCCCAATTCCTACCGGCGCTTGCCGCCGCCGACTTTTCGGTCCCGTTCGAGGAGCTCGACCTCCCGCCCGAGCTCAAACGGGCCACCATCGTCCACCACGGCAAGCTGACGCCCGATTACGCCTATCTCGAAGAGCACCTCAAAAACGGTTGATTTGTCGGCCGCGACGCGATAATGTCTGTGGCGTTCTGCCGGTGCGACGGCTCGCGTCTCAGGCGCATGTGGCCGAAGCAGCGACAGACGTACAAATCAATGTCGCTGGAAGCTCCGGCTTCCCCCGACCACAATTATTTTCCCTGATCTCTCCGGGTCGCCAGGTCCGGTTTTTTCGTGTCCGGCTGCGCCGGCCACGAAAAAGGCTGGTGCTTGGGGCTTGGGGCCTGAGACCGATCGCATATTCAGAAGCGTGGCACCGGGACCCTTGTGGGGCAGGCGTCCCGCCCGCCGGGAGGGTGGTTTGGCAACGTTCAAACTTCAGAACGTTCACCGCACTAACGTTGCTCGTACTTCTCGAGCAGCGCCTGGAAGCGTGGATCGTCCGCCAGCCGGTCCCAGCGCGGATCCATCCTGATGAGTGGTGCCGAGACATAGGAAGGGTTCGCGAGCAGGTTCTCGAGCTGTTCGAGCGCCTCCTCGTTGTCGCCCAGGATCGTGTAGATATGGGCGAGATCAACGACGTATGGAAGATAGTAATACCCGTCCTTTGACCGCGGCAGCAGATCGCACGCCAGCCTGCCCTCGCGGACCGCTTCCTCTTGTCGGCCCTGTACCGCGTGGACGATGCCGAGAGAACTGTGAAGTCGGGGATCTTCCGGTGAGGCGATCACCTCGGCCTCGAGGAGTTCCCTCGCGATCTCATATGCGGATGCCGCCGCCTCGGCTTCGCCGAGCTTGTCATATGCATACCCCGCCAACAGGGCGTTGGGGCGGGCCGCCATCTTGACTCGAATCCACCCGTCGGTTGTCGACTCGATTCGCCCGAGAGCATCGTCGTAGCGACCCTCGTACATCTCTTGCCAATACCAGCTCCACCGCACCCAGTCGTCCGTGGTGTGGGGCATCGCTTCGAGGATCGGCCGGGTCTCGGACGGGTCGCCGTGCCAGCTCCACAGGGCCAGGACCTTGTAGAGGTAGGGCCACAGGGTGTCCGGGGCGAGGGTCATGGCCTGGTCGAAGGCCGCCATCGCCTCGGGGTAGCGGCGCGTCGTCCACAGCGCCGCGCCGGCCCCTGCGATGAGATCGGCGCTGCGTGGGCTGAGCTCGAAGGCGCGCTGCAACGCGTCGAGGCACTCCTCCCAGCGACCCTGGAGAAGGTAGACATTGCCCTTGGCCTCGAGGACCTCCGCACTGTCGGGGAGGCCGGCCCCGGCGCGCGCGAACTCCGCCAGCGCGCCGTCGACGTCGCGATAGGCCCAGAGCCGGTAGTAGCCGATGTCGAGGTGCACCCGCGGCGATTCGGGCGCGAGCTCGAGAGCCCTCAGCGCTGCGGTATCGGCCGCCTCGAGGCCCGCAGGTGACAGGTCGTGGCGGAAGTAGCGCAGCAGCGCGTGCCCGCGCGCGAGCTCGGCGTGGGCGAGAGCGAAGGCCGGATCGAGACCGACGGCCTGGTGGTAAGCCGCCATCACCCGCTCCAAGTTTTCGTAGGTGAAGTGCGGCTGACTCGGCGAGGTGGCGTCCGCGCAAATATGCGTGATAGGCCTCGAGGTTGGAGGTCGGCTGGGCTTCGACGAGCGTCCGCTCAGCACCCGCGAGGGACACTCCGAGGTGGTCGGTGACGCTCTGGGCAATCTCCGACTGGACGTCGAACACGTCGTTGATCACACGGTCGTAGGTCTCCGCCCACACGTGGGTGTCGTCGGCAACCTCGATGAGCTGAGGTGTGACCCGGATGCGGCTCGCTCCGCCCTCCCCTCGCGCCCACCGCACCGTGCCCTCGAGGACGTAATCCACGCCCAGCTCGGCCCCGATCTGTGCGATGGTCTTGGCCGTCCCGGCGTACTGGACGGCGCTGGTTCTCGAGATGACGCGGAAGCCGCTGACCGTGGCGAGGCGGGCGGTGATCTCCTCGGTCATGCCGTCGGTGAAGTACGCGTCCTCGGGAGCGCCGAGATTCTCGAAAGGCAGCACCACCATCCGGGCAGCGGCCTCGGTCGGTTCCTCACCCCGACCGCTCGAAGGAGCCTCGGGCGGGAGAATGACCACCAGCGCGACGACGGCGGCAATCACGACCGCGAGGATGTGCCGCCACCGTTTGGAAATCATCGCGGTCCTCGACCAGCGGAGATCGGCACCGCGGCATCGATAGCGCCAAGGGTCAGCGACAGGTCTGCGCCGAGTTGAATCGATCCTCGGGTCGTTTCTCGAGGCATGTCGAAACCACCTTGGCGAGGCCCAACGAGACTCCGGGGCCGTCACCGATATCGGCTCGGGGTCTTCCTTGAGAATCGCCGCCGTGGTCTCGACGCTCGTGACCGCGAGAATGGTCGCCGACCCGTCAGCATTTCGTAAAGCACGGTACCGAGGGCGAAGATATCCGAGCGGTGATCCGCGGCCGGCCCTGGACCTGCTCCGGCGCCATGTAGGGGATCGTGCCGAGCGGTCCGCCGGGGGCAGTGTCGAGAGTCGCGGTCGGCGTTTCAGTCGACCTGTCCGCCTCCTGCCACGTCAATTTGGCGAGCCCGAAGTCCAGGATCTTCACCCGGCCGTCTGTGGTGAGGAAGACGTTCTCCGGCTTGAGGTCGCGGTGGATGATTCCCTTGGCGTGCGCCGCCGCGAGGCCGTCGGCGATCGCCCGCGCGTACTCCGCCGCCTTGCCGGTGGTCAGGCCGCCCTTCGCGATCACCTGGCGTAGCGACTCCCCGTCCAGAAGCTCCATGACCGCGTAGACCGTGCCGTCCTCGGACCCGAAGTCATGGATGGCCAGAATGTTCGGATGGTCGAGCGGGCCACCGCCTTGGCCTCGCGTTCGAATCGCTCCAGACGTTCCGGGTCCTGCGCGACCGTGCCGGCAGCACCTTGATCGCCACGTCGCGATCGAGCCGCTCGTCGTGCGCCCGGTACACCTCGCCCATCCCGCCCTCGCCGATCTTCTCGACGATGCGGTAGTGGCCGAGGGTGCGACCGATGAGGTCTCTCATTGTTAGGATTCCCAGCGGGGCTATGTTATCGCAGTTCTGAGTTCACCTCGAGTTTGGGGACGGCGTTCGAAGACCTCAAGTGCACCACGGGTGCAGCACAGAAAGCACCGATCAGGCACCCAGTGGCGTCTGGCTCATGACCGTTGGACGAGCGGTCTTTCGCGGTCGGAATACTCCGAGACCTACTCGCCCCCCTGACCGAATTTCTCACCGAAGAAGTCGCCAGGGTTCCAAGCGGGCCGCTCTGGGTCGCTGGCCACCTCGTGGCCGATGAGGAAGTAGAGTCGGGCGTGCTTGGCTGCGGCTTTGAAGTCGATCGGCTGATCGATGTCGTCTTTGGGCGAGTGGTAGCGCGTTTGCAACCATTCGCTCATGATCGCGGCGCCGTCGAGCTCCGGGTCGCCGGTCTTTGTACCGGCGGCCACCCACACGGCCGGGATGCCCTGGCACACGAATGCGTACTGGTCGCTTCGAATGAAAAAGCACTCCTCGGGCATGGGGTCGGGACTGATTTCGACCCCGAACCGTGACGCGGCGCTCTTCACGGCCTCGGCAATGGTGGAGTGCTCGCTTCCGTACGCCACCACGTCGCGCAGGTCATACCAGATTGCAACCTCGTCGATGTTGATGTTGGCGACGATCTGACCCGCAGGCACTGTCGGATGGTGGGCGAAAAACTCGGCGCCGACCAGGCCGAATTCCTCGCCCGTGACTGCGACGAAAACTATCGACCGAGGGGGTGGCTGCGGGAGGGCGGAAAAGGCGTCGGCCACCTCCATGAGGGCTGCAACCCCAGACGCGTTGTCGTACGCACCGTTGTAGATGGCATCTCCGTCCACCGGCTCGCCCACGCCCAGGTGGTCGAGGTGCGCCGTGAATACAACGTACTCGTTCCTCAACATCGGGTCAGAGCCAGGTACCATCGCCGCCACATTCGCGCAGTTCATTGCCGTGTGCCGGGTCACCGTTTCGATGCTGGCCTCGATCGGCAGTTCGAACGACATTGCATCTCCCTTTTCTTCCGCGGCAAACACCTCCTCCAGCGACTTCGGCGCGTCGGCGAACAGCGCCTCCGCGCCGGTCTGGTTGAGCAGTACGCGTGCTTTGATTTCGGGAATGACGCCTCGATTTGATTGTGGTTTTCGGTTTTCATCGAGATAGCACAGCGAGCCCCTCTTGAACTCTGGCACCGTCCAGTCCCATGGCCAAAGCTCGGCGTCCTGCGGCGTCATAAAAGTCAACATGCCGACCGCACCGTGGTCGGCAGCGTTTTGCGCCTTCACAGAGTATGAAGCGTAGTAGGCTTGCTGGTCGTACGGGAAGGAGGACGGCGCGGCGAATTCGAACATTGCCACGATCTTCCCGCGCACGTCCACGTCTGCATAGTCGTCGTAGCCCAGCTCTGGTGCCGTCACGCCGTACCCCACGAACACCACAGGCGCTGTCACACTGGTCTCGGCGTCCTGGAAGTTGTTGGCCATCCAGGTGTCCAGCAGGTAATCCTCTTCGTACGTCAGGGTCTGGACTCGCCCATTCCGAGACAGCGACATCGAGCTCCTGCCGGGATCCAAATCGACCTTGCGCAGCGGCACGGGCTGAAAGTAGGTTCCGTCCTCGCCCGCCGGTTCGAGCCCGAGAGCCTCGAAGTGGGCCGCCACGTAGTTCGCAGCCAGCTGGTAGCCTCGGGTGCCCGTTCCTCGACCTTCGAGCAGGTCATCGGCGAGGAAACGGATGTGGGCGCGCATCGCCTCTGGGCGAACCTCGTCCATCGCGGCGTTGACCACGTCGTCCGAAGAACCCTGAGCCCCCCGCTCAGGTGCCGCACATCCGACCCCCAGAATCAATACCGCCAAACCTGTGATGATCATTGAGCTTCGATGCATGATTGACCACCTTTCTCGTTCGTATGAGTCAGGCTCGCCAGAACACCGGGTCCCGGCTCCGTTCGAACGGCAGAAACCCCAGCGCCACATCCCTCAGCCGCTCATCATGCGCCCGGTAGACCTCGCCCGTCCCGCCCTCGCCGATCTTGTCGACGATGCGGTCATTGCCGAGGGTGGATGCCGATCATAATCGCTCCGTCGGCGCGAGGCGCTTCAGCTCCTCGAACCAGTTCTCGATAATGTTGATTTGAGTCGAAGGTGCCACCTCCATCCTCTGGAACACCAGAAACCGGCCGCCTTTCGGCTCAACGTCATCGGAGGAACCAGAGGCATTTGCAAATTTCCCCTCGAAGCAGCGTTGTCGGCGGGCCCCGCCGAAAAACCATCGGTAGTGTCGATGGAAACGGCTACCCACCGCTTGCCATATCGATAAAAAATTTCGTCGCCAGTCATGGACGCAGATCAGGTTCTTCGCCGCCGCTCGTCGAGATCATCCATTTTTCCCCCGGTTGATGCGGTACGGTTGTACATACACTTCGTATCGGCCCGTTTCGTCGGACGTCAATGCCATCCACCGCCCGTCCGGCGAGAGTCGACTGAGGCGCCGAGACAGGAGTCGCTCGAGCAATGATCGTCCCTCCATGGCTCGGTCCTGCCAAGGGGACGGACCATAGATCCTGGTTGCGAGTTCACCGCCAACAGAGATTCACCGTCAGGGGTCACCGACAGCGGCGAAACATCGATTTCTGTGACCAACTCCTCCTCTCCAGTTCCGTTGGATCGCCCGACGAAATACTCCAGAACCAGCTTTCTGGTAAATAACCCACAAACCGTCAGGAGACCACAATGGGTACAAGTGGTTGCCATCTGCTGTAATTCTGACCTGAGTCTTTCTCAGAAAATCGAAGACCCAGATTTCCGGGTTGATCTCTGCCAAAACAACCGCGACCCGGTCACCTCCAGGTGACACTCTCGGGCCCGCGTCGGCGCCAGCTCGGAAACCAGAGTGGCTCAACGTTGCCAAGCCTATCAACCCACGCAGGTCTGATTTCGCTTCCGGGAGACCCGGCAACGAATGCAACCATGCCGTCCGCGGAAAATGACGCCTGAACTCCATCGCGGACCTCAGTTCTGACCCCATCGATGACGGGAACAGCGGGGCCTGTCACCTCCAACCGCTGAAGATCGAATGGCGCTGCCAGGAGTTGGCCCGTCCGGGCAAACACGAGGTGGCCGGTCGCTAAATAGCGTGCATCTCCCCCACGGTCGATAATCCTTCGACTCTCACCGCCGCCTAACGGCTCGATCTCTATCGAAGGAGCCAACCTGTCTCCTCGAGTTACCATCAGCGTCTTTCGATCGGGCAAGACCCTGGGCCAATACCCCGAGGTTCGGACCGACTCGGGTGTTCCTCCTTCCGCGGTAACACGTTTGATTTCACGGCCCCAATCGACCGCGAAGTAGACCCAGCCCCCTGGATCCCAGCTTCCACCAACAGGATTCCTTGCCTCACAGAGCGTTACCACCTGGCCACCGGGAATCGCTGCTTTCTTCAACTTGGTTTCGGTAAAGAATGCAACCCATCTTCCATCTGGTGAAAAGAATGGATGGAATGCACCATCGGTGCCTGGAATGGGATCTGACCCAAAAGAGTCCATTGGTCGAAGACGAAGATGCGACCCCTCGTTCGATCGGGCGACATAGACAAGCAGTTTGCCATCTGGCGACAACGCCACCGAAGGTCGGCCAACCCCAAGTGGAGCCGATTCCGCAAGTGCCACGGCCTCGGAGTCGGGGAGTACAATCGTCATTCTCCGAACCAAGGGCTGCGATGCGTCGGTCGACTGGCGCCCGTCAAACAGGAGAGTTGTGGCGGTCACAGCGATTACGCCTGCCGTTACGATCCAGGGGACAGAGCGATGCCAGGCCCCGGACCGTTCGACGACGGGCAACGCCTCCATTTCGAGGTCGCCGGTGTCGGCGAAAGCCTCGATTTCAATACGAACATCCGCGATATCGTGGAGTCGGTTCTGCGGATTTTTGGTGAGGCAGAGTCGAAGAAGCCGCCGCATCGAAACCGGCGTCCCTGCCGGCAACGAATCCCAATCGGGTTCATCCTTGAGAATCGCCGCAAACGTCTCTGTCGAAGTCCTCCCCGGGAATGGGCGCACCTTCGTCAGCATCTCGTAGAAGACGCAGCCGAATCCCCAGATATCCGCCCTCCTGTCTGCGGCCTTGCCGCAAGCCTGCTCGGGGCTCATGTAGGCAGCCGTCCCGAGCACCACACCTTCACGGGTCATATGCGCCGAAATTGTGGGCGACTCGGCAACGGATTCCGGGCTCTGCTGTGCCGAGCCCTTAAGCTCGAATGCCTTTGCAAGCCCGAAGTCGAGGACCTTGACCTTGCCTTCGGGCGAGACCATCACGTTGGCCGGCTTGAGGTCGCGGTGGATGATGCCGTGCTCGTGAGCCGACTCGAGGGCGCGTGCGATCTGGAGAGCGATTGGCAGAGTTTCGTCGAACGGGATGGGCCCGCGAGCAACGACGCCGGCAAGACTCTCTCCGCCGACCAACTCCATGACCAGAAAGCGGAGGCTCTTCGTCCTCTTCGAGACCGTGGACGGTCGCGATGTTCGGGTGGTTGAGCGAAGCGAGCAGCTTCGCCTCGCGCTCGAAGCGGGCGAGCCGCTCCGGATCCGACGCCACCTCCTCCGGCAGCACCTTGATCGCGACATCGCGATCCAGCCGCTCGTCGTGGGCGCGGTAGACCTCGCCCATCCCGCCCTCGCCGATCTTCTCGACGATGCGGTAGTGGCCGAGGGTGGTGCCGATCATCATCAGTCCTCCGCGAGGTTCATGCGGCGCAGCATCGGGGGATAGCGGGGGTCGTTCCGCACTGGGTCGAAGATGGGGAGGTTTTTGATCGGCACGATGAGTGGGTCGCGGACATCGATCGCCCGGTTCCACCACGTGAAGGCACTGTCCCAGTTACCGAGACCGGCGTGGCTGATGGCGATGGCAAATGGGGACACGTAACTGTCCTTCGCAATCGCCTCTGCCTGCGCAAGCAGTCTGCCCGCGTCGTCCGTCCGCCCCTCCCGCCCCAGCGCGTAGATCAGGAACCCGAGGGTGAAGGGGGTCCCACCCGACAGCTCGTGCGCCTTCTCGAAGGCCACCACTGCCTCGTCGGGCGCGCTGCGTTCGGTGCACGCCACACCAACAACCCAGTGGCCCAGGAAATGGTTGGGGTCAAGTGCGATCATGCGGTGTCCCTCGTCGATCATGCGATCTGGTCGCCGGGCGAGATACAACATGATGGCCAACCACCACCGCACCACAATCGACAACGGGTCGCTCTGCAAGACTCCTTCGATCTCCGCCACACCCTCGTCGATCCGGCCATGGGGCAGGAGGCCGCTGATGGCGTAGCGCAAGCGCACGATCGGCGACTCGCGGTTGAGCTCGCGGGCGCGTCGAAGTTCGTGATCGACCTCCGCCCAGTTGTAGTCGAGCTCCTTGCGGAGCATCGCCAGCAACGCGTGCGTCTCCGCCAGGGTGTCGTCCAGTTCGAGAGCGCGCAGGGCGTACCACGTCCCCTGCGAGAAAGCGTCCCGTGGGAGGAGACCACCAAAGAAACCGAGGTACCAGTACACCTCGGCGAGCGAGTCAAAGGCGAGCGCGAAGCCCGGGTCGCGGGCAATTGCGCGCTCGAAACACGCGATCGCCTGCACCAGGGCCTGCGGCGTCCCCCTGGCGAGGTGGTAGCGTCCCTCGAGAAAAACGTTGAGCGCCTCGACATCGATCACGGGACGCTGTGATTCGCCATCCCCGGGTTTGAGTCCGACCCGCAGGCGCTGGGCGATCGCCGCTGCAATCTCATCCTCGAGCGCGAAGACATCGGTCAGCTCGCGGTCGAAGGTCTCGCTCCACAGGTGGCCACCGTCGTTCGATGTGACGAGTTGCGCCGTGATCCGCACCCGCTGTCCCGAACGCCGCACGCTGCCTTCGAGGATCGTTTCCACATCCAACCGTGCTCCGATCTCGCGCACGTCGAGTCCCATCCGGCCCACGGCGAATGCGGAGGTGCGGGCGATGACGCGCAGGTTCGGGATGCGGGTGAGCACGTTGATGATCTCTTCGGTCAGCCCCTCACAGAGATACTCGTCCTCTGCAGCGCCGGACATGTTGGCGAAGGGCAGCACCGCAATCGAGGCCGACTCGAGATCGCCGGAGGGAGCCAGGAATTCTTCGATGGCCGACCTCAGCTCGGCCGCCGACTGGAAACGTTCGGCAGGGTCCTTTTGTAGGCACCGCTCGACAATCCCTGCAATCTTCGGATCGACGCCCACGGGCGGCGGCGGGTCGTCGCGCAGCAGCGCAGCCAGCGAGGCCGCGGCGGTGGCCCCCACGAAGGGCCGCCGGCCGGTCAGCATCTCGTACAGCATCGCGCCGAGGCTGAAGAGATCGCTGCGTCCATCGGCGGGACGGCCCTCGGCCTGCTCGGGAGACATGTAACCGACGGTGCCCAGAACGGTGCCCACGGCCGTCCCCTTTGGAGAGATCGTGACCGTTTCGGCCTCGTTGTCGACCGGCACGACGATTCGCGCCAGCCCGAAGTCCAGGATCTTGATCCGGCCGTCCCGTGTTAGAAAGACATTCTCCGGTTTGAGATCGCGGTGGATGATTCCCTTGGCGTGGGCCACGGCGAGACCGTCGGCGATCGCCCGCGCATACTCCACCACCTTGCCCGGTCCGAGACCGCCCTTCGCGATCACCTCACGAAGCGACTTCCCGTCCAAGAGCTCCATGACCGCGTAGACCGTGCCGTCCTCGGACCCGAAGTCATGGATGGCCAGAATGTTCGGGTGGTCGAGTTGGGCCACCGCCCGGGCTTCGCGTTCGAAACGGCTCAGACGGTCACGGTCTCCTGCCACCGCCTCGGGAAGCACCTTGATCGCCACATCGCGATCCAGCCGCTCGTCGTGCGCCCGGTAGACCACACCCATCCCACCCTCGCCGATCTTCTCGACGATGCGGTAGTGGCCGAGGGTGCGACCCGTCAGATCCTTCATTGTCTCGATTTCCGTTGGGCTCATGGTACCGCAATCAAGCGTCCTCGCGACCTGCCCCTGCTCCCTTCTCCCTTTCTCCCTTTCCGCCCTGCCCTCCGCTCCTCTGCTCCTCCGCTCCTCGCCTCCTGCTACCATCGAACCAAGGAGAACCGTCATGACCTTTATCGACCGCCTGGGGCGTTGGGAAGGGATGATCTTCGGCTTCATTCTGGGGATCGCGGCGGCGACCGTCGGGTCGATGGTCTTCAACGAGATCCACGGTCTGCTCCGGGTCAACCACCTCAAGCGGAGCTTCCACAACAATCAACTCGACGAGATCGCCACGTTGATGGAGGACGAACTGGCCACGGCGTCGAACGCCATGAAGGACGGCGTGCCCCTCGAGCTCAGCCACTACCTCGCGCTCCAGTTCATGCCGCGGCTCTACGCCCACCACATGGACTACGCCATGACCCTGCTGCGCAAAGGTGAGATCAACAACTTCAACGCTCTCCGCAGGACCACCCACTTTCTGACCTACAACCTCGCCCACCGCGACCTGTCAGGCCTCGATCTCCGGGGAGCCAACTTCTCGAGTTCCGAACTCACCGGGACGAACTTCTCGGACTGCAACCTGTCCGACGCCAATTTCTGGCTGGCCGAAATGCCCCGCGCCAACCTCAAGAACGCGGAGGTCAGCAGGGCCTCGTTCAGCCATGCGGTGCTGTCGAGCGCCATCCTCACCAGGATCCACGGCGAGGGCGCCTCGTTCGAGGAGGCGGTGCTGGTTGACGCCTCGATGACCCAGCTCGACAACCTCAGTCTCGCCAATTTTGCCGGCGCCGAACTCGCGCAGGCCAACCTCTTCGCTTCCAAGTTCCCCTCGGCACGATTCGACGGCGCCGATTTCACCCTCGCCTCGGCGGTGAGAACCGACTTCGGAGACGTGGAGAGCATGCACGATGTCAACCTCACCGGCGCGAACTTCACCGGTGCCCGCATCGTGCCGGGCAAGCTCGAAAGGGCGTGGTTCGTCAATACCGATGGGCTGCCGTCAGGCATGGCCGCCGCCCTGCGCCAGCAAGGCGGCGTCGCCCGGCCCGAGGAGGTCCTGGAAATGGTGGACCCGCGGATCGTGGCCGGCTTCCGCGCTCAGATCGAAGAGGACGACCTGATCCGCCCAGAGGATCGGGAGGCAGTGTTGCTGACGATGCTGCAGGAGTATTACCTCAATTGAGCGGCGCCGTCGGCGCCGCTCAATTGAGAGTTTTGAATTTTGAGTTTTGAATTTTGAATTCAGGGCAAACGGTCGTGAGTGCCGGGTGGCGAGTGCCCCCAGGTGACGCGGTTCCGACATCGAATATCCAAACCTGCGTCTCCGGTTCGCTCAGGTTGTGCCTCTCCGGGTTCCGAAACGCCAGTGGTGGCGGGCCGTAAACGACCCGCCTACGGCCTTCAGATACTGACGTGGCCTTGCGAACCAACTGTAGGCGGGTCCTTCAGGGCCCGCCACCACTCATCTGCTCAATTGAGAGTTTTGAATTTCGAGTTTTGAATTTTGAATTCAGGGCAAACGGTCGTGAGTGCCGGGTGGCGAGTACCCCCAGGTGACGCGGTTCCAACATCAGATATCCAATATCGAGTCCCAACATTTTCTCCGATACGATCGATTGCTGCCTCCGTGGTACCTTCTTCGCTGATTGCGAGTACCGTCCGCGAGGGGGATCATGAAGCAGGTGTTCAAGACCAGAGTGACCGAGGGGCTCGGTATCACCCACCCGATCATCCAGGGCGGGATGATGTGGGTGTCGCAACCGGAGTTGGTGGCGGCGGTTTCGGAAGCCGGCGGGCTCGGGGTTCTCACTGCTCTCACGTTCGAGACTGCCGAGGGGCTGGCCGACGCCATCGCCCGCACCCGGGCGCTCACCGACCGGCCCTTCGGGGTCAATCTGACCTTTCTACCGACACTGGTTCCCAAGGACTACGGCAGCCTGATCGACGTCATCGTCGATCAGGGCATCGACATCGTCGAGACTGCCGGCCGCAATCCCGAGCCCTATCTGGACCGCATCAAGGCGGGCGGCGCCAGGGTCATCCACAAGTGCACCTCGGTGCGGTTTGCCAAAAAGGCGGAGTCGATCGGCTGCGACTACATCAGCATCGACGGCTGCGAGTGCGCCGGCCACCCGGGAGAAGACGATGTGACTTCACTGGTGCTGATCCCCGTGACGGTGGATGCGGTCAAAATCCCTGTCATCGCCTCCGGAGGTTTTGCCGACGCGCGGGGGCTGGTGGCGGCGCTGGCGCTGGGCGCGGAAGCGATGAATCTGGGCACCCGATTTGTCGCCACCCAGGAAGCCCCGGCCCACATCAACGTCAAAAACTGGCTGGTCGAGGCCACCGAAACCGACACCATGTTTGTCATGCGTTCGCTGCGCAACACCGAACGGGTCTTGCGCAACGATGTCGCCGAAAAGGTCGTCGAACTTGAAAAGGGCGGCGCCGGCATCGCCGAGCTCGCCCCCCTGGTCACTGGCAGGAACGGATTGCGGATGCTCAAGGATGGCGAGATCGACGTCGGGCTGATGCCGGCGGGCCAGTCGGTGGGTCTGGTACACGATATTCCGACGGTAGGTGAGCTCTTCGCCACCATCATGGAAGAGGCGCGACAGATCACCGACGACAGACTCAAGGGGATGCGAGGCTGACCCGCCCGCTTGGGGTTTCGAACGGTTGCCGTACACTGACGAGATGACGGACCAAGTCTCCCAGTCGAACACCGCCGAGCCGACGCCTGCCGTCTCAACCCTGGGCTCGCGCATCCCTCCAGGCGGAACCAAGGACCCGGACGCGATCCTCGATCTCTTCCTCGGCTGGGTCGCCGACACCGGTTTCGAGCTCTACCCGGCCCAGGAGGAGGGGCTGCTCGAACTGATGGCCGATCGCCACGTGGTGCTCGACACGCCGACCGGATCCGGTAAATCGCTGGTCGCCCTGGGTTTGCAGTTCCGGGGTCTGTGCGAGGGGCGCCGCAGCTATTACACGACGCCGATCAAGGCGCTGGCGAGTGAGAAGTTTTTTTCGCTGTGCCGGGAACTGGGCGCCGACAACGTCGGCATGCTCACCGGCGACGCCAGCATCAACCCCGAGGCGTCGGTGATCTGCTGCACCGCCGAGGTGTTGGCCAATCTCTCCCTGCGAATGGGCTCCGACCTCGAGGCCCCTTACGTGATCATGGACGAGTTTCACTACTACGCCGACCGCGACCGCGGCTGGGCGTGGCAGGTGCCGCTGATCACGCTCGAACGTTCCCAGTTCCTCCTGATGTCGGCCACCCTTGGTGATATGAGCTCCATCACGGAACAGATGGAAGCGAGGACCGGCCGAGCCGCGACCCTCGTTCATTCCGATCAGCGGCCAGTGCCGTTGGACTTCTCGTACCGGGAGACGCCGCTCCACGAGACCATTGAAGACCTGGCGACCAACGCCAAGGCCCCGATCTACCTTGTCAACTTCACCCAGCGCGACTGCGCCGAAACCGCCCAGAAGCTGACCAGCATGCAGCTCACTACCAAGGACGAAAAAGCCGCCATCCGCGAGGCCGTCGGCGATACCCGCTTCGACACGCCCTACGGTAAGGAGTTCAAACGCTTCCTCGGCTTCGGTATCGGCGTCCACCACGCCGGTCTCCTGCCAAAATACCGTCTTCAGGTCGAACAACTGGCGCAGGGCGGGCTCCTCAAGGTGATCTCCGGCACCGACACCCTCGGGGTCGGCATCAACATCCCCCTGCGCACGGTGCTCTTCACCAAGCTCGCCAAGTTCGACGGCCGCAAGGTGGGTCGCCTCAAGGTCCGTGAATTCAAACAGATCGCTGGGCGCGCGGGGCGCAAGGGATATGACGACGAGGGCAGCGTCGTTTGCCAGGCCCCCGACGATGTGATCGAACGGTTGAAGGAGCAGCGGAAGGCGGCGGCCAACCCGGGCAAGAAGCGCAAGACCGGAAAAACGGCGCCTCGCCAGGGCGAGGTTTCATGGTCCGAGGACACTTTCAATAAGTTAATGAGCGACCCGCCCGAAAAACTGGTCTCGCGTTTTCGGATCACCCCGGGCATGCTCGTCGATCTGTTGCAGCGCGACGCGTTGGCCAACGACCCGTCTGCCGGTAATTTCCACTCCGTTCGTCAGCTCATCGCCCATTGCCACGACGACGATGAGGGCAAGAAGATGCACCTGGAACGCGCGGCCCAACTGGCGCGGTCACTCTACCGCGCCGGGATCATTCGCATGGTGCCCGACACGGCCGGCGCCTACCTGTGGGTGGTGGTCGACGAGGACCTGCAGGTCGACTTTTCTCTGTTTCACAACCTGTCGTTGTATCTCATCGAGGCGATCGAAGGCCTCGACCTCGACAACCCGGAGCACGCCCTCGACGTGCTGAGCCTGGTTGAGTCGGTGCTCGAGGACCCGGTGATCGTCCTCAGGCGGCAGGTGGACCGGCTCAAAACGGACCTCGTCAACCGGCTCAAGGCCGAAGGTGTTTCCTACGACGAGCGCATGAACCGGCTCGATGAGGTGACGCATCCGCAGCCTCTCGCCGACTACATCCACGCCTCGTTTGACCGTTTTCTTGGCGATCACCCCTGGGTGGGCGGCGACGCGGTGAGGCCCAAGTCGGTGGCGAGAGAGATGTACGAGGACTACCTGGGTTTTACCGACTACGTCCGCCGTTACGGGTTGCAGCGATCGGAAGGGGTCCTCCTCCGCTACCTCTCACAGGTCTACAAGACCCTCGACCAGAACCTCCCGGACCAGATCAAGACCGAGGGCGTGCTGGACGTCGCGGCGTACTTTCGCGCCATGCTCGAGCGGGTCGACACCAGCCTCATCGACGAGTGGGAGTCGATGCGCCACCCCGAACTGCTGCTCGAAGCGCCCGACGAACGCAGGGTGGCTCAGAGACTGTTGGCGGTGCGCGAACTGCGCTCGAACCCCAAGGCCCTCGCGTCGCGGCTGCGCGCCGACCTCCATCAGTTGGTGGCGGCTCTTTCGCGACGCGACTGGGAGGAGGCCGCCGACAGCGTCCGGAACGACCCGAATACGCCGTCGACGCTGGTCACCGAGGAAGACTTTTCGAAGGCTCTCGAACCGTTCTTCGCCGAATACGACGCACTCCGGTTCGACCACAACGCCCGTCTTGCGGAGCACACCCAGATCACCGAGGTCGGCGACCACAAGTGGCAGGTCGTCCAGGTCCTGCTCGACCCCGAGGACGACAATCTGTGGTTCATCGAGGGTATGGTCGACCTCTCGGACAAGGCCAGGGTCGACGGTCCGCTGGTGACAGTGACGAGGATCGGGACCTAGGGAGGATTTCGGATTTCGGATTTCGGAATTTCGGATTTCCACCCACACACCCACCGACAGGAAACGCCAGAGTGCTCAGAGTGGGTGGGCCCACGTGCGGCGGAGGTGCCTGGCATCCGGCCCGTCCGACGGGCCGCGTGCCTGGCTCCTCTCGGGAAGCGTGTGCGGAAACGTGCCGCGTGCGGCGGAGGTGCCATTTTCAACATTGTTGGATTCTTGGTCTCTCCCGCCGGAGGGATGTCGCGGGCCAACAATGTTGAAGGTGGCTCCTCTCGGGAAGTGCGTGCGGAAACGTGCCGCGTGCGGCGGAGGTGCCGTTATTCACGTTTTTCGCACCAACTCTGAACTGCCGTCCCCGTCATAATCCCAACCGCCGGGATCTGCTATTGTTGACCGTGGAGGCGCGCCTTTGACGAGGCATCTCAAGATCGCTTGTGTTTCTGACGTTTCTTGCAGCGCTCATGATCACCTATCCGGCCGATGCCGGCGACGCGATCGAGACGACCCGGTGTTTGTCGGTCGCGGCGCCGAAGCCTCTGAGATCAGCATCGTCGAGATGCGTGAAGAGTTCAAAGCCGCCTACAAGGTTGGGGACGCCGACTGTGTCTTTCCGGAGAGCGAAAGCGAGGTGGCGGAGGGCTGGACCGAATTTCAGGAAAAGCTGTACGCAGAGATCCGCAGCGAGGGCCTGATCGATCTCAACGGCAGATCCGTGACATCCGTCGTCTTGTTCGAGCCCGACGGCCACATTGCCTACTACTTCCACAGCCGCCTCGGGGAATCAGAGGGGCTCGCCTTCTGTAAGGCTGTGCTCACTCTCGCGGTCGACTACCGCTTCCCGCTCACCTCGGAAACCACCTTCAGCCAGTGCGGCACCACACACTTCGGAGAGAAGTAGCCGCCGCCCAACCAACCATTTCGGATTTCGAAATTCGGATTTCGGATTTTCCGGCCACTCTCTCGATTCACATTATTCGCGGAACGGTGGGGCGGGTGGAAATTCAAAATTCAAAATTAAGAATTCAAAATTTTCATTCGTAAGAGCTCAGCTCTTGCGAACGAACGTCAGCGCCTGCCGGTCCTTGGTGACACCCGGGAAGCGCAACACCCGGTTGTGCATCACGACGTAAACACCGCTCTCCAGCAAACGCGCCGCCAGGAGCGCCTCGGTGACGTTCTGAATCGCGTCGGTGTCGCGAAACTCGTAAGGCCGCATGGCGCCGGTGAGAATCACCGGAACCTCGAGGTCGCCCCCCTCACGGCACAGGAGATCGCCGGTCTCCTCCAGGGTGTCGGTGCCGTGGAGGATGATCACCGCGTCGGAGTTCTTGGCGGCGTCGCGCACCGCCTTGGCGATGATCCTGCGGTCCTCCTCGGTCATGTCGAGCGAGTCCTTGTGCATCACGTCCACGTGGCGAACGAACAGGTCGGGTGTGCGCAGATCATCGAGGATCACATCAAGGATCGAACTCACATTGCGCAGGCTGCCTTGCAGCTCGTCATACGTCTTGTCGATCGTCCCGCCGGTGGTCAGTATGGTCAGCCGCATCGCACGTCCCGGGGTGAAAATTCGGATTTCGGATTTCGGATTTCGGATTTCCGCGCCACTCTCCCACCGTATCTGATCAACGGGTGGGTGGGGGCTAAATCCGAAATCCGAAATCCGAAATCCGAAATCAAAACAATCCTACTCCCCACAGATCGTGGAGGTGGAGCACGCCGAGCACCGGCGCGCTTCCGTCGCAGACCATCAGCGAAGTGATGCGTTTCTCCTCGAGCACCCGAAGCGCAGCGGTTGCGAGTTCGTCCGGAGAGATGCAGGCGCCGCCGCGGTGCATGACCTCGCCCGCGGTCCGAGCCATGGGATCGGCGTCTTTTTCCATGAGCCGCCGCAGGTCGCCGTCGGTGATCAGCCCGAGAAGACGGCCCTCTTCGTCCTGCACGGTGGTCAGAGCCGAGACCCTTGCGGCTCATCTCGTAGATCACGTCCTTCATCTTTGTAGCGCTGTCGACCCGCGGCACCTCGTCTCCGGTGTGCATGAGATCGCGCACTTTGAGAAACCTCTTGCCCAACTTGCCACCCGGGTGGAGGCGCGCGAAATCTTCTTCCTTGAAGCCCTTCTTGACCGACACCGACATCGCCAGGGCGTCTCCCAGAGCGAGGGCTGCGGTGGTCGAGGCGGTCGGCGCCAGGTTCATGGGACAGGCTTCGCGCCGCACACCCACGTCGAGGTGGAGATCGGCGGTGGTGGCCAGCGGCGACTCCGGGTTCGAGGTGATGGCGATCAGGACGACCCCGATGCGGCGCAGTACCGCCACCAGGTTGAGGATCTCGTCGGTGGTGCCGGAATTCGAGATGGCGACCACGAGATCTCCACCCGCGACCATACCCAGATCGCCGTGAATCGCCTCCGCCGGGTGCATGAAGAGCGCCGGTGTCCCGGTCGACCGCATCGTCGCGGCGATCTTGCGGCAGATGATGCCCGACTTCCCCATCCCGGTCAGCACCACGCGGCCGCCGCAGGCGTCGATCAGCTCCACCGCGCGATCGAAGTCCTCGCCGAGGTTCTCCATCAGATTGCGGATAGCGTCGGCCTCGGCCTCCAGCACCTGAAGCGCTACCTCGCGGCTCACGGTGCGACCTCCCGCACGACTGCCGAGACCTTTTCAAGCTGTTCGAGCAAGCGGTCGAACTCGTCAAACGAGAGCTGAGTGGTGGCGTCCGACAGTGCGTTTGGGGGATCGGGGTGGACCTCGATAAAGAAACCGTCGACGCCGGCAGCGGCCGCCGCACGCGCCAGATAGGGATGAAACTCTCGCGCGCCGCCCGTTGAGTGGCCGAGCCCGCCCGGCAGCTGCAAGGAATGGGTGCAGTCGAAGATGACGGGGGCGAACCGTCTCATCACGGGCAGCCCCCGCATGTCCACCACCAGATTGTGGTAGCCGAAGGTCGTGCCACGCTCGGTCAGGGCCACGCGGTCGTTGCCGGAGGCACCGATTTTCTCGATCACGTTGGCCATGTCTTCGGGGGCCAGGAACTGGCCCTTCTTGACGTTGACCGGGAGACCGGTGGCGCCGCAGGCGTGGAGAAGGTCGGTCTGGCGGCACAGAAAGGCCGGCACCTGGAGCATGTCGACGACAAGCGCGGCCACCGCCGCCTGCTCGGGGTGATGGACATCGGTGATCACCGGCAAACCGGTGACCTTCTTGACCTCAGCCAACGCAGCAAGCCCCGTATCGACACCGAGCCCGCGAAAGCTCGATTCGGAGGACCGGTTGGCCTTGTCATATGAAGCCTTGAACACCAGCGGCACGCCGTGGCGGACGGCGATCTCCGCGACCCTGCCCGCGACATCGACGACAAAGTCCCGCGACTCGACAACGCACGGCCCCGCCAGATACACCGGCCGAGCGCCACCGCCGATGGGGATCCCGTCAACGATATCGAAACCGTCGCTCATCATCGCCGCAAGTGTAGCATCGGCGCCGGTTCGTTCAACGTTCAAACGTTTGAACGTTCAAACGTTACGCCTCGACGGGCTGCTCGATCTCGGTGGCGACCTCCGCCACAACCTCATCGGTCTCCGTGGCCTCGGCCTCCTCTTCGGCCTTCCGCAGATCGCGATACTCCACTGCGGCGGCGATGAACGATTTGAATATCGGGTGCGGTTCGTAGGGTCGCGATTTGAACTCGGGGTGGAACTGACAGGCCAGGAACCAGGGATGGTCGTGGAGTTCGATGACCTCGACAAATATCCGGTCGGGCGACTTGCCGCTGACCACCAGACCCTTCTCCTCGAAAAGCGGCACGTACTCGGGGTTGACCTCATACCGGTGGCGGTGGCGCTCCCACACCTCGTCACTGCCGTACATCTGCCACGCACGTGTCGAGGGCGTCAACCGGCACGGGTACTTCCCGAGCCGCATGGTGCCGCCCATCTGGTCGACACCCACCAGCTCCCGCATCTTGTAGATCACCTTGTAGGGCGGTTGGCTGACGAACTCGGTGGAGTGGGCGCCGGCCAGCCCGCAGACGTTCCGGGCGAACTCGACGATGGCTGTCTGGAGACCGAGGCAGATACCGAAAAATGGGATCTTGTGGCCCCGCGCGAACTCGATGGCCCGGATCATGCCCTCGATGCCCCGTTTTCCGAAACCACCCGGGACCAGGATGGCGTCCACCTCAAAAAGCTCACCGGGATAGCCCGAGCCCTCGAGGCTCTCCGAATCGATAAAGACCAGGTTGGTCTTGACCCCGTTGGCAAGTCCGCCGTGGATCAGGGCCTCGTTCAGCGACTTGTAGGAGTCCGCAAGATCGACGTACTTGCCGACGATCCCCACCGAGACCTCCTCGGTGGCGGCGCGGGTGGCATCCACCACCGTCCGCCAACGGGTCAGGTCTCGCTGGCCCTTGGGCAGATTCAACATTTCGAGGACGATTTCGTCAAAACCCTCGGCCGCCAATTTCAGCGGCACATCGTAGATAGTGTCGGCGTCCTGGGCCGGGATCACGGCACGCGCCTCGACGTTGCAGAACAGAGCGATTTTTTCGCGGAGATCGGGGGGCAGCGGCCGGTCGCACCGACAGAGCAGAATGTCGGGCTGGATTCCGATCTGCAAGAGCCCCTTGACCGAGTGCTGGGTGGGTTTGGTCTTGAGCTCGCCCGAACTCTTGATGTAGGGCACCAAGGTCAGGTGCGCATTGAGGACATTGCCCCTTCCGGCTTCGCTGCGGAACTGGCGGATGGCTTCGAGGAAGGGCAGCGATTCGATGTCACCCACGGTGCCGCCGATTTCGACGATCACGAAGTCGACGTCACCACCGAGGGCGCGGATGCCGTCCTTGATTTCGTCGGTGATGTGCGGGATCACCTGCACCGTCTTGCCGAGGTAGTCGCCGCGGCGCTCCTTTTCGATCACCGTCTGGTAGACCTTGCCGGTGGTGAAGTTGTTCTTCTTTCCCATGTTGGCAGAGGTGAAGCGCTCGTAGTGGCCGAGGTCGAGATCGGTCTCGGCGCCGTCGTCGGTCACGAAGACCTCACCGTGTTGGAACGGCGACATGGTTCCAGGGTCGACGTTGACGTATGGGTCCACCTTGAGCATGGTCACCGAGTATCCGTGGGCCTCCATCAGGGCCCCCAGCGACGACGCCGAGATGCCCTTCCCGAGCCCTGAAACAACACCACCCGTGAAGAAAACGTACTTCGTGGCCATCAGCCCCTCCTGGTCATTTCTCTTTGTGCATGATTTCCTCGACCCTCAGGAGATCCTCCGGAGTGTCGACTCCATAGGCCGGGTGCGGCGCGTCGAGGACCAGGATCGGGATCCCGTTCTCCAGCGCTCTCAGTTGCTCGAGGGCCTCGGCCCTCTCGAGCGGCGACGGTGCGAGACTCACGAAATGCGCCAGAGCATCGCGTCGAAAACAATAGATACCGAGATGGAGCCGCCACAGCGCGGCCGCCGACGCTGCCTCTCTCGGAAAGGGAATCAATGATCGCGAAAAGTAGAGCGCCCGGCCCCTTTGGTCGCGCACCACCTTGACCGCATTGGGGTCGTCGGCCCGTTCGGGCTCGAGCGGCCGGCACAGGGTGGCCATCGAAACATCTGAAGCTGCGAGCAGGCCCCGCACCAGAACATCGATGTTCTCGCCGCTCAACAGCGGCTCATCGCCCTGGACGTTGACCACCACATCCCACCCGTCGCGACCCGCCACCGCTGCCGCCACCCGGTCGGTGCCCGAGGGGCAGTCGCCGGTCAGTACCGCTTCCGCCCCGGCCGCCTCGGCGGCGCGGGCGATCCGCTCATCGTCGGTGGCGACGATGACGTGCTCCACGGTTGCCGCCTCCAAAGCGCGGCGCACCACGTGGGCGATCATCGGCTCTCCCGCGAGCTCTGCGAGGGGTTTGCCGGGGAATCGTGTAGATGCCCAGCGTGCCGGAATCACGGCAACAACGTGCGAAATAACCTGACCCATCCTGTAGATCGATGCTATCGACCGCCACAGGGCAAGTCAAGGTCGGATGAAGGAATTCAAACAATCGTTTGTCACGAATTTATATCCTTTTATAATAAAACTACTTACATAGACAATCGACACAAAACAAGGTCGATCCGAGAGGTGCGCCACATCAGAACCGGCTCCCCATCAGGAATCGACCCGTAGATATTGCCAGATGTGTCAAAGATTGATACAAACAACTGTATGAATCTGAGCACCCGCGAGCGTCTCGTACGCGCAGCGACCCGTCTCTTTGCCGACTCCGGTTACCGTGGAGCTTCGGTGCGCGACATCTGCAACCAGGCGGGGGCCAACCCTGGCGCGGTCTCCTACCATTTCGGCGGCAAGCGGCAGCTCTACCGATTCGTACTGCGCCAGGCCGCCTCGGTCCTCGCCGAGATGGGGCCGTCAACCGGTGATGTTGATGATTTCGCGGACGCGCCCTCAGACGCGGCCGAAGCCCTCGGTCGGGTCCTCCGCCGGCTGCAGTCCGACGACACCGCGACCCGCCTCCTCCTGCGCGATCTCGCCGATGGCGGCAGCGTGGCCGTCGAATCGCTGACGCCGCCCCTGCGCAACGCCTTTGAACAACTCAACGCCACCCTCGGGGAGGATGACAGCCCCCGCGGCAGCGCCGAAAGCCGGCTGCTGTTTTTAGAACTGGCGGCGCCGATGTTTCTGCTCGCCGCCGCATGGCCGGTGGTCGCCCGCGCCCTCGATCTCCAACTCGACCAGCGCGAGGCCCTGTTCACGGCGCTGGCGCACCGCGCCCTCGCGCGTCACCGCCAGGAGCCGCAGTGACCTTGTGCCGAGGAATGGCCTCGGAGAAAGGGAGAAAAGGGGCAAAGGGAGAAAGGGAATTCAGGCTTTCACATCATTGGTGAGAGGGCTTGCGAATCTCCGCGCCGAAAGAGGTTCGGCGTCTCGAGTGGGCAGAGAGACAGGAGGCATCAGGGGCCTCGTGATACCTTCCCTCGCATGGAGTCACCGACCGTGACCGAACCGATACCAAAGACACCACTCAAACACTTCCGCATTTCTGACCTTCGGGGCATCGCCCGGCTGGCGACGCAGGCGACCGGGGGTGTGACCACGATTGTCGAAGGGGTCCACCAGTCGGTGTGGAGCACCCTCGGAGTTTCCGGCAGTCAAGAACCGGGGCGAACGGGCGGCATCACAGGTGCGGTGTATCGGGGTGTCCACACCGTCACGCAGCTTCTGGGCGACGGCGTCGACACGGTATTGTCCCGGTTGGAGAGCCTGATCGATTTCGGCGACGATTCCAAGATCGAGACACCCGAACGCGAAGCGGTCCTCGCGGCGCTCAACGGGGTCATAGGCGACCGCCTGCTCGCCGACAACAACCCGTTCGCGACACCGATGACTCTCCGGTACCGGGGCGAGCCTCTGGATTGGCAGGCCCCGCCGTCGATGCCCGAGGCGACGGGCAAGATCCTGGTGCTCATCCACGGTCTCTGCATGAACGATCTCCAGTGGCACACGCAAATCGAGGGGCGCGTGGTCGACCACGGCGAAGCGTTGGCCGTGGCCCTCGCATACACCCCCGTCTCGGTGCGCTACAACTCCGGTTTGCACACATCGGAAAACGGCCGCGAGCTGGCGGCCCGACTCGAGGAGCTGGTCACTCACTGGCCGGTGGCGGTCGAAGAATTGACCGTCCTCGCCCACAGCATGGGCGGGTTGCTGATCCGCAGCGCCATCCACTCCGCCACACGGGCGGGCCTGAGCTGGCCGGATCACCTGAAGAACATCGTGTTTCTCGGCACACCGCACCACGGCGCCCCCCTGGAAAAGGCCGGAAACTGGGTCGATGTGGTGCTGGGCAGCACGACCTACACAGCGCCATTCGCAAGGCTTGGTGCGCTGCGCAGCGCCGGCATCACCGATCTGCGGTTCGGCCATCTGCTAGACGAAGATTGGCAGGGGCGCGACCGCTTCGACCACACACCCGACACCCGCCAGGTCGTTCCCTTGCCCGAAGGCGTGGCCTGCTACACGGTGGCGGCGACTACAGCTTCCAAGCGAGGCTTCATGGCGGACCGCCTGATGGGGGACGGTTTGGTGCTCGTTGCCAGCGCGCTGGGCGAACATGACGAGAAGGGGCGGGATCTCGGTTTCTCCGCATCGTCGCAGTGCATTCAATACGGTATGAACCACCTCGATCTGCTGAGCAGCCCCTCAGTGACCCGACAGATCCTGCAGTGGTTGACACCCGCGGCGACCTGACGGGACGGCGGCAGAACCCAGCACCTTCAGGCCCGTATGATCAAAGGACCGAACGGAGACGCCATGAAACAGCACCACCTTTTCGCCTTCTTCTGCACTCTCCTGTTGCCGATCGGCGCTCTGCTCGGGGCGAGCGCCGGCTCGGCCGCAGGTTTGCCCGTGGTCTTGACGTTTCTTGGTTGCGTGTCCGCTGTCGCCGCATCGCACGCTCTGGCGCGCGCGATCCCGATGGGCGACGGCACCTGACGACTCTCACGGATCGTTCCCCGAGCGCACCCTTCAAACCCACTGCTGCCTTCGCCAACACTCATCAGGTCCAGCGGGCCGTGGGCGATCGGTAGATTTCCTTTTTCGGTTGGGGCACACTCACGAGGCTGGAAGAACCCCTTCACCGCGAGGAGCCGCATGAGTTACGAACTCTATGTCTACGCAGCCACCGAGGACGAACCGCCCGTCGACGAGATCTCGGCGCTGCTCGAGGTCGCCGGGTGGCAGTGGGCACTCGTCAGCGACATCGAGACATTCAATCAGACTTCGGATCTTTCGGGCGCCACCGCCCTCGGGTGGGACCTCGCAGACGATATCGGCGACTCGGTGGCAGAGGCCGTGGCCGAGGAGAATCCCGATCTGCTTTCGGCGCCCATCGAACTGTTGAGCGCCGTCGAGATCGAGGTCGAGTTCCCGTTCGACCCGGACCCGGAAGTCATCTCCGAGTTGCGGGAGTCCGACATCGACCCCAAGCTTGTCACCCGTGTCGAGGAGGCCGTGGCGTGCTACGCCTTCAGGGTTGACGGCCACGTCACCGAAACGACTGTCGAGTTCTTGTGGGCGCTGGCCTCGGCCGTCGGCGTTCTCACCGACGGTGTGACTCGAGGATGTCGAGGACAACTCCCTCCTCGATTGCACCGACAACGACGACTGAGCACATCTTGGAACAAAGGGTGTCGATCCTTCGTACTCTCCAACAGAGGAATTCCACATGATCAAGACCTTTCGAGCCGTCAAGTTCCTTTTCGTCGGGCCGATGATCCTTCTCATGCTGGTGGTCATCAACTACATGACGTCACCGGGGGACTGGTGGGTCCAGTGGGCAGCGCTGGGCATCGGCATCGCCTGGTTCATCAGCCTTTTCCGGGTTTTGGCGGCGTTGATCGTGGCCGGGGGCATCGCCGGTCTGGTCGCCTACCTCAGGAATCGACAGGTCGCTGCACCGCACCGCGACATCTGACGGGCTGGGCGACAGACGTCGCCCGCGCCAACCGTCCGTGCGACACTGTGGACCATGGAAGTCACCATTCGCGCGGTCGAACAGCGGGATTGGGTGGCCGTCACGGCGATCTTCAACCACTTCGTGGCCAACAGCTTCGCGGCCTACCCGGAAGAGCCCGTTGAGGACGATTTCTTCAGCAAGAAACGCACAGCAGCTCCGGACTACCCCTTCCTTGTGGCGGAAGCCGGCGGAGCGATCGTCGGTTTCGCCTACCTCTCCCCGTTTCATCCCGTCGCCACCATGAAGAAATCCGCCCTTCTCACCTATTTCATCCACCCCGACCACACCGGGAAGGGTCTGGGCAGCCTCTATCTCGACCAACTGATGGAGGGGGGACGCCGCCTTGGCGTCACCAATTTCCTCGCTCACATCTCGTCCGCGAACGAGGGCAGCATCCGCTTTCATGCGCGGCACGGCTTTGCCGAGTGCGGGCGTTTTCTGAAGGTCGGTGAAAAGGCCGGCCGGGCCTTCGACATGGTCTGGATGCAGCGGATCGAAAACTGAAACCATCGCTATTCTCAAGCTTCAACAAGGGAGGACTCCATGATCGGATACGTGACCCTGGGATCCAACGACGTCGCGAAAGCGGCCGATTTCTACGACCAGCTCCTCAGCATCATTGGCGCCACGAGGTTCATGGAGAGCGAGAAGTTCGTAGCCTGGTCCGTGTCGCCGAAATCGCCGGCCTTGAGTGTCACCACTCCGTTCGACGGCAACGCGGCCACCGTCGGGCAACGGCGTCATGGTGGCGCTGGTGGTCGACAGCCACCGACAAGGTCGATGCGCTGCACGCCAAGGCCCTCGAATTAGGCGGCGCCGACGAGGGCGCGCCCGGACCGCGCGGCGACGGCTTTTACGCCGCCTACTTCCGCGACCTCGACGGGAATAAGCTCAACGCCTTCTGTATGGTCTGAGGCGACGATGAAGGCTTCGACACGGGCCGAGTTGGAGCTGATCGCCCGCCGCTGGATCGAGGAGGGCTGGCGGCACGGGAACTCGGCCGTCGTCGACGAATTGCACGCACCGGACTTCGTGGACCGCGACTCCGCCGGTCGTCCCGCTGACAACGAGGGCTTCAAGCTCGGCATCGAACGCCTGTATGCGGCATTTCCCGACCTCGTTGCCGAGGTCCACGATCTCGCGGTGGACTCCGACACCCATTCGGTCGCCGTGCGGTGGTCGGCTGAGGGCACGCACCGGGGACCATACCTCGGCGCCGAACCGACCGGAGAAAGGGTAAGGTTCAAGGGCATCGAGATCATCCGCATTCGTGACGGCCTGATCGCCGAGCGCTGGGGCGAGTGGGACGGGATCGATCTCCTCGAGCAGTTGGGGAGGGTCCGTTTGTGAAGCCGAAACCCACTGTGTTTCGCTACTCCTGGATCCTGTTCGACGCCGACGGCACCCTCTTTGACTACGATGCCGCGGAGGCCGCAGCACTCGCCGCGTCCTTCGCACGCATCGGGCACGTCTTCCTCCCCGAGCACTCGGAGATCTACCGCACGATCAACGGCAGGATGTGGCTCGAGCTCGAGGAGGGCACGACGACCCAGGAACGCCTTCGTATCGAGCGGTTCGAAAAACTGTTCAAGGCGATCGGCGTGAACGGCGATCCGGTAGAGTTCAGCGACGACTATACGGCCAAACTCGCGACGCAGACCGGGCTCATCGACGGCGCCGACTCGACGGTCGCCGCCCTCGCAAAGGTTGCCCATCTCATGCTCATCACCAACGGCCTCGCCGAGGTCCAGCGCCCGCGGTTTGCCGCCTCATCGATCCGGCAACACTTCGAGGGCCTCGTGATTTCGGAGGAGGTGGGCGCCGCCAAACCCGATCCTCGGATCTTCGACACTGCGTTTGCGTGCATGCACCATCCGAAGAAATCAGAGGTCCTGATGGTGGGCGACAGCCTGACCTCCGACGTCAAGGGCGGCAATGACTCCGGGATCGACACCTGTTGGTTCAACCCATCGGGTCTACCCCTCCAGGACGGGGTGGAGCCGACCTATGAGATCCGCCGGATCGCCGAGTTGCTCGACCTCTGCCGTGGGTCCGACATGACGATCGACGAGGGAGGGAACGCGTGAAGAAACTGGTTTCCCCGTGGTCAATTCCTCCTCTCCTGCGACCGCAGCTGTCGCATCCGGATCAACCCGAAGCCCGAAATGGCGTATCCTCTTGACAGCGGAGCGGCGCTTCGCCGTTTCAGCGACGCGCAACTCGGTTGCCGCTGTCTTCCGGGGAGTCTGATGAACTGTCCGAGTTGTTCGGGTGAAATGACGGAGGAGACTTTCGCGGGCGTGCGGCTCGATGTCTGCCACGTCTGCTACGGCGCGTGGTTCGACGGCGGCGAACTCGAGGACTACCACCGCAACGGAGGATCGGCCCGCCTGAGTGGAGTGCCGGGCCCGAAGGACCGGTTTGAACCCACCGGCGAGTCCGCCCACAAGAAGTGCCCCCGCTGTGAGTCTGACATCCTTCGAACCGGCAGGATTTCGAAGTACCAGGTCGTGCGGTGCACCACCTGCAGGGGGCTTTTCCTGCCACTGTCCGATCCCCGTTTCAACACTTCGGGGAAAAAGGGCCTTCTCCACACCGCGGTTGGGGCGCTCGAGACGATCGTCGGCGCATTGTTCTGAACGACGTCGGCCGCTGCCACCACCCACGGAGAAAAACGGGCTAGAATCCTCGATCATGGCGATCCAACGGGTGTGCGTTTTTTGCGGCTCGAGCCCGGGCGGCGGGCCCGGCTATCTCGCTGCCGCGGAGGCCCTCGGGAACGAACTGCTGGCGCGGGGCCTCGGCCTCGTCTACGGCGGGGCCGGCGTCGGACTGATGGGGCGCATCGCCGACACCGTATTGGCGGGAGGCGGAGAGGTCGTGGGCGTGATGCCGTCCGCCCTGGTGGACCGGGAGGTCGCCCACCCCGGGATTTCGGACCTCCGAGTCGTCGACTCGATGCACGAGAGGAAAGCCCTGATGGCCGACCTCGCGGACGCCTTCATCGCCCTGCCGGGCGGACTCGGCACCGTCGAGGAGCTCCTCGAGGCGCTCACCTGGGCGCAGCTCGGAATGCACTCCAAGCCGTGCGGCGTGCTCAACGTCGAGGGCTACTTCGATCTCCTCATGGCATTTCTCGACCTCGCGGCGGACCGGCGGTTCATCAACCAGCACCACCGATCGC
This sequence comes from Candidatus Sulfomarinibacteraceae bacterium, assembly GCA_963714885.1. Lineage (GTDB taxonomy): Bacteria > Acidobacteriota > Thermoanaerobaculia > Thermoanaerobaculales > Sulfomarinibacteraceae > Sulfomarinibacter. The sequence goes on along the minus strand of CAVQQV010000010.1, from coordinate 184,858 downwards.
TGCTCCTCGAATCGGACGACCCCGGCCGGTTGCTCGATCTTCTGGAGACTTTCGAAAGGCCGCAGATCGACAAGGCCGCGTGGATTCTCCATATCAACGACATCAAACCATTGCCATGACTGGGAAACCCGCGCCCTGCGGCCGGACCCGTTTCAAGGTGTGCTGCATCTCCAGCATCGACGAAGCCGAGCTCGCCATCACATTCGGAGCCGAGGCTGTCCGACAGGTCAGGCCTTTCGGGGTCGATGTCTGCAGCGGTTTGCGGACCGACGGTGCGCTCGACACCGTCAAGCTGGCGCGTTTTGTCCGTGAACTCGAGGTCGTTGACCGCACCCCCGACCATTGAGAGGAGCCACACTCTGATCAGCTGTCGAGACCTGTTGCGAAATATATGCGGAAGATCCCGTTCGGTCCGCGGGTTAGTTTCTTCAGACGACCCGAGATCTTGCGGAGTGAGGACAGGAGGTCCATGATGGGTTACGACGAGTCGCTCGACCAAAGGATTTCCGCGGCGACCGCGGTCTGGGGAACTACCCGCAAAAAGATGTTTGGGGGCACTTGCCACCTGCTCAACGGCAACATGCTGTGCGGCGTGAACAACAACACCCTCATCGTCCGTCTCGGCCAGGAGGCCGGCGCGGCTGCCCTCGAGCAACCGCACACCCGACCGATGGACGTCACCGGACGTCCCATGAAGGGGTGGGTGACGGTGGAACGAAAGGGGTACGAACGTGGCGGCCTTCAGGACTGGCTCGAACGAGCCTACGCCTTTGTCTCGAAGCTGCCGCCGAAGTAGCAGCCCCGCACGGTGTGGCAGAGTCTCACGCACCGGACTGAAATGAGGATTCATTGCTCACAATCCTGAAAATCGTCGCCGGCACGGCCGTTCTCGGCATCGTCGCCATGCTCCTGATCGCGGTCCTCTCCGGGTTGACGGCTTCCGCGCGCGCGCTGAAGCGGGGAAAGGACGAGCACCGCCCTCACTGAGGTGCACCCGTGTTGGTGCCGGCCTTGACTACGACCTCGCTCGGAGGGAGGATCGTGGATGGGAAGGTCCACAATGGTCTTGAAAACTGTGATCGACGAATTCCTGGCACAGGAGACCCTGGCCCTGGCCGGGGTGTCCCGCAGCGGCAAGAAATTCGGCAACAAGGTGCTCAGGGATCTCTCAGGCAAGGGCTACAAGATCCTGCCCGTCCACCCGGAAGCCGTCGACGTCGATGGCGTCAGGTGCTACCCCTCGCTGGCGGATCTGCCGACCGCGGCCGGTGGGCTGGTGCTGGTGGTTCCGCCTCCGCAGGCGGAGCGCCTGGTTCGAGAGGCCGGCGAAGCCGGTATCGGCAGGGTGTGGATGCAACCCGGTGCGGAATCTGAGGCGGCGATTCGCTTCTGCGAGGAGCGGGGCATCGACGTCGTCCACGGCGAGTGCATCATGATGTTCGCCCAGCCCAAGGGAATCCACAAAGCCCACCGCTGGCTACGGGGGGCACTCGGAAGGTTGCCGACCGATGACGCTTGACTCGTGGAAGGCATTCCTCGCATTCCTCTTGATCGCGCTCGGTGCAGCCTCGTGCGGGGGCGGCGGCGCCACCGGGGGTGAGGAGACCGTCGAGATGATCTCGGGATCCTACCGGACAGTGGCCGATGGGCGCGCCGAGATCCTGGTCGGCGAGATCGGCGACCTGTGGCTCGAGGAAAAGGGGATCATGGTCGACGCCGTCGAAGTCGAGGTGACCTGCGGCGAGGAAATGCAGGTGGTCTGGGCCTCCGAAGACCGACTCACGGAGCCGGTGTGTCGCATCCAGCTGCAACTGGTAGAAATCATGAACTGGGCCCCCGCGAAATCAAAGATCCACGTTACGTGGAACCCCTGAAGACCTACGACGGGTCTGACGGCTGTGGAAGGAGTCTGAGATGACGGAAACGACCTTGCGGGGATCCTGCCTCTGTGGCGGGGTGGCCTACGAAATGAGCCCGCCTTTTGTGTTCTTCCACCACTGCCACTGCAGCCGCTGCCGCAAGACTTTTGGTTCGGCCTACGGCGCCAATATCCTGGTCAAGGCGGCCCAATTCCGATGGGCCCGGGGAGAAGACCTGGTCAAACGCTGGGAGCTGCCCGACGCGCAGTTCTACTGCACCGGCTGGTGCTCAGTGTGCGGTTCGTCACTGCCCTGGCAGTCGCGCAACGGCAAGGGCTATCTGGTGCCCGCCGGCACCCTCGACGACGACCCCGGCTACCGGCCCGAAAAGAACATCTTCTGGGCGTCGCGAGCTCCGTGGCTGACCAACCCCGCCGATCTGCCGACCTACGACGAGAGCCGCTGACGGAATACCCGCACCAGACCGGGCGTAGTCCCACCACAGGAGGCGGCCATGAACCAGGACCAGGAACACCTCAAACTGCTGTCGATCTTCCACTACGTGGCGGCTGGAATGCTGGCTCTCGTGGCCTGCATCCCCTTTCTCCACTTCTTCATGGGGCTGGCCCTGGCAACCGGGGCGTTCGACAGTGGCGACGCCGAGGCGCGTCCGGTCGGCTTCGTCATCATGCTCGTCGCTCTCGGGTTCATTTTTCTCGGGTGGACCCTTGCGGCTCTGATGGCCTTCGCAGGCCGCAGTCTGGCAGGTAGGAAACGCTACACCTTCTGCCTCATCATGGGCGGCGTCGAGTGCCTCTTCATGCCAGTCGGCACGGTCCTCGGTGTCTTCACCATCATCGTCCTGGTGAGGGACTCCGTGAAAGAGCTTTCAGAGCGGGTGAACGTCTTCAGACGTCATTTCGGATTTCGGATTTCGGATTTCGGATTTTCCAACCAGCCGGCTTCGCCTGTCGGATTCCGCCACCGCGGGAAGCGCCTGCTGATACGTACCGCGTGCGGCGGAGGTGCCATTTTCGAACATTGTTGGACATCTCAGCCGTCATCACGTCGGCAGGATCGATCTCGGGCCAACAATGATGAAGGTGGCTCCTCTCGGGAAGCGCGTCCTGAAAGGCGGCTTCACTCGAACGCTCGAAGACGGCTACACTGCCCCGCATGTGGGATGAACGCTTCTCCGAGCCCGGATACGCCTACGGCACCGAACCGAACGGATTTCCTGACGTCCGTCGCTGATCGCATTCCGCGCGGGCGCGTACTGAGCCTCGCCGAGGGCGAGGGCCGCAACGCGGTCTTTCTCGCCGATCTCGGCTACGAGGTGACGGCAGTGGACTCCTCCAGCGTCGGGCTGGCCAAGGCCGAGCGCCTCGCAGCGGAGCGCGGGGTTTCCATCACCACCATCCATGCCGACCTCGCCGACTTCGAGATCGAGCCCGGCGTGTGGAAGGGCATCGTCTCGATCTTCTGCCACCTGCCCCCGGTCATCCGCGCAGCCCTCCACGAACGCTGTCTGCGCGGGCTCGCACCGGGCGGTGTGTTCGTCCTCGAGGGCTTCACCCCACGCCAACTCGAGCTTGGCACCGGCGGGCCGAAAACCCGCGAGCTGCTGATGGAGCTCGATGTCATTCGTCAGGAACTGCCCGGTTTGCGGTTCGAAATTGCGCGCGAGATCGAGAGACCCGTTGTCGAGGGCAAATACCACGGTGGAACGGCAGCTGTGGTCCAGATCTTCGCCGTCAAGAGTCTCCCATAATCCGCTCTGCCGGTCAGGCGCCGGCGGGCTGCCGTAACAGCTTCCTGATGACCGCTCGCAATGTCGTCCGGTCCACCGGTTTGCCGAGCACACCGTCGGGACCGCGCACTCCGGCGTGTGCCCCGAGATAGGACTGGCAATCGTCCTCGAGGAGCTTGTCGTTTCCGGTCACAACGACCAGTGGTAGCGAGGACCATTGCGGATCCCGCCGAAGGGTCACCAGGAATTCGAGTCCCGATTTGCCCGGCAGCAGGGCATCGATCAAGACGATATCAGGCCGGAACTCGTCCATGAGACCGAGGGCGGTCGAACAACGGTTCGCCGAGGTCACCTCATAGCCCTCGTCCTCCAGGAATGAGGACAAATAGTCGGCGATGTCGGGGTCATCCTCGACCACCAGGACCCGGGCTTCCGGATCGCTCATGGCGCCCTGTTCTTCGGGTTTGATGCTCGGGTTCGCCACCATCGGCAGGCGCACATTGAACCGCGTTCCCTTGCCGGGTTCGGATTCGACCACGATGTCGCCGCCATGTTTGTCGACGATCTTGTTGGAGATGAAGAGACCGAGCCCTGTGCCCTTGATCCCCTTGGACGAAAAGAAGAGCGAGAAGATCTTTTCGCGGGTTTCCTGGTCCATGCCGATTCCGTTGTCCTCGACGTCGATCTTCATCCACGGCGATTCACACCCGATTTCGAGCTTGATCGTGTGGCTGTTTTTTTCTTTGTCCATTCGGCACGCGTCGAGTGAGTTTTCGAGCAGGTTCAGGAGCATCGCTCGAAGTGCCTGCGGGTCACCCTGAAAGATACCGACATCATCCGCGATGTCGATTTGGACGGCGACGTTCGCGTCGCTTGCCTTTTTCTCGACCCCGTCACGAAACTCGTCGACGATCGCGACAAGGTCGACATCCTCGACGATGAGCTCCCGATCTTTGGCGTAGTAGAGGATGTCGAGCACCATGGAACGGATCCGCTCCACGTTGCGCTGCACCATCTCCCATCCCTTTTCCACCCGCTCGGGCTTTTCCTTTGCAAAGCCCGAGTTCACCATGTAGATGCCACCGTCGAGACCGGTGAGCAGGCCTTTGATGCCGTGCGAGATGGAGCCGACCAAGAGTCCGATCGAGGCGAGCTGCGATTGCAGTTCCCTGATCTGGGTGATATCGATGCACATCTCGATCACCGCCTCGACCTTACCGTCGGCGCCTCGCAGCGGCGAGGTCGTGCACAGGGCGTTGAGCTTCTGCCCTTCTTTGGTGAAGAGAACCTCTTCGTGCTCCCGTGTTTCGCCGGTGTCGAATGTCTGCTGCATTGGACACACCAGACACTGTTCGTCGCGGTGTTTGTACATCGTGAAACAGTTCTTACCGACCGGGTCGCCGAAGGTCTCGCGAAAGCGGCGGTTGGCGTGCTGGATGACGCGATCTGGACCCTGAACGGTGATGAAACAGGGCACTTCCTCGAAGAGCTGTGCGAGGCGATCCTGCGACCGTTGCAACATGGTCTGGAGGTGTTTGACCTCAGTGACGTCGGTGTGCATCTCCATCACCGCCACCACCTCGCCCGAGTCGTCCCGAATCGGGGTGGTGTGGACCATGACCGGGATCTGTCTGCCGTCTTTGGTGGTCAGGAGCTGTTCCGAGGGGTGATTCCGGCCGTCGGCAAAGGTTGCCTCTACCGGGCAGTTCGGGCAGACCTCGTCACGGCCCTTGTAGACCCTGTAACAATACTCGCCGATACTCTCCCCGAAGTGCTCGCGAAACCTGCGGTTTCCGTCGATGATCCGGAAGTCCCGGTCGTGGACCGACAGAAAGCAGGGCATCTCCTCCCAGTATTCGTGATAGGGCGAATCGGAACCGATCGTGGGACGGGTCATCTGGACCTTGTGCACAGTACGCTCCGAATCTCGTTGCCCGCCTCGTCGGCGGGATGATTGTCCCTTAGTGAACCTTTTCTTCGCGGTGCTCGATGATGTGGTGAGCGTACGCCACGAGTTTGTCTTCATTGACCGGTTTGCCGAGGTAACCCTCCGGGGGGGGTACCGATCGGCCGTAAATCACCTGCCGGAATTCGGGGTGGCCGGTAACCACGCACACCGGGATCTCGGCGGTTCCTTCGGTCCTCCTCAATTCGACAAAGGTCTCGACGCCGTCCTTGCCCGGCATCGAGAGGTCGAGACTGATCAGATCCGGATGATGTTCGAGCGCCATTGCGATGCCCTCATCGCCACTCGACGCCGAAATCACGTCCGCGCCGGCGTCCTCGAAGACCGTGATCAGGAAGGTCCGGACATCCTCCTCGTCGTCGACGACCAGGATCTTGCGACCGGCCAGAGGCTCCGAAACCTCGACCTTCTCGACTGCGATCTCGCCCAACTTCGCCTCTTCCACAGGTTTCTCGGCATCATCGAGGACCAGAGCGTTGGCCACCAGATCGACCAGCTGTTTGACTTCGCAACCGAGCTTGTAGTGCTTGATGAGGTCGTTGAGGCCGTCGACGCAGTTGTGACAACTGGTGACCACGATCTTGGCACCGGTGGCGCGGATCTGGTCGGCCTTGACCTTGGCCGACTGGAGGCGTTTCGGCGTGTACTCCGACATCGACATGGCGCCACCGCCGCCGGTGCAGCAGTAGTTCTCGGCGCGGTTCGGGTACATCTCCTGGAAGTCCATCGAGACCAATCCCAGGAGCTCGCGCGGTTCCTCGAAGAAACCGCCGCTGCGGGCGTTGTTGCACGAGTCGTGGAAAGTCATCTTCTCGGGGTTCTTGGTCGGATCGACCTTGATCTTGCCCTCCTTGATGTAGTTGAGCATGGTCATGACCGAACTCTCCATCGGCACCGGTTCGGTCTCACCCGCCCAGTTGACGCCCTCGAATCGGGTCGAGCGGAAGCCGTGGCCGCACTCGGAGATGATGATTTTTTCGACCCCGAGTTCGCGCGCCTTGTCGTACTCCCGCTTGGCGGAGGCGCCGCCGAGGCCGTCGTCACCCGAGAACAGACCGAAATTGGTGTTGTCCCACCCGTCCTCGGGCATGGTCCAGTCTTCACCGGCCGCCCAGAAAATCAGGGCGGCTTCCTTGATGGTGCGCGGGTCGTACTTCACCTCCCGTGGATTGATGCAGTACATGACCTTTGCACCCTTCTTCTCCACCGGGATGGTCGCCCTGTCGTGGCCGAGGTCCTCCTCGAGTTCCTCCGACATCCACTCCAGGGTGTCGAGGTAGTCCTCCTTGAGGACTCCCATCTGGTTGCCGAGTTCCCACTGGTCCTTGGAAACGACCCGCACGCCCTCCGGCATCACACCGACGTGGGTCAGCAGACCACGCATGATGCGGTTCAAGGTCGCGGTGTCGACACCCATCGGACAGCTCAGGGTGCAGCGACGGCAGTTGGTGCAGGTGCCGAAGGAAATGTCCTTGAGCGTCTCGAGGTCGTCATCGTTGAGCGGGACCTTGTCCGCGCCCACCCACCACGGGAAAACGCTGCCGGTCCAGTCGTGGTTGGCCTTGAAAAGCTTGCGAAGCTGGTCGGCCTTGTAAGAGGGTGTCATCTTGTGGTCGTCCGGGAAGGCGAGAACATAGTGACATGACTGGTCACACATACCGCAGTGAACGCAACCGACGAGCGAGCCCACGACCTGCCGGTTGAGTTTTCTTGCCAGCTGCTCTTCCATCATCCTGATCTTGTGAGTTTTTCCTTTTGCCACGGTAATTCTCCTAACCACGCGAAACCGGGTAGCTGCCGCGTTGACCGAGGGCACGACCGATGTACGTACGGGTGAAGGGGTAGTAGAGGTAGTGCGAAATCTTCGAGAACGGGACGTAGAGCAGGAAGAAACTGGTCAGGTAGAGGTAGGCGATCAGGATCGTCTCGCTCGTCATCCCCCACATCCCCACCAGATAGGCCTGGGTGCACGCGCCGAGAGCAAACCACGAGGTCAGCATCACGAGCGAGAAGTAGTCGTCCGGAGTGCTGATGAGGCGCATCAGGGGGCGCAAGGTCCTCCGGCCGATTCTGTAGACGGACACCAGAAGGGCTCCGATGAGAAGCGCCATGGTCGTCCAGGCCACTGCCGGGATTCTCAGAAAATCAGGCGCGATCGTGCTGATGAACGCCAGGGCGATGCCCGCCACCACTCCGAGGTGGAAGATCACGAAGCTGAGGTAAAAGGCGAAGCCCTTCGTCGAACGCGTACTCTCCATCGACCACGGCATCGCGACGTTGAAGAGGGAGTACAGGGCTCCCTTTTCTTTGGTCGATTGTCCCGGATTGCCCGGTGCGGACTTGTCCTTGCCGAGATTGAACGACAGAAGCCATCGGATGCGCAGGGTGTAGACGACCGCCATGACGGCGAGTGCAATCCAGTGAACGATCTCCGCGGTGTGCAGTGCAGAACTGACCTCGTGCATCTCAGGCTCCTTTCTCGATCTGCGCCTGGAAGGGCCCGTACTCGCGCGGATCCCTCGCGACGATCAACACCTCCTGGACGGAAGCACCATTTGCCAGGTGTTTCGAGATCGTCTCCACCATGACCCGAGCGCAAAGATCCATCGGAACCTGGTACAGGCCGGTGCCGATGGGCGGGAAGGCCAGGGCCTTGACTCCCTTTTCCTCGGCGCGCGCGAGAGCCGAACCAACGGTCTTCCGGAGCTTCGCTTCCTCGTCTTCCTCGCGGAACTTGGGTCCGTTGGCGTGGATGATCCAGTCGGCCTTGAGGATGCCGGCCTCGGTCACGACCGCTTCGCCGGTCGGGCAGCTGCCGATTTCGTCGAGTTGTTTCTGGATCACGATGCCGCCCACGCTGTTGGATGGCGGCGCCGAATCCCGAGCCCAACTTGACGTCCTCGGTAATGTCGAAGACAAAGGCATCCACCTCCATCTCCGTGATGTCTCCGCTCACCAACCGCAGCTTTTTGTCGCCCACTTGTCGTTCGATCATCTCCCGATCCTCCTGATCTTCCGTTGTCAAAAGAGTCACTCCTCGGAGGTGATGCCGACCAATTCCGAGGCAAATGCACCGGCCGTTTCGTGAAGCCATTTCGGATCGGCCAGGTCGGCGAGACTGAACTCGTCGAGCACCTCCCCGATCCTCTGGTTGATGAGGGCATAGACCAAGCGGCACTCGCAGAACTCCGCACGGAGACACGCCTCGGGTTCGTCGATGCAATCGACCACGCAGATCGGCCCGATCGAGGCCTCGATGATCTTGCGGATCGAGATGTCCCGCGCCGGCATTGCGAGCTTGTAGCCGCCGTGCCGCCCTGCCACGCCGCGCACCAGGCGGGCGCTCCGCAGCGCCAGCGCCACCTGTTCGAGATAACCGTGGGAGATGCCGGTCCGCTCAGCGACCGAAGCCAGGCTGACCGGCGTGACCTGACCGCCATGGCGTGTCACGTCGAGCATCATGCGAAGTGCGTAGCGGCCACGGGTCGAGATCTTCATGACGTCAAAAACATATTCCCATTACTCATACCTGTCAACTAGGAATTACAGAATAAAATACCATACTCAGTCTCAAATCTCATTTCCGTTGCCGCGTTGATGATGCAGTGCTATCTTGATGAAGCACCAGAGTCGTGGGGAGGAACCATGGCAACAAAGACCGCAGTGATCATCGACGACGAGCCCGACATCACCACCTATCTCGGGACATTACTCTCGGACAACGGGTGGGATGTGAAGAGCGCCAACGATCCCAACGAGGGCATCGAGTTGGCTCAGAATGATCCGCCTGACGTGATTCTCCTGGACGTCATGATGCCCGAGCGCGGGGGCTTGAGCACGCTGATTGCCCTGCGCAAGGACGAACGCACCGCCAAGGTCCCGGTGGTTCTGGTGACCGGCATCCAGGAATCGTTGAAGTCCGACTTCGGCGACTTCCTCGATCGCTTCAAGAACTACCACCCCGATGCCTACCTGCAGAAACCGATCGAGGAAGCCGAGCTGCTTCAGACCCTCGACAAGCTGACGTAGCGCAGGGGCCACGCGGCGGCGTCTCCCGCGTAGTCGACGCCGACTCTCGGCAGACGGCGAACCCTCATGACTGAGGTGTCGAACCCGTCATCACGAATGCTCAGCATCGACCCGCTCGAGCACAGATCCAACCCGTCCTCGGCCCGGGTAATTGCGAGCGCCTGACAGAGCTTGCCCGGACCATCGGTCAGCGAGGGAGCCGTCACCCCAACGCCCCGACGGGTTTGAATTGCGTCACGGCCGTGAACGATCTCCGCCCCGCGGATGAGAACAGCCTCCGGCGAACCATCCCCCACCGTGACCACGTTGAGGCAGTGATGGAGGCCGTACACCAGGTAGACGTATGCCCGCCCGGCCGGCCCCCACATGGTTTCGGTTCGCGGGGTGCGGCGCCCCCCGAAGGTGTGGCAGGCGGGGTCTTCAACGCCGAGGTAGGCCTCCACGTCGTTGATTCGAACAACCGCGGTGCCGGTGTCGTGCACCCGGAACAGAAGCTTACCCAGCAGCTCTCCGGCCACCACCTCGGTGGGGCGCTGATAGAATCCGCGGGCGAGTACTGGAGGAAGGGACATGGCTTTGACCATCTGTGTGAGCGGCGGCGCCGGTTTCATCGGCAGCCACGTTGCGGATGCCCTGGTAAAGGCCGGCCACCGAGTCTTGATTGTGGACGACCTGTCCGGCGGCCGCAAGGAGAATGTTCCTGACGGCGCCGAGCTCGCGGTGTTCGACGTTCGATCGGATGAGGCCGCTCGGTTCCTGATCGATCGCAAGGTCGAGATCCTGGTCCACCACGCCGCGCAAATGGACGTCCGGCGCTCGGTTGACGACCCGCGCTTCGACGCCGACGTCAACATCCTCGGTCTGTTGAACCTGCTCGAAGCCGGCAGAAGGGGTTCCCTGCGGCAGGTGGTGTTCGCCTCGACCGGCGGCGCCATCTACGGCGAACAGGACGAGTTCCCGGCCGACGAGGACCACCCGGTCAGACCGGTGTCGCCGTACGGGGTCGCCAAGCTCGCATCGGAGCGTTATCTCTACTACTACCACTGTCAGTACGGCCTCGACGCGACCTGTCTCCGCTACGCCAACGTCTACGGCCCTCGCCAGAACCCCCACGGTGAGGCGGGAGTCGTGGCGATCTTTTCTCGGCGTCTGCTCGACGGCGAGCCCGCCACCATCAACGGCGACGGTCTTCAGACCCGCGATTACGTCTACGTGGCCGACGTCGTGCGGGCCAATATGGCGGCTATCGACCGGCCCGGCTTTGCGGTATTCAACGTCGGAACCGGGGTCGAGACCGACGTCAACACCCTTTTCGAGCACATCGCCGAGGCCGCCGACTACGATGCAGCGCCGAGCCACGGTCCCGGCATGCCGGGCGAACAGCGCCGCTCGTCGATCACCTCGGAGAGGCTTCTCGAGGAGATGAGCGTGGCCGTCGACACGCCGCTCGCGGTGGGCATCCCGACGACCGTCAACTGGTTTCGAGACCGTTGAAATATCCGTTCATCACCTTGACATTGTCCTGACGCCGCGGCACAGTGCGGCCGCGAAACACTGGTTTCGGCACGGAGGTACCATGACTCTGGATCTGGATTTTTCGAAGCTCAGCGCCACCGACGTTCTCGACATGGCGATCGCCATCGAGGATGAAGCACAGATCTACTACGAACAACTCGCCGACTGGGTCGGAGACGACAAGCAGGAGGTCGCCGACTTTTTCCGCCGCATGGCGGTCCGCGAGAAGCGCCACCACGATCAGATCGTGGTCCAACGCCAGAGGTTGTTCGGCGACGCGCCGGCGAGCAACGCCGACAAGGTCTCGTGGGCGGTGGAGATGCCTGATTTCTACAAGGTCCCCGATGACATCACGCTCCGCCAGGCGTTTGACGTCTCCATGGAGGCGGAGACCCGTGCCCATGACTTCTACGCCGGAGCGCTCGAGTACAAGATCGACGACAAAGTTACTGAGCTCTTCGAAGGTCTGCGCCAGGCCGAGGCCGACCACCAGCGTCTACTGCGCGAAGAGATGGACCGGTTCCTATCCAAACGTTGAACGTTCAAACGTTACAACGTTGCGCGTTCTACCATTCACTGCAATCCTGAAGGTGGGCCAAGGCCCACCCTACTGCGGACCCACATACCGAGCGGGTTCGTAGGGTGGGCTTCAGCCCACCTTCAGAGCTGATACACCGGTCTCACCTCATTCCGGATGAGCCGAACGTTATAACCCGACCTTTGACGACCACATCCCGGCCGAGCCGATCTCGAGACCGTCGGCGAACAGTCCATCAGCGCCGACAGAGTCATCGGGTGGAATACCCGCGCCCCCAACGTTCCCGAGGGGCGAGTAGTCCGCATAACCCGGAAAGACAAAGCCGAGGTGGTGGTTGCCCATCCGCCGGATCAAGATCTCTGAGAATACCCGCCTGAAATCGGTGGTCACCGCCAGATTCGCGTTGTCGAACGGCTGTCCGGGACCGACGGCAATCAGCCGTACGGAAAGACCACCGGGTACTTCGGAATCATGAGCTCCCGCGCCTTCTCTTGCTCATTCTCCGTCGGCCTGACCATGAAGACAGTGGTCTCGAGTTCGCGCATCAGGGCCGAGGCGGTGCTGCCGAGACCGACATCGAGCGTACCCCGCTTCGAATGGCTGCCGATGATCAGGAGATCGATCGTGGAGGCCTCGACGAAGGCCGCAATCTCGCGGCTGGGTCGCCCCTTGCGGAGCACGGTCTCCACCTCGATCCCGTCGGCCACCAGCGGTTCGGCATAGCGAACGAGCTTCTCCGTCATGGTCTCAACGTCGGGGAGCAAGCTCAACCGGCGCCTCCACCGACAACACCCAGACCCGGGCGTTGTCGGCCATCGCCACCACCCGCGCGAGGTCGCGAATGCGGGCAGCGATCGGCGAAATATCGAGATAGCGCTGCAGGGCGGCGGCAACACAGATCCTGGAGTACGGCATGGTGCCTCCTCACCTTGATTCTACAGGTCTCTGCTCGCAGAACGGAGGCAGCACAGGGAGTGATCGTCGTGTAGACTGAAAGACCAGAGACGATGGAACGCTTCGGACGATACATCCTCGTAGACAAGATCTCCTCAGGGGGAATGGCTGACGTTTATCGCGCCAAGGTCGTCGGTATTCGCGGTTTCACGAAGACCGTCGCCATCAAGCGCATCCACCCCCACCTGATGGAGCGCAAACGCTTTCTCCGCATGTTCACGGATGAAGCGAAAATCGCCTCGCGGCTGGTGCACCCCAACGTCGTCCAGATCTACGACCTCGGCGAGGCGGAAGGGCTTCCCTACATCGCGATGGAGTACGTGCCCGGACGCGATCTTTTTCGTGTCCTGCAGCGGCTGATCAACCTCGAGCGCCGCTGCCCGTGGCGGCTCGCCACCAAGATCGTCACCGACGTCTGCTCGGGACTGCAGTTCGCGCACGAGTTTCGATCGCCTGACGGCCAGCCGCAGGAGATCGTCCACCGCGACGTCAGCCCGCGCAATATCCTCATCTCCTACAACGGCGAGATCAAGCTCACCGATTTTGGCGTCGCCCGCGCTCGGGACCGTGAAGAACACACCGAACACGGCATCATCAAGGGCAAGGTCCGCTACCTGAGCCCCGAAGCCGCTTATGCGCGCGAGGTGGATCGCCGGTCCGATCTCTTCTCGCTCGGCATCTGTTTTGCGGAAATGCTCCTGATGGAGCCACTCCGTTCAGGGCCGAACGAGATGGCCATGCTGCTCGACATCCGCAAGGGTGAGTTCGACCGCAACCGGTTCAAACCGATTCCAAAACCCCTGCGGGCCGTCCTCAATCGTGCCCTCGAGGTGGATCCGAACAAGCGTTTCCCCACCGCCCTCGAATTCGCCGTCGATCTTGCCAACCGATTCGACGATTCCTCCAACCCCATGTCCGAGGCCGAGGTCGCCACCTTCATGCGCGCCCTCTTCGACGAAGACATCGCGACCGAGGAGACGCGCGACAAGGAAGTGGAGGTCGAACTGGCGGCAACGGCGGACCAGTTCGAGGCGGAACCGCCTCCCACCGGCGCATCCGAAGTCACCAAGGTCCGCGGTCTGAACCCGCTCAATATCTTTGCGGAACGCGGCGCCGGCCCGGTGGCGGTCCCCGCCCTCGGCATCGAAGACCAACGTCCGCCGACACCGACGCGGGTGGGATCGCTGCGGGAGGTCTCGCTCGTCCGGCTGCTGCACGAGATCAACGAGGGCCAGGTCTCCGGCATTCTCGACTTCCATCGCGAGCCGATCAAGAAATCCATCGAGATCGAGGCCGGCAACCCGGTCTTCGCCAACTCCAACATCGAAAGCGAACTGTTTGGCGAGTACCTGGTTGCCCAGGGCACGCTGTCCCGCGAACAACACGCGGAGGTCCTCGATTTTGCAGCGCGCAAGGGGCTTCGGTTCTCGGAGGCCCTGCTGGAGCTGGGGGCCTGCACCCCAAACGAGCTTTTTCAACAGTTGAGCGGGCAGGTCCGAAACCGCATCCTCGATCTCTTCAGTTGGATCAGCGGCACCTTCGCTTTATATGTCGACGCTCCGGTAGCGGAAACCGGTCTGCCCCTCAACCTGCGCGCCCACACCCTGATTCACGAAGGGGTCCAGGAACGCATGCCGCTGGTCGTGATCCGGCGCTTCATGGAGAGCAAGCTCAATCTGTGGGTGGTTCGCCTGCCCGGCGCGATCCCGGCCGACCTCCAGCTCTCGGGACGGCAGCAGAGGATCTTGCGCAGCATCGAAGGCAACGAGATCAGGGTGGCGGAGCTCATACGCCGAGAGGGCGACGAGGAGTGGATGCTCCGCCTGCTCTTTATGCTGCACCAGATCCGCCGCGTGATGTTCCACGACTGAGAGACATGCAGACTCGCTTGGAACCCGGGGGCGCCGCGCGAAGCGCGGCCGGTTGGCTGATTGCGGCTGTTTTGCCTCGCGCTGGTATCGAGTCTCCTCGACCGCTCCACCACACTAGAGATCTACTCCGACGGCGGGCGGATCCACGTCGATGTCGCGGGCACCGTCCTCTCGACGCCGCGGGCGCTCCGACGCCTGACCGCGATCGAGATCCTCGCCATGGATTCCATCGATCCACCCGGCGGCCGCCGGATCACCGTGGTCGACGAAAAGGGAGTGGTCCTGCAGGAAGAGCTGCCGCGCCGGTTTCTCACGCCGCCGGGTGATCTCGTACCGCTGGGAGATTGGGAGCTCGACGAACGCGCGGGGTGGGGATCCGTGTGGCGGCGCGAGGTTGAAATCAGCGGCGAATTCACGATCGAGGCCGCGCTCCGCGGGCGGTTTCTCCACGACCTGACGCTCGTGTTGCACGGAGACCCGACGACCTCGATTTCGATTCGGCGCGGTCTCATCAACGACGACTTCTTCATCAGAGATGCGGGCGGGTTCGATCTCGCCAGCACGACCATCGACCCGACACCACTCGCGGATCTCGGGGCGTCCGGGGCCACCGCCGCCAGATCCGGGGCGATCGCCTGTCTCTTGATCGCCTCCTTCACGATTCTTCAGCTGCGATCAAGGCCGCGCCCGCTCCCGGCGGCGACTTCCGGCCGACCCGCCGCAGTGTTGGCCCTGATTCTCGTCGTTGCGGCCGCCACTCTTTCGGTTTGGGTCGCATCCGATTTTTTCGAGGGACTGCCCCACACCCCCGACGAGGTGGTCTACCTCCTCCAGGCCGACTGGCTTCTCGATGGTTCGTTGTGGTCGAACGTGACCTCTCTCCAGGACTATCAGATGCCACCGTTCACCTACACGGACGGGGAGCGTTGGCTTGCTCACTACCCACCTGGCTGGCCCGCTTTCCTCGCCGCCGGAGTTGTTGCAGGGGCGCCGTGGCTGGTCGCACCCCTGCTCGGCGGCGTCTACGTTCTGCTGCTCTACCTCGCCGGACGTGAGCTCCAGAGCCCGGCCCTCGGCCTTACCGCCGCCACCCTCGCCGTGATTTCCCCGATCACCCGGTTGATCTTTGCAAGCATGCTTTCGCACGCCTTGGCCGCGACCCTGATCCTCGCCGCCATGGTGATGGCCCTGCGGGCACAGCGCGAACGGCACGGGCTGTATGCCGCAGGCGCGGGGATCGCCCTCGGTCTGACCTTTGGCGTCCGCCCATTGACCGCGGTGGCGGTCGCGCTCCCGTTGCTCGCCATGGCGATCCGGCACCGGCAAGACTCCAGCGACTACCCTCGCAGCCGAACCATCATCGCCGCTTTTGTCGGCGGTTTCACCCTCGCGGCGACGCCGGCGCTGGTCACAAATACTCTGATCACCGGCAGTGCCTTCTCCTTTCCCTACTCGCTCGCCCACGGGTCGATGTACGGGGCCGCAAATATCCCGTTCGGCCTGCGCAACCTCGACGCCCTATTGGCCTCGAGCGGCGCCGCCATTTTCGGTTGGGGATGGAGCCTGCTCCACGGTCCCTGGATCCTCGCCCTGACCTTCGCACCGGCCCTGATTCCGCTGCTCGCGAAGCGCGCCCGGAACTCGGACTGGCTGCTGGCCGCAACCGTGGCAAGCGTGTTGGCGGCCTACGTTGGGACCCGAGGACACGGGTTGCACGGTTTTGGACCACGCTACTACTTCGAGGTTCTGGCGCCGTTTTTCCTGCTCACCGCACGCGGCTTCTTCGTCCTCGCCGGGCTCGGTGAACGAACGCCGAGGGTCGAAAGGATGGGGCCGGTCGTCGCCGCCTTCGGCTTCTTCTTCGCTCTGTGTCTCCCAGCCGCTGCGATCCTGCCGCACCGGTTGTCGCTATACCGAGGCTACAACGGGGTCGACAACGGACTCGAACTGCAGGTTCAGGCGATCGCCCCAGAGCGGGCGCTGATCGTGCTGCCGACCGGCGAGTGGCAGGGATGGGCCGCGGCGTCGCGAATGGTCGACTTCCGGCCCGACGCGCCGCTCCTGTTCATCCAGGCTGTTGCCGACGATCCCGCCATTGCCACCATCGCCGGCGACCGCCCCGTCTTCCTGTGGCGCGACGGAAGGCTGACGCCGCAATGACCGGTCCCCGCCGAGCCTGGCGTGCAGGCTACCTCCGGTTGGCCCGCTCCGGCGACCTCGCCGACCGAGCTTCCCGGCTGGATTCCCTCTTGAACGACTGCACCGTCTGCCCACGCGAGTGCCGTGTAGATCGCCGGCATCAGATCGGTGAGTGCGGAACCGGCGCCGAAGCGGTGGTGGCTTCGTGGAACCCCCACCACGGAGAGGAGCCCGTGATCTCCGGCCGGCGCGGTTCCGGAACGGTCTTTCTTGCCAACTGCAACCTCCGCTGCTCCTTCTGCCAGAACCACGACATCTCACAGCGGCCGCGAGGCTTCTCAAGCGCCGCCATGTCGGATGAAGAACTGGCCTCGATATTCATCGATCTCCAGGACCGCGGCTGCCACAACCTCAACTGGGTGTCGCCCTCGCACCAGGTTCCGCAACTCGTGCGAGCCCTCGAGATCGCAGCCCGGCGCGGGCTCACGCTGCCGGTGGTCTACAACTCGAACTGCTACGACTCGGTGGAGGTTCTGCGGCTGCTCGATGGCGTGATCGACATCTGGATGCCGGATCTCAAATACAGCGACCCGGCCGCGGGCTGCCGTTTGTCGGGAGTCGAAGACTATCCCCGCTTCGCGCGGGCTGCGTTCGCAGAGATGTACAGGCAAGTGGGCGATGCGTGGGAGCTGGGCCCCGAGGGTGAGCTGCGACGAGGTTTGCTGGTGCGGATGCTCGTGCTCCCGGGAAACCTGGCGGGCATCCAAGACAACCTGCGATGGCTTGCACACACCCTGTCGCCCACCGTCGCGGTTTCACTCCTCGCCCAGTACCGCCCCGCCCACCGGGTGCCGCGGTCACCGGCGTTTTCCGATCTCAACCGGCCGATCACCCGCGACGAATGGCACCAGGCCGTCGATGCCCTCAAAAAACACATGGAGGGCGATCGCCACCAAGTACAACGATAAGACCGCGGTGCGGCGGAGGTGCCATCTTTGACATTGTTGGATGTTCGATCCTTCACGAGGGAACGAAGATCCGGGCCAACAATGTCATAGGTGGCTCCTCTCGGGAAGCGCGCGGGGATACGAGCCGCGGGCCTCGACCCGCTTCGGTGAGACTCATGACCGGTGGCGGCTCTTGCGGCTGCCGATCATGCGGGCCGGATCCATGACGGCCGCGAGCTCCTCCTCGGAGAGCAGCTTCTTTTCGCGCACCAGCTCGACGATACCGCGCCCGGTCGCCAACGCCTCCTTGGCGAGCTCGGTGGTGACGTCGTAGCCGAGCACAGGGTTGAGCGCCGTCACCACGCCGATGCTGCGCTCGATGTATTCGCGACACACGTCCTGGTTGGCGGTGATGCCGTTGATGCAGTGGACGCGAAGGGTCTCGGCCGCGTTCATGAACATGGTCTGGGACTCGAGGATGCAGTCGGCGATCACCGGCTCCATGACGTTGAGTTGGAGTTGGCCGGCCTCGGCGGCCAGAGTCACCGCGAGGTCGTTTCCGATGGCCCGGAAACAGACCTGATTCACGACCTCCGGAATGACCGGATTGACCTTGCCCGGCATGATCGACGATCCGGGTTGCATCCGGGGCAGGTTGATCTCGTTGAGTCCGGCCCGCGGCCCGGACGACAACAACCGCAGATCGTTGCAGATCTTCGACAGCTTGATCGCCAGGCTCTTCAGGACTGACGAGTAGAGCACGAAGGGTTGGGTGTCCTGGGTCGCCTCGACCAGGTCCGGTGCGAGACGAATGCTCTTGCCGGTGATCGCGATCAGGTGTTCGACGCAGCGCTCGGCGTAGCCGTCGGGGGCGTTGAGACCGGTGCCGATGGCGGTCCCGCCCATGTTGACCTCGAGCAGTTCATCCTCGACGTCGGTCAATGCGCTGATTTCGTTTTCAAGGCTCTCCGCCCAGGCGTCGAACTCTTGTCCGAGGGTCATGGGCACCGCGTCCTGGAGCTGGGTGCGCCCCATCTTCAACACATCGGCGAACTCTGCTCCCTTGTCGCGGAGGGCCGCCACCAGTGCGCCGAGCTTCTCGTTGAGCCGGGCGTTGGCGAGAATGATCGCCACGTGGAGGGCGCTCGGGTAGGCGTCGTTGGTGGATTGCGACCGGTTGACGTGGTCGTGCGGATCGCAGAAGGCGTACTCGCCTTTGGCGCGGCCCATCAGCTCCAGGGCCCGGTTGGCGATGACCTCGTTGGCGTTCATATTGGTCGAGGTGCCGGCGCCGCCCTGGATCACATCCACCGGAAACTGGTCGTGGAGCGAACCGTCGATGATCTCGAGGCAGGCGCCCTCGATGCCACGCAGCACTTCCTCCCGTAGATTGTCACAATCGTGGTTGGCCCGGGCCGCGGCGAGCTTGATCATGGCCAGGGCGTCGAATGAGTTCCGGGTACTGGCTGATCGGCACGCCGGTGATGTGAAAATTGTCGATCGCGCGTACCGTCTGGATGCCGTAGTAGGCCTCCGCCGGGACCTCTTTTTCGCCCAGAAGATCATGCTCGACCCGAAACTCGGCCATGATGAGGTCTCCCCTCTCGACTGCAAGCCTTATAACACGGGGCGGTGAAGCAATGAGGCGATGAGGCAGTGAGGCAGTGAGGCGGTGAAGCGGTGAGGCGGTGAGGCACATTCAAAAATGCCCGTGGCCTCGGTGCCCTATCGCCAGGTCGCAACGCGGCCGACCACTGCCCCATTGCCCCATTGCCAGGCCGCCGTCCGGCCGACCACTGCCTCGTGCCCCCTATCCAGTGCGACGGAAGCTCCTTGCACGGAGGCTGCTCTGAAACGGTTACACTATCGCCATGAATGACTCCAAAAAACGCAAGACGCTGTACCTGATCGACGGGCCCAACATGGCCTTTCGGGCCTTTTTTGCGATCGGCGGGATGACCAACTCGCAGGGGCTGCCCACCAACGCCCTCTTCGGCTTCACCAACATGCTGCTCAAGCTCATCCGCGACGAGAAGCCGGACTATCTGGCCATCACCTGGGACCCCAAGGGCGGCACCTTCCGCGACCGTGTCTTCCCCGACTACAAGGGCACCCGCGCCCGACATGCCGGACGCGCTGCGCGCCCAGATGCCCTACTTCGCCCGCGTCGCCGAGGCCTTCGGGGTGCCCTATCTGTGTCTCGATGACTTCGAGGCCGACGATGTCATGGGGACCCTTGCCCGCCGCCACGAGCAGGACCTCGACGTCGTGCTGGTGACCTCGGACAAGGACCTGATGCAGCTGGTCAACGACAACGTCACCCTCTTCGACTCGATGAAGGGCCGCCGGATCTCCTACCCCGAAGTCGAGGAGAAGTTCGGTTGCGCGCCGGAGCAGGTCCCGGATGCGCTCGGGATCTGGGGCGACTCGTCGGACAACATCCCCGGCGTCAAGGGGATCGGCGAGAAGGGCGTCAAGAACCTGCTGGCGCAATGGAAGGACCTCGACGACATCTACGCCCACATCGGCGACGTGGCGCCACCGGGGACCAGGTCCAAGCTCGAGGCGAGCCGCGACAACGCCTATCTCTCCAAGGACCTCGCGACCATCCGCGTCGACGCACCGGTGGAGGTCAGCCTCGAAGACCTCAAACTCGACTTTCCGCCACCCGAAGAACGCGCCCAGGAGCTCTTCGGCGAACTCGAGTTCCGTTCCCTTCTCAAGGAGTTCGGCGGCGAGATGGAGACTGTCGACCGGAGCGCATACCGGCTCGCCGCGACCGCCGCAGACCTTGAAGAACTGCGTTCAACACTCGCTGCGGCCCCGCGTTTTGCGATCGACACCGAAACCACGTCGCTCAACGTCATGGTGGCCGACCTGGTCGGTCTGTCCTTCTGCTGCGACGACGACGTGGCCTGGTACGTTCCGGTCGGCCACTCGACCGGCGAGACCCAACTCGACTGGGAGCAGGCCCGCAAGGCCCTGGGGCCGATCATCGAGGACCCTGCCACGGGCAAGACCGGACAACACCTGAAGTACGACCTCAAGGTGCTCGCCAGGCACGGCGTCGAGCTTCGCGGCATCGACGGCGACACCCTGATCGCCGACTATCTTCTGAGTCCCGACCGGCGGTCGCACAAGCTCGACGACCTCGCGTTGATCCACCTCAACCACAAGATGATCACCTACGCCGAGACCGCAGGCGGACAAGCGAGCTTCGCCGAAGTCCTGACGGCCACGGCAACCGACTACGCCGCCGAAGACGCACACGTGACCTGGCTCATCGACAACAAGCTGACACCGCTCGTCGAGGAGCAGGCCATGGGATCGTTGTACCGGGAGCTCGAACTGCCGCTGATCCCGGTCCTCGCGCGTATGGAAACAAACGGCATCGCGGTCGATCGCTCGGTCCTCGACGAGCTATCCGTCGAGCTTTCCTCGGGCATCGCCGACGCCGAAAAAAGGTGCTACGAGGCCGCCGGCGAGGAGTTCAACATCGGTTCGGTGAAACAGCTCCGGGAGGTTCTGTTCGAAAGACTCGGACTGCCGGTAATCAAAAAGACCAAGACCGGCGCCTCGACCAACGAAATGGTGTTGCTCGAACTCACCGCCCACCACCCGCTGCCGCAAGCGATCCTCGATTACCGGTCGCTGGTCAAACTCAAAAACACCTATGTCGACCCGCTGCCGGGTCTCATCAACCCGGACACCGGCCGCATCCACACCCACTACTCCCAGACGACTGCCGCCACCGGGCGTCTCGCCTCCACCGACCCCAACCTGCAGAACATTCCGGTGCGCACCTCCGAGGGCCGCCGCATCCGAACCGCCTTCGTCGCACCTCCGGGCAGGCTGCTGCTCGCGGCCGACTACTCGCAGGTGGAACTTCGGGTTCTCGCCCACCTGTGCGGCGGCACCGGGGGATTTGCCGACGCCTTCGCGCGCGGCGCGGATGTCCACGCCGAGACCGCGGCCGGGCTCTTCGGCGTGAAATCAGAGGAGGTCACCCGCGCCATGCGGGGCATCGCCAAGGCGGTCAACTTCGGCATCATCTATGGCCAGAGCGCGTTCGGGCTTGCTCAGACCCAACGCATTTCGCGAGTAGAGGCCGCTGACTACATCGCCCGCTACAAAGTCCGGTTCCCCGAGATCGAAGACTACCGCAGAAGAACCCTCGCCCAGGCCGCAGAACACGGCTATGTCGAAACTTTGATGGGGCGCAGGAGACCGGTACCGGACCTCACGAGCGGAAATTTCGCGGCTCGATCCGCTGCCGAAAGGGTTGCGGTCAACACGCCCGTCCAGGGCAGCGCCGCCGACCTCATCAAGAAGGCCATGCTGACGGTCGATCGAAGGCTCCGCGAGGAGTATCCCGGCCAACTCTTGCTGCTCCAGGTCCACGACGAACTACTGCTCGAGGTCGACGAAAACCTCGCGGAGGAGGTCGGCGAGATGGTACGCCACGAGATGTGCGCGGCGATGGAGCTCTCCGTGCCGCTGGTCGTCGATCTCGGGACCGGGCGGAACTGGGAAGAGGCGCACTAGAAGGATTTCGAATTTCGAATTTCGGAATTTCGGAATTTCCGGACACATCCCTGCCGGCCATCGACGCATTCGAGTGCTCCCGGAGCGCGAAACCGCGTGCGGCGGCGGTGCCATTTTCGACATTGTTGGAAGCACCGAACTCGAAATCGGCAACGGTGCGGGCAAACAATGTCAAGGTGGCTCCGCCCGGGAAGCGCGTGCGGAAACGAGCCGCGTGCGGCGGAGGTGCCATTTTCGACATTGTTGGACTCACGATCATCCACGTCGGCAGCGACCTTCGGGCCGACAATGTTGAAGGTGGCTCCGCTCGGGAAGGACGTGCGGAAAGCCGGGACGCTTGACGCCGTTCCCGGGTGCGCGTACGGTCGCTGGGACAGAGCGGTCACCATCAAGTGCTCGAGGGAAGCCGGTGAGAATCCGGCGCGGCCCCCGCCACTGTAACCGGGGACGCACCGTTCACGGGCGGGTCGATTGTCGGCCCTTCCAGCCACTGATCGAGAAGGTCTGCTAGGAGTGTGTAGTGCATAGATGGTGGATGGATTTCGGTGGGGCGTTTGAGGCCATTTTTGGGCGGATTCGAAGGTTCATACTGGTGGTATGGGCCGAGAATTCGGCAAAAAATGGACCAAACGACACCCGAAAGGCGCCACCAATTCTGTGCACCACACACCCCTAGGGCCCATCGGTTGGGAAGGCGAGCGGTTGCGGCTGATCCGGGAGCCAGGAGACCTGCCGCTCTGAACGAACAGGAACGGGAGGTTTCATATGTCCGAACGGTGTCTTCCGATCGTCTTAGCATCGGCTCTCATCATCGCTCTGTCGGCAGCGATCCCAGCGTGGGCTCAGTACCCGCCGAGCCAACAGACACAGCCATTCACCGGCGAGGTGACGGTCACCGCCACCGGAGTCGAGACCGAAGTCGACGAAGCGCCGACCGCGGTCACGGTGATCACCCGCGACGAGATCGACGACGCCCAGGTCGGATCGGTGGGCGAGATGCTGCGCCGGGTTCCCGGGCTGACCGTGGTCGGTTCGGGAGACCAGGGCAAGCTGACCTCGGTCTTCACCCGCGGCACCGGTTCCAACCAGACGCTGGTCATGCTTGACGGGGTCCGCCTCAACTCGCCCTATTTCGGCGGTTTCGACTGGAGTCGGCTGAGCACCAATGGTCTGAGACAGATCGAGGTCGCAAGGGGCCCCTACTCCGCCCTGTGGGGGGCCGACGCCGTCGGAGGCGTCATCAACCTCCTGCCCGCCCGGGCGAAGTCGAAATTCAACGGCCGTTTCTTCGGCGAGGGCGGGAGCGACGGGTGGCAGCGGCTGGAGGCCGACATCGGTTGGGGCAGCAAGGCGTTCGACATCTACGCCTCGGGTTTCGACGGTAAGAGCGACGGCAGCCAGGAAAATTCCGATTTCTCGACCACCCAGATCCTGGTCACCGCCGGCTGGAGCTTCGGCGACCGCGGCAGCCGCATCGGAGTCATCGTCCAGGATCTCGAAGGCGAGACCGGGATCCCCTACTCCGCACCGGGAAGCCCGACGCCGGACCGCCGGCAAAACAGCCAACAGACCCTGGTGGCCATTCCCATCAACATCTACTTCAGCGACTCGTGGAATCTCGAGCTCACCGGGGCGTCGGTGGACGGCACCTTCGATTTCTCGGACCCGGACGACCCCTTCTTCACGTACTCAAACACCGAGA
This sequence comes from Candidatus Sulfomarinibacteraceae bacterium, assembly GCA_963714885.1. Lineage (GTDB taxonomy): Bacteria > Acidobacteriota > Thermoanaerobaculia > Thermoanaerobaculales > Sulfomarinibacteraceae > Sulfomarinibacter. The sequence continues at coordinate 161,043 of CAVQQV010000010.1, read as the reverse complement.
CCACATCCACCCAGGTCCGTCTCGCCAGCAACCACCGCTTCAGCAAACACATCTTCAGTTGGGGCGGCGAGTGGCGGGAGGAGGAAGTCTCCGACACCTCGAACTACGGCACCACCCTCGACCACGCAAACTCGGACGTCACCAGCTTCTTCGCCCAGGACGTTTGGGACATGAGCCCGGCGGTGCGAATCCTGCTGGGCGTGCGGTGGGACGATTCCGACCCGTGGGGCTCGGAGACCTCTCCCCGCGCCGATCTCGGGTGGAAGCTCAGCGACACCCTCGAACTGCGTGCGGGATACGGCGAGGCCTTCCGCCCACCATCGCTCGGCGAGCTCTACTTCCCATTTTCAGGCAATGCCGATCTGCTGCCGGAAACCTCCCAGTCCACCGATGTCGGTCTCACCTATACCACCGCCAACCGGAAATCGAAGTGGCAGGTGACCGCGTTCACCAACGATCTCGAAAACCTCATCGAGTACGATTTCGCCACCTCCGCCAACGCCAACATCGGTTCGGCGACCATCCGCGGCGCCGAGCTCTCCTGGGACGTCCCGCTCGGGCGTCGCGGCGCATCATTCGTCCAGGCCACCTACCTCGACACCGAGGACGACCTCGGACAACCGTTGCTGCGGCGTCCCGAATGGGGTGGTTCGTGGACCCTCCACGGCGCCTTCTCGAAGCACCTCAACGGTGACCTCACCGTGGTCTACGTCGGCACCAGGGAGGATGTGGATCCGGTGACCTTCGAACGAACCGAAGCGGACAGCTACACGACGGCCAGCCTCGCCCTCGGCTACAGCCTGTGGAACGGGGTGGAGATCACCGGCCGGGTCCTCAACATCGCAGATTCCGACTACCAGGAGGTCCTCGGCTACCCTGCCCCGGGGAGACAGTACTTCGTCGGCCTGCGGCTGGGTGTCGACACCGATGCGAGGTGGAAGAACAGTCCCTGACAGGACAACGGTTGGGTTCCGACTGTCGGTTTCACAGTATTTTGAAACTGCGAGTTCATATTTGCGTAAATGTTCATGTATAGTGTCACTGAGATCGTGAATCACTCTCCCAAGCGGAGAGACAGAACCGAAAGGAGATCGGCAGATGAAGAAGGCAATGATCGTGTTTGGAGTTCTGGCCTGTGTGACCCTGCTGGTGAATCCGGCGACGGCATGTGACGGCAAAGAGGCGAAGCAGGCGAGCAACGACGGCGCTTCGTGCGCGAAGGCCGCGGCGCAGCAGGCAAGCAACGACGGTGCCTCGTGCTCGAAGGCTGCAGCGCAGCAGGCGAGCAACGAGGGGACCTGCGCCACCTCGGCCGCCAAGGCCGCGTACGCGAAGGCCCTGGAAGAAAGCGGCTGTGAGAAGACTGCGCAGACCGCCTACAACAACACCATGGCCGAAAACGTGTATGCCAAGAGCTATGCGGAGACCGGCTGCACCAAGACTGCGCAGAAGGCCGCCTACGACGCGGTGTACACCAGCACCAGCTGCGAGAAGTCATCGACTGCCGCTGCGACCCACGCTGTCGCCCAGGCCACCTACAACGAGACTCTGGTCAACACCGGCTGTGAGAAGACCGCCCAGGCGGCCTACGCCAGTGTGACCAAGACCGCCGGTGCCAGCTGCGCCACCGCCACTGCGAAGGCCGGTTGCGACAAGGGTGCTGAGAGCTCCTCCGACACGGCAACCGCGAATACCGAAGTCAAAATGGCTTCGAAAGAAAACGGCTGAGCTGCTTCAGAACAACAACCGACACCCGGGCCGTTCGGCCCGGGTGTTTTTTTGTGACCGGGGTTACAGCGGCCGGCTCGCTGCGAGTGCGACATTGCAACAAAGGGGGGCGAGTTCTTTGGAGAAAGGAAAGATGATGGCACAGCCGAGATCACGACGTCTTCGCCTGCTCGAAAGCCTGCGCCGTACCATCAACGAGATGCTGCACGAGAGGGTGCGCCGGGCTGCCAGCGAAAAGGGCCACGGGGCGCCGGTCAACACCGGCACCATCTACTCATCCGCTGCCAGAGAGGCGCCGGAACTGCTCGACCAGCTGCTCTTCGTCCACCAGAAGGTGGATCAGGAGAGGGGCCAGGTGAGCGCAACGCAAACCCCTGACCAGCTGGCCGATCCCGACCGCAAGGCGATGCTCTCGGCGGTGCGGGCAGCGGTCAACCGGACTCGCGCCAGTCTCGAACAGTAGCGGACGTCTCAGCTCGCCATCCGGCAGGCTGGAGGCGATGATTGCCCGGACCTCATCACTCAGCCGGTTACAGTCCTCGGCGGTACAACCCTCCACCGAGACCGGTGGGTGGATCACCAAACGTGCCGAGCCCGGCATGAGATCGGAGGTGCCCGCCGGCAGAACGTCCCGGGTACCGACGATGGTCAGCGGTAGAATCGGCAGGCCGAGGTCGATCGCCATCCGAAACGCTCCCTTTTTGAATACCTTCAGTTTCCCGCTCCGGCTCCGGGTTCCCTCGGGAAAAAAGATCACCGATGTTCCGTCGACGATCTTCTTCTTGGCATCATCGAGGGTGGCCACGGCGGCGGCGTGATTGGAGCGATCGATGTAGATGTGGCCCAAACGGTCACAGGCCACACCGATGCCCAGCACGTTGCGCAGCTCCTTTTTCATGACCCACTTGAAATCCACCCCGAGCCATCCGTAGAGAGCAAAGATGTCGTACTGGCTCTGGTGGTTCGACACCAGGACGTAGGACTGACGCGGATCGATATGTTCGCGGCCCTCGACCTGCACCCGCATCGGCGTCACCCAGGCCATGACCCGCGCCCACGGCACCCCCGAAAACCGTGATGCAGTCCGCGACCTCGTGAAGAAAGGAAAGATCGCCCCGATCGAGGCGAAAATTACCGTATCCACCGCAAGGACCGGCACCACCACCAGGTACTTGTAGGGCTGATACAGCCACCATGCGAGGTTTCGTCTCCTCATTGCTGGGTCATCATATCCAATCTTCGGCCGCACATGTCGACGCCTACGCCCGGGATCAGAGCTTCGGGAGTGGTATCCTTCCCGTCCGTGTGCAACCTCGGAGGCACTGTGAGCGAGCGCTACTACATCACCACGCCCATCTACTACGTCAATGACATGCCGCACATCGGGCATATCTACACGACCGTGATGGCCGACATCTTTGCCCGGTATCACCGGTTGCGCGGCGCCGAGGTCCGTTTTCTGACCGGAACCGACGAACACGGCCAGAAGATCGAAAAGGCGGCCCGCGACCAGGGGATCGAGCCCATCCAGCTCGCCGACCGGGTGGTGGCGCGCTACCACGGGCTCTGGAAGACCCTCAACATCTCCAACGATGACTTCATCCGAACCTCAGAAGACCGCCACAAGCGAGCTGTCGACGAAATCATCCGCCGCATCACGGCGGCCGGCGACATCTTCAAGGGCGAGTACGAGGGCTGGTATCTGGCGGCGGACGAGGCATTCATCCCCGACTCCCAGGTCAAGGACGGCCACGACATCGAGAGCGGGCGAGCGGTCGAACGACTCTCCGAATCCAGTTACTTCTTCCGGCTCTCGGCATACCAGGACCGGTTGCTCGAGTGGTATCGCGCCAACCCGGACTGCATCCGACCCCGCAGCCGCTACAACGAAGTGGTCAGTTTTGTCGAAGGCGGTCTCCGCGACCTGTCGATCTCGCGCACCTCGCTCACCTGGGGCGTCCCCTACCCCGATGACGGTGACCATGTCGTCTATGTGTGGCTCGACGCACTCACCAACTACATCTCGGCCCTTGGCTTCGGCAGCGACGACGAGTCGCTGTACGACCGGCATTGGCCCGCCACGATGCACCTGGTAGGCAAGGACATCCTCCGCTTCCACTGCGTCTACTGGCCCGCCTTCCTGATGTCGGCCGGACTGCCGCTGCCGAAAGCCGTGGTCGGACACGGGTGGTGGTTGCGAGACGATGCCAAGATGTCGAAGTCGATCGGCAACGTCGTCCGCCCCGACTACCTCATCGAACGTTTCGGGGCCGACGCGCTGCGCTATTTTCTGGCCCGCGAAATGGCCTTTGGTCAGGACGCTTCCTTTTCGGACGAGGCATTCCTCGAGCGTTTCAACGCCGATCTCGCCAACGCTCTCGGCAACACATCCTCGCGCACCCTTTCCATGACCGGCCGTTATCTCGATGGCCGGGTGCCTGCCCCGACGCACGATGGACCGGTGCCCGCGGCCGCTCAAACAGCCGTTGCAGGCTTTCTCGAGCATATGGAGGCCGGGGAACCGCACCGCGCGCTCGAGGCCGCGTGGCAGCTGCTCAAGGCCATCGACGTCCACATCCAGGAGACTCAGCCCTGGGCCCGGGCCAAGGAAGGCGACGCGGGACGAGGCGCCGTCGAATCGACCCTCTACGTTTCGCTGGAGGGGCTGCGGATCATCTCCCTGATGATCGAGCCCTTCATGCCGACGATCGCCTTGCAGCTGCGGCGGCAACTCGGCATCGAAGACGCCCTCCGCAACCTCGAGGCCGCCGTCGAGTGGGGCGGTCTCGCCGAGGGCACCCGGATCGGCACGACTGAACCACTCTTTCCCCGCGTTGACATCACCGCCTACCTCAAGGAGCTCCAGATGGACACACCGGCCGCGGCCCCCGAAAAAGAACCCGAGGACGATCTCCTCACCATCGACCAGTTCTTCAAGACCAAATTGGTCGTGGGCACAATTCGCGAGGCGGAGCCGGTGCCGAAGTCGAAGAAGTTGATTCGCCTGATGGTCGACCTCGGCGAGCCCGAACTGCGCCAACTGGTGGCCGGCATAGCGGAAAAGTATCAGGCCGAAGATCTCGTCGGACGCCAGATCGTGGTGGTCTCCAACCTCAAACCGGCCAAGCTGATGGGGGTCCAGTCGCAGGGGATGCTCCTGGCAGCCAATGTTGACCACGCGCCGTTCTTGCTCTCACCGGATGCAGAGGTCCCACCAGGGACCGTCGTCAGCTGACCCGGAAAACTGCAGAATCAACGCAGTTAATGAACGTCGAATACAGGGTTCACCTACCGGCATCACTCGTACCACAATCAGGTCCGTATTGTGGTGCAGCCGTCCCGGCTGCGCGCGCAGGCGGGACGCCTGCGCCACAAACCCCCGCCACCAATAAAGCGCGATAGCCACGTGCGGCGGAGGTGCCATTTTTTGCATTGTCTGACTCCTGCACCTTCAGCAACTCGTGGGGCGCCTCGGGCCAGACAATGCTGAAGGTGGCTCCTCACGGGAACCGCGCACCGAATGGCGGGTTCACTCGAACGCCCGAAAAAACTGCGACGGCTAGCGCTCACCTACCCCGCCGCTGATCAGCGTTCACGTTCGTACACCTCGAACGTGCAGGCGTACTCGTTCTTTTCGTCCGCCTCGTGGTGTTCCTCTGATACGAGCGCCCAATCGTCAAAGTCGAATCTCGGGCAGAAAGGTGTCCCCCTCGACCTCGGCGTGAACCCGGGTGAGGTAGAGCCGGTCCACCAGGTCCCGCACCAGGGCCATCCGGTAGATATAGGCGCCGCCGCCGACAAACGGTTCCTCGTCCTTCTTCGAGACCTCGAGCGCCTCCTCTAACGAGTGCACGACGGTCGCGCCTGCGGCCTCGAACCGGAGGCTGCGCGTGACCACCACCATCGTCCTTCCCGGCAGCGGTTTACCGACCTCGTCCCAGGTGCGGCGGCCGATGATCAGGTGGTGACCCATCGTGGTGGCCTTGAAGTGTTTGAGGTCCCGGGGCAGATGCCAGGGAAGGCCGCCGTCACGGCCGATGACCCCGTTGTCGGAAACTGCGACAATCAACGAGACCGTCATCTTCACACCGCGATCGGAGCCTTGATGGCGGGGTGTGGGTCATAGCCCTCGAGCCGAAAATCTTCGAAGCGGAAGTCGAAGATCGAATCCACCTCCGGCCTGAGGTGCAGGGTCGGCAGCCGGCGTGGCTCTCGGGCGAGTTGGGTCTTCGCCTGCTCGATGTGATTCAGATAGAGATGGACGTCGCCGAAGGTGTGAACAAACTCGCGCGCCTCCAGACCACAGACCTGCGCCACCATCATGGTCAACATCGCATAGGACGCGATGTTGAATGGGACGCCGAGGAAGACATCGGCGCTTCGCTGGTAGAGCTGGCAGGAAACACCGCCTTCGGCCACCCAGAACTGAAACAGACAGTGGCACGGCGGCAGCGCCATATGGTCGATGTCGGCCACGTTCCAGGCGGACACAACGTGCCGCCGCGAATCGGGCTCGCGCTGCAGGCCCTCGATCAGCCTCGCGATCTGGTCGATGCTCCCGCCATCGAGGGTTGGCCACGAACGCCACTGTGAGCCGTAGATCGGCCCCAGATCGCCGTCGGCATCCGCCCATTCGTCCCAGATCGTGACCTTGTTGTCGTGAAGATAGCGGACGTTGGTGTCACCAGCGAGAAACCACAGGAGCTCGTGGATGATGGACCTCAGGTGGAGCTTTTTGGTCGTCAGAACCGGGAAACCCTGGCGAAGATCGAACCGCATCTGATAACCGAATGAACTCAGCGTCCCGGTGCCGGTCCGATCCGATTTCTGTGACGCCGTTTTCGAGGACGTGGCTCAGGAGGCCCAGATACTGCCTCACGAACGCGGTGTCCCGTGGTTGACCCAGCGGCCGACGACATCCATCCACTTGCCCTGGACCTTGAGGATCAGCTCGACAAACTCCCGGACCGCGCCGCAACCACCGTTGGCGCCGCACACCAGATCGCAGACAGCCATCACCTCCGGCGCCGCATCCGCCGGGCAGGCGGTGAAGACAGCCCTCTCCAGCATCGGCAGGTCGGGGAGGTCGTCACCCATCGCCGCAACCTCGAGATCGACAATGTCGAGCATCTCCTTCGATCTTCTCGAGGTCGGCCACCTTGTCCTTCGAACCGAGGACGATCAGTTCGGATCGAATGCCGAGCTCGGTGCACCGCACGGCAACCGCCTCGCTCGACCGCCCGGAAATGACCGCCACCTGCACACCGGCCTCGAGCAGGAGTCGAATCCCGAGCCCGTCGCGAACAGAGAAGGTCTTCTGCTCTTCACCCCGGCTGCTGTAGGTCAGGCTGCCATCGGTCAGAACTCCATCCACGTCCAGCACCAGAAGTCTCACGGGTTCGAGGCGGTGGCGGATCTCGGTGGGAACTCGACTCGGCATTTCTGTCATGCTAGCAGAACACTCAGAATTCTAAGTTTTGAATTTTGAGTTTTGAGTTTTGGAAGCGCGTCCCACGCGGAAAGTTCGAGTGCTCGGGTGAGTACCGCGTGCGGCGGAGCGTGCCGTCTTCAACATTGTTGGACGCACGCTCTCCACGTCGGCGAATCTCCCGGGCCAACAATGTTGAAGGGGGCAACTCCCGGGAAGCGCGCATGGAAACGAGTCACGTGCGGCGGAGGTGCCATCTCTTGGCATTGTTTGACGCCTGTACCCTCAGGGCCTCGTGGAGCGTCTCGGGCAAACAATGCCTAGAGTGGCTCCTCTCGGGCAAGTGCGTGGGGAAAGTCAGCGTGCGGCGGAGGTGCCATCTCTTGCATTGTTTGACGCCTCGATCTTCAGCAGACCCGTGGAGCGTCTCGGGCAAACAATGCTCAAGGTGGCTCCTCACGGGAAGCGCGTGAGGAAAGTCAACCTACGGCGGAGAGGCTTCTCAGAACTCGATTCGCACAACGATCGGGTCGTGGTCGCTGGCGCGTTCGGCATCCGGGAAGTCGGCGTTGACGTGGACGATGTCGATCTCGGCGCCGTCAGCCAACGCCTCGCTGACCAGCACGTGATCCAGGACCTGTGAGTTGCCCTGGTAAACGTAGCTGTATCGCTGTTCTCTGGGTACGCGCAGCACGAGGTCGGCGAGATCGGCCGCCTCGAGAGCCCGCAGCGGTTGCGGTGTTTTCAAAATCGTTGAAGTCACCCAGCACGATCACCCCGGCCGCCGGATCGGCGTCGAGGATCTGTCGGACAAACGCCGCTACCGTCTCGGCCTGCTCGGTGCGGTGCGCGGTCGACCCGGTCCGCGGCGGTTGACGGCGACCGAAGATCGGGTCGTCGCCGCCCTTCGAAGAGAGGTGGAGGTTGATTACGACCACCCGCCTCCCTTTGAATGAGAATTCCCCCACCAGCGGTTTGCGGCTGCCGCCGCCCCCACTGCTGCCGGCCGCAAAGGACCGGTTGGCCGGATCCACCAACCCGGGGCTGCAGGTCAGGACCGGGCCGGCGGTGGCGGCCGAAGCGGGGCCGCACTCCTGTCGATCGACAAACTCCACGCGGTTGGGGTTGAACAACAGGGCCGTACGGATGTTGGCGCCGGGCTGGCCGCCGTCCGCGTTGTCTACCGGATCGACGGATCGCCACTCGTACCGCAACACCGCCCGCCTTCTCGATCGCTTCCACCAGACGGGTCAACGTCAGATCCGCTGACACCGTCCCGTCGTTTGTGGGCCCGGTGTCGTCCTGCACTTCCTGCACGGCGAGGACATCGGGGCTCGCGAGGCGGTCGACAATGATCTCTGCGAGACTCGTCGAACTTCTCCGCCGCCGATCCGGCCCACAGGTTTTCGAGGTTCATGGTGGCGATCGACAGGTGGTCCTCGTCACCCACCAATGCGGTTCGATCGCCTTCCCGATCTCCAGGTTCGACCTCCGGTAAGGCCTCGGTATTGAGCACCTTGTAGCTGCCGTAGGTGTAGTGGAGGATCCCGTCCACCGATCCTTCCAGCCGGTCGCCCACAGCCAGTTGCGGCGGGTTGGGCACCAGGGCATCGTCGATCACCACGCGCTCGGGATGGACGTTGCAGGGGGTCAACCTGAGACCACCGCGGGCCGTCCACGGCGCCGAGCCCTGGCCGCCGTCGCCGACCACCACCGCCTCGCCGTGGCCGGAGGTCGGACCGACAACCAGGGGCTCTTCGACGCGAACCCGCATGCCTTCGAGCGTTTCAAACGCATCCGCCGCATATCGGGACGGGTCGAACACCTGCAGCTGCCGCGAGGCCACCTCGCCGCGCGGGATCAGAATTCCGCCGTGACCGATCACAACCGCATCCGGCAGCGGGAGATCGTGGCCGGCAACCTCGAGATGGGATGCGACGATCCTGGTCACCGGCAGTTCGAGACCCCACGAACGCTCCTCGACCCGGCCGTCGACACGGACGACATCACCGACTGCGACCGCTGCCGTGCCCTCGAGGGCCGTCACCAGGACACCCTCGGAGGTCGAGGGGTCGTCGTCACTCTCCACGCCCTGGATCCAGAACGCCTGGCCGCTCCGTTGACCGAGAATGGCGGTCACGACGCCTTCGACGCCGACGACGCACCGGCCGACAAAGGGCGAGAAATGGCCCGCTCCCTGGATATCGTGCACCTGCGGGCTGGAAACCTCCGCCACGCGGACCCGACACGCCCGATACCGCAAAGACCAGCACCTGGTTGTCCTGGACCGACGGCTGGAAGTTGTTGTCCGCCATCATCACCAGCAGGCGTCTGCCGTCGGGCAGGACCGGACCGAAAGTGATGCTCTCCAGATTGTCCGGGTCGATACCGAAATCGGCAAGATCGGCGACGAGGACCTTGGTCACCGGTCGCGGTGCGCCCGCGGCGGCATCAGCGAGAGCCACTATTTCGTGGATATCGGTCGCGCCCTCGAGATCGGCGAGATAGAGCCGGCAGCGGTTGCCGACACCGGCCGAAAACGAGCGTTCGAGCACCAACAAACGGTGGTGGTCGAGAGCGACGATCTCGGACACCCCGTTGGTGTGGAAGGCGCCGGCCGGTCGCGGTTCATCGGGCACCGGTCCGACCATGTACAGATACTCGGCCTGGACGGCGCCGCTCTCGAGGTCGATGACCAGCAGACGGGACGGGCTCTCGGTCTCGAGATCGGCCGCCGGTCCATCCTGGAGCAGGGCATTTTCGGTTGCGGCGAAGAGCAGGGTCTCATCCGGAGAGAGAGCCAGCCCCTCGAAACCGTGGTTGTCGCGGACCCCGCGCAGACCGGAGGCCGCCGGCAGGTAGTGTTCGGGCACCGGGAGGGTCCCGCGCAGCGATCCATCGAGACCGAAACGGGCCACGCACCGGCGCAACTCCCCGGTGGGGCACTCCCTCGGTTGAAAGGTACAGCGTTCCATCAGCGGACAGAGCCACCGCCTCGGGATCGAGGTCGCCGTCGCTGAACGGGCCGCCATCGGCGTCGCGAAGGACCGTCGCGCCGAGGACCTCGACCGTGACCTCGCCGTCGCTCTCCGTCACTCGCAGTGTGAAAAAGCGCGGCATCCCGAAGGACCCGCGGTCGTCGGAGAGGGCGTAGTAGAGGTCGCACCCCGGATCGTAGGCCAGCCCGGACAGGCCCCCGACGAGGGTATGGTCGACCTCGAGGTCGCCGGGGATCTCGGTCTGACCAAGGAACTGCAGCTCGACGGCGCTCGCAACCGAGGCCACCGACACGGCAAGGCCCGTGATCGCACAGAGGATCAAATTTTTGAGGGCGGGGCGGATCACTCGAACGCCCACTCCAACTCTTGGAGCATCTTCTTCTCAGCAGCTGAAATCGACGCGATTCCAAGGAACCCGCCCGCGGCCTCGGCAATCCCGCGCGCCCGGCCCATGACCGTCTTTTTCATCTCAGTCCAGGTCTCGCCGCTGAGCGAACCTTTGAGTTCCTCGATGTAGTCTCTCCAGGTCTCGAGCAGCTGCGGATCGGGTCGCGTCACGAGCCAGTTCCTGAGGAGGTGCGCGGTCGGGCTGTCTTCCGCCACTCCGCGTTCGACGGCCGCCTTGATGATGGCCTCGCGTTCCTTGGGCTGGATCTCTCCGTCCGCCCACGCGACCTCGACCAACGGCACCAAGGTGAAGGCGACCAGCGTCTCCGGCTCGACAGCGAGCGCGACAAGCGCATCGAGGAGTTCTTCATTCTTGATGTTCAAGTGCTCGCGAAACTCCTTCTTCTTCTCTTCACGCACGGAGGCTGCCCGAAGCTCCTTGAGAATCCGGTCGTTCTCCTTGGCAAAAAAACTGTCCTCGAGGGCGCGAGCTGTGGCCGTCAGACCTTTGATTTTGTCGGTGTATTTCATGAACGGCGTCTCCTCCTGGGGTCGATGTCGGGGCGGCCCGTCTCGCCGCCGAGGGTGATTATGCCACGATCTTCCCGGTCGGGCACCGCTGGTGCCCGACCGGGAAGATGCGTAGAATACGCCGGGTCCGTCGTCGCGACGGATCGTGAGGAGATTTCATGGCCGAGTTTTCGTATCAACCCTCAGTTATCGAGCCCAAGTGGCAGGCCGTGTGGGCCGAACGCCGCACCTTTCGCACCCCGTCGGACCCCGAGGAGCTTCGCTCGAAGCCCAAGTACTACGTGCTCGACATGTTCCCCTACCCCTCCGGCGCGGGCCTCCACGTCGGCCACCCCGAGGGCTACACCGCCACCGACGTGATGGCCCGCATGAAAAGGACCCAGGGTTTCAACGTGCTGCACCCGATGGGTTGGGACGCCTTCGGTCTGCCGGCCGAGCGCGCCGCAGTGCGCGAAGGTCTGCACCCGGCGGTCATCACCGAACGCAACGTCAACACCTTTCGTCAACAGATCCAACGCCTGGGCTTTTCCTACGACTGGGAGCGCGAGGTCAACACCTCGAAGATCGACTACTACCGCTGGACCCAGTGGATCTTCCTCAAACTCTACGAGCAGGGCCTCGCCTACATGGCCGACGTCCCGGTCAACTGGTGCCCGGCCCTCGGCACCGTGCTCGCCAACGAGGAGGTCAAGGACGGCGCCTACGTCGAAACCGGCGACCCGGTCGAACGGCGGTTGATGCGGCAGTGGATGCTCAAGATCACCAACTACGCCGAACGCCTGCTCGACGACCTCGAAGATGTCGACTGGCCCGAGAGCGTCAAGGAGATGCAGCGCAACTGGATCGGCAAGAGCCGCGGCGCCGACGTGGTCTTCCGGATCGACGGCAGCGACCGGATCTTCACCGTGTTCACCACCCGCCCCGACACCCTGTTCGGCGCCACCTACTGCGTCTTCGCGCCTGAACACCCGCTGGTGGCCGAGATCACCACTGCCGGAGCAGCGAGCGGCAGTGGACGACCTACGTGAACGAGGCGGCACAGAAGACCGACCTCGACCGCACCGACCTCGCCAAAGGCAAGACCGGGGTCTTCACCGGCGCCTTCGCCGTCAACCCCGTCAACGACGCAGCGCATCCCGATCTGGGTCGCCGACTACGTGCTGATGGGCTACGGCACCGGCGCCATCATGGCGGTGCCCGGCCACGACGAGCGCGACCACGAGTTCGCGCGCGAGTACGATCTGCCGATCATCGAGGTGGTGTCGGGGTCGGATCTCCCGATCGAAGAGGCCGCCTACACCGACAACACCGACGGCGTCCTGGTCAACTCCTCGGGCAAAGAGGGTTTCTCCATCGACGGGCTCAAGGTGCCCGACGCCATCGCCACGATCACCGCATGGCTCGACGAGCGCGGCCTCGGCGAGGGGCGCGTCCAATACCGCCTCCGCGACTGGCTGTTCTCCCGCCAGCGCTACTGGGGCGAACCGTTCCCGGTCGTCCACACCGACGACGGCGAGGTGGTGCCGCTGCCCGAAGACTGGCTGCCGGTGGAGCTGCCGGTGATCGACGAGTTCAAACCCACCGACGACGGGCGCCCCCCGCTCGCCCGCGCCGGCGACGACTGGCTGCGGGTCGAGCTGCCCGACGGCCGCATCGGCACCCGCGAGACCAACACCATGCCGCAGTGGGCCGGCTCGTGCTGGTACTACCTGCGCTACCTCGACCCCCACAACGAAGACGAGGCGTGGTCGCAGGAGGCCGAGAACTACTGGATGCCGGTCGACCTCTACGTCGGCGGCGTCGAACACGCCGTCCTCCACCTCCTCTACGCCCGGTTCTGGCACAAGGTGCTCTACGACTGCGGCTACGTCCACACCAAAGAGCCCTTCCAGAAGCTCTTCAACCAGGGCATGATCCTCGCCTACTCCTACCGCGACGCGGGGGGCAAGTACTACCACCCGTCGGATGCCGAGGAGCGGACCGGCGAGTACTTCGTCAAGGGCTCGGACACGGCCCTCGAGGCGCAGATCGAGAAGATGTCCAAATCCAAGCTCAACGTCGTCAACCCCGACGACGTCATCGAGTCCTACGGCGCCGACGCGATGCGTCTGTACGAGCTCTTCATGGGCCCGCTCGAGGTCCAGAAACCGTGGCAGATGAAGGACGTGGAAGGCGTCAACCGCTTCCTGCACCGGGTCTGGCGCCTGGTGGTCGACGAGAAAACCGGCGAGCTCAACCCGAGGCTCACCGACGCGCCGGCGGCCTCCGAAGCCGAGCTCCAACGGACGCTCCACAAGACCATCAAAAAGGTCACCAACGACACCGAAGCGCTGCAGATGAACACCGCCATCGCCCAGATGATGATCTTCGTCAACGACGCCACCAGTTCCGCCACCCTGCCCAGGGAGATCGTCACGACCTTTCTCCGTCTGCTCTCGCCCTACGCCCCACATCTGTGCGAGGAGCTGTGGCACAGGCTCGGACACGCCGAACTCATCGCCCACGCCGAGTGGCCGGAGTGGGACCCCTCGTTGGCGCAGGACGAACTCGTCACCATCGTCGTCCAGGTCAACGGCAAGAAACGGGACGAGCTCCAGGTCGAGCACGACACCGACAGATCCGAGATCGAACGGCTGGCCCTGGCGTCCGAAAACACCCGCCGTCACATGGACGGCAAGGAGCCGAAGAAGGTCATCGTGGTGCCCGGGCGGCTGGTGAATATCGTGGTTTGAATTTTGAATTCTGAATTTTGAATTTTGAATTTTCGCCCATCCTCACCCGTCATTCGTGAATTCGGGATGAGCGGGCGGTCGCCGCGCCAGGCGTGCACTGATGGTTACGGCTTGAGGTCGAGGCTTCGCGAGCGAAAGGTCTCTGAGGCTTTGATGACCCGGTCCTCGGGGGTGGTGTGCCGGGTGTACAGACCCACGGCCGAGGTGGCGAGCACCTCCACCACCAGCAGGACAAGAACGACCCGGGAGGCGGTTCGGTGGGGCCCGGCAACCGCGCTCCGCATCAAGGCCGTCACCGCCAGGGCGAGGGCGATCACCACCGCCGGCAGCAACGGGAACTGCCAGTAGTGGTGCTGCCAGGCGCCCCAGTTGAACACCACCAGATAGCCGAGGCCGGCGACCAGAAAGACGGCTCCGACCTCCTCGAGGGGCCTCAATCGGATCCTGCCGGTCAGCCCGCGAGCGGATCCGAACGGCCAGCCACCCCAGAGCCAGGGTCCCCGACAGCGTGGCCAGGCGGCGCGAAAAACCGAACATCTTGCGGGCCCAGGCGATGGCGCCGTAGTCCTGACCGGCGCCCAGACGGCGGGAGAAGATCCCCGCGAGATCGGAGAGATCGCCGCCCCGCACCCAGGCGATGTGCGCCACGTCCACGGCGAACAGCGATGCCCCCAGGACCGTCAGCACCGCCAGCGTGCGGCCGGCGGCGGGATAGAGCTGAGGCCGGCGCATCGAGAGCGACGGCGTGGACCGCGCACGCGGCGATGGCGAAGAATGTCACCCACGCCAACAGCGCGCCGACGGTGGCCGCTACCGCCAGACCGGTTGCGGCGCGCCAACCGCCGCCGCGGGCGGTGGCGAAGTAGCGATCGACCAGAAAGACGATGGCCGGCAGGGCCAGCACCTCGTGGTTGACCATCCGGCCGTAGAACGCTGCCTGCGGAAGGATCGCAAAAGCGACCGCGGCCACCAGCGCGACCCCAGGCCCTTCCTCGCGGCGAACCAGCCGCCACAGCAGGACCAGTGTGAGGAGGGTGGCGGCGATCGCGACCCCGCGGACAACCGACGGCCGGTCGCTGCCAGTGACCTTGAACACCCCGGCCAGCACGAGACCGCAACCCGGCGGATGGTGGGCGTAAAACGTCACCCGTCCGTTGGTCGGGTTGACGAAGGCGTCGTGCGCCTTGGTGACCTCGAGACCCGCATTCGAGGTGGTTGCGGGCAAAGGCGGCGTGAAATGCGTTGTTGTCCTCGTGTTTGAGTCGGTAGTCCCGGGTCACCCCGATCGATAAGAGAACCATCGCGAGCACCACCACCGGAAGAACGGACCATGGAGACTCGAGAAATTTGCGGTCGAGGAACCGGCGGCCCAGTTCCGGTCCACTACCATCGCCAGCTTCGTTACGCACCGGTCGATCTCCCTGGCCTGCATATCTCACCAGGTTTCGTAACGAGGGCGACGAGGTGCCGTGGCCAGGCGGGGCTTCTCGCCTTGGGGCACGTAGGCGTACTCTGCAGTAAGTTACAGCGCGCCTTAGGAGCTTGTGTCTCACCGCCATCAGCGCGTGTCCGGTGGGCTCGCCCTGGGGTGAGCCTTCGGTCACATTGCGCTGCTACCGGCGGGGAGAGCACCCCAAGGCGAGAAAACACGGCTGGGTAGGTTGCATCGTCGGCCGCAGTCGAAAGCTGGTGAGATGTGCGGGCTGGTTTCATGACGACCGCTGATCAGCCGCCGCATCCCCCTCCAGCGGCAACCGCAATACGACCTCGAGCCCTCCGTCCGGACGGTTGCGGGCCGACACCGATCCCTGGTGCAACTCGACGGCGCGGCGGGCGATGGCGAGCCCGAGACCGGCGCCGCCCGAGGACCTCTCACGGGCGTGGGCGACCCGGGTGAAGGGCTCGAAGAGCGAATGCAGGTGCTCCTCGGGAACTCCGGGACCGTGGTCTCGAACCGCAATTTCCGCCGAACCGCCGTCGACCACCAACACGACGTCGACGACGGTCGACTCCGGGGCGTGCCGGATGGCATTGCGGAGCACATTGTCGATCGCCGACCGCAGGAGCGCGGGGTAGCCCCGGACAACGGCCTCGGCGTCGGCCTCGACCTTCACCTCGCGGCCGCCGGCGGATGCCTCGAAGGAGGCGTCGTCCACCACTTCGCCGAGAAGCTCGGCGAGGTCAAAGACCTCCTTCTCACCGCCGGGCTCACCTGCGGCCAGTCGTTCCAGAAACAGCAACTGCCCGATCAGATCATCGATCCTGGTGGCCTCACGTTCCATGCGGTCGATGCTCTCGCCGGCTGCGGCGCCGGCGCGGTCGCGCGCCAACTCCAGCGCCACGCGAAGCCGGGCGAGCGGCGACCGCAGCTCGTGGGAGACGTCGCGCAACAGCCGTTGCTGCGAACCCACCAGCGTTTTCCATTCGTTCGGCCATGGTGTCGAAGTCGCGCGCCAGATCGCCGATCTCGTCCCGCCGGCGAACCACCCGGCCGCCGACCCGTGCCGAAAGGTCGCCTTCGCTGAGCTGTTGGGTGGCCTTTCGCAGTGCGCCCACCGGGGACGAGAGGTAGCGGGCGAGCAGAAAGCTCAACAGACCAATCATCGCCGCGAGGGCCGCGAGGCGCGACCACAGAGCCTGCGGTTCCAGCAGATCGATCGGCCGCGGCGGCCGGTGCAGGGTCCCCACCACCACAAACCGTCGCCCGTCGGGAGCCGTCGCCGGTTTTGCCACCAGGTGAAACTCTCCTCGACGGAGCGCTTCTTCGGTTCCGGTCTCCGCCACCCGAGGGCGAGGTCCGTCGCTTCCTTGGGCGCCTCGCGCCCCATGACCTCGCGGCCGGCATCGTCAAAAACGAACGTGATCGACCCGCGGCGGCCGGGGCCCCTGGGCTCGCCGAACCTCAGCCCGTCCACCCCGCCCTCGCTGATCGACCGCGCCGTGCGATCCACCCGCTCTCCGGTCCAGGTCTCCGCGCCCTGCTGCCAACGCTCGACCCGGGACCGCGACTGAGTAAAGTACGGGGACGTTACGACGAGCACCACCGCCATCACCACCATCGCGATCCAGAACCAGAGGAAGATGCGGAGGAAGAGGCTCTTCATGGTGATGAATTCGGAATTCGGAATTCGGAATTCGGAATTGCCGCCCGTCCGCCCCCGAGATTTCGGATTTCGGATTTCGGATTTCGGATTTCCGCCCACCCACCGGCAGCCGGGACGGCTGCCCCACAAGCGCTCCGGGAGCGGGTCTCTGTGGGGCACGCGTCTCGCGTGCCGGGCGGGTCGGAGGATCCAGCATCCAGCATTCAGCATCCTGTGTCCGGGCCGGAGGCCCGGTAAATCCGAAATCCGAAATCCGAAATCCGAAATCACGTCGTGCTCCCGCTGTGCTTGACATAGACGTAGCCGACGCCGCGCACGGTCTTGATCCGCTCACCGCCGTCGGGTAGCTGGCCCAGCTTGCGGCGCAGATTCGAGAGGTGGACATCGAGGCTGCGATCGAAGGCGCTCGAACGGCGCCCCAGGGCCTGGCGCGACAAATCGTCCCGACCGACCACCGTTCCCGCTTCCCGTAAGAGGACCTCCAGGATCATGAACTCGGCCCCGGTGAGCTCGACCTCACTGCCGCTACAGCGGACTTCCCTCGCCCCCAGGTCCAGCTGGAGATCACCGACCGAATAGACCTGCGTCCTGTCGTCCGAAGGCTCGTCCGTTGTCCTGCGGAGGATGGCGCGGATCCGCGCCACCAGCTCACGGGGGTTGAAGGGTTTGGCGAGATAGTCGTCAGCGCCCATCTCGAGACCGACGATCCGGTCCACATCCTCGCCGCGCGCCGTCAGCATGATCACCGGCACTTTCGACCGTTCACGGATCCGACTGAGGACCGCGAACCCGCCGAGCCCGGGCAGCATGACATCGAGGATCACCAGATCCGGTAGGTCGTCGAGGCAGCGGACGACCCCGGTGACACCGTCGTGAACGGCATCCACCTCGAGCCCCTCCCCCTGCAGATACTCGCTCACGAGATCGCAGAGATCGGCATCATCGTCGATGATCAGGATCCTCGTCATGACCCGATCCTACCAGCCTGCGGAGGGGCTTGACATTTCTTGAGGTTGACCGTGCGTTTGTTTGGATTTATTGGTCAACAATAAAGACCGTTCGGACGTTTCACCGCATGACCGAACACACGCCGCCACGGCGGCGAACCACATGGAGGTTCTCATGAGAGTACGAAACATCATCCTGACCATCGCGGCCGCGGCGCTGATCGCGGTCCCACTAACCCTCGTCGCCCAGGGCGTGCCCGGTGGCGGCAACGGCCAGGGGCCCGGCGGAGGCCCGGGCGGCGGCGCCTGGGGGCACGGTCCGCAAGGCGGGGGCAACGGCTTCGAACACGGGCTCGGTTTCATCGAGCGCATGCTGCCGCGGCTCGCAGAAGAACTCGGTTTGACCGATGAGCAACTGCAGGAGATTCAGGCCATCGTCGACGAGGAGCGCCCCAAGATTGAGGAACTCTCCGCCAAGATGCGCGCCCTGCACGAGACCCGCAGGGAAAGCCACGACCCGGCTGTGTTCGACGAGGGCGAGGTGAGATCCTTTGCCGCGGAGCTGGCACCGATCCAGGCTGACCTGATGGTGGCCGGTGAGCGTACCCGGGCCAAGGCCCTCCAGGTCCTGACCGAGGAGCAACGGCAACAGCTCGAAGAGATGCGTGGCGACTTCGGCAAGCGGTTCACCCGGCGCTCTGGCGGGCGCCGCACACAGTAAATTTCCAATTCTCCCCAAGCGCGGCGACCTGGTTGGTTGCCGCGCACTTTTTCGTATCGCCCCGGCTCTGGCCGGGGCTGTCGTTCCGTGATTGAATAGCCCGGTCTCGTCGCTGGAGGGCGGTGTCAGCGTGAAGGTCAACCCAATCATCCGATTTGCGGTGGAACGCCGGGTCACCATGGCCATGGCTGTTCTGGGAGTGATGGTGCTGGGCTGGCTCTCGCTGACCCGGCTTCCGCTGGAGTTCCTGCCCACCTTCTCGTCGTCGCACATCTCAGTCAGCGCCCCCTACCCGTCGTCCTCCCCCTCCGAGACCGAGAGGCTCATCGTCCGACCGCTGGAGGACAGCCTCAGCACCATCAACGGCATCGAGTCCCTGACCGCGAACGCCACCTCGGGCTCGGGCAACGTCAGCCTGCGTTTTGTCGACGGCACCGATATGGACCTCGCGGCGGTCGATGTTCGCGACCGGGTGGATCGCGTGCGCAACCGGCTGCCCCCCGATCTGGAGCGGATCGACATCCGGCGCTTCCAAAGCTCTGATCGCCCGGTCGTTCGCTTTCAGGTCAGCGCCGACTGGCCGCGCGAGCGTCTCTACCGCTTCACCGAGGATGTCATCGTGCGCCGCCTGCAGCGGCTCGAAGGGGTTGCAGACGTCGAGGTCGGCGGCATCGAAATTCGCCAGGTGCAGATCAACCTCATCCCCGATCGGCTCGCGGCCCTCGGAATCGACGTCCGCGAGGTTGCCGCGGTCATCCGCTCGAATCACGAGACAGCATCGGTGGGGACGGTTCGAGACGGATCGCGGGCGTACTTCGTGCGTGTCGACGGCAAACTCAAGAATCTCGACGAGATCCGTGCTCTCCCTCTCGGCGACGGTCTCCGGCTCGGCGATGTCGCTGAGGTCGAGATGGCCTATCCCGAACAGGAAGAGTGGGATTTTCTCAACGGCCAGGAAGCCCTCAACGTGCGTCTCTACAAGGCCTCCACCGCCAACCTCCTGGCGATGATCGACGGCGCCAAAGCCGAGATTGACGCGATCCTCTCCTCGCCCGGTGCGGCCGGCCTCCAGATCAACATCTACCGCGACGACTCCGCGGACGTGCGCAACGGCATCTCGGAGCTCCGCAACACGGGTCTGCTCGGCGGCGCCCTGGCGGTGCTCTTCATGTTCCTGTTCCTTCGCCGCGTTCGCTCCACCCTGTTGGTGGCGATCGCCATTCCGGTCTCGGTGGTCGTCACCTTCGTCTTCATGTACCTGTCGCGACAGGCGGGCTGGACCGATCTGACGCTCAACATCATGTCGCTGATGGGGCTCATGCTCTCGATCGGCATGCTGGTTGACAACTCAATCGTGGTCATCGAGTCGATCTTCCGCCACCACGAGGAACTCGGAGAGGACGCCATGACAGCGACCCTCCAGGGTGCCTCCGAGGTGGCGTTGCCGATCGCAGCTTCGACGCTGACAACGATGTGTGTCTTCCTTCCCATGATCTTCCTGCCGTCGGGCGGACGCTTCGCGATCTTCATGACCAATATCGGTTTGACCGTGGTGGTGGTGATGGCCGCCTCGCTGGTGGTCGCGGTGACCGTGGTGCCGATGGTCGCGGCGCGGATCCTCGGTGGCGAGCGCGCCCACGAGGGCGGTCTATGGAGCCGCTTCTCCGCCGCCTACGCGCGCTCCCTCGCATTCACCTTGCGGCACCGACTGGCCTTCGGGTTTGCGATCCTGCTCGCGCTGGTCGGCTCATGGCACCTCTACCAGCGCATCGAGCGGTCCTTTCAGACCCCGTCATTCGAGCGCCAGGTGAGCATCGTGGTTGACACCCCCAAGAGCTATTCGGTGGATCAGAAGAGGGCCGTTTACGACGAGGTGTACGGTCTCCTCGAAGAAAGGCGCGACGAACTCGAGATCGCCAACATTACCCACACCTTCCGCCGCAGCTCGGGACGCTCGCGCGGCTATTCGCGCGGCAACCGTTTCGATATCTACCTCGTCGACGAAGAACAGGGCCGGCTCGATACCTCCTTGATTCGAGACCGGATCGAGGCTTTGTTGCCCACCCGCGCCGGCGTCACCTTCACCCTGTCACGGTCGATGCGGGGCCGGTCCGGGTCGGGTTCGAGCATCGAGGTGCAGCTCCGCGGTGACCGATTCGAGATCCTCGAGATCCTCGCCGACCGCGCGGTGGCGGCGCTCCAGGCCCTGCCCGGCGTCCGTGATGCCGACTCGTCGTTGGAGAGCGGCGACATCGAGGTCCTGGTGCGCCCCGACCGCGAACGCACTCTCGCCGCGGGCCTCTCGTCACAGAACGTAGCCCAGAGCGTGTCGTCGGCCCTGTCGTCACGGGCGGTCACCTACTTCGAGGTCGAGGACCGCGAGCTTGACGTCGTGGTGCAGCACCGTGAATCCGACCGCCAGACTCTCGACCAGCTCAAAAAACTGCCCGTGGCCTTCGGCGGCAACCGACTGACCATCGGTTCGGTAGCGGACTTCGACACCGCGCCCGGAGCGCGCGCGATCGAGCGGGTGGACCGGCGCTCGACCCTTACCATCACTGCCGACACCGCCTCCGGGACGCCTTCGTTCGTAGCCCAGCGCATGGCCCAACAGGCGGTTGACGACCTCAACCTTCCGGCCGGCTACGAAGTGGTGGAGGGAGAAGACTTTATGAGCGGCGAGCAGGACGCGTCGAGCGCGTTGTTCCTGCTGGCCTTTGCCCTGGTGCTGATCTACATGGTGATGGCCTCACTCTTCGAGAGCTTCGCCCAGCCCTTCACCATCATGTTTTCCGTCCCCTTCGCCTTCATCGGGGTCGGCGTCATCATGACCCTGACCGGCCAGGCGCGCTCGTCGAGCTCGGACATGGGTCTCATCATCCTCGCCGGCATCGTCGTCAACAACGCGATCGTGCTGGTGGACCACATCAACCGGCTTCGCCAGCAGGGGATGCCCCGCGACGAGGCGATCGTCCTCGGCGGACGCCACCGCCTCCGCCCGATCCTGATGACCGCCATGACCACCGTGCTCGGCCTGTCGCCGATGGTGGCCGGCTATTTCCTGCCGAGCGTGTTCGGCGCCCCCGACGGCCGCGCCGCGTTCTGGGCCCCGATCGGGCTGGTCATTCTCGGCGGGCTCACCATGTCCACCTTTCTGACGGTCATGGTGATCCCAACCATCTACTCGCTCATCGACGACCTCAGTCAATTCATCCGGCGCATCGTGGCCGCGGTCCTGCGACCTCCGACCGTGCTCGTCAGTAGCGCCGAATCTCCTCAAGGAAAGAGCCTCCAGTGAAAATCAAACAGTTTGCCTCGATCTCCGCCACCTCCCTCACAATTCTCGCCCTCGCCGCATGCGGCGGGTCCGGCGACTCCGGCGGCCGCGGCGAGGACGGTCGTCAGGGAAGGATGGGCGGCGGCGCGGCGCCCGGCGCGCCCGCGGCGGCGGTGCCGGTCCGGGTGGACACCGTGTCCCGGCGATCCATCTCGCAATACCTGCAGACCAACGGCGCCCTCGAGGCCGAAAACGAGGTCGACATCGTGGCCCGGACCTCGGGGCCGGTGACCGAGATCCTGACCGAGGAGGGAAAGATGGTCCACAAGGGCCAGCTGCTGGCGCGCATCGACGAGCGCGAACCGAAGAACAAGGCCGCGATCGCGCGGGTCACCCGTGACGAAGCACAGCTCGCCTTCGATCGCGCCAAGACCTCGTGGGACGAGGGGCTGGTCAGCCAGGAGGCCTACGACAGTGCGACGTCGAAGCTGGCAGCGGCACAGGCGCAACTCGAAAGCGCCGAGATTCAGCTCGCCTACACCGAGATTCGCGCCCCGTTCGAGGCCCTGGTGGTGACCCGCGACATCAAGCTCGCCCAGTACGTGACCCCCGGCAACCGGATCTTCCGGATCTCCGACTTCACACCGCTCCTGTGCCGGGTCGAGGTGCCGGAGAAGGACCTGCCGAGGGTTCGGATCGGCCAGACCGCCCACCTCGAAGTCGAGGCCTACCCGGACCAGCCCTTTCCGGCCGTCGTCGCACGCCTGCGGCCGACCGTCGATCCTGCCTCGGGGACCTTCACCGTCACTCTCGAGGTGGAAGCGCAGGGCAAACTGCGGCCTGGGATGTTCGCCTCGGTGTACCTCGAGACCCAGACCCGTGACGATGTGCTGGTCATTCCGCGCGACGCGCTCGTTCTCGACTCGTTGGGCGACACGGTCTACGTCATGGTGGACGGCATTGCCGAACGGCGTGAGGTTGGTCTCGGCGTGCGCGACGAAAACTCGGTGGAGATTCTCGAGGGGCTCGCAGGCGGTGAACAGCTGATCGTGCTCGGGCAGGAAGGCCTCGCCGACGGCACGCCGGTGGCGGTCCTCGGCGATGCACCGACCGCAGCGCCGACCGCCGAGGCCTCGGGACCGCCGCCCGAGGCCGTCGAGGCCATGCGGCAGCGGATGCAGGAGCGCGGACTCTCCGAAGCCGAAATCGAGGCCAGGATCGAGCAGATGAAGGCCGGCGGTGGCCGACCCCAGGGTGGCGGCCCGCCTCCGGGCGCCGGTCCCGGCGGCGAGAACAGCGCCGCGGGCGGCATCCCACCGTTCATGGTGCAGCGGATCAAGGACGCCACTCCCGAAGAACTCGAGCGCATCAAAGAGCGGATGAAGCAGTTCGGCCTGACCGATGAACGCATCGAAGAGGTCGTCCAACAGATCCGCGCCGAGGGCGGCAGCCCATCATGAACCACAGAGACACAGAGACACAGAGCCGCACAGAGGAATATCTCGAACTCAGGCCCTCGCTCCTCGAATCACATTTCCGTTCATTTAAATAAACCCTCTGTGCGCGTAGCGGGTCGCTCTGTGCCCTCTGTGCCTCTGTGGTTTGCCGGAAACACATGCCTCGAGGAACGGCTGACATGAAGATCGTCGATCTTTCGATCCAAAGACCGGTCACGATCTTCATCTTCGCCTTGGCTGCGGTGGTCTTCGGCGCGGTCGCCTTTTCGAACCTCGCGGTCAACCTGCTGCCCGACATCACTTACCCGTCCTTGACCATCCGCACCACCTATGAGGGCACCGCGCCGGTCGAGATCGAGTCGTTGCTGACCCGGCCGATCGAAAACGCGGTCGGGGTCGTCAACAACGTGGTCCGCGTGACCTCGTCTTCGCGGGCGGACGTCTCCGAAGTCACCCTCGAGTTCGCGTGGGCCACCGATATGGACTTCGCCTCCCTCGATGTCCGCGACCGCCTCGACCGGGTGCGCCTCCCGCTCGAGGCCGAAGCGCCGATTCTGCTTCGCTTCGACCCATCGCTCGATCCCATCATGCGCGTCGGCGTCCACGGTTCCGACGACCTCGCACAGCTCCGGTTCATGGCCGAGGAAGACCTCAAGCGCGCCATCGAGCGCATCGACGGGGTCGCCGCGGCGGTGGTCTCGGGGGGTCTCGAGGAGGAGATCCAGGTCGAGCTCGACGAACGCAAGTTGGCGGCACTCGGTCTCTCGGCAGGCCAGGTTGCCAACCGCCTGGCGGCGGAGAACGTCAACATCACGGGCGGCTCGCTGCGCGACGGTCGCACCGAGTACCTGGTGCGAACCCTCAACGAGTTCGTGCGGCCGGAGGACATGCGATCGATCGTCATCGCCCGCAACGGCGACGCCATCGTTCGCCTGTCGGACGTCGCCCGGGTCTACACCGGCCACAAGGAACGCGAGATCATCACCCGCATCGACGGCGACGAATCGGTGGAGCTGGCGGTCTACAAGGAAGGCGGCACCAACACCGTGACCGTCTCCGACGCGGTGACTCAGCGTCTGAGCGAGCTTCGCGCCGATATCGATCGTGTTTCCCCAGGGCTGCAAATCGACATCATCACCGACCAGGCGCGCTACATCCGGCAAGCGGTCCGCGAGGTCCTTCAAACCGCTCTTTTCGGTGGGCTGTTGGCGATCCTCGTGCTCTACCTCTTTCTGCGCTCGGTCAAGAACACGCTGATCATTTCGATCTCGATACCGGTGTCGGTTGTCGCCACCTTCTTCCTCATGTACGTGGCCGGGATCTCGCTCAACATCATGTCGCTGGGCGGCCTCACCCTCGGAGTCGGGTTGCTGGTCGACAACGCGATCGTCGTCCTGGAGGCGGTCCAACGCAAACGTGACGACGGCCTCGATATCGTCGAGGCGGCGCGGATCGGCACCTCGGAGGTGGGGCGCGCCATCACCGCCTCCACCCTGACGACAATCTGCGTCTTCGTGCCCATCGTCTTTGTCGAAGGCGTCGCCGCACAGCTCTTCCGCGACCAGGCCCTCACCGTCGCCTTTTCACTCGTCGTGTCGTTGGTCGTTGCTTTGACTGTCATCCCGATGCTCGCCTCGCGGCGCTTCGAGCCATCTGAGGAGGTCTCCGACCCGAGCGCGGACACGCAGCAGCCGGCGCCTCTGCGCTGGCTCAGCCGGGCCGTCTTCAGCGTCACGACCCTGCTCGCCGGCGCCGTCCTTGCCGTCGTCAGGGCCATCAGCCGAGTCGCCAGCGCTCTTCTGAAACCCGTCCTCGACCTGTTCGACCGCGCTCTCGAGCTCACCTCCGCCGCCTACATGCGGGCGATCGCCGGTGTCCTTAGACACCCGGCGGCTGTGGTCGGCGTGACCCTCGCGCTGCTGGCAGCCAGTCTCGGTCTGTATCGCTCCCTCGGTTCGGAGCTCATACCGGAGCTCGTCCAGGGAGAGTTCTACGCCGATCTCGAGCTGCCCCCGGGGACGCGGCTCGAAGTCACGGACCGAAAACTCAAAGAGCTCACCGGGGCCGCCGACACCATTGCGGGGCTCAACACCGTTTACACCATCGCCGGGACCTCCAACGAGCAGGGCGGCACGGCCGGAGAGCTGCGCGAAAACCTGGGCCAGCTCACGGTCACCCTCGAGCCGCCGGTATCGAGGGAGGCCGAGGACGCGGCCATGGGGCAACTCCGGGCCGTCATCGATGCGGACAACCTGGCGCTTCAGAGCGGCGAACAGCTCCAGGGCGGCGGCCGGCCCGCAATCGTTGCCCGCTTCGGCAGGCCCTCGTATTTCAGCTTCAAAACCGCCATCGAGGTCGAGGTCCGCGGCTTCAACCTCGAGCTCCTGGAGCGGCTGGCGGCGGAGGTCGTCGAGAGAATGCGCGGAATTGACGGTCTCACCGACATCAGCTCCTCTACCGAGGGCGGCCACCCGGAGCTGCAGGTGCGCCTCGACCGCGACCGCCTCGCCGCATATGGCCTGGGGATCGACGACGTGGCCTCGGTTTTGCGCGGCATGGTGCAGGGAGACGTTGCCACGGACATCACGCGGGTCGACCGCACCATCGATATCCGGGTGCGCGCCGCAGAGCGGTTTCGATCGTCGGCTGACGCCCTCGCCAACCTGACGGTGACCCACGCCGGCGGGATCCCGATTCCGTTGTCTGCGGTCGCCGAGGTGCTCGAGCTCGAAGGCCCGGCGGAGATCCGCCGCGCCGACGGCACGCGCATCGCCAGCATCACCGCCAACCTTTCCGACCGCGATCTCGGATCGGTGACCACCGACATCCGGCTTGCGCTCGAAGGCATGAGCTGGCCGACGGGCTACGACTGGCGTCTCGGCGGCCAGGAGGAAGAGATGGCGACGTCGTTTGACTCCATGCGACTCGCCTTCGGCCTCGCGGTGTTCATGGTCTACCTGGTCATGGCCTCGCAGTTCGAAAGCCTGCTCCATCCCTTTGTCATCATGTTCTCGGTGCCATTCGCGGTGATCGGAGTGCTGGTCACGATGTGGGCCTTCGGGGTCACCGTCAGCGTGGTGTCGCTGATCGGGTTCATCCTGCTCGCCGGCATCGCGGTCAACGGCGCCATCGTCCTCGTCGACTATGCCAATCAACTCCGCCGCGAGGGAATGGGCAAGGTCGAGGCTCTAGCCCGTGCCGGCCGCGTCCGTCTGCGCCCCATCCTGATGACGAGCTTGACCACGATCTTCGGCCTCTTACCCATGGCCCTCGGTCTCGGCGAGGGAGCCGAGTTGCGGACGCCGATGGCCCTGACCGTCATCGGCGGCATGATCACGTCGACCCTGCTCACACTCCTGGTGGTGCCTGCCGTATACGCCGTGCTCGATCGCAAGGCGTGATTCAATCTGAGAGTGTTGTTCAAAAAGAAGCAAAAACATCGCGACAGGCAAAACATTTCGACCGACCGTTCCGTACTCAACGCGATGGTAGAAAAGTCTCTTCGTTCATGCCCGTCGGCCGCGTTTTGTTCATCTTCGGTCGTGGCTCCGCTTCTTGTGGTCATTGCCGCCGGGGCATCCACGCCAACCGAGCCCGCCGGACGCGGGTCGGCGCCGCATCCGATCCCCCGGGTGGACGCCCGGATCGATGTCGACGGCGTCCTCGACGAGGCCGTGTGGCAACAGGCCTGGTCGACGACTCTCGACTACGAGGTTCGCCCCGGCGAAAACACGCCCGCTCCGATCCGCACCGAAGTCCTGGTCATGTACGACGCCAACCGTCTGTACGTCGGTTTTCGCGCCTACGACCCCGACCTGGCGGCGATCCGGGCCCACCTCTCCGATCGGGACCAGGCGTGGAACGACGACTGGGTGGGCGTCGTCCTCGACACCTTCAACGACGAACGGCGGGACTACCTGTTTGTGGTCAATCCCCTCGGCGTCCAGATGGACCAGATCGAAACGGAGTCGACCGGTCAGACCCCCTGGGACGGGATCTGGAAATCAGCCGCGGCCTTCACCGAATGGGGGTGGTCGGTCGAGATCGAGATCCCCTTCTCAACACTGCGGTTTCAGCGCAGCGACGAACCGCAGATCTGGGGGTTCGACGCCATCCGCGGATACCCTCGCAACGTGTCCGCTCAAATGGGCACCTTCCCTCGCGATCGCAGCAACAACTGCTACCTCTGCCAGGCCCTCAAGATCGAGGGTTTCGCCGGAGTGTCGCCGGGCCGCAACCTCGAGATCGTCCCGACCCTGACCGGCGTCGCGCACCGACCAACGCGACGACCTCCCGGACGGACCGATGGTGGACGGCGACCCGGAGGTGGAATTCGGTCTCACCGCCCGCTGGGGATTCACTCCCAACATGACTGTCAGCGCCACCCTCAACCCCGACTACTCCCAGGTGGAAGCCGACGCCCGCGAGCTTGCGGTCAACCGCCCGTTCGCCATCTTCTACCCTGAAAAGCGGCCGTTCTTCATGGAGGGCGCCGACTTCTTCGAGACCACCATGAACATCGTCTATACCCGGATGATGCGGGAGCCCGCATGGGGGCTCAAGCTCACCGGCAAGGAAGGCCCCCACACCATCGGCGCCTACGTGGTCGACGACGATGTCACCAACCTCGATCATCCCGGGCAGCGAAAGTTCGAGCGCGACCTCGCTCGAGGAGTCGACCACCGCCACCGTCCTCCGCTACAAATACGACATCGGGAACCGGTTCACGGTCGGCGGTCTGTTCACGAATCGCGAAGGCTCAAGTTATCTCAACCGGGTTGCAGGTTTTGACGGCGACCTCCGCCTCTCAGCTAGAGACCGGGTCTTCATCCAAATCCTGAAGTCGAGCACCCGCTATCCCGACACGATTGTCGAGGACTTCGACCAGCCCGGGGGCACCTTTGACGATTGGGCCGCTGAGCTCTACTACACCCATCAAACCCGCACCTGGATGTGGTGGGCGCTCTTGTGGGACGTCGGAACCGACTTTCGTGCAGACCTCGGTTTCATGCCCCAGGTGGATTTCCAGCACCGGGAGGCCGGTCTCGGGTATCAGTGGAATCAGGTCGATGGAAGCTGGTACACGCGGATGGACGTCAAAGCGAAGGTGGCCGATACGATCGACCAGACCGGCTTCCTCCTCTTCCACGAGGACGTGGTGCAGTTCACCATCGAGGGGCCGCTCCAGTCGCACTCGGTGGTCCGCCCGAGCCGGGTTCGGGAGGGCTTTAACGGGCAGGAATTCGACTTCAACCGGCTCAAGTTGCACTTCTGCGCGAAACCCAACGGCGACAGCGAAGCCTGGCTCAATCTCAACGGCGGCGGCCAGGTCGACTACGTCAACACACGCCCCGGCGACTTCGTCAACATCAACGCCGGCTTCTGGTACCGCCTGGGCCGTCACTTTTACCTCGAACCGATCTACACACGGGAAACGATGGATGTCGCCGAGGGCTGGCTCTACACCTCGACCATCGGGCAGATCGAGGCTTCCTGGCAGTTCAACTCCCGCTGTTTCGTGCGCGCCATCCTGCAGCACGTCGAGGACCGGTTCAACCCCGACCTCTACAGCGACGGACGCGGCTCGGAGTACCAGAATCTGTTCGGGCAGTTCCTGTTTTCCTACAAGGTGAATCCGAGCACCGTTCTGTTCGTCGGGTACTCCGATAACTCCCTCGCCGATCAGAACTACGGTCTGACCCAGGTCAACCGCACCGTCTTCGTCAAGATCGGCTACGCCTGGGTCTTGTGACTCAGCGGTCGAAACGCGCCCAGTTCACTCCCGGTTCGTCCGCGAATCGAAGGGTGTCGCCGGACGGGGGGAGCACGATCTCTCGAGTGTGCTGCTTGCCCGCCAGGTCTTTGTAAAACACCGTATAGCGCTCCAGCTCACCTACCTGCTCGAACTTGAAGCCAAGGATGCGGTACTTCATTGTACCGGTGCCGCCGGTACCGAAGATGACGAATTGAGGCCGGAACTCGACCCAGAAATCAGATTTCTCCGGGTCTCCGCACGTCCACATGCCGATCAGTTTGGTAGGAGTCTCCTTGAACTGAAACTCATCTCGCGACACAACACTGCCAAGGAGAAGGGCCGCAACCGCGAGCGCCGCCAGACCCCACAGAATCCTCCGCGTAGTCAGGAGGCTCGGGCCCGGTGGCTTTTTCTTGACGACGACCTCATCGTCCCAGTCGTCGTCCCAATCGTCTTTTTTTCGAATCCTCATGTCTCGCCTCCGGACCGACAGCGGGCGGGTTCTAGAACCTACTTGATACGGTACCGTGCAACGTCGGGGTTGACTCCCTGCGCCTTGAAGGACTCCCAGATGTAGAAGCCGGACCCGGTCTTCGCCCCGAGCTGTCCCGACTCCACCAGACGCTTGAGCAGGGGGCTCGGTTTGTAGAAGCTGCCGAACTCCTCCTCAAGGACCTGACAGATGAACAACATCGTGTCGAGGCCGACGTAGTCGGCGGTCATCAATGGGCCCATCCTGTGGCCAAGGCAATAGGTGCACTTGTCGACGTCATCAACCGCCGCAATCCCCTCCTCGACGACTCGGATCGCTTCGTTGACAAAGGGCACGAACATGCGGTTGATGGCGAAACCCGCCTTGTCCTCGGCCGGGATCTCGATCTTGTCCAGGTCGCGGCACAAAGCGACAACCGTGTCGTAGGTCTCGTCCGAAGTTGCCAGCCCCCGGATGATCTCCACCCCCTTCTGCATCGGCACCGGGTTCATGAAATGCATCCCCATGAACTTCTCCGGAGTGCCGAAGGCCGCGCCGAG
This sequence comes from Candidatus Sulfomarinibacteraceae bacterium, assembly GCA_963714885.1. GTDB lineage: Bacteria > Acidobacteriota > Thermoanaerobaculia > Thermoanaerobaculales > Sulfomarinibacteraceae > Sulfomarinibacter. The sequence goes on along the minus strand of CAVQQV010000010.1, from coordinate 130,945 downwards.
GCGGGTGATGCTGATGCCCGAGGTGTTCGAAACCAGGATCTTGTCGTAGCCGAGCTCGGCCAGCTTGCGGTTGATATTTTCCTTGAGTTCGGGTTTCTCGGGCACCGCCTCGATGATCAGGTCGCAGTCGAGGAGGTCCTCCTCACGCGTGGTGGTGGAAAGCCGGCCCACCGCTTCCTCTCTGGCCTCGGCCGTGATGCCCTTTTCGCCTCCCGATTTTTCAAAGGCCTTCAGCAGGCGGTCGAGGCTGCGGGTGATCGCGTCGAGTCCGCGCTCGAGCGCTCCTGCATCCACGTCCATGACCACTGTTTCGAAACCGCTCTGCGCCGCCACCTGTGCGATGCCGTTGCCCATCGTGCCGATGCCGATGACGCCGATTTTCTTGAGTCCACTGCTGCTCATGCCGGTCCTCCTTCGATCGTTGTCGACATTCTACGCCTTCCACCTCACCTCTGCAGATGGGCCCCGGCCGGGTGGTTTTTTGTTGACTGTGAACGGTGCCGACTGTATACACGTTGAGCCTGAGGAGGCGCCACAGAACGTGATTCTCGACATCGACCCCTTCGAACCGCAGCCGTGGCTGCTGGCGCGCGCGGCACAGGTCCTGCGCGACGGGGGCATCGTCGTCATGCCAACCGACACGGTGTACGGGCTCACCTGTGGAATCACCCACCACGACGCGATCCAGCGGATCTACAAGCTCAAGGACATGGACCCCAAGAAACCGTTGTCCATCCTGGTCGCCGACATGACCACGATCGGACGGTACGCAAGAGGCGTGTCGACACCGGCCTATCGCCTCCTCAAACGCGTCCTCCCGGGGCCCTATACCTTCATCTTCGACGCCAGCCCCGAAGTCCCCAAGATCATGCTCCGCAAACGGCGGACCATCGGCATCCGCATGCCCGACAACCCCATCGCCCTGGCGCTGCTCGAGGAGCTCGGCGAGCCCCTCCTGAGCTCGTCGATCCGCGACCCCGAACACGATTTCGTCAACGACCCGGACGAGATCGACCGATCGCTCGGCAGCCGCGTCGAGATGGTGATCGACGGCGGCGTTCTGTTGCCGGTGCCATCAACGGTCGTGGACATGACGGGGGACGAACCGGTGCTGATCCGCGAGGGCAAGGGAGACGTCGAGACTCTGGAGCTGTTCTAACGTATAACGTTCAAACGTTCAACGTTCGAACGTTCCAACGTTGACGCCGGCGGCTTCGGCGACCACGTCACGGATCTGCTGCGCCACGACGTCGGGGTGGTAGACCCTGCTCCAGGCGGTGCGGCCTTTTTCACCCTGTACCCGCGCAGCCTCTGCATCGTCGAGCAACCTGACGACGTCATCAGCCCAGGCCTCCGCGCCATCGGCCACCACCACTGCCCCCGCAGCGTCCTCGGCGAGCCCATCGGCGGCCCACGGATGGACGACCGCGGGCACGCCGGCGGCCATGGCCTCGAGGACCTTCATCGGGACTCCGGAGCCGCTGCTCATGGGGGCCACTGCCAGCCTGGATGACGCCACGAAGGCGCCGAGATCGGGGACATTGGCGTGAACCTCCACCCCGTCCAACCGGGACAATCTGCGCACCGCCGCTGTCGGGCGGGCGCCCGCAAGCACCCATCGTGCATCCGGCACCCTGCTGCGAACCCGGGGCCAGACCTCGCGGGAGAACCACACCGCGCCCCGCGCCGTCGGGCGGTAGCCGAGATTGCCGGAGAGCAGGATGACCTTCCCCGATGTCGAGACCTCCGGCGTCGCCACAACGCGGCCCGCCACCGGGATGACGCGGCCCCGCCCCTGTGGGACCTCCAGTTCGGCGAGATCCCGCTCAGCTACCGCGACGGTGCGCCGGGCCAACCGGCTCAGCCAGCGTTCGCGCCGCCGGCACCGCACCGCCTCGTTTCTGAAGACAGGAGCGGTCCAGAAACTCGACGAGGCCGCGGCCCGATCAAAGTGGAGCCCCATCGCGTCGATAGCATCGAAAACGATCGGCACGTCCGGGTCGACCGACGAAGCGGCTTCCGCAGCCCACCCACAACGCACCATCTGGATGACGATCACGTCCGGTGAGAAGTGCCGCACCGCTTCGGCAACCGCCCGTCGCGCCCCCCCGCTGTCGTACAACCCCTCCTGGAGAGGCCTGCCGGACGCGGCCGCCCGCAGCAGGCCGGCGGCCTTACCAGCGGCCGAGAGCGGATAGAAGTGGACCCCCGCCGAAAACGACCCCGCATCGCCACCGGCCTCCTGCGGACACGCGAGAAGCAGCTCGCAGGCGGACAGGGCCGACAGCCACTCCATCGTCCGCACCTGGTTGCCTCGCCACGAGGGCACGGGATAGCGGCTGGTGACCAGCAGAACGCGCATCAGGCGCCGAAGAACTCCGCTACGGCATCCACGACCTCGTGCTGTTCGTCTTCGGTGAGTTCCGGGAACACGGGCAGCGCCAGCACTTCGCGACTCGCTTGTTCGGACACCGGAAAATCGCCGTGGTGGTACCCGAGATCGGTGAAACAGGGCTGCAGGTGCAGAGGCAGCGGATAGTAGACGGCCGCTCCGATACCACGCTCCCCCAGAAACGCGCGCAGAGCATCCCGTTTCGGCACCCTGACCACGTACTGGTTGAAGGTGTGGCCGCGACCGAGCACCGCCTGCGGCAGGCCAACCGTCCCTTCGAGACCGGCCTCAGCAAACAAGCGCCGGTAGCGGTCGGCGTTGGCGCGGCGCCCCTCGATCCAGCCGTCGACGTGCGGCAGCTTGACCCGCAGCACCGCCGCCTGCAGGGCATCAATCCGGAAATTCCCACCCACCAGGGGGTGCTCGTAGGGGCCCGATTGGCCGTGCACCCTGAGCTCGCGGAGCTTTCGGTCGACATCCGGGTCGCCGGTGGTGATCAGCCCGCCATCGCCGAAACAGCCGAGGTTCTTCGACGGGAAGAACGAAAAGGCGCCCATGACGCCCATGGAACCCACCTGCCGGCCCCCGCAGTCCGCCCCCCAGGCCTGGGCACAGTCCTCCAGCACCGGTACCGATCCGGCAGCCTCGAGGATAGCGTCCATGTCGGCCGACTGGCCGAAAAGGTGCACCGGAACCACAGCCCGGGTTGCGGGGCCGATGCGGTCGGCGATCTGCTGCGGGTCGATACAAAAATCCACGGGGTCGATGTCCACAAAAACCGGCGTCGCCCCGAGCCGGGTCACGACCCCTGCGGTGGCGAAGAAGGTGAACGTCGGGACCACGACCTCGTCGCCGGGGCCGACATCGAGAGCCATCAACGCTTCGAGGAGGGCGTCGGTGCCCGAGGTCACGCCGACCGCGTGGGCGACGCCGAGAGCGCGGGCGGCCTCGGTCTCGAATGCGTCGACCTCGGGGCCGAGGATAAACCTCTGCGAGTCACACACTCGATCGAGGACCTCTCGAAACTCCTCGCGAAGCGGTTGGTACTGGCGGGTCAAATCGAGCAACGGCACAGACATGGCGAAACCTCCGAAGGCAAAAGCCGGAGACAGGGTAGCTTGGAATGAGGAATTAGGAATGAGGAATTACGGAATTTCCGGCCAACCCTCCCAGTATCCAGACCCTAGCCCTAAGGGAGGGTAGGCCGACGCAACCAGGTTCTTTGCCCCCGTTGGCCCTTCCGGCCGTTGGGAAAGGTCGGAGAATATCCGAATTCCTAATTCCTCATTCCGAATTCCGAATTTTCCGTTTGCTACCATGATTCAGCGACTTTCGGTCGCCTTTGGGAGTACACATGCACATCTGCGTCGTCGGTACCGGTTATGTGGGGTTGGTCACGGGGGCCTGTCTGGCGGATTTCGGAAACACCGTCACCTGTGTGGACAACGACGAGACGAAGATCGCCAAGCTGCTCGACGGCGTGATGCCGATCTATGAACCGGGGCTCGACACCCTGGTGGAAAAAAACGCCAAGGCGGGGAGGCTCCACTTTGCCACCGAGCTCGCACCGGCCCTCAAAGAGGCCCTCGCCATCTTCATCGCCGTTGGTACCCCTCCGAAGGAGGATGGTTCGGCCGATCTCTCATATGTGATCCAGGTGGCCGAATCCATTGCTGATAACCTCAATGGTTACAAGGTGGTCGTCACCAAATCGACCGTTCCTATCGGCACCGGGAAGCTGATCGAAGGGATCATCAACGAAAAGAGCACCGGGGGAAATCCCTTCTCGGTGGTCTCCAACCCGGAATTCCTCCGCGAGGGCTCTGCGATCGCCGATTTCATGCGCCCCGACCGCGTCGTCATCGGCGCCCGCGACACCCAGGCGGTGGCGATCATGAAGGACATCTACTCGCCGCTCTACCTCATCGAAACACCCTTCGTGATCACGAACGTCGAGTCGTCGGAGCTGATCAAATACGCCTCGAACGCCTTTCTCGCCACCAAGATCACCTTTATCAACGAGGTCGCCGAGCTCTGCGAACGGCTCGGGGCCGACGTCCACCACGTGGCGCGAGGCATGGGATTGGACAAGAGAATCGGTTCGAAGTTCCTGCACCCCGGGCCCGGGTTTGGCGGGTCGTGCTTCCCCAAAGACACCCAGGCTCTGACCGAGATCGCGCGCGAGGCGGGCAAACCGTTCGAGATCGTCGAAACGGTCGTCGCCGTCAACGACCGCATCAAGGCCAGCGCCATCGACCGCGTGCGGTCGGCCATCGGGGGCGACGCGGCGGGCAAGGTCGTGGCGGTGCTGGGCCTCAGCTTCAAACCCGAGACCGACGATATGCGCGATTCCCCTTCGATCCCCCTGATCCAGGCACTCATTCAAGAAGGCGCCACGGTCAAGGCGTTCGATCCCGAAGCCATGGTCAATGCCCGACAGTACCTTCCGGAAGAGGTCGAATTCTGCACCGACTCGTACGAGGCTGCGGCCGGTGCCGACGCCCTGGTCATCGTCACCGAGTGGAACCAGTTCCGCTCCCTCCACATGGAGCGTATCCGTTCGACGCTCAAGCACCCGACCGTGATCGACCTGCGCAACATCTACGATCCGCAACGCATGAAGGAACAGGGTTTCGAGTACTCGAGCGTCGGACGAGCCGCGACCAACCTGCCGTTCGAGTGACCGGATCGGCTTGACGCCGGCACGAGCAGGAACGACACTGAGCCCAATGACTAGCCCGCATTTCTCACCAACTTTCGACTGCGGCCGACGATGCATCCTACCCAGACGTGCTTTCTCACCAGGGGGTGCTCAACGTACCGCAAAGTACGCCTCCGCGCCCCCTGGTGAGAAAACCCGCCTGGCCACGGCGCCTCGTCGCCCTCGATACGAAACCTGGTGAGAAATGCGGGCTAAGGACGCATCGGTTCGACTCGACATCTGGCTCGACGTGTCGTGTCTCTTCAAGAGCCGCTCTCAGGCCCAGACCGCGTGTCAGCGCGGGCGGGTCGAGGTCAACGGGGACCGCGGCAAGGCCCACCGTGCGGTGCGAACCGGAGACACCATCGTCATCCACGTCACCGGCGGGCAGCGCCGCACCATCGAGGTCGTAGAAATCGAACGAAACAACGTCTCCCGGGCGCGGGCGCGCGAGCTCTACATCGACCACACGCCGCCGCCGACTCCCGAAGAGCTCGAGCTGCGCCGGATGCAGCGGCTCTCCGCCCCACCCAGGAGAGAACGGGGAGCAGGCGCGCCGAAGAAACGCGAACGCCGCGATCTCCGTCGGTTGAAAGAGGATTGGGACTGATACCGCTCATGCTGGGCGGGCTCCTCAGGGGTGTGACCGGGTTAGAATGGCCGGACCCCACCACGGTCAAAGCGACGGCGAACCGCGGTGGAGACCATGGAGGTTTGAATGAGCAGCGAGGCCAACTGGGACATGCTGGTCGTCGGCGGCACCGTCCTCACGATGGAGCCGGGTTCCGAACCGATTCGCAACGGAGCCGTGGCCGTGGCCGACGGACGCATCGCTGCGGTCGGGCCGGCCGAAGAACTTCTCGAGCTGGCGCCGTCGGGCGAGGTGCTCAACGCCGGGAACTGCATTATTCTGCCGGGTCTCGTCAACACCCACTCGCACCTGGCGATGACCGTCCTGCGCGGGATCGCCGATGATCTACCCCTCAAACAATGGCTCGAGGAACACATCTGGCCGGTGGAGAAGGAACACATCAACCGCGAAGTGGTGCGTCTCGGGACCGAGTTGGCGGCGGCCGAGCAGTTGTTGGCCGGGGTCACCACGACGACCGATATGTACTTCTTCGGGGACGAAGTCTGCTCGGTGCTGGCTGACGCCGGAATGCGGGGAGTCGTCGCCGAGTCGCTGATCGGGTTCCCGACGCCCCGGTGCGCCACCAGCGACGAGATGTTCGAAAAACAGCGGGATCTCATCGAAACCTACCGCAACCACCCCCTGATCCTCCCATCGGTTGCCGCCCACTCGCCGTACAGCGTCAGCGCGAAAGACCTCGTTCGCGAAGCGGAGCTCGCCGAGGAATTCGGGGTGCCGATGCAGATCCACCTGTCGGAGACCTCGTGGGAGGTGGAGAAGCTGCTCAGCGAAAAGGGCGTGTCGCCGGTCGCCTACCTTGCCGATCTCGGCGTGCTCTCCGATCGAACGGTGGCCGCCCACTGCGTCCACGTTTCGCCCGAGGACATCGAGATCCTCGTCGAGTTCGAGACCGGGGTGTCGCACAACCCGGTCAGCAACCTCAAGCTCGCATCGGGGGTCGCACCTGTGCCCGCGATGATCGCGGCCGGCGTCAAGGTCGGGCTCGGAACCGACGGCGCGGCCTCGAACAACACCCTCGATCTCCTGCGCGACATGCAGCTCGCGGCCCTCCTTCACAAGGGAATCACGGGGAATCCGACGGTCCTGCCGGCTCGGGCGATGCTCGAAATGGCGACCTCGGAGGGCGCGAAGGTTCTCGGGCTCGCGAACCGGATCGGAAGCCTGACCGAAGGGCGCGAGGCGGACATCGTGTGTATCAAGGTCGACGGGCCCCACACCGCTCCCATGTACGATCCGTATTCCCACCTCGTCTTCGCCGCTCGCGCGTCCGACGTTCGCCACGTGGTGATTCGCGGGCGCATCATCGTCCGCAACCGCGCGCTTCAGACGCTCGATCTCGACCGGATCGAAGCCCAGGCCAGGGAGTTCTCAGAGACCATTCGTGCCAACTGAAGGAGGCGACCATGAACGTTGTCCCGAAAACGATCCTCGCTGCAACCGACTTCTCCAAAACCGCCGAGAATGCCGCCAGGTTGGCCCGCGATCTCAGCCGGCGATTCGACGCCCACCTTCGCATGCTGCACGTTGTCGTCCTCCTCGATGACGCCCTCCTCGAAGGTGAGCACCGCCGACAGCTCGACGAGTTGATGGCAAGCTCGGACGAGGCTCGGCGTACAGTCATGGAAAACGATGCCGAAGCCCGGGCCGGGGTTGAAATTTCATCCCACCTGGTGCGGGGTATCACCCCCGGCGAGACCATCGTGGAGAGCGCCGACAACCTCGGCTGCGACCTCATCGTCATGGGCACCCACGGGCGACGGGGGCTCTCGCACCTGTTGCTGGGATCGGTGGCCGAAAGGGTGGTCCGCACGTCTTCCGTCCCGGTCCTCACCGTCCGTTCGGACGCGGCCATCAACCCGGAGGGAATCACCCGCATCCTCGTGCCCCACGACTTCTCCGAGTCATCCGCCACCGCCATCCGATACGCGGCCGATTGGGCGCGCGCACTCGGCGCCGAGATCACCCTGCTCCACGTCGTGGAGCCGGTTGTCTATCCGGAGTTCTACTCGGTGGATGTGCTGACCGACGATCTCATGGAGCGACTGAAGACGCGATCGGAGGAGGCTCTGACCACAGTAGCAGTCGGGCTGGCCGAAACCGTCCCGACCCACACCGCGGTCGCAGTCGGAAGGGCGGCCGACACCATCACCGCGTACGTCGATCCGGAAAAATTCGACCTCGTCGTGATGGCCACCCGCGGGCTCTCGGGGCTCGAACACGTCCTGTTGGGATCGGTGGCCGAATCGGTGCTGCGCCGCTGCCGGGTCCCGATGCTCACGATTCCGGGTTGAAACAGCCCCCGGCTGTTTCAACCCGGAATCGTTGACGGTTGGCGGTGTTCATCGCCTGCTCGACACCGATCTGCAACACCCTTTCGACCGCGTCCGCTGCCCGGTCGATCGCTTCAGCAGCTCGTGCCGATTCGTCGGGCGCGAAACGACCGAGAACGTAATCCGCCAGATCATCATCCACGACCGCACCGCGGATCCCGACCCGCAGCCGCGGAAAATCCGTGCCCAGGGCCTCGCAGAGGTCGCGAAGCCCGTTATGGGTCCCCGGCCCTCCTCGCGGCCGCAGCCGCAGCTTGCCCAACGGTAAATCGATATCATCGACCACCACCAGCATATTCTGAGGATCGAACCCGAACCGGGTCAACAGCTCCGCAGCCGGTCCGCCGGAGCGGTTCATGTACGTCAAGGGACGAGCCAGTACAACCATCCGCCCCGGGGTGATCACGGCCAAGCTCGCACCCGGGGCGGGTGAGCCACCCTCCCCGACCACGCCGCCGCAGAACCTCGGCCAGAACGTCGAAACCGGCGTTGTGGCGGGTGCGGGCGTACTCCTCTCCGGGATTGCCCAGACCGAGGACCAGGTCGATCGCTCATGAGTCGGCCCGACGTCAGTCGGAATCCGACTCGTCGTCGCCCTTGCCCTTGCCGATGAGCTCCGGTTCCGCGCCCTTCTCGGTCTCCAAGGCCAACTCGGCTGCCTCTTCTTCGACTGCTTCTTCGGCGGCCCGCGGCACTTCGATGACCACGACCACGCGGTTCTCTTCATCGAGGAACTTGGCATCTTGCGGGAGCTGCCCGGCAAGATCTCTCACGGACAAGTGCTCCCCAACATCGAGTTCGCTGATATCGAGAACGAACTTGTCGAACATGTCGCGCGGCAGGATCTCGAGCTCGATCTCGCGGGACACGAAGTCGACGCGCCCACCGTGGCGGACACCCACGCAATCGCCAACCAGCTCGACGGGCATCTTCACCGTCAGTTTGTGGCCGCGGGTGATCCGAATGAAGTCGATGTGGATGAACTTGCCGCCGATCCGGTCCACCTGCAGCTCTTTGATCATCGCGAGGCGTTCTTCGTCGGTGTCTTTGAGCTTGAGCAGGAAGATCGTGTTCTCTCCCGCCGCGCCCTTCAGGATCTCCTTGACGGAGTGCTCGTCGACCGAGATCGCCATCGGGCCGCGGTCTCCCCCATAAAGGACGGAAGGCACCCGCCCCAACCGGCGCAGCCTCCCTGCCTCTGCGGATCCTCGCCCTTCCCTCGGTTCGACGGTGATTGTAATCTCTGGACTCTGTAGTGACATTTCGCGAATCTCCCTTGTTGATTCTGGCTAGACAAACAGGCTCGAAACCGACGCGCCCTCGTGAATACGGCGGATGGCCTCGCCGAGGAGGACGGCCAGCGAGAGCTGCTCTACCTTCAAACTCGCTCTCGCCTTTTCGTTGAGGGCCAGGGTGTCGGTGACCCAGACCTTTTCGATCGGTGATGCGTTGATGCGGTCGATCGCCGGACCCGACAACACCGGATGGACACCTGTGGCGTAGACGGATCGAGCGCCACGCTCCATCAGGGCCTCCGCGGAATGAACCAGGGTACCGGCGGTGTCGATAATGTCGTCGACGATCACACAGTCGTGGCCTTCGACGTTACCGATGACGTTCATGATCTCGGCGCGGTTCGCTTCCGGTCGGCGCTTGTCCATGATGGCGAGGTCGACCTTGAGACGTTTGGCGAATGCTCGCGCACGCTCGACGCCGCCGGCATCGGGCGAGACCAGAATCGGGTTGGCCAGACCGCGCCTTCTGATGGCCTCAATGAGCACCGGCGCGGCGTAGAGATGGTCCACCGGGATATCGAAGAAACCCTGAATCTGTGCGGCGTGCAGATCAATGGTCAGAACCCTGGTCGCACCTGCCGTCGTGATCAGATTGGCCACTAGCTTGGCGGTGATCGGGACGCGTGGAGCGTCCTTTCGATCCTGGCGCGCATACCCCATGTACGGCATGACAACGCAGATCCTGGCCGGGGAGGACCGCCGAACGGCATCGAGCATGATGAGCAGTTCCATCAGGCTCTCGTTGGGGGGCGAACCCGTGGGCTGGACGATGAACACGTCGGAACCGCGGGCGTTCTCCTCGATCTGGCAAAAGATCTCACCGTCGGAGAAGTTGCCGAGACGCACCCTCCCCATCTCGATCTGAAGGTAGCCGCAGATCGACTCCGTCAGCGCCGGATTGGCGCGTCCGGAAAAAACCAGCAGTGGGTGTTCTCTCAGCATGAACCGATTGCCTCGTGGCTGGGGCGGTAGGATTCGAACCTACGAATGCCGGATCCAAAGACCGGTGGCTTACCGCTTGCCGACGCCCCAAGCGCCGCAGAGTATACCCGATTTCGGGTCAACTTCGGGCGAGGACGTCGCCGGCTGCGCACGATCGATGATCGGGATTCGAGGTTGATGATCATTCCTTGTCGTCGTCATCCGCGGCAGGAGCATCTGAAAGCCAGAATTCGTCGTTGAACAGCTTGATCGACAAACGATCGATGACCGACAGTTTGTCCTCCTGGCCGCCCCCCTTCGAGGCGCGGTCGGGCACGGCCCTGTTGTCGACCGCCGCGGCAAATTCCTCGAGAACCTTGGCCTCGATCATCTCTCTGGTCTTGGCATCAAGCGGGTGGGCGATGTCCCTCATCTGACCGTTGCGGGTCTTGCGCGCCGGCATGGTCACGAATACCTGACCCTCCCGGCCCTCAACCACACGCAGATCGTTGACGATAAAGGTGTCGTCAAAAACGACACTGGCAAACGCACGCACCTTGCCGCCTTTGGCCGGGCTGATTCGCACTTCGGTCACTTCCACGTCCGCTCCTCCCCTCGATACTCGATCCGATCACCCATCAGGCCGGCCTCTTGCCAACCGATGGTCGAACCCACGTACACCTGCCATTTGTTTCCGATCTCAGTTGCGGCCCGGTGGGCCGCCGAGAGGTCGGCATATAAACCAAAAACCGCCGATCCCGAACCGGTGACCGCCGCATGCAGCGTCCCTGTGGCCCGAAGCGCACGGGCGACCAGCCCGATCTCCGGCCACCGCTCGGTGACGACCTCCTCAAAGTCATTCAAAAGAGCACTCCACGGCGGTTCACCCACAGCACCCTCGCGATGACCCTCCACGAAGGCCTCTACAGTAGCGTCAGGCCCTCGAGAGGTCAACCGTCGGCCCGCCTCGGCGAAGGCCAGTTCCGTGGAAACCTCGATCGACGGAACTGCAACCACGACAGCGAGGGGGTGCAGATCCGGCAGCGGATCGATGTCGTCACCACGACCGCGACCAAGGGCGAACCCGCCGTGGAGAAAAAACGCCACATCCGACCCGACCCCGGCTGCGAGATCGACCAGGTCCGCACAAGATAACTGGAGGTCCCACAGGCGATCGACCGCGACCAGCGCGGCTGCTGCGTCTGCCGATCCACCACCGAGACCGGCGCCGACCGGTATTTCCTTGCGCAGACGGATCTCGGCGCCCCGCCGTACTCCAGTAAGTTCGCGGACCGCTGAAACCGCCCTGATGACAAGATTGTCACCGCCCCCAGGAGCGGCGCCCGCGGGCTCGACCGCCAGCGTCACCAAACCGTCGGGCGCGTCGCTCACCACGACTTCATCACAGAGGTCGATGCTCTGGTACAGCGTCCACACCTCGTGGTAGTCATCGGATCTCGCGCCCAGTATCTGCAGGTGGATGTTGATCTTGGCCGGGGCGGCCACCGTCAGCAGGCTCACGGCGGTCCTTCCACAACACACCACGGCACATCGGGAAGAGGCGGCAGTTCACCTCCCTCATGCCACTCGAGACGGATGAGCTCGAGCTCGGCCCAACGGCGATTACTGGTATTGAGGCGAACGCTGCCGGGCACCGATCCGGTGTGATTGCCGAGGACGATGCTCCAACCGGGCTTGTTCCCGACCTCATGGACCGTCATCACCCGCCACGGCTCTGATGCCAACTTGACGTCGGCCGCCCACCCCTCTCCACGGATCAGAAAGTGGGACTTATCAGTCGGCGTCACCGTGTCCCCGGCGGTCGCCGGCAGCCTGCCACCGAGCAGCAGAACCGCCTGCGGCAGAGGCATGGCGCCAATACCGAGCACCCTCCCCAAATCTGCGCTTTCGAGACGGCACCCCTCTCGCATATCGTAGAAGAACCCACCGCCCCCACCGCTCCAGGCAGTCACCGAAATCGCCGAACCCATCGACTCCGAGATGGTCATTCGGCCGGCTGATCCCGATGTCAGCATCGCCATGCGCAGACCGCCCGCGGTCGGAACCCGTAAGCGGTACAGCGCCGCCGGGTCACCCTTCAGCGGAAGCATGAGCTGGGCCCGCGCCGATTCGAGCTCCGCCGGCGCGAACTCCGGGGCCGATGTCCGGCACCCGAACAGGACCACCGTGGCAATCACGGCGGCGACCGTCAGTCTGATTCGCAGCGGGTTACTGTTGAGGCTGGTCATTGTCTTTGCGATCGAGAAGCGACCGCACGTGCTCCGGGTCGTCGCAGCCCATGTCCAGGCCCAGCTGTAAAAAGCGCCGGCCCTCGTCGTGCTCGTCGTTGGCCAACAGCACCTCGCCGAGGTGGCAGTAGATGGTCCCGTCTCCGTCGCCGCCAACCAGATCGACGGCGCGCCGCAGCCACCGTTCCGCCTCATCCAGGTCTCCCCGGCGGTAATTCACCCAACCCAGGGAATCGAGATAGGCGGCATTGTCCGGGTCAAGAGCCACCGCCCGCGCGATGAGATCCAGGGCTTCGTCGAGATACACCGCGCGGTCCGCCCACATGTAGCCGAGGTAGTTCGCCGCATTGGCGTCGTCGGGGTCCGACGCCACCAGATCGCGAAACAGCGCCTCGGAGGCCTCGCTCTCCCCGAGGCGCTCGAGAGCGGCTGCGCGAATGAACACCAGTTCCCGCGAATCGCCGAATCGTTCGATGGCGGCCGCACTGTTGCCCTCCACCTCCTGCCACAGATCCAGCGACTGCAGGACCTGCAGCGCGATCATCACTTCGGGCAACTGGTCGGAATCCAAAAGCGGCCGCAGACGCCGCCACGCCCGCGGATCATTCAGATGCAGCCGGAACTCCGCTTCCATGGCCTCGGCCTCGATCTGCGCGCGACCCTGGAGATGCGGTTGGGCCCTGACCATGGCCGTGATGCCGTCCTGCCACTGCTCCTGGCTGCGGTACGTTTCCGCGAGGAGGCGCACGTAGTCCACCCCGGCGATCGAATAGTCGCCGACCCGGTCCAGCCAGCTGCGGGCCACCATGGGATTGTCGGCCAGGACTTCCAACCGCGCGCCGGTCAATGCGCACCGCACCGCCTGTTTCGACCCCGCATCTGTCTGCGCCAGCTCCCAACCGCGATCGAGCCACCTTCGCGCTTTTTCCATCTCGCCGGTTCGACCGAGAGACCACGCGAGCGCGAGAACGAGGTCGAGGTCCTCGGGCGATTTCTTCACCAACTTCTGCAACCGATCGATGGCTTCTTCGTGACGACCCAGGGCAGAATACAGATGAGCTTCGAGCATCAGCGCCCTCGGCGAGTCCGGCGCCTTTGCAAGCACCCGACGCACCGTTTCCAGGCTCAGCTGCAGACGACCGCCTTCCCAAAGGAGCGCCGCCGCCTGCATCAGGGAATCGAGATCCATGTCGCCCAACCACTGCGACATCGCCTCCCCGGCCTCGCCGGGTCTTTCGAGCTCGATCAAAAGGCTGACGAGGTTCTCGCGGCACGACTCCGCCGCAGGCCCGTCATCAGAGCACTGGATATACAGCGCGATCGCCTCGTCCTCGCGTCCCGCGGCGCGCAGCAGATCGGCGTGCATCTCTGTCAGACGGGGGTTGGACGGCCGATCTTCACGGAGCCCGGAGATGATCTGCTCGGCCTCCACCACGTCGCCCTGGTTGGCGAGGGTCTGAGCCAGCGCAAAGAGCAGGTTGGGATCGTCAGGGGCACCTTTGATGGCCACCCGCAGGGCTGCCTCGGCGTCCTGGACCAGATCGGACTGACGCGACGACAGTTGCGCAAGCGCCAGAGCCCTGACTCTGAGTCCCTCGTCACTCAGGCCCTGCCGGCCCTCGAGCAGCTGGGCGGCCCGTTCAGCCATGCCGATATCGACCAGGAAGCTCGCAAATGCAACCCGCACCTCGTCTACGTCCGGCGCCTGTTGCACCGCACGTTCATACGCATCCATGGCCTCCCGATAACTCCCATTGGCCTCCATTATCCGCGCCTGGAGGTAGGATTGGAGCCCGTCGGGGAGAGCTGGAGCCTGCTCGTTGTCGATGCTTTCGGCTGCTGCGAAAACAGCAGAAACCAGAACCATCGCGAAAAGAACCAATCGGTTAACCGTGTGCTGCGTCATCTCGAAATCATCCTCGATCTACACTCCAGGGAGGTCTTTTCAGGGGTTTTCGCCGCCACCGGGCGACACCACCCGTGGTGAACAAGCACGAGTGTATCGCGATTTGTTCCCTCGATCCCCAACGACCGGAGCGTCCATGCGTTCCCCAAATGCTACAATTACCGGCCGATGACACATAACGAACGTAATTCAACGCTGTTCAGCGATCTCACCTTCGACGATTTCGATCTTCCGGAACCCATCAGGCGCGCCGTCGATGATCTTGGATTTTCCCAATTAACCAGGGTCCAGGCGGAGGTCCTTCCAATATCATTGACCGGGCGGGACGTGGTGGCCCAGGCGCAGACCGGGTCGGGCAAGACGGCCGCCTATCTGTTAACCATTTTCACCCACATCCTCAACACAAAACGGCCCTCGTCGCCGGAGACTCCGCGCGCCCTCATCGTCGCGCCGACCCGGGAGCTGGCCGTGCAGATAGCCAACGACGCCGAGGGACTCGGCCACCACGCCGGTATCCGCACTCACGTTGTTTTCGGCGGGCTCGACTACCGAAAACAGCGCGAGATCCTCGAGCGCGGGACGGATCTCCTGGTCGGCACGCCGGGGCGCCTGATTGACTACAACAGGAAGGGCTCCTACTCGCTGCGTGATACCGAGATGGTCGTCATCGACGAGTGCGACCGCCTCTTTGACATGGGCTTTGCCGAAGACCTGCGGTGGCTGCTGCGGCGCATGCCGGGTCCGAAAGACAGGCAATCCATGATGTTCACCGCCACGCTTTCGCAGCGGGTCATGACCCTCGGTTGGCGCCAGATGAACAACCCGGCGGAAGTGATTGTCAGCGCACAGCAGTTGACGCCAGATACCATCCACCAGGTTCTCTATCACGTGGCGACACGCGAAAAACTGTCCCTGCTTCTGGGCGTGCTGGAGCGCGAGGCCAGTTCGAGGACCATGATCTTCGTCAACACCCGATACCGGGCCCAACACCTGGTGGATGATCTTCGTCAACACGGTTTCGTCGCTCGCGGGCTGACCGGCAACGTGATCCAGACGAAGCGGTTGAAGGTGCTCGACGATTTTCGCGACGGCACCCTTCCGATCCTGGTGGCAACCGATGTCGCAAGCCGTGGGCTGCACATCGAGGGCGTCACCCACGTCGTCAACTACGACCTGCCGCAGGACGCGGAAGATTACGTTCACCGCATCGGACGAACCGCCCGTGTGGGCGCCGAGGGCAAGGCCATCACGCTGGCGTGCGAAGAATATATCTACTCGCTGGATGCCATCCAGAAATTTGTCGGCTACGAGCTCCCGACCGAGTTCGCCGACGACAGCCTGTTCGGCAAGGTTCTGCCGCGGCCCCGTACTCCGAGGCGAACGGACGCGGGGCGAGACCGGCGGCCCCCACCCCGCCGCGAACATCACGACTCCAGCGGTGGCGACGGTGCTGCGAAGACCCGTCCGCGCAGGCGACGGCGCCGTGGCGAAGGCCCGCCAAGGGGCCCGAGCGAGCCGGCCAAGGACTAGCCTGCCGAGATCAAGGCGGGAGAACGCCCTTTGTATCAGACCGGCCTTCAAATTCAAGAGTTGGAGGCTCGTTATCGGTCCAGAGTGGGACGAGCGGACCAGCAAGCGACGGGTCGCACCACACGATGTCGCGCGGGGCGGCCGGCAAGACTGCAGTCTGCACCGGTGTTGTCGAGTCGACATCGATGATCTGCAGCCGGCTGTCGGCAAGGCCCACGGCGATGAGCTTGCCGTCGGGCGATGCAGCGACCCGCACCGGCACGCCGTCGAGGGCGACGTGCCATTCCTTCTTGATGACCAGCCCCTTCTTTTTTTCGGCCTTCACTTTCCATAACACCAGTTCGCCGCCGCCGTCGGGGAGTTCACTCGCCACCGCCAGGGTCGAACCGCCGTCCACAAAGACGAGATCCACCGGTGAACCGGCGACTGCGAATGTCGCCTGCGGGCTGAGGGTCCCGGGATCGGCAAAAACCACCTGGCCCCCGGAGGCGTCGGCAAGGGCGATGAGCCCGAGCGACGGCGACAGGCCGAAATGGCGGACATCTCCGCCCAGCGGCCGACGGTACACCATCCGACCGTCACCGAGGTTCACCCCCACCATCGAGGTCTGACCTTCTCCGTTGGGATCGCGTTCGAGCACCAACAACACCGTGTTGTCCGCAATGACCGCCACCTGCCACGGGTTGTGAAAGTCGATCTCGAAGCGATTCATCAGAGCACGTTCGGGATAGCTCATGATCAGCAACTGGTGGGCCACCACGAGGTAGCGATCGGGGAGGTCCCCGAAATGCGGCATGGTCACGCCCTTGAGAAGCTCGCGCACTGCCAGCGCGTTGAGATCGATCACGGTTGTCGTCCCGTTCACGAGGTCGGGGGCGAACAGGGTTCCCCCGGGCGCCGGGAACAACCACGCCACCGGGCCCGTCGGAATCGAGCGGACGGCGCCGGTCAACGGATCGACCAGCGCCACCGACTCACCCGCCGAAACTGCGATCAGACCGGGAGCATCATCGTCTTTCGCCTGGGTCGCAACCGCCGGTAGAAGAGCCACCACGAGAGACGCCACAATAATGAATCGAACCATGACCTTACTTTACGCGACCACAGCGTTATCGGCTAACCCGCCCTTCTCACCAGGTTTCATCACGAGGGCGACGAGGCGCCGTGGCCAGGCGGGTTTTCTCGCCTTGGGGCGCGGAGGCGTACTAAGCAGTACGTTCGAGCACCCCCAAGGTCGAGAAAACACGTCTGGGTAGGATGCATCGTCGGCCGCAGTCGACACATGGTGAGAAGGGCGGGTTAACCTCTATGGGTGAGCAACCTGGCGGCAGACCTCAAACAACGAGCGGTCGAAGAGGGCTTCGACCTCGTGGGGGTCGCCTCGGCGGGCCCTGCCCGCACCGCCGACGCCCTTGATCGCTGGCTCGCGCAGGACATGCACGGCGAGATGGGCTACATGGAACGGACCCGGGGGGTGCGGTCGGACCCCGGAAACCTGCTCGAAGGGTGCCGTTCGGTGATCGCGGTGGCGATGAGTTACCACACCAGCGCCCCGCCATCCACTGCGGCCGCCACATCCGACGGACGTGTCTGGGTCTCCCGCTACGCATGGGGACGCGACTACCACCGCATCCTCAAAAAGAAACTGGTCCGGCTGGGACGGTGGTTGGCAGAGCGCCAACCCGGTTGCGGTTGGCGGGCCTGCGTCGACACCGCCCCGGTCCTCGAACGGGAGTGGGCCGCCAGGGCCGGTTTGGGGTGGATCGGGAAGAACACGATGCTCCTCAATCGCAAGCTGGGCTCCGAGCTGTTTCTCGGGCTCCTGCTCACCGACCTCGAGCTCGAACCGGACCGGCCGCGGCCCGATCACTGCGGCACCTGCACCGCCTGTCTTGACGCCTGTCCGACCCGCGCTTTTCCAGAACCACGGGTCCTCGACGCCAGGCGCTGCGTTGCCTACCTGACCGTCGAGCACCGATCTGAGATCCCTGCCGAGTTCGCTCACGGAGTGGGAGCCATGGTCGCAGGCTGCGATATCTGTCAGGAGGTCTGCCCGTGGACCCGGCGCGCCCCGGCGGATCTCCACCCCGAGTTCGCGCCCCACCCCGATCGCTCTCGTCCCCGTCTGGCAGACCTCGAGTCTTTGACCGAGGAGGATTATCGCCAGTGGCGCCGAGGCAGCCCGCTCAATCGCATCTCGTACGAGCAATTCCGCCGCAATCTGGCGGTGGCGCGGCGCAACCAGTCGACGCAGAGGGACTGAGGGTTCGGCGCCGCTTGTTATTTCTTTGCGGGTCGAACGACCATCGTCAGATCGCGGCCTTCGAGCCTCGTGGGCATTTGATCGACTTTCGCCACATCCGCAAGATCGTCAGCCACCCGCTGCAAAAGATCGAAGCCGTTTTCGGGGCGCCGCATCTCCCGCATCCGAAACATGATCGTCACCTTGACGTGCTTACCCTCGTCGAGGAATTTCCGCGCTTTGCGGGTCTTCGTCTCGAAGTCGTGGATATTGATGTTCGGTCGGTACTTGACTTCCTTGACCTCGACCGCATGTTGCTGTTTTTTGGCTTCCCGGGCCTTCTTCTCCTGCTCATAGCGGAAGCGCCCGTAATCCATGATCTTGCAGACGATCGGACGGGAGTTGGCTGCCACCTCGACGAGGTCCAGCCCCTTTTCTCGGGCCAGCTTGAGGGCCTCCTCGACCGGTACCACACCGACCTGATTGCCTTCATCATCGACCAGTCGGACCGGCGAGAGTCGAATTCGTTCGTTGATTCGCACCTGGGGTGCATCTGGGTCGTCACGAAACGCGAACTTACGGATGATCGTCCTCCTATCGTTGCTGTTATTCGAGAGGTTGTTCCACACCGTCAAACACGGGTGACACCAAGCCGGAGTATACCACCGGGAACAGGAAAAAAGCCGATCGCCAGCTGCCGTTCAGCCAACTGTCACGCATCGGGCGTCGTCGACTCCACCGATCGACCAAAGACGAATAGCGCGGCCGTGATGAATCCCGAACCGACGACCATCAACACGACGGGGTGGATCCCGGTCGCGGCGTGGGCCAAATAACCGATTCCGACCGCACACGCCGCCGAAGACAGTGCGTAGGGCAGTTGCGTGCGGACGTGGTCCACGTGGTCGCACCCGGAGGCCATGGACGACAGGATGGTGGTATCGGAGATCGGCGAACAGTGATCGCCGAAAACCGCACCGCCGAGGATGGCGGCCACCGTGGATTCGAGAATGTCGAGATTACCCGCAGCGGCTTCGAGGACGAGCGGCACCGCCAGGGGCGTCAGAATCGCCATGGTCCCCCACGATGTCCCAGTCGCAAAAGACACCGCCGCGGCAACCAGAAACACCGCGACGGGCAACAGGGCCGCCGGCACATTGGGTCCGATGGCGCCCTTGAGAAAACCTGCGGTCGCCAGATCCGCGCAGACCTGGCCGAGGGACCACGCAAGGGTCAGCACTACAAAGGCCATCAGCATGCTCTTGAAACCGTCGACCGAGGCCGCGAGCGCCTCCCGAACACTCAGGATGTCCTGCACCACGGCGAGCAGGATCGCGGACGCGACACCGACCAGACTCGCCCACAGCAAGACCGTGAACGGGTCGGACGCGCCGATCACCGTGCTCAGTGACACCGTCGTCTCTCCGGCCGCAGCGAGGCTTGCCCGCCCGGTCTGATAAAGACCGACGAGGGTCGTCACCACCACCAGGAGGACGGGCACGACGGCGTTCCACCAGCGGGCTCTTTCGTCGTCTTTTGGAGCAAGCTCTCCGGAATCGAAATCAGCCAACGGTTGCGCCCCGGCGCCCATGATCTCGCCTGCACGGGCACGCCGTTCGGCGCGCAGCATGGGCCCCCAGTCGCGACCCGACAACGAAATCACCAGGGTGATCACGAGCGCGAAGACCGGGTAGTAGGCAAATGGAAGCGAACCCAGAAAGATCGAGAACGGATTCAGGTCGGACCCCATTTTGTCGAGGGCGTCTCCGACCAGGGACACTTCATAGCCGATCCACGTGGAGACCAGCGCCACGCAGGCCACCGGCGCAGCGGTCGAGTCCACCAGGAAGGCGAGCTTCTCACGGCTGACATGGTGGCGATCGGTGACCGGCCTCATGGTGTTGCCGACAATGAGGGTGTTGGAATAGTCGTCGAAGAAAATCGCGACGCCCATCAACCACGTCACCACCTGGGCCCGGCGCGGGGTGGTCGCAAACGGCTCCAACGCTCGAACCACTCCGAGGGTGCCTCCGCTCTTGCTCATCACCCCCACCATTCCTCCGAGGAGCATGGAAAAGACGATGATGCTCATGTGGTCTGAATCGACCAGCGCACCACGGATGTTGGTGTCGATGAGTCGCAGAAAGCCCGCCGCCGGATCGCCCCCGGCAACCATGGTGGTCCCGATCCACACCGCCATCAAGAGCGCGATCAGAACGTCGTGGAAGGCCAGCGCCAGCACCACAGCCACCAAAGGTGGCAGCAGGCTCCACCATGTCCCGGCGGCGGTGTCGGCGCCGGGCAGAATAGCCATCACCACCAGCACCGCGAGCAGGATCGCCGATGTCTTCAACCAACGAGGCACGCAGGGAGGGTAGCACGGGAGAATTCGGAATTAGGAATTAGGAATTCGGAATTTCGGATTTCGGATCTTCGGATTTCCCACCCGGGTGATGGGGCAATGGCCGGCCGCTTTGTGGCCTGGCAATGGGGCAATGAGGCCGCGTGGCCCTTTTGGATCTTCCTTGACGGCTCACTGCCCCATGGCCTCACCGCCAGGTCGCGAAGCGACCGACCACTGCCTCACTGCCTCACTGCCCCACTGCCAACTCGGCTACGATGTCCCAGTGCCGACCATCGACGACGACGCACTGGTTCTCGACCACCACCCGTATCGCGACCGGCACCTGATTCTCGCCGTCCTCACCCGCGCAAACGGCGTCCAGCGCGGCGTCCTGCGGCGCGCGCGGGGGGGCAAGACGCCTCTGGCCGGTGCGGCTCAGGTGCTGTCGCATGTCCACGTAACGCTCTTTCATCGACCCCATGCCGAGCTTGCAGATTTCCGCCAGCTGGAGCTCGTCACGAGTTCTTTCCCGTTGGCCAGGGATCTCGCCACGTCGGTCGCCGGGTCGGTGGTGGCAGAGCTCCTGGCGACCTTCTGTCCGCTCGGCGAACCGGCCGAGAAGTCGTTTCGGCTCGGGGTCGCCGCCCTCGAAGCCCTGCTGTCGGGAAGGCCCGCAACCGTGGTCGTGGCCTACGTCCAGTACTGGACTCTCGCACTCGGAGGGGTCTTGGCCGATCCGGAGAGCATCGCCGGCCTTGTCGGCCGGCGCGATGCGGACTTTCTCGCGACGTGTCGCCGGCAGAGCCTCGCCGACGTTGCCGGGCCGGTTCCGTCTCGGGCGGCCCGGTGGCTCGACCAACGGGTTCGCGAGGAAGCTGAGAGGCCCCAGCGGGCCCTGAGCTTTTTCCGTTCCATGGTGGAGTGACCGGGTGCCGCGCGATCCTTCCAATCCAAATGGACTCCGGTTCGAAACGGCCGAGGGCGTCGATCACGTGGTATTCACCGTGCCGATCCTCTCCGAGCAGGTCCTTTCCTCCCTCGCCTCCACCCTCCGATCGATCGCCGCCCGGGCCGACCCGCGGCCGTTGGTGTTGCGCTCCGATCACCCAACCGTGTTTCTCGCCGGCGCCGACCTTCGCGAAATCGCCGTCCTCGACTCTGCGAGCTGCGTCGACTATGCCGACCTCGGACGATCCGTCGTCACGGCGCTCGAGAGTCATCCCGCACCGACGGTGGCCGCAACCGCGGGTTCGTGTTCTGGTGGCGGGTTCGATATAGCGCTGGCCTGCGATGCGATCGTCGCCGGACCGCGCGCGTCGTTCGATCACCCCGGTGTTCGCCGGGGCCTCGTGACCGGGTGGACGGGCACCGTTTCGGCGCCGGCAGGCCATCGGACCCACCGCCGCGCGGGTCATCCTTCTCGAAGGCCGCCGGCTCGATTCCGAGGCCGCGTTGTCACTCGGTCTAGTAGGTCGGATCTGCGCCGATCCGGTTCGGGGGGCCGTCGAAAAGGCGCTCGAACTCGCCCGCCTCGACCCCTCCAGACTGCGCTACTGTCGGTGCCTCGAGGAGAAGTCGATTCGTTGACAGATTCCGCGCCTTCGTGGTACATAAATTATGACAACGTGGCGACTTGCCTTTTTCAACACCGGTTGAAAACCTCTCAGAAGCATGGCTGCACCATGACTCTGTGGAGTGGCCACTGCCAGCGGGGGGACGAATGAGCCGCAGAATCCTGCTAGCCGACGACAGTCTGACGATCCAGAAGGTCGTCGAGCTGACATTTGCCGACACCGACTTTGAAGTACACGCGGTGTCGAGCGGCGACGAACTGATCGGCAAGCTCCCCGAGGCCAGACCGGACATCGTGATTTGCGACATCATCATGCCCGGACGCGACGGCTATGACGTCTGCCAGGAGATCAAATCGAGCCCCGAGTATCTGCACCTTCCGGTCATCCTCTTGACCGGAACATTCGAACCCTTCGATCGTGACCGCGCGTTGGCGGTCGGCTGCTCCGAGATCATCACCAAGCCGTTCGAGGCGAAAAGGCTTGTCGAGGCCGTGGAAAGGCTGACCTCCGGAACGGGGGCCTCCCACCAGCCCACCGGGGCCGCTCGACAACCAGAGGTTTTCGACGACGGGCGCGTCACGCCGCCACCGCCGATCACAGCCCCTGACGTACTGGTCGATGTCGAGTCCGACTACGACCTCGCCGACACCGCGATCACCGCGGAATCGAGCACCGCCGCTCGGACGGCCGAGACCACCGAAACGGTCGAAGAGGGGCTCGATTTCACAATGAGTGGTTTTTCCGAGATGGAGACCGCCGGCCGCGAACGGGCCGAGAGAGTCCTCGAAGCACCATCCGAGGGTCTCGATTTTGAAATCGAGACAGTGGAACAGACGGCGGATTCCGTCATGGACACGGCGCCGTTTCGCCACGAAGACATCGCTGCGGAGGCCTTTCGCGGTGGCGCTGCGGACGACCCCTTTGCAACTCCCGAGGCTGACGCCGAGGCGGCGTCGAGCCTTGCGGCGGACGGGGAGCCCTTTCCTGACGCTGATGAACAGGTGTTCGGTGAACCGGAAGCGGCACCCGATCTCGACCGCAACTTGACGACGCCGATCAACGTGGCCGAGGTCATGAGGACGGTCGACGAGGCGCCGCTGGTCCACGACCGCCACGATCCCGTTCCGGCTGACGACGAGATCGACGAATCAAATGCCGACACCCAGGACATCGGAACCCGGCCGGAGACCCCGCCCGCGGCGCCCGCTCCTCCTGATGCCCCCTCCGGTCTGTCCGACGAAGACGTCGACCGGATCGCACACCGGCTCCTGGAACTGGCAGGTGACCGGATCGATCGGATCGCCTGGGAAGTCGTCCCGGACATGGCCGAAATCGTGGTCCGGGAACGGGTGCGCGAAATCGAGGCTGAAGCCGAGCGGCACGGCTCCTGACCTGCGCCTACCGACAACGAATTCACGAGTCCGTTGTATCCTTGGCCGGCGACCCGGCTCAATGCAACCCAACGGGTCGTTTTTGCGAGGAAAAATTGAGAGATCGTCTCGATAAACTCACCGGAGCGCTCTCCGATCAGGTCGAGAACCTGGTGCTGCTTGATGTTGTCGACTCGACCCACGCGATGGCTCGACGGCTGATCGTCGGCATGGACGAGGAAGACCAGTCCCTCGGGGCGACTGTGATCATCGCCGACCAGCAGGAGCGAGGCGAGGGCCGCGGCGATCGGCAGTGGGCCTCACCGGCCGGGGGGCTGTATGTGAGTTGGATGCGATCGGGCATCGACTCGGAGACCATCGCCACCCTGCCCATGGTGGCGGCCGCAGCGGTCCTTTCCGCGGTCGAGTCGGTCGGCGTCGCCGACGCCTGCATCAAATGGCCCAACGACATCCTGGTTGGTGGCAGGAAACTCGCCGGCATGGTGGTGTTCGCCCGCCACGGCGACACCAATTGGGCCACCGTCGGGATCGGCATCAACGTCGATACGGCCCCGGTCCTCGAGGGCCCGAACGGCGTCCAGGCCACGTCAATCGCCGATCTGGTGACGGCGGACGACCCGGAAGGCTGGCGCGAGACTGTGATCACCGCCTTTGTCGGCGCCTTGACCCGATCCCTCACCGACCCGGCGCCGGCGCTGGCCACCTGGCGGCGGCACCTGATGCAGAAACCCGGCGACACCGTGCGGGTGCGACTCGCTTCCGCCAAGGAGGTCTCGGGGACCCTGGTTGCGGTCACCGAAGAGGGCTTTCTGCGGATCGCAGTTAACGGCGACGAGCAGGTCATCACTGGCGGCGACCTGATCGAAAGCTGACGAACCTGGGGCTTCTCGAACACAGCGGCGCTGCCGGAGCGGTGCGCTCACCAGCATCGATACTGAAGGTGGGCCAAGGCCCACCCTACTTCGGACCGACCATCCGGACTGACGGGTAGGGTGGGCTTCAGCCCACCATCAGAGCCGTTGCATCGACGGGGAAACAAACTCGAGAATCCCGGGCTCTCCCCTGCTCCCTTTCTCCTCTGCTCCTCTGCTCCCCTTGCTCAGGAAACGCCCTGCAACCGTTTGAGGAACCGCTCCGGCGGCTCGAATCCGGTGATTCTGAAGACCTCTTCGCCGCCGGAAAAGACGATCACCGTCGGCACGCCCATGATGCGGTACTCGGTGGTGAGGGCCTCGTTGGCCTCTGAGCTGCGCGTGAGATCGACCTTGAAACGCTGATAGCCCGCAAGACCGTCCTTCACCGTCTGATCCGAGAAGGTCTTCTCGTCCAGCTCCCGGCACGGCGCACACCAGTCGGCGTAGAAGTCGATGATCACCGGAGTGCCGCCGGCGATCGCTGCCTGCGCCGATCCGGCATCATAAGCCTGCCATTCGAGATGTCCTCCGCCGGCCTCTCCCGCCGTGTTGTCCGACCGCAGGCCGGGCGCCATCAGCACCCCCGCCACCAGCATCGCCGCCGCCAGCACCCGCATGACGCGATCGATGGTCGGCTGCTCGTGGCCTGTCCGATCGACGACCAGGAGATAGAGGGCGCCCAGCACCAGAACGCCCGCCATCAACCACCGACCCGAGTCCCCCGGCATCAACGGCGCAGCGAAGTACGCCGCCATGGCGATGAGGATCACCCCGAAGACCCGCCGCACTCCGATCATCCACATTCCCGAGGCCGGGAGACGGTTGACGGCACCGGTGAAGGTGCCGAGGATCAGATATGGCACACCGAGCCCGATCGCC
Organism: Candidatus Sulfomarinibacteraceae bacterium; assembly: GCA_963714885.1. Taxonomy (GTDB): domain Bacteria; phylum Acidobacteriota; class Thermoanaerobaculia; order Thermoanaerobaculales; family Sulfomarinibacteraceae; genus Sulfomarinibacter. The sequence continues at coordinate 105,625 of CAVQQV010000010.1, read as the reverse complement.
AGGGTGAAGAACAGCAGGAAACCGAGGAATGGGTCGCCCTTCTGGCCGACATAGGTCAGAAGGCCGACGACAAAGGGACCGATGCACGGCGCCGCCACGAAACCCATGACGAGGCCCATGATCAGGGCTCCGAAGACCCCGGTCCTGCCGCCGGACGCCCGCGACGCCCAGGAGGGCACCCTGAGCTCCCACAGACCGAACATCGAGGTCGCGAGGGACAACAGGACGGCAACGATGAGCCCAACCACCCACGGGCTCTGGAGGGCGCTGCCGAAGATGGCGCCGCTCAGAGCGGCGAGCACACCGAGCACCGAGTAGGTGACGGCGATCCCCAAGACGTAGGCCAGGGCCAGCGGAAAGGCGCTGCCCTCGCGATCCTTGGTCTGCTGGGTGAAATACCCCACCGTAATGGGGATCAGGGGAAAGACGCAGGGCGTCAGGTTCAAAGCCAGCCCGGCGAAGAACACGCCGAGCAACAGCAACGGCAGGGATTTGGAGGCGAGGTTTGAAGAGCCGTCCTGGCTCGAGACCCCGGAAGGGGCATCCACGACCCGGTCGAAAAAAGCGCCGTTGATCGGACGCGATGCGCTGCCGGCCGACGCAATCGTGATGTCGACCCCGGTGCGCACGGTCTCCGGCGGCAGACACTGGGTGTTGTTACACGCCTGCGCGGTGACCGAGACCCGCAGCCGGAGGTCTCCCGCCGCCGTTTCCGGGACCGCGAGACTGGCGACGATGACCGCCGTCTCGTCCCACACCATGATCGGCGTCTCGGAGAACTCGAACTCGAGAGCCTCGCCGCCAGGGAAACTGACGATCGGATTCAGCCAGCCGTCCGGCAGCTCGAACTCGACCGTCGTTGGCCACGAAAACTCGTCCCCGGGATCGTCGGTGTTGACGTGCCAGCCCGGGTCGACCGAGATTTCGACCGCGAGCCGCAGATCCCCACCCGCTACCGCCGGCGCACGGTCGGTCACGAGGCTGACCTTGAACACAGGCTCCGACTCGAAAGTCCTGGGCGCTGCCAAAGCCCACCGCAACGAACATCAGCACGGCCGCACATACGATCAGTCGTTTCATCATCGTCCTCTTCGCCGGTTGGCTTGCCGTCGGTTGTCAGTCGGCACTGGCTTCCGGATCGAAATCCGGAGCGAACTGCAACACCAACTTTCGAACCTCATCGGGGTACCGTTTCCAGTTCTTGTTGACCAGGTCCGGGCGCCTGGTTACCGTCGCTTCGACGGCCCGCTCCAACCGCCACCGGCGGATCGCCTCGTGGTTGCCGGAGAGTAGCACCTCCGGCACCCGGCAATCCCCGACCTCGGGGGGTCTGGTGTAGCTCGGATGATCGAGAAGACCGCGTTCGAAGCTGTCGGCTGCCACCGATTCCGGGTCGCCGACCACCCCGGGGACCAGTCGCGCCACAACCTCGATCACCGCCATCGCCGCGACCTCGCCGCCGCCGAGGATGAAGTCGCCCAGCGAGACCTCTTCTACACTTGAGATTTCGAAGACCCTTTCATCGAAACCCTCGTACCGGCCGCACAGCATGACCAGGCGCTCTTCGCAGGCCAGTTCTTCCGCAAAGGCCTGATCCAGAACCCGGCCGCGAGGACCGAGGACGATCATTCGCGCACTCTCGCCCCTCGACCCAATGTCGCGCAGGGCCTCGAGGACCGGTGGCGCCTGCAGCACCATGCCGGCTCCCCCACCGTAGGGTTCGTCGTCGAGTTGTTTCCACTTGTTGTCGGCCCACCCGCGCAGATCGTGCGCCTCGACAGCGACCACACCGCGCTCGATCGCTTTTCCGAGCACCCCGGTGGTGCGGAACGCGTCGAACAGCTGCGGGAATATGGTTAAGACATCAAAATGCACTATCAGCCGCCCTCATTCCGTGGCAAATACAGCGAAGCTCATGCGGACGCTCCAACGTTTTAACGTTCAACGTTGAACGTTCAACGTTCGGCGATTTACCGTGCCTCGATGGCGTCGTCGTCGAGCAGCCCCTTCGGCGCATCGATGATCACGAAACCGTCGGCGATGTTCACCTCGGACACGATTTCCGGAACGTATGGAACCAGTCGTTCCCGATTCCCGGTTCTGACGACGAGGCGGGACTGTCCTTCGCCCGGATCGAGACCTGTCACCTCGCCGAGAACGTCGCCTTCGGGTGACCGGCATTCGAGACCCACGAGGTGGTGTTCGTAGTAATAGCCCTCCGGAAGGTCTTCGAGCGCTTGTTCGGGCAGAAAGAGAAACCGCCCCCGCCAGGCCTCGATGGCCTCCCGGTCACGCATTCCTTTGACCGACAGCAGCCAATTCCCCTTGTGAAAGCGCACCCGGTGGACGTGGTGGAACTCGAGCTGCGCCGACGCGTCTCCGACTCCGAACCGAACACCATCGGCCAGACGCTCCGGAAAATCGGTGATGATACCCACCAGCACATCGCCGTGGACACCGTGCGGCTTGCCAACCTGTCCAACGATCAACCAGCCGGTGTTTTCCTCGTCGGCGCCCGGCATGGGCACTACTCGAGGATTTCGAGGACGAACCGCTTGTGGACCTTCATACCGGCGGCGGCAAGCAGGGTCCGCATCGCGCGCGCGGTCCGACCCTGGCGGCCGATCACCTTACCCAGGTCCTCGTTCTTGACCCGGAGCTCCAGCACGGTTGTCTGCTCGCCTTCCACTTCCGCGACAGAAACATCTTCAGGATTGTCAACCAGAGCCTTTGCGATCTCTTCCAGCAGGTCTCTCATCGCACTCACGGGGATGCTCCTTTCAGAAAAGGCAGAATGCCCGGAAACTCATTCCGGGCGTGCATCACTGCTGCCGTTGAGCTTTACGAATCAGGGACTGCACGGTTTCAGAAACACCCGCGCCCTTGCTCCGCCAGGCTTCGACCTTTTCAAGGTCGAGGCTGATTGCCGGCGGATTGGGGTTCGGATCGTAGAAACCCACCTGCTCCAGGTAGTTGGCCTGCGTGTCCTTGCGCGAGTCCGAAACCACCACGCGGTAGACGGGTTTGTGCTTGGCACCACCGCGCCGAAGTCTGATCATCAACATTTTCTTTTTCCTCCAAGTGCGGCGTTCAAGCCGCTCAATCAGCCGATTCCCAACTGTCGTTTGAGCGCCCGGGGGTCGGCTTTCCCCAGACGCTTCATGAGCTTACGCATCTGTCCAAATTGACGCAAGAGGCGGTTGATTTCTTCAACGCTTGTTCCGGAGCCTTTTGCGATTCGTTTCTTGCGCGATCCATTGAGAAGTTGCGGGTGTCGTCGCTCCTTCGGCGTCATCGAGTCGATGCACGCTTCCATCCGCATGAGCTGCCGCTCCTGGCCTTCACCAACACCGCCGGGCGGCAGAACCTTCCCCATCCCGGGGACCATTTCCATGACCGACTGCAGCGGACCCATCTTTTTGAGGCTCTTCAGCTGGTCGCGAAGATCCTCGAGATCGAACTTGTTCTTCTTGAGCTTGGCCTCGAGCCGGCGCGCCTTTTGCTCGTCGACGGCGTCCTGAGCCTTCTCCACCAGCGTGAGCACATCGCCCATGCCGAGAATGCGCCCCGCCATTCGATCGGGGTGAAATTGTTCGAGGTCCCCGATATTCTCGCCGACACCGGCAAGAACGATCGGCCGACCCACCACCTCCCGGATCGACAAGGCGGCGCCGCCGCGTGCATCACCGTCGAGCTTGGTCAGGACCACGCCGGTAATACCCAACCGTTCGTTGAACGCTCGCGCGGAACGCACCGCGTCCTGCCCGGTCATGGCATCCGCCACGAACAGGATGTGCTTGGGCTTGAGGATCTCCTTCAGCCGCTGGATCTGGTCCATCAACCCGTCATCGACGTGCAGACGTCCCGCGGTGTCGAAGATCAACACCTGATAGCCCTTGATCGAAGCCTCGCGGAGCGCCCGCTTTGCGATCTCCTCCGGATCGTCCATGTCCCGGGTGTCGATGGTCGGAATCGACGCCTTTTCTCCGAGCACCAGCAGCTGTTCGCGGGCGGCGGGCCGTGAGGTGTCCGCCGGCACCAGCAAGGGAAACAGACCTTTCCGCTCCTTGATCCAGCGCGCGATCTTGGCGGCGGTGGTGGTCTTGCCAGAACCCTGGAGCCCCACCAGCATGATGACCGCCGGCCGACCCTTGAAGTCGAGATCGGTGGTCTGCCCCCCGAGCAGGGAGACCAACTCCTCGTGGACGATCTTGGTCACCATCTGCGCCGGGGTGACTGAACTCAGGACCTCCTTGCCGACCGCGCGGGTCCGAACCCGTTCGATAAAGCCCGAAACGACCTCGACACTGACGTCCGCCTCGAGCAGCGCGAGACGGATCTCGCGCAGGGCGGAGTCGATGTGAAACTCGGTCAGATGGCCCTCACCGCGGAGGGTCTTGGTGACTCGAGCGAGGCGTTCTTGGAGTCCTTCCAACATAAGGGCGGCAGTCTAAGGGAGAGGTCGGGTCAGGTCAAGCTTCGTGTCCTGAAGGCTTTGCCGTCGATGGTTCGAGCCCGCCCTGCCTTCATGGCAGCGAAACTCCTTGAGATATGCGGGTTAGCCGGATTTTCCATGAAGATGGCAAAAACCGGTGCGGAGCATGGGTTGGGTACAATGGTGGGTGAGATGGGCGCCAAGCAGCCGTTGCTACTGAATCAGGGTTTCCACGCCGTCCGACGACCACGGAATCGCAGCCGTTCTCGACCTCTTCGCGGCCGTGGTGTCGGCAAAGCGGGTCGAGCTCGTTCTGACGACCGAAGCGACGACCTCTGTCGAACCTACATCCACGGCGTACCGGTCGGACGCAGTCCACTCACGAACCTGGACATCGGTGACGGATCTCCGCCACGATTCGCTGTCGCGGTGGTTCGCAGCCCTCAACCGAATCCTCAGCACGCTGGCCGCCGCGCTGCGAATTGCCCTCGATCGCCACCACCTGCGCACCAGACCGCCGTCCTTCGCGCCGCCCTCGACTCCACCTCGAGTTCCGTCCTGCTTTTTCGACTGCCGAGGTGACATTCTCTACGCCAACCCGCCGGCGGACGTGCCTGCTCTCCCTCCAGACCGAGGATGAACTCCTGGTCAAAACCGAGGGCGAAGATGAGCTTGCCGCTGTTTACCGTTCTCTCGACCTGTCGTCGAACGGGTTGCCTCGTCAGACCCGGAATCTCCGGCGTGGCGGGGCACGCTGCAGGTCAGGGACGGGCGGGTGCTCGCCTGCGAGGTCACCCGTCTGCCGCAGCGTGGCATTCCTCCCGGACACGGTCCTCGTGCTGCTCCAGTACCTCGGTTCGGAGCCGGCAGTGCGCATCGAGGCCTTCTGTTCGACCCACAACCTCAGCCCACGCGAGATCGAGGTGGTACAGCTTCTGATCGAGGGCCTGACGACCGTCGCCATAGCAGAGCGTTTGAGCATCAGTCCGCACACCGTTCGCGACCACCTCAAGAACCTGTATCGCAAGACCGGGGCGAGCTCACGCGGAGAACTTCTCGGTCTGGTTTCCCGAACTGCGTCCCAGATCGACCGTTATAATGGACGATGTAGGCTCAGCAGGGTCGACTGGAGGTCAGAATCATGTCTCGCTTTCGCATCATCGGTCTCGTCGCCGCGTGTCTCGTCCTCATGGTGGCGCTGGCCGGCGCCGAGGGTTATGTCGTCATCTTGAAAAGCGGCCACAAGCTGAGGTGCAAGGAACCGATGGTGATCGACGGGCCTAACGCCATCATCACCCTCTCGACCGGAACCATCACCAGCTACCCGCTGGAACTGGTGAACCTGGTGGAGACGGAGCGCTACAACCAACTCGGGCTCGGAGATGCGCTGATCATCGACGAGCTCACGGTTAGCGGCGAGATCCCCGCAACGCCGACCCCGCCAAAGTCCCTCGCCCGGTACACGGACCTTTCCGGCGGAGAAAAGGTCGCCGGTGCACCGTCGCTCGGATCCAAGGTGGAACCGACCCCGATTCCGACGCCGGGCATCAAGCTGCAATCGGTGCAGTACCACGACGAACGGATCGACCAGGCATTCTCCAAGGTATTCGACGAAAAAGAACTCCTGCTGTACAAGACCAGCCAGGGAACCCAACCCGAGTACTACTACGTACAGACCGTGACCGACTCCGAACGCGAGGTGTTCAAGGCCCTCGAGGTGGTTGCGGAAGCCTACGCGTTGATCGTCCAGATCCACGAAGAGCTTGCGCCCGAGGCCGTCGAACTGCAGATGGTCCAGACCTCGGGAAAACCGGCGGGTACGTTCCGTCTGACGCCGGAACTCGCGCGCGAGTTGACCACCGGGCAGGTGCCGACCCAGACCTTCTACATCAAGCACGTGATCTTCTAAATAATTTTGAATTTTGAATTCTTAATTTTGAATGAACGGCCACACAGTCTCGCCGGGCTCTGACGCGTCTCGCGTTGATGTCGCGGTGGTGGGGGCGGGTCTGGCCGGTCTCACGGCGGCGCTGCGGCTCGCGCTGGGCGGTCTCCGGGTGCGTGTGTTCGAACGCTACCCCCGTCCCGGAGGGCTCGCGAGGGTTCTCGACATCGGCGGCGAGGCGATCGAGGCCTTTTACCACCACCTCTTCACGACCGACACGGCCTACGTCGCGCTCGCCGAGGAGCTCGGGCTCGCCGACGAAATCGAGTGGCTGCCCTCGCGCATGGGAATCTGGGCTGACGGTCGGCTGTGGGATTTCGGCACCCCCCAGTCGCTGCTGCTCTTCAGTCCCCTGGGGATCATCGACAAAGTGCGGTTCGCCGCCTCAACCCTGGTCATCCAGCGGATATCGGACGCCTCGAGGTTCGAGAACGTGACGGCGTCGGAGTGGATTAGGCGCCATCAGGGCGAACGGGTCTGGCGCACGATCTGGGGGCCCCTTCTCTATCAGAAGTTCGCCGATGATGCCGAGAACGTCGCTATGGTGTGGTTGTGGAAGAAACTCAGCCTCCGCGGTCGGTCACGGTCGTCCTCGGGGCTCGGCGAGCGCCTCGGTTATATGCGCGGTTCGTTTGCCCGCCTCGTCGCAGCCCTCGAGGACCGGCTCGAGCACCACGGCGTTGAACTTCACCTCTCCGAGGCCGTCCAGCAGGTCGACTCCTCCGGTCCCGGCTTCGTGGTCCAAACCCGAGGTCACTCCTACGAGGCGCAACGGGTCCTCGTCGCCGCCGCCGTCACCGACCACCTCGAGATCGCCGGCCACCTGCTCAAGAAGGAGGAGCGAACTGCCCTCGAGGGCCTCAAGTCCACCGGCGCCATCTGCACCCTCCTCGAACTGGATCGGTCTCTGACGCCAGTACTACTGGCTCAATATCGCGGACCCCGCGATGCCATTCGGCGGTCTCATCGAGCACACCAACTACATCCCAGCCGAACGTTACGGGGGGAGAATCATCCTGTACATCTCCAACTACCTCTATGCCGACCACCCGCTCTACCGGGCGTCAAAGCGGGACGTCATCGCGGCGTATATCCCGGCGCTGAAAAAGGTCAACCCGTCATTCGACGAATCCTGGATCCTCGACAGCCACCACTTTCGCGCCGACTCGGCGCAACCCGTGGTCACCACCGGCTACCGTGAGAAAATCCCCGCCTTCCGGACGTCGATGCCCGGTCTCTACCTCTGTTCGATGGCCCAGATCTACCCCGAGGACCGGGGCCAGAACTACGCCATCGACTACGGGGAACGCATTGCGCGAATTGTTCTGGACGACGTTGAGAAATAGGATGCTCGGTTCAGATTCGTGCCCCTGATCTCGTCGCTTGTCGGCGAGACGAAACCAGGGGCATGAATTTGAGGAGACGAATATTCACGCCGGAAGGACGATGGTTCAATGGTGTACTATTGGGCCGCCCGTCGATGACGGGCTGAGCTTTTATCTGGAGGCGTTCCCTGATGGCTGGTAAGGCAGTAGAGATCACCGATGCAAATTTCGAAGGCACTATTCTCAATGCAGGCAGGCCGGCCCTGGTTGATTTCTGGGCGGTGTGGTGCGGACCGTGCCGCGCGATCAGCCCGATTGTCGAAGAACTGGCTATGGAGTACGCGGACCGCATCGTGGTCGGCAAGCTCGATGTCGACGCGAACCGTGAAACCGCCGTGAAATACGGAATTCAGGCCATCCCGACCCTGCTCCTTGTCAAAGACGGCGTGGTGGCGGATCGAATTGTCGGTCAAACAGACAAAGCGAGTCTCGCATCGAAGCTGGACAGCCTCCTATAGTCTTCCGGGCCGAAACCTCCCGCAGCGGCTGCCGTACCCGGTTCTCGAGCCGCCTAGTTGCTCGGGCGCCTCACGAGGAGACACGATGAACGTACGGACCGTCGGTGTTGTCGGTGCCGGTCAGATGGGTGCCGGAATCGCGCACGTCGCCGCCGCGGCCGGGTTCGACGTGGTGCTGACGGACATCGAGTCCGCCGTCGTCGAACGCGCGATGGAGTCGATCGACCGGAACCTCGAACGGCAGATCAAGAAGGGCACGGTGACGCCGTCGCAAAAGAGCGAGGCCCTGAACCGGATCACCGGCAGCACCCATCTTGCCGAACACCGGCGCGCCGACCTCGTCATCGAGTCCGCCGAGGAGTCGTATCCCATCAAGGCCGAGATCTTCCGCCAGCTCGACGAGCTCTGTCCGCCCCAGACCATCCTGGCATCCAACACCTCGTCCATTTCCATCACCAAGCTGGCGGCGGTCACCGGCCGGCCGGACCTCGTCATCGGCATGCATTTCATGAACCCGGTGCCGCTGATGCGCCTTGTCGAGGTGGTCCGTGGGCTCGAAACCTCGCACGAAACCGTCGCCACGGTCTTTCAGATTGCCGAAAGCATGGAAAAGACACCAGTTGAGTGCAACGACCACCCCGGCTTCGTGTCCAACCGACTGCTGATGCCGATGATCAACGAGGCCGTTTTCGCGGTCGCCGACGGCGTCGCTTCGGCCGCGGCGGTGGACCAGATCATGACCCTGGGGATGAACCACCCCATGGGGCCTTTGAGCCTCGCGGACCTGATAGGCCTGGACAACTGTTTAAGCGTCATGCGCATCCTGCACGAGGAGCTGGGCGACCCGAAATACCGCCCCTGTCCCCTGTTGGTCCGGATGGTCGACGCCGGCCTGCTCGGGCGCAAGTCGGGGCGCGGTTTCTTCGACTACCGGGAGGACTGACACCGTGCTGTGCCAGACCTGCGGTACCGTCAATCGCCCCGACCTCGAACTGTGCCACCAGTGCGGCAATCGCCTCATGGTGGTATCGGGGGTCAACGATCGGGAGATCGAGCCGACCGACGAGTTCTTTGTCCAGGCCCAGGAGGAGCTGGAGGAGAACATCCTCGAGCGACTGACCGGTCTCGAAGACAGCGTTCGCCGGTTGTCGAACGCGGTCGCGGCAACGGCACAACACGTGGTGCAGCTCGAACACAATCTGACCGTCGCCCACGCCGGGATCCAATCCCTCGGCGGTCTCCTCGAGACCCAGGGCATCGTCACCCGGGTCGAGGTCGTCGACGGATGGGAGCGAACCGCCGATCAGGAACTACTGTCGCGTGACCTGTCCCGCCGCTTCCGCGCCTACAGCGCCCGCATCGTGTCCCAGGCCAATCACTCCGGGCTTGCCACCGAGGAGTTCAGAAGCAAGCTCCGCGCCCTCGAGCTCGCGTTGCTCGGCGCCGACACCGGGAGCGTCCGCGACCTACTGACCAAACTCGTCAGGATGGCGCCGGACAACGACGAGCTGTGGTCCTTTATCGGCGAGGCCGCATTCGAATCCGGAGAACTGGACACCGCGAGGATCGCCTTTCGGCGGGTTCTCGAGCTGCGGGGCCCGCAGTTCGAGGCGCTGGTCCACCTCGGAGCGGTCGCCTCGGACCTCGGTCTGTGGTCCGAGGCGGAGGAGGCCCTGCACCGGGCCCGCGACATGGCGCCGGAGACCTTTTTGCCCCACTTCACCCTGGGCGCGCTGAAGGTGCTGCGCGGGCAACACAGCGACGCCATCGCCCATCTCGAGAAGAGCCTTTCCCTCGAAGAAGCGGCACAGAGCTGGTACCTGCTCGGTATCTGCCGACTGGAGCTCGACCATGGCGGCCGCGCCATCGACGCCCTCGAGCGCGCGGTCGAGCTCGCCCCGGATTTCGATGACGCCCTCTACCACCTCGGGATCGCCTACCTGCGGCGCGGCTGGACCAAGAAGGCCCTGTCCGCATTTGAGCGGACTCTGCGGCTGGATCCGCAACGGCTGCAGTACCAGGCGACGGTGCGACTCCTCACGGGCTCGCCCCCGGACTCGCTGTCGCCGCGGGCGGCCGGACTGGTACGAAGGGCGGAAGCGGCTCTCGACGGCAGCGACCACGATCGTGCGCTCGATCTGTTCAACGAAGCGCTCGAAATCGAACCCGGGGCGCCGTTGCTGCTGGCGACCGCCGCCCTGCTGGCGTCGGCTTCGGGGCGCACTCGCGAGGCGGTCAACCACGCTCATGCGCTGCTGCAGGACGCGAAGGAGGACTCGCCATTTACGGCGGCGGCAGTGGTGGCGCTTCTCGAGTCGCTGCGCCAGTCCGGAAAACCGCACACTGCTCGACGCTTCGCCCGGCGGCTCTACCACGACGAAAGCGCGGGCCAGCTCGCCCACGGGCTGGCGGCCTACGAACTGGCGCTGATCGAACTGGAGATCGGGCACGAGCTCGAGACCGCCCGGGACCTGGCGCGCGAGGCCCTGGAGACCGCCCCCAAGGAGCTGCGGCAATATCCCCTCGCTGCCCTCGGTGCGATCGCGCTGAAGCTCGGCAGGTATCGTGAAGCCATGCAGTATCTCGAGCAGGCCGCACAATCCGGATTCGAACCGCCACAGCTGCGGCAGCTGGCGCTCGCCCACCACGGCCCCGACTATGCACCGCTGACCGACACCGTCCGCAGCAGCAACCACGAGGCTGCCAATCCCGGTATCGACCACGAGCTGCTCGGACACGTCCGCAGGCTGGGTGGGCTGTCGGCCCACCTCACCCGCAATCACCGGTCGGCGCGAAGTGTCTCGCGCCGCCAGACGGAGTAGATCATGCGCTGGAGCCAGACCTTTGTTCACACCCTTCGACAAGACCCCTCCGACGCAGAGGTCGTCTCGCACCGCCTGATGACCCGTGCGGGGCTCATCAACAAGCTCGCCGCCGGGATCTACAACTACCTGCCGCTCGGGTGGCGGTCATTGGCCAAGCTCGGGGTCATCATTCGCGAGGAGATGGAACGCGCCGGGTCGGCGGAGCTCGTTCTCCCCGCAATCCAACCGGCCGAACTCTGGCAGGAGTCCGGGCGGTGGTTCAAGTACGGGCCCGAACTGCTGCGGATCAACGACCGCCACGACCGCGAATTCTGTTTCGGTCCGACCCACGAAGAAGTCATCACCGACATCGTGCGGCGAACCGTCACCTCCTACCGACAGCTCCCGGTCAATCTCTTCCAGATCCAGACCAAATTCCGGGACGAGATCCGGCCCCGATTCGGGCTGATGCGTGGGCGCGAGTTCATCATGAAGGATGCCTACACCTTCCACGCCGATGCCGAAGACCTCGACCGGGCCTACCGGGCCATGGAGGCCGCCTACTGCCGCATCTTCGAACGGTGCGGGCTCGGCTACACCCAGGTCGAGGCCGACACCGGCAACATCGGCGGTTCCGAATCGCACGAGTTCATGGTGCTCGCAGACACCGGTGAGGATGCCATCCTCTCGTGCCCCGCCTGCCACTACGGCGCCAACGTCGAAAAGGCTGTCGCCGGCCCGGTTGCCGAGGCCCCGCCGTGGCCGCTGGCCGCATCCGAAAAACCTGAAACTGTCGACACGCCCGCGATGCGCAGTGTCGACGAAGTCGCCGAATTCCTCGGCGTCGACCCAGCGCATCTGATCAAGACCCTGATCTTCGAGACCGATCAGGAGTTCGCGGCGGTCCTGATCCGCGGCGATCTCGAAGTCAACGAAGTCAAACTCAAGAACGCTCTCGGGTGCACACACCTGCAGCTCGCTTCCGAGGAGAAGATAGAGGAGATCACCGGCGGCCCCCAGGGCTTTTCGGGTCCGGTAGGCCTGGCCGGCGTCCGGATCCTTGCCGACCCCACCGTCATGGGTCTGGCCACGGCCGCGACCGGCGCCAACGCGGCTGACAAACACCTGGTTGGGGTCGTGCCTGGCCGCGACTTCGAGCCGGTGTCGATCGTCGATGTCCGACTCGCTGCACCCGGCGACCCGTGCCCGAACTGCAGTGAGGCCATGATCGAGAAACGCGGCATCGAGGTCGGCCACATCTTCAAGCTCGGCACCAAATATTCAGAGAGCATGAACTGCCGGTTCCAGGATGCCGAGGGCGACGAACGGCCCATGATCATGGGCTGTTACGGTCTTGGCGTCAGCCGAACGGTGGCCGCCGCAGTGGAGCAGAACCACGACGAAAAAGGCATCATCTGGCCACTGCCCCTGGCCCCGTATGAGGTTGTCCTGGTGGTGCTCAACTCCGACAAGGAGGCGGTGGTCGAGGCTGCGTCGGCGATCTACGACACCCTTCGGGCAGCCGGCGTGGACGTCCTCTTCGACGACCGTCCCGAACGCCCGGGGGTCAAGTTCAACGACATGGACCTGATCGGGTTCCCGGTCAGGGTGGTGCTCGGTCAGCGCGGTCTCGACAACGGCTGAGGCCGAGGTCAGCCTCCGCAAAGACGGCGAGAAACGGATGACTCCGATCGCCGATCTCGTGCCGGCGGTGAAGGGGTTGCTCGAGGAGTTGCGGGCAGCGAGGTAGTAAACGACTCTCCTGAAAGCCGTAGGCAGGTCCTTCAGGGCCTGCCACCACTGTCGCCGATTTCAGCCTCCCGCTGAGAGACGTCTCGGCCGTAGAATGCCTTTCCGCACGTCATTCCCGTGAGGAGCCACCCGTTGCATTGTCTGCCCGATGCGTCCCAGCTGCTTCGGGATTCAAGAGTCAGACAATGCAACAAATGGCACCTCCGCCGCACGCGGGCCGTATCAGCACGTCCTACCCGAGAGGTACCACTCTTCACATTGACTGCCCCGAGGATCTTGCCGAGCCGAAGCGCCTGAGCTCAGACAATGTGAAGGGTGATACCTCCGCCGCACGTGGCTCGTTTCCGCACGTCCTTCCCGTGAGGCGCCAGGCTGAAGCCAGGCACCTCCACCGCACATTGTTTCACCCACCCTGAGCACTCGAACGCTTATTGTCGGAAGGTCATTGCGATGGAATTCAAAATTCAAAATTAAAATTCAAAACTCGGTCGACATCGCGAGCAGTCTGCTCGCGATGTCGACCATGCGTCCGTTGGCCTGCACGAGCACCTTGAGGTCCGACCCCATGCCATCCGGATCGAGGAGCCTTTTGACTTCCTGTCGCGCCGAAAAGGTGGCGGCGTCGATCTCAGCCTCCATACCGAGACCCCGCTCCTCCAGTTCCGCCGCCAGCCCCGCCCGCACCAGAAACTCGGCCAGCGGCCACAGCCCCACTTCCACCCAGCCCTCCTCGCGGCCGGCGGCCCGGAGGTCGTCCCAGTTGACGTGGGCGGTGATATCGGTCTCTCCCGGGGCCTCGAACGGATCGCGGCCGACCCGGTGCCGCCGAAATGTCGCCAGCGAACCGCCCCGGCGCCCGCGGGGGTTGTAGAGGCGGGCGGTTTCGTAGCCGTAATCGAGCACCAGCATCAGCCCGTCGGATCCTGCAACTCGTAGGGCATCCCGGTGCGACGCAACCGCTCCCAGGTTGGCCTCGGCGACCTGACCTTCCTCGAGCACCACTCCGTGGCCACCGAAGTACGCCGTCACCTCGTCGCGGGGTGGGCGCTCCGACCAGGCCAGGATTCCCTTCTCAACGGTGACCCACATCTCCCGGAGACCGCCGTCCCGACCGACCACCCGTGCAACCGGGTAGGCATCGTAGAGCTCCGATGCATGGATCACCGTCGGTCCCGAGGCTGCTCCAATCTCGCCAAGATCGCTGACACAGACCGTCGAGCCCCCGACTCGATCGAGGATCCTCTGCCGCATGGCGCCGGACCGCTCCACCGCCACCGCGCCATCGATCACCACAGCTGTCGTTCCGCCGAGGGATTGGGTGAGACCGGCCAAAAAGCTGCCGTCGCCGGCCGCCAGATCGATGATCCGCACCGGCCCGGTCGCACTGGCGAGACCGCGCAGCAGGCGTGCCACGACCCGTGCATACCACGCCGGATGCGGTGGGGGCCGTCAGGTAGTCGGCGGCGCGCCCGTAGCGGGGAGAGAGCCGACGAGTAGTAGCCGTGGACGGGGTGGTAGAGCGCCAGATCCATAAAGCTGTCAAACGGCACCGCGCCCCCGCGCGCCACAATCTCGTCAACGATCCACGACATCCGGATATTGTAGGCCGGATCGGGATTTGGATGCTGGATCATTCGTGATCCAGGACGGGCATCTTGGTCGGCTCGAGTTCAAATTCAGGCTTCGCCCAACCGCGGCGGGTCTGAAGGTGGGCCGAGGCCCACCCTACTTCGGACCCAGGTGTCGAGCGGGCTCGTAGGGTGGGCCTTGGCCCACCTTCAGAGCTGTATCCAACCCTGTGACCTGGATCCGGGTGGTCGGCCGGATCCGGCTTCGCTTCGCGGGCTACGCTCCGCCGCATCCAGCATCCAGCATCTAGCATCAAACCCCGACTCCACGGAGCCGGTAAAGCGTTCCTGGATGGGGGCGCTGGTCCTTGCGCTCCGGGCGCCCATGTGCTATAAAACCGGCTGCTGCTTTCGACTGGGAAGTGGGCCCGTGGCCCACTTTTTTTTCTGCAGCGAGGAGCCAAATGAAGATCGATCAGGCAGTACAGAACCAACTCGCCGCAGTCGCGGCGGATGAGGGGCTCGAGCTGCTCGCGGCGGAGGTCGTGGGCTCGGGCCCGAAGACTATTCTGCGCCTCGTGGTCGACGGTCCGGACGGCGCCAGCCTCGAGAAGTGCGCGTCGGTGTCCCGCCAGGCATCGGCAATTCTCGATGTGGAAGATCCGATCGAGAATCAATACACCCTCGAGGTCTCCTCCCCCGGTCTCGAACGCAAGCTCTACACCACGGCCGACTTCGAACGTTTTGCCGGCCGCCGCGTCAAGATCCGGATGAAACCGACCTATCGCGAGCACCGGGCCATCAGCGGCGAGCTCGTGGAGTTGTCTGACGACGGACTCGTGCGTCTCGTCGCCGACAACGGCCATGAAGTGAATCTGCCGTATGACGAGATCTTCGAAGCTCGCCTCGAGGTAGATTGGAACTCGATCATGAAGGAAGGGAAAACCCGTTCATGAAGCTCGATATCAACATGCTCGTTCGCCAGATGGCCGCTGAACGCGACATCGAGGCCGACACTTTGGTGGATGCGGTTGCGGAGGCGATTTCGTCGGCCGCGCGCAAACACTACAAGGAACGCAACGTCTTCACCAAGATCGAAATCGAGACCGGCGAGGTCGAGTCGTGGACCGCTCGCGACGTCGTCGAGGAGGTCGAGGACGAAGAGATCGAGGTCAGCCTCGAAGAGGCGCTCGCCATTGATCCGACCGCGGAAATCGGCGGCATCGTCAAGCTCCGGCCCCTCGACACGTCAGTCCTCGGTCGCATCGCCGCGCAGTCCGCACGGCAAGTGCTCTTCCAAAGAGTCCGCGAGGCCGAACGGGCGGTCGTCTTTCGCAACTACTCGAACCGCGTCGGAGACATGATCAACGGCATCGTCAAACGGATGGACCGCGGCGCTCTCATCGTCGAGCTCGGCGACACCGAGGGCGTCATGCCGCGCAGCCACCAGGTCCGCCACGAGCGTTACAGCCAGGGCGACCGGGTTCGCGCAGTCGTGGTCGACATCACCATGGATGCCAACCGCCCACAGGTCGTGTTGTCAAGGACCTCGCCTGTGCTCCTCGAAAAGCTCCTGGAGATGGAGGTGCCGGAGATCTACGACGGCACGGTGATCATCAAACGGTGCGTTCGCGAGCCCGGAGAGCGGGCCAAAGTCGCCGTCACCTCGAGAGATTCCGACGTGGATCCGGTTGGTGCGTGCGTCGGTCTCAAGGGATCGCGCGTGCAGGCGATCACCCGCGAGCTCAAGGGCGAAAAGATCGACATCATCCCCTTCAACAGCGACACCGTCACCTTTGCCCAAAATGCCCTTTCGCCCGCCAAGATCAACCGGGTTGCGGTCCGCGAGGAAAACGTGACCGCCGTGGTTCGGGACGAAGACGGACGGCAGGTGCTCGACGAAAACGGCGAGCCCATGACCGAGGAGCGCAAAGACGTCGTGCTCGATGTCATCGTCGGCAGCGAACAGCTGTCCCTGGCCATCGGTAAACGCGGGCAAAACGTGCGGTTGGCCTCCAAGCTGCTCAATTGCCGGATCGAGATCAAGAGCCAGGAGGCGGTCAAGGACGAGCTCGCCTCGGCCCTCGCCTCGATGCTGCGCGAGATGGAGGGTATTTCGGAGGAGGACGAGATTCCCGAACTCGCGTCAGTCGGCACTCCGGTGTCGTACGACGATTTGGTTCCCCTCGAAGAGATGAAAATGCTCACCGACCGCCTCCGCGAACGTCTCGAGGGTCACGGTATTCACACGGTGCAAGACCTCCTCGCGCGCGATGCGGGCGAGCTCTCCAACATCCCGGGCATTGGACCCGTAACCGCAAAAAAACTCCTCGGCATGGCCAACCAGACGCTCGAGGAGAGTCTTTCCGACGCAGCGGAATCCGTCGTCGGGGAGGAGTGATCGTATGCAGCAACTCCGAGTCGTCGACCTCGCACACACCATGGGAATCTCAGCGACCGAGCTGATTTTCAAGTTGCGCTCTATCGGCGTGACGGTGGGCAGCGAGGAGGACACCCTCGATCTTACGACGGTACGGTCCATCATCACGGGTGAGACCCTGCAACGTCGCCCGCGCGAGGTGATCGTTCGCCGCGAGCCGAAGGAAGACGAGACCGCCCCGATCTCCGCCAAGGACCGTCTGGCCCGTCGCCGCCGCCGCCAGGTGGTGGACACCGACAAGGAGATCCAAGAGGTCATCACCGAGAAAGACCTCAAAACCGACGATGAGGACATCGAGGCCGAAGTCGCCGTCGAGGCAGTTGCTGACGGGGAGACCGGGCTGGAAGCAGCGCCTGAGGTCGAAGAACTCGTCGGCGAGGGAATTGAGGGCGACGAAGACGACGGCGACGAGGACATCGAGGTCAAACCCGAAGTCGAGGTCACCGAAGAGGAGCTGACGGCCAAGCGGGGCGACGAGGAAGAGGAGCACTCGCCGAAACGAGTTCGTCCGAGTCGTGCCAAAACACCGCTCGAACAGAGCCTTCGCGAGTTGTCTCCGGACGAGATCCGGCAGCGGCTGACGGAACAGAAAAAGGCCGAGAAACAGCGTAAGGAGGCGGCTGCGGACACCAAGACCGCCGGCCGCAAGGCGAAATCGGCCGCAGACGCCAAAGAGATCCGCGACCTGCTCAACAAGTTCGAGGAGCAGAAACTCAAGGGTCAGCAAGAGGGCGGCGGCACGGCCAGGCCCGCGCCGCGTCCCACCGGAGGGCGTCCGACCAAGAAAGGCCGGCGGCGTCCCCAGGACGACGATCGCCGTACCGCGCCGCCCAAACCGACCAGGACCATTCAGTTCAAGGACGGCGAAAAGCCGGAAGGGCCGATCATCCTCTCCGAGATGGTCACCGCCCGGGAGCTCGCCGAGAAGCTCAATGTGACCGCCAAGGAACTGCTCGGGCTGCTGATTCAAAAGGGCATGATGGTCACCACCAACCAATCCCTGCCGCACGAGCTGGCGGAGGAGATCTGCGCCGATCTCGAGATCGAGGCGATGGTGGCGTCGGCCGAGGAACTCATGGAGTACGAACGTGAGGAGAGCCTGGAAGAAGTGGGCCCGCAGCTCCCGCGCCCGCCGGTGGTGACGGTGATGGGCCACGTGGACCACGGTAAGACCTCCCTCCTCGACGCCATCAGATCGAGTCGGATTGCCGAGCAGGAAGCCGGCGGCATCACCCAGCACATCGGCGCCTCGCGCATCGAGTCGTCCGACGGGCGGGCCGTGGTGTTCGTCGACACCCCCGGCCACGAGGCCTTTACCCAGATGCGCGCCCGCGGCGCCCAGGTCACCGACATCGTGGTGCTCGTGGTCGCCGCCGACGACGGCGTCATGCCCCAGACCAAAGAGGCCATCACACACGCCCGCGCGGCCAACGTGCCGCTGATCGTCGCCATCAACAAGATCGACAAAGCCAACGCCAACCCGGATCGGGTCAAGCAGCAACTTGCCGAATATGAAGTCCTGGTGGAGTCGTGGGGCGGCGAGGTCCCGTCGGTGGATGTGTCCGCCAAAAAGAACCAGGGAATCGACGATCTCCTCGACGTGATCCTGCTGGTGGCCGAGATGAAGAACCTGAAGGCTTCGGCCGAGGGCCCCGCGCGCGGCATCGTCCTCGAGGCCCGCAAGGAGAGGGGCCGCGGCGTCGTCGCCACCGTCCTCATCCAGCAGGGCAAGCTCGAGGTCGGCGACTACTTCTTCTGCGGGTCCACGTGGGGCCGTGTTCGCGCCATTGCCGACGACACCGGCGCACGGATCGATGTTGCCGGACCGTCGGACCCGATCGAGCTCACCGGTTTCGAAGTCATTCCCGCCGCCGGCGATGTCCTGCAGGGCACCGAGAGCGAGGCCAAGGCGATCGAGGTGGCCAGCTACCGCAGCCAGAGGGACCGCGACGAGAATATGACCTCCGGCCGGAAGATCTCACTCGAAAACCTGTTCGACTCGATTGCGGAAAGCGAGACCCAGGAGCTCAACATCGTGATCAAGGCCGATGTCCAGGGTTCGGTCGAGGTGCTCCGCGAAACCCTGATCAGCCTGAGCACCGAAAAGGTGAAGATCAACATCCTCCACGGCTCTGTCGGGGCCATCACCACCAACGACGTGATGCTGGCATCGGCGTCCAACGCCATCGTCATCGGCTTTTCCGTCCGGCCCGAGCGCACGGCCCGGGATCTCGGGGAGACCGAGCAGGTGGACATCCGCCTCTACACTGTGATCTACGATCTGGTGGACGACGTCAGGAAGGCCATGGTCGGCATGCTCGAACCCGAGTACAAAGAAGAGGAGCTGGGCAGGGCCGAGGTGCGGGAGGTCTTCAAGGTTCCGAAGATCGGTTCGATCGCGGGCAGCCACGTTCTCGAAGGGGTCATCACCCGCAACGCCAAGATCCGGCTGCTCCGAGACAACGTTGTCATCCACCAGGGCGACCTGGCTTCGCTGCGGAGATTCAAGGACGACGCCGCCGAAGTCCGCCAGGGATTCGAATGCGGTATCGGCCTCGAACGCTATCAGGACATCAAGGAAGGCGACATCATCGAAGCCTACAAAATGGTCGAGATCGCGCCCGAACTCTGATCTGGAGAAGACGCACGACGCACCGGATTCCGGATTGGCAGAATTTTGAGTGGTGAAACGTACGTAGCCGTAGCTCACGTGGAACTGCACGTTCCCGAGGCGCGGAGTTTGAAGGCGAAACGCGGCCCTGTCCGCAGCCTCGTTGAGAAAATCAGAAACCGGCACAAGGTGCTGGTGATCGAGGCCGATCACCAGGATCTCCACCAAAGGGCGCGCCTGGCGATCTGCGCGCTGTCGACCAGCCACGTCGACGCCGAGGCACGGCTCCAGAGGGTCGAGGCGACGATCAACAGCCATTGGAGCGGCCACGTCTTGAGCTGGGAGGTCGACGTCATCCAGGTGTGACGTTGCGCGGAAGGACCCGAAATGCAGGAAAAATCATACGGACGTAACGCGCGGCTGGAAGGCGAGATTCGATCGGCCTTGTCCGAGTTGCTGCGCCTCGAGGTCAACGACCCGCGGCTCACCGATGTCACGATCTCCGGCGTCAAGCTCTCGCCCGACCGATCCAAGGCGCGGGTCTACTTCTCCCTCATCGGCGACGAGGAGCGCGAGCGCCAGGCGGGAGACGGTTGTGCTGCGGCGGGGTCATTCATGCGCCGGAGGCTCGGACAGACGATGCGGCTGCGGATCGTGCCCGACCCTGGAATTCCACCGCGACACCAGTTACGAGTACGGCGACCGTATGGAACGGCTCTTCGACCGCCTCGCCGACCAGGGACTGTTGCCCGGCGATGACACCACACCCCCCGGCACCGAGGAGGACCAGTGAGCCTCAAGAGCACGCACCCCGCGGAAGCCGTCCGACGCCTCAAAGAAGCCTACCGGGTGCTCATCACCTGCCATCGAAACCCGGACGGCGATGCCCTCGGCTCGGAGCTCGCGCTTGCCGAGATGGCCCGCCGACTCGGTGTGCAGACCGTCATCGTCAATCGCGACCGTACGCCGGCCAATCTCAGCAACCTGCCCGGCGCCGATGACATATCGGTGGCGGACGAACTGCCCGGGGACTTCCCGTCGGCCTACGATCTCGTGATCACCGTTGAGTGCCCCGGTCTCGACCGCACCGGCTTCGAGGGATTGACCCAGGTGCCGATCCTCAACATCGACCACCACCCCGCCAACCCCGCCTACGGGGTCGTCAACTTCCTCGACGAGGAGTCGCCCGCGGTCGGAGAAATGGTGTGGCTGATGTACGGCGAGGCGGGCCTGGTGCCGACCGCCGAGGCAGCCACCAATCTCTTTGTCGCCCTTTCCACCGATACCGGCGATTTTCGCTACTCCAACGCCACCAGCCGCGCCTTCCGCGCCGCAGCTGAGATGGTCGATGTCGGCGCCAGGCCGGCGCAGGTGGCCAACTGGGTCCACAATCACCGCAGCCTGGCTTCGGTCCGCCTGCTCGGCGAGGCGCTGCAGAGCCTGAAGATTCGATGCAACGGCAAGCTTGCCGTGATCTCCGCCGACCGCGGCGCGTTCGAGCGCGCCGGCGCCGGCCCCGAAGACACCGAGGAGATCGTCAACATCCCCCGTTCCATCGCCGGCGTCGAGGCCGTCGCCTACTTCAAACAGTGGGAAGACGGCGTCGTCCGGGTGAGCCTGCGGTCGCGAGGCGACGTCAACGTCCGTGCGGTCGCCGAGACCTTCGGCGGCGGCGGCCACGTCAACGCGGCGGGGTGCGCTATTCAGGGCGAACTCTCACAGGTGGAGCAGGACGTGGCATCGGCCGTGGCGGCGGCCCTCGGAGAGAATCTGTGAGCCGCCGCCGACCGTCGAATTTCAACGGGCTCCTGCCGGTGTACAAGAAGGCCGGTCCAACCTCACACGACGTGGTCGATATGGCGCGCAAGGCCCTGGGCGAGCGCCGCATCGGCCACACCGGGACCCTCGACCCGCTGGCGGAGGGCCTGCTGCTTTTGTGCGTCGGCCAGGCCACCCGTCTGCAACAGTTCCTGCTCAAATGGGACAAGAGGTATCAGGGCGAGATCCGTCTCGGCCACGCGACGACGACCTACGACAGCGAGGGCGAGGCCACCGGCCCCCAGGTCGAGCCGCCGGCCCTCGACGAAGACGTCATCGCCCGGCTGACGGCGCAGTTCTCGGGCGTGATCGATCAGGTGCCGCCACCCTACTCGGCAAAAAAGGTCCAGGGCAAGAAACTCTACGAACTCGCCCGCAACGGCGAAGAGATCCACCTTGAGCCCAAGACCGTCCGCGTCGAAGAAATCAGCATGCAGGCGAAGGCCCCGGACGTTCTCGCTGTCGACGCCACCACCTCGACCGGTTTTTATGTCCGATCCCTGGCCCACGACATCGGCATCGAGCTCGGTTGCGGCGGTTACCTCCAGCACCTGCACCGCGCCTCCATCGGGCCCTACACCGCCGCGGAGGCCTTCACCCAAGACGCACTCCAGGCGGCAGAGACGCCCGAGGACGTCATCGGCAGCTCGGCCTGGGTCCCGATCGAGAGCATTTCCCTGCCGTTCGCCGAGATCGACCTCAACAGCGCCGCAGCCGAAAGGTTTGTCAACGGCCAGGAGATCATTGTCTTCAACCCTGGACAGACCGAGTTAGAAAACGGCGCCAACGTGGTCATTCGAAGCGCCGACAAACGCCTTCTCGGAATCGGCACGGTGCGAGCTGTGCTGGCCCGGGGGCGCACCCTCAATATCGCCCCGGAGATGGTCTTCGGGGGTTCGACCGGCGGCTCGGTCCCACCGGAAATAGCGTGATGAAGACGCCGAAATGTTGCGAGATTACAAGCTACCTGCTAACGTACCGGTGCCTCCTCGCCACCGGAGGACAGTGGAGGAATGGATGAGTCACTTTGACGCCCAGAAACTGACAATTATCGACGAGTTCCGCACCCACCCGAACGACACCGGTTCGCCGGAGGTGCAGATTGCGCTGTTGACCCGCCGGATTCAGTTCCTGACGGAGCACTTCAAGAGCTTCAAGAAGGACTTTCACTCCCGTCGCGGCCTGTTGCGTCTTGTCGGCCGCCGTCGTCGTCTTCTCGAGTATTTGAAGGCGAAGGACATTACCCGTTACCGGGAGCTGGTGGAACGCCTCGGACTCCGAGGCTAAGCCGCTGAACTTACCAGGAAGATGCGCATCGGACCTTCTCTTTGCCGCTCAGGCGGCGGAACAGAGGGTCTGGTGACGCGCGCCTGAAGATTGGAAAACCGAATGAACGTCATCACGAAGTCCGTCGAGATCGACGGCAAGACCCTGCAATTCGAGACCGGCAAGATCGCCAAACAGGCGGACGGATCGACCGTCCTCCGGATGGGCGACACCATGGTTCTCGTCACCGCGTGCTCCGAGGAGAGTCAGCGCCAGGGGGTGGACTTCCTGCCCCTGACGGTGGACTACCGCGAAAACACCTATGCCGGCGGCCGCATACCCGGCGGCTTCTTCAAACGAGAAGGACGACCGACTGAGCGGGAGATCCTCACCTGCCGGTTGATCGACCGCGGTCTCAGACCGCTGTTCCCGGATGGTTACTACCGCGAGACCCAGGTCATCGCCTGGGTGATTTCGGCCGACAATGAATTCTGCCCGGACATCTACGGCATCTCGGGCGCTTCACTGGCCCTCCTGATGTCGGCCAAGATCCCCTTCGAGAAGGCCATCGCCGGTGTGCGCGTCGGACGCGTCGACGGCGAACTGGTGGTCTTCCCCACGTATGAGCAGCAAAAACTGAGCGATCTCGACCTCACGGTCGCCGCAACCGACGACGCGCTGGCGATGGTGGAGTGTGGTGCGAACGAACTGCCGGAGTCGGTCATCCTCGATGCGCTCGATCTCGCCCACCGCGAGATCAAGAAGATCATCGCCCTCCAGCGCGAGTTCGTGGCCGAGCTCAACGTCGTGAAGATGCCCTTCGAGAGCCCGGCCGACCCGTGGCCGGCCGATTTCGCCGAGTCCATCCGCAGCCGCTGGACCGACGAACTGCGCGAGGCCCTCAACGTTCGCGGAAAGTTCGAGCAGAAGGACGCGGCGAACGCGGTGCGCGAAAAGGCGCTCGCCGAACTCACCCCAGAGGAAGCTGACGAGAAGACCTCGTGGGTCAAGAACATCTTCCACTCGATGGTCAAGGCGATCACCCGCGAGACGATTCTCATCGAGCGCAAACGGCTCGACGGCCGCGCATTCGACCAGATCCGCCAGGTGACCTGCGAAGTCGGCGTGCTGCCGCGTTCACACGGTTCCGCCCTCTTCACCCGCGGCGAGACCCAGGCCCTCGTGACCTGCACCCTCGGCACCTCGGACGACTCCCAGCTTATCGAGGCCTTCGAGGGCAACTCCCGCAACGCCTTCATGCTGCACTACAATTTTCCGCCGTTCTCGGTCGGCGAGGCGAAGTTTCTGCGCGGTCCGGGCCGGCGCGAGATCGGCCACGGCGCGCTGGCGCGGCGTGCTCTCCTGCCGGTGCTCCCGAGCCCGGAGGAGTTCCCCTACACCCTCCGGATCGTGTCGGACATCTTGGAATCCAACGGTTCCTCGTCCATGGCCTCGATCTGCGGCGGGTCCATGTCGATGATGGACGCCGGCGCCCCGCTCAAGGGCGCGGTGGCTGGAATCGCCATGGGTCTGGTTTCCGAAGGCGACAAATACGCCGTTCTGACCGACATCGCAGGTCAGGAAGACCACTACGGCGACATGGACTTCAAGGTCGCCGGTACCGCCAACGGCATCACCGCCCTGCAGATGGACATCAAGGTCGAGGGACTCGAGCCGCCAGATCCTCGAAGAAGCCATGGAACAGGCGCGCAAGGGCCGCCTCCAGCTCCTCGACAGTATGGCCTCGGCGATCAACGAAGGTCGCGAAGACATTTCGCCGTTCGCCCCCCGAATCATCCAGATCAAGATCGATGTCGATCAGATCCGCAACGTCATCGGCCCCGGCGGCAAGATGATCCGCCACATCGTCGACACCACCGGCGCCAAGATCAACGTCGAGGACGACGGCACCGTCCAGATCGCCACCGCCGACATGGAGGCTGCCCAGAAGGCCATCCAGATGATCGAGGGCCTGACGAAGCAGCCGCTGATCGGCGAAGAATTCGACGGCGTCGCGCGCCGCATCGAGCCCTACGGGGCATTTGTCGAGATCCTCCCCGGCCGCGACGGGCTGGTCCACATCTCCGAGCTCTCGCTCGAGCGGATCCCCGACATCCGCGACGTCCTCAACGAGGGCGACGAGCTCAGGGTCCGCATCATCGACATCGACGCCAACGACCGCATCAAGCTCTCACGACGCGTCATCCTCGAGGACGAAGCTCGGGAGCGCGGCGAGGAGATCCCGGAACGCGACACCAGTCCCCCGAGGCGGGAGACCGCGGTGGTCGTCCTCCGGCGGTGGCCGCGGACGCCCCGGCGGTGGCCGCGACCGCGGACCGCGTCGGAACTGATCTCGCGCACATCGAAAATCTACAAGCCGGCCGCATGGCCGGCTTTTTTGTGTCCACGTCCACTCGGGCGATGAGCAATGGGCTATGGGCTATGAGGTGGTGAGCGCGTCACGAACGGCGCCAGCCGCGTTCACCGGACGTGCCGTCTCTGACAATGTTGGGATCTCGAAAGGTCATTGCGAGTCCACGCCAAGGGCCCAATCATTGTCAAAGGGGGCACTCACGGGCAATATCGATCAGAGAATCGGGATGATCACGTCGGGACACCGGCTTCCGGAGTGCCACCCCCGAGTGCGGGTCCGAAGTAGGGTGGGCCTCGGCCCACCTTCAGATGCGATCTGCCGACGTGAGCATCCCGATGCTCACGGCTGCTTTGCCCGTGAGTGCCCCCTTTAAGGTTGTGCGACCGAGACAGCCACTCGTATCGAGGCTCGGGCATCGCACAACCGTCAAAGACGGCATCCGGTCGGCACGAACGGTGAAGGGTTTCCCGGCGTTCGAGCGGGACCGTCTTTCTGAACGATCTTTCCGTGCAATCAGGTAACGAGGCCTCTGGCCTTCTCGAACCTTCTTCGCAGCCTCACTGCCCCACTCCCCCTGCAATTCCGGGGATGAAGGGCCGCTCCACGGCCCTTCACCCCGGAATTGCCGCAGCTTGACAAAAAATCCTTGCAATCGTGCCGCACTTCGGAGAGAATGAATGAGTGTTCATTCATGTTGAGAACCCCTTTCATCTTCCCGCCGGGAGGTCAGCTGTGGATTACAAAGTAGACGTGCGTGACATCAAGTTCCAGCTCTTCGAATGGCTCAAGATCGGAGAGATCCTCGAGGCGGAGAAATTCGCCGACTGGGACGAAGAGAACATCGGTATGGTCATCGACGAGGGGCTCAAGATCGCCCAGGAACAGATGGCTCCGTGCAACGAGGACGGCGACCGCATCGGCGCACAGTACGCCGACGGCAAGGTCACCCTGCCGGAGTCCTTCAAACCGGTTTTCAAGACCATCTGCGAAGGCGGCTGGATCGGCCTCCTCGCAAGCCCCGAGTTCGGCGGCATGGGTCTGCCGGAAACCGTTGGCACCGCGGTCAACGAGTTTTTCAACGGCGCCAACGTGTCGCTGTCACTGACTCTGATGCTGACCCGCGGCGCCGGCGCCATGATCGAGGGCTTCGGCACCGACGAGCACAAGGCGCTTTACGTCGAAAAGCTCTACTCGGGCGAATGGACCGGGACCATGTGCCTCACCGAGGCGCAGGCCGGCTCCGACGTCGGCGCCTCGAAGACCAAGGCGGTCAAACAGAAGGACGGGTCCTACGCGATCACCGGCGAGAAGATCTTCATCACCGGCGGCGACCACGATCTCGCCGACAACATCGTCCACCTGGTCCTCGCCCGCACGCCCGGACGCGCCGGTCGGCACCAAGGGGTTGTCGCTGTTCATCGTCCCCAAGATCCGGGTCAACGCCGACGGCTCGCTGGGCGAGCCCAACGACGTCTTCACCAACAACATCGAAGAAAAGATGGGCATCCACGGCTCGCCCACCTGCACCCTGGTCTTCGGCCAGAACGACGGCTGCCAGGGCTTCCTGCTCGGCGAAGAGCTCCAGGGCATGAAGCTCATGTTCCACCTCATGAACCCGGCCCGCATCGACGTCGGTCTGCAGGGCCTCGCCGCGGCCGGAGCAGCCCACCAACAGGCGCTCTCGTACTCGAAGGAGCGGCTGCAGAGCCGCAGCTGGAAAGAGATGAAGAACCCGGAGGCGCCGCAGGTGCCGATCATCGAGCACCCGGACGTGCGCCGGATGCTCCTGAGTTCCAAGGCCTACACCGAGGCGATGCGGGCGATCCTCTACCAAACCTCCTACTACATCGACAAGTCCCACCTCACCGAGGGCGAAGAGAGCGAGCGCTACCACAGCTATGTGGAGATGCTGACCCCCATCTGCAAGGCGTGGTGCTCGGAGTGGGGCCTCCAGGTGACCCACTGGTGTCTGCAGGTGCATGGCGGCTACGGTTACACCAGCGACTATCCGGCCGAGCAGTTCATGCGCGACGTCGAGATCGCCACCATCTACGAAGGAACCAACGGTATCCAGGCCCTCGATTTTGTCGCCCGCAAGCTGCCGATGAACAACGGCCAGACGATCCGCGAGCTGCTGGGGATGGCCGAGGCCACCTTCAAGAAGGCCAAGGGCGATCCCGAACTGATGGAGCCGGCGTGGATGCTGGCCGCGGCCCTCAAACAGATCGAGACGATCTCCAAGGAGCTGACCAAACGCCCCGATGCCATCCAGTTGGTCCTGCTCAACGCGCCGCCGCTGCTCGACATGGTCGGCACGGTTCTCGGGGCCCACTTCCTGATGGAGCAGGCCCTCCTCGCCAAGGAAAAACTGACAGCCATTCTCGCCGAGAAGGGTGTCGGCACCGACGACAAGAAGGCCTACAAGGCGTTTCTCATGGACAACGCCGACGCCGCCTTCTACCACAACAAGGTCCAGACCGCGATCCACTTCGCTTACCGTGCGCTGCCGACTGTGGCCGCCAAGGGTGCAGCCATCCGATCCGGCGAGAAGACGCCTCTCTACGCGATCATGTAGCCACGCGCAGGCTTTCCTCCCCTTCCTCCTGCCCCCGCCTCTCCGGCGGGGGCAATTTTTTTGGACTTGGGGCTTGGGGCCTGAGGCAATGGGGCCGTGGGGCAATGGGGCACGGACAAACAGGCGGCATTGACTGCAGAAAACCCGGGCTCACGCCCCGGGCTGCATCCTGTCGCCCGCGATGGGCGTTGCCGCAATTCGCGCCACCAAGCCGGTCGGCGGGCTGAATTGCTAGGCGACGGTCACATCCTTACAGAGGAACACGTCCTGGATCGCGTTGAGCAGGGTGACGCCCTTCTTCATCGGTTTCTGGAAGCTCTTGCGGCCGGAGATCAGACCCATGCCGCCGGCGCGCTTGTTGATCACCGCCGTGACCACCGCCTGCGCGAGGTCGTTCTTGCCTGAGGCCCCGCCCGAGTTGATGAGCCCGGCGCGGCCCATGTAGCAGTTCACCACCTGCCACCGTGTGAGCTCGATGGGGTTGTCGGGAACCAGCGTGTCGTACACCAGCGGGCTGGTCTTGCCGAAACCGATGGCGGTGTAGCCGCCGTTGTTGGTGGCCTGCTTCTGTTTGATGATGTCGGCCTCGATGGTCACGCCGAGGTGGTTGGCCTGGCCGGTGAGATCGGCCGACGCGTGGTAGTCGACGCCGTCTTTTTTGAACGCCGGGTTCCGCAGATAGCACCACAGGACGGTCGCCATGCCCAGTTCGTGGGCCTGCTGGAAGGCGTCGGAGATCTCCATGATCTGGCGGCGGCAGTTGTCCGAACCGTAGTAGATGGTGGCGCCGATGGCCGATGCGCCGAGGTTCCACGCCTGTTCGACCGAGGCCCACAGGGTCTGGTCGTATTCGGTGGGGTAGGTCAGCATCTCGTTGTGGTTGATCTTGACCAGGAACGGGATCTTGTGGGCGTATTTCCGCGACACCGCCCCCAGCACGCCAAGCGTCGAGGCCACCGCGTTGCACCCGCCCTCGATGGCGAGCTTGACGATGTTCTCCGGGTCGAAGTAGATCGGGTTGGGGGCGAAGGAGGCCGCGCCCGAGTGTTCGATGCCCTGGTCCACCGGCAGAATGGAAACGAAACCAGTGCCCGCCAGGCGACCGGTGTTGAAGATCCGCTGCAGCGACGCCATCACTTGCGGCGAGCGGTCGCTGAGGGCCACCACCCGGTCGACGAAATCCGGCCCCGGCAGATGGAGCTGGTCCTTGCTAATGCCCGTACATTTGTATTTGAGCAGCGACGCATTGTCTCCGAGGTGCTTTTGAATGGTGTCGATCATGATTTCCTCCTGTGTGCGGGGTCATTGTATGACATCCCACGAAACGTTGAAACGTTCTAACGTTTGAACGTTTGAACGTTGCCGCGGCCGTAGCGGTGAGCGAACAGCGCCGCCAGGAGGGTGCCCTTGACAACCGTGGTCGACGCGATTGCGACCCACACCGCCTCGACTCCCCAACCCCTGGAGACCAGCCACATCGCGAGCGGGACGCGGATCGCGGTCAAGCCGATCTCGATAACGGCTGGGACCACCGTCCATTGAGCGCCGGCGAACGCGCCGAGGAGAACCACCTCGGCGGCCATGAAGAGCTGGGTGAGGCCGACCAGCAGGACATAGGTCGTGCCCGCCTCGACAACACCGGGATCGTTCGAAAAGACGCCGATCGCCGCCTCCGGGAAGGCCACGAGCAGCACGGTCACGGCGCCCACCGGCAAACAGGTCAGAAACAGGGCCCGCCAGGCGCAGCGCACGGCCCGGCGGGAGTCTCCGGCGCCGAGGTTCTGGCCCACCAAGGTGGTCGCTGCCGCCCCCATGCCGGCGCACACAAAATAGTTGAGCACTTCGAGTTTGTGGCACACGCCGAGCGCCGCCACCGCGGGGGTGCCGAAGGTGGTGATGACCCGGGTCAGGAAGATGTAGATCAACGAAAAGAGGGCGCCCTCGATGGCCAGTGGAAAGCCAACCCGGAAGGATGCCCAGGTCTCGGCCAGAGGAGGCACCAAAAAACCGAGAGCCGGGGGTCTGACGCCGAGCCGGCCGAGGAGGACCCACCCGCGAATGGCCGCCACCAACCACGAGACAACCGTCGCGATGGCGGCGCCCATCACCCCGAGGGCCGGCAGCGGTCCGAGCCCGAAGATCAGCAACGGGTCCGCCACCAGGTTGACTGCCGCCGCCACCGCCAGCAGCTTGAGCGGCGTGCGGGCGTCGCCAACCGCCCGAAACGCCGCCGACATCCATACGAAGATGAAGTAGGCGGGCATCCCGGCCAGGATCACCCACATATAGCGCAGACCCTCGGCGGTCACATCGGGCGCGGTCCCCATGAAGACAAAGACTGCATGGCTCGACACCAGACCAATACCTGACACGATCGCCGCGCTCCACACCCCGAGGGTCTGGCCGGCCGCAGCTGCTCGGTTCGCGCCACCCTTGTCTGCGGCGCCGACCGACCTCGCCAGCACCGAACCCGACCCCGAGGCCATGCCCTCGCCGAGGGTCTGGGCCAGCCACATGGTGAATCCCGCAGTGGATGCGGCCGCCAACGCCACCGGTCCGACTCTGCCGAGCCAGAAGGTGTCGACGACGAGGAAACCGGCCTGGAGTAGCGCCGCCATTGCCGCCGGCGCCCCGAGGTGGAGGATCGCTCGGTCGATCGAGCCCGTGACCATCAGGGCGCGGTGGCGGAGAACATCATTCACGGTGGTGGAGCTTAGCAGCGCACACCGAAGAGTTTTGAGTTGAAAGTCTTTAGTTTTGAGTTGACCCCCTCCCTGCCCCGGATTTCGAGGTGGGAGGGTAGAACTCAAAACTCAAAACTGAGAACTCAAAACTCAGAACTATCCCTTGGCGACCGTCTCGACGTTGTCTTCGAAGTGAATACCGAGCCTCGTCAGTTCCTCGATCGCCGGTTCGTAGAACTCTTTCATTACCGGAACGATGACGCCGGGTTGGGTGAAGCGCCCCTCGAGGATGAAACGCACCCCGACCGCCGCCGGCAGGCCGACGGTGCGGTTCATGGACGAGTCGCCGCCGGGAATGCCGAAATCGATCATGGTCGAGGTAATGTGCTCGGTCTTGTCGGGGAATTCCGCGACGAAGGTGTGCTGGAGGACCAGCATGTCCCTCTCTCCCTCGTTGTAGGACATCTTCTGGAGCATGCGCTTGGTCAGAATGTCGACCGGGGCCGTCGGTCCCGGCAGTGGGTCGTTGCCGAAGAGCCCAAGCCACTCCATACCGGCAAGCTCGGGACCGTCGGCATCGATGCCGAGGTGTGCCGCCAACTTCGCCTTGAGATCGGCTGGGCCGTCAACGCCGGCCAGCTGGGCCGTGAGATCGGCGTAGGTCTTGCCCTCGAGGCCGTCGATGCCGTCGGTGCGCAGCCAACCCAGGCGAGCCGTCTGTTTCTGGATCGCGCACCAGGCCGGGAAGCGCAGGGTGCCGCGGAACATGACGTCGCGGGGATCGATGCCGTAGACCTCGGTGTAGGGCATGGAGTCGCGGTTGGCGTAGCCCTGGAGCTCGGTCGGCACGCCGTCGATCGCCACCTCCACCGGCCACACGTGGTCGAAGAGCTCCGGCCCGGGAACGTCGACAACCTTTCCCTCGCGGCGGTAGCGCGAGGTGTTGAGCCCCGCCAGGAGAACCCCGCGAGGGCTCCACGAGAACTTGTAGCCGTAGGGGTTGTCGTTGGCTTCGGGGGCCGGCAGGCCGCCGCAATAGGACTGGAAGGTGGTGATCTCACCGCCCTCGGCGTGCACCCGGTCGATCACCTGCATGGCCGTCATGTGGTCGATGCCGGGGTCGACACCGAGCTCGTTGAGGAGGATGATCCCCTTTTCCTTGGCTTCGGCGTCGAGGGCCTGCATGTCCTCCTTGACATAAGACGTGGTCACCATGTGCTTGCCGACGTTGAGGCAGGCGCGGGCCACCTGCGGGTGGAACTGCCACGGCAGCAGGCTCACCGCCACGTCGTGGTCGGCGATGATCGACTCGAGCTTGCTCGGGCTCTACGGTGATGTCATAGGCCATGGGGGTCCCGTTGGGGTGACCGTCGATGATCTCCTCCGCCTTGCTCACCGTTCGGCTGGCGACGGTGACGTGGAAACCATGGTCGAGCAGATACCGCACGTGAGCGCGAACCACCAGTCCGGCTCCGAATACAACAACTTTCTTCATGAGAGGGTCCTTTCTCAGCGGCCGTCGTAGCCGCGCTTCATCCGGTTTCGAACTATTCGGGTCAGCTCCCGAGGGTCGCGACCATCACGGCCTTGATGGTGTGCAATCGATTTTCCGCCTGATCGAAGACCCGCGATTGCGATCCCCTCGAACACCGCATCCTCGACCTCCTGAATGTCGGGGTTCTGCCGTGCAACTTCGGTCTCCAGGTTGTGGAAGGCCGGCAGACAGTGGAGGAAGATGGTGCCGGGCTTGCCGGTCATCGCCATCATCTTCTCTGTGATCTTGTAGCCGCCAAGAATCTTGATCCGCTCGGCGATCAGGCTCTCCTCCCCCATCGACGCCCAGACATCGGCGTAGATGGCATCGGCCCCGGCCACACCCTCCTCGATCGACGACGTCACGATCAGCGAACCACCGGTCGCGGCAGCAATCTCACGCACCGCAGCCGCCAGGTCGGGTTCCGGGAACAGAGCTCTTCGGGCGACACGATCCGGCAGTGCATGCCGAGCTTGGCGCACCCCACCATCAGCGAGTTGGCGACGTTGTTGCGGCCGTCGCCGACGTAGGCCAGGGTCTGGCCCTTGAGGTCGCCGAACTCCTCCTGCATGGTGAGCACGTCGGCCAGGAACTGGGTCGGGTGCCAATCGTCGGTGAGCCCGTTCCACACCGGCACGCCGGCATACTCGGCCAGGGTCTCCACCGTCTGGTGGGCGAAACCGCGAAACTCGATACCGTCGAACATCCGCCCGAGGACCCGCGCCGTGTCGGCGACGGTCTCCTTCTTGCCGAACTGGATGTCGCCCTTGCCGAGGTACTCCGGGTGGGCCCCCTCGTCGATACAGGCGACCGTAAAAGCGCAGCGGGTCCTGGTGGAGGGCTTCTCGAACAACAGGGCGATGTTGCGTCCGTCGAGCGAGCGGCGGCGGACGCCGGCCTTCTTCTCGGCCTTGAGATCAGCGGACAAATTCAGCAGGTACCGAATCTCGTCGGGAGTGAAATCGAGCAGTTTGAGGAACGACCGGCCCTTGAGATCGACAGCCATACAGGTCTCCAATTCAGAACTCACGCCGGTGCTTGTGAAAACCTGCACCGGCGCGGTGGCATGGTACCCCCGGAGTACTTTTTTGCCAAGGGTCGAGGCACTCAGGGCCAACTTCGGATTCACCATTCACCCACCCAGCAGCAACCGCAGATGCCGCAGATAGTGGATATTGGATGTTGGATTCCTCAACCCACCAAACTTCAATCATCAACCTCCAGGATCCGATTGTGGTGCGGGCGTCCCGCCCGCACGTGCAGGCGGGACGCCTGCACCACAAATATCCTCAAGGTCGTCAACGTTGGACACGATCCGCACATTCAGCTTGGCCCCCGGGCTCCGCTGTGGCAAGCCAGACAAAATCAAACTGAGGCACGGGTAATCGGTAGTGCTGCACTTGTGCTACACTTCAGCCGGAGGATCCATGCCTGCCAAGAATCCGAGAATCAGCGCGGTGATCGACCTCGGTCTCCTCAAATGGCTGCGTTCGAAGGCGCGAAGCGAGGGCATCTCCATCTCCCTGGTCGTTCGCGACATCCTGCTTCGTGTCCGCGAAGACGAGGAGGAAACCTACTGGGCCGCCACCGGTGAAGAACGCCTCGAGAGTTTCTCAAAGGAGGAGGCGCTGGGGCACGACGACGTCTGGGGCTGAGGAGTGAGTGCTTATCGGCTGCTCTACCACCCGTTGGTCCTGGGTCGCGACATCGCCAGTCTCGACCCCTCGACCCGGAAACGAATTCGCAGTGCCATCGAACGCAAACTGACCGTTCACCCCGAGTCGGCTGCAAAACCCCTCGCCCACACCACCCAACGGTTGTGGTCGCTCCGGGTCGGCGACTGGCGGGTCATCTTCGCCCTCCGCGACCAGGAGATCTGGATCCTCAAGATCGGCCACCGGCGGGACGTCTACGACCGGCTCACCTACCGCGAACCGCCCGACGATTTCTCGGTGTCGGATGAAGTAGAATCGCGCGTCGAGTCTGGAGGAGCCTGATGCCGCTGCAATCCATCAAGAAACGCGCTGCGGAGGCGGTTGCCGCCGCCCTCGAGGCCGAATTCGACCACCGCCCCGAGGAGGTGGTGTTCGAGGTGCCGTCACGGCGCGATCTCGGCGATCTCGCCTGGCCCGGCGCATTGCCGTTGGCCAAGGTCCTGCGCCGCGCGCCGCGGCAGATCGCCGAAGCGGTCGCCGAAAAGGCGGTGTGGCCCGACGAAGTGGCTCGGGTGGAGATCGCCGGTCCGGGGTTTCTCAACCTCTTTTTGCACCGCGACCGGGTCCTCGGAGGGCTCCTCGAGGGCGAGGCGGACGCAATCGAGCCGGTGGCTTCCAAAACCATCGTCGAACACACCAATATCAACCCCAACAAGGCCGCTCACATCGGCCATCTGCGCAACGCCGTGCTTGGCGACATCCTGGTGCGCTGCCTCCGCCACCTCGGTTCTGATGTCGAGGTGCAGAACTATATCGACGATACCGGCGTCCAGGTGGCGGACGTGGTGGTGGGCCTGCTCTACCTGCCAGAGACCGAGCTCGCCGCCAGCCTCGGGGTCGAGCCCTGCCGCCGCGACGAGCTGATCGAAAAGGTGATGGAAAGGGCGCCCGGGGACGTGGTGCCCACCGCCTCGACATCCGACTTCGACGATCTGTGCTGGGAGATCTATCCCCGGGTCACCAACCGCTATGTCGAAGATCCCGACTTCACCGCCCACCGGGCAGAAATCCTGCACCACATCGAAGCCGGATTCGGCGATCTCGAGCTCGACCAGGCCCTGCACCTGCTGCGCGGGTCGGTGGTCGCCGGCGAAGAGTTCAATGGCCGCGCGGTGGCCCGGCTCGCGGCCGCCATCGCCGACGCCAACGTGCGCTGCCACCTCGCCACCATGGCACGTCTTGCCGTGCCCTATGATCTGCTGCCGCACGAGTCCGACATCATCCGGCTCGGTTTCTGGGACCGCGCCTTCGTCTTGCTCGAGGAGGCCGGCGCCATCCGCCTCGAGGATGTCGGGAAGAACTCGGGGTGCTGGGTGATGTCCCTCGCCGCGAGCCCCGAGTTCGCCGACATGGACGACCCCGACAAGATCCTGGTGCGCTCCAACGGCACCATCACCTACACCGCCAAGGACATCGCCTACCAGCTGTGGAAGTTGGGCATGTTGCGCGACCGCGACGGCTCGCGCCACGATTTCGGATACCGCGGTTTCGCCGACTGGCACCGCGCCGGGCCCGCCGCGCCGGTGCACTACGGCAGCGGCCCCAACCTTCTTGTGCAAACCACCTCGGCCACCGACGAGAAACTACCGGGCCGTTCCTTCGGCTCGGGCGACCGGGTCTATAACGTCATCGACGTCCGCCAGTCCTATCCGCAGAAGGTCGTCAAGGAGGCGGTCAGAGTGCTCGGCCACCCGCAGGCGGCCGACAACTCGATCCACTTCGCCTACGAGATGGTGGCCCTGACGCCGGCCGCGGTGCGGGTGATCGAAGAGCGGACCGAGACCTCCTTCGGTCTCAGCGACGAGGAGATGTCGAAGGCCTATGTCGAGATGTCGGGCCGCCGCGGCATCGGCGTCAAGGCCGACGAGTTCCTCGATGTGCTGGTGGATGCCGCCGAAGACGCAGTCGTCGGCCGTCTCCAGGGCAGCGGTGCGCCTGTCGACGTGGCCGACCGCGCGCAGGCCATCGCAGTCGGCGCTTTGCGCTATCTGATGGCCCGCCAGTCCCGTAACCGGGTCCTGGCCTTTGACTTCGACGAGGCCCTCGCCTTCGAGGGGGACACCGGTCCCTATCTCCAGTACTCGGCGGTGCGGGCGCGGAAGATCTTCACCAAGCTCGCCGAACGGCGCGGCGAAGGCCGATTCGAGCCTTCCGAAATCGCCGAACTCGCGGGAGTCGAGCTGGACGACGATCTGTGGGATCTGGTGCTGCAAATGGCCCGCCGCCGCGAGATCGTCGCCCAGGCGGTGGCCAACCTGGAATTTTCGTTGCTCGCCCAGCATGCACACGAACTGGCGCAGCTGTTCCACCGCCTCTATCACAACCATCCCGTCGTCCCCGAGGACGATGACGACAAACGGAGGCTTCGCAGGGCGGTCTTCACCCTGTTCAGCGACGAGATGCAGGTTTTGTTGGAAGAGCTGCTGGGGATCCCGGTGCCGGAGGAGATGTGATCGTGAGTCGCACGATTTCGGATTTCGGATTTCGGATTTCGGATTTTCCATCCCACCCGATCGGCCGAACTGATCCGCCACCGACGGGGACATTTGGACGCGTAGGAGAAGATCGTGAATGACGACGGCAAACGAAAACGCTACGAGCGATTGCCGAGCAACTTGCAGAGTTGCTGGCAAAGTGCGACGACCGGACGGCGCACTGCGCAACGACCGCAGCGCTTTTGCACCACAAGGTGACAGGCGTGTCGTGGACCGGTTTCTACTTTCTCAAGGGCGGCGACCTCGTGGTCGACGCCTACCAGGGCCCTGTCGCCTGCCAGGTGCTCGAGAAACACGTCGGCGTGTGTTGGGCAGCCATCGACGCCGACGCAACCCAACTCGTGGACGACGTGCATGCCTTTGCAGGTCATATCGCTTGCGATGCACGGTCCAGATCCGAGGTGGTCGTGCCCATCCACGATGCGGCCGGCACGCCGATCGGGGTCCTCGATATCGACTCGCACCGCGAGAAAACACTTCGACGCGGTGGACCGAGCCGGGTATGAAAACGTCGTGAAGTTGCTGGAAGAAACCTGGAATACAGAAGCCCGGCCGAACGTAAGAGAGGTGTGAGTGTCGCCATGACCACCCGTCAGCCCGTGCCCGCAACCATTGCGGTCGATCTGCCGGTTGAATCGCAGACGGTGGTTCTGGCTCAGCGCGGCGAAACGGCGGCCCTCGACGAGCTCGCGCGCAGTTGCCGGCAGCAGGCCTACGTCTTCGCCCTCCAGCTCATCGGCAACCCCGACGACGCGCTCGACGTGGCCCAGGACGCGATGGTGCGGTTCTTCCGGTCGCTGGAGCGGTTCGACTCCACCCGACCGGTCCGTCCGTGGCTTCTGCGAATCGTCCGCAACCTGGTTCGCGACCGTGCCCGCCGCAACCGTATTCGCAGAACAGAGTCGCTCGAGCCCGCGGACGACGACGCTTTACGATTCGAACCGAGGGACGAGAGCCCCAACCCCGAGGCTCTGGCGGAACGGCGCCAACTTCAGCGGTTGGTCTGGGAGTGCCTGCAGGAGCTGCCATCAGGCTACCGCGAGGTGCTGGTGCTCCGCGACTACCAGGATTTCGCCTACGCGGAAATCGCGTCCACACTCAAAATACCCAGAGGAACGGTGATGTCCCGTCTGCACCGGGCGCGCCGACTCCTCCACGATCTGGTGCGTGACAAGCAGCCCAGCACCGGGGAGGTCAGAGATGCCTGATCAGTGCCCCCGCGCATTTGACGAGACCATGCTTTCGGGACATCTCGACGGCGAGTTGACCCAGGCCGCGGAGCAGAAGGTCACGATTCACCTCGAGGACTGCGTCCACTGCCGCGGGTTGCTGGCAGACCTGCAGGCCATCAGGGAGGCAACCATGTCCACCGAGTTCTCGAAACCTGACGACGATCAGTGGGACGAACGGCCGCGGAGCACCACCAGCTTTCTGGCCCGGGGCACCGGTTGGGTGCTGGCTCTGGTGTGGCTGGCGACGGTCAGCGCTTACGGGCTGTGGCAGTTCTCGCAATCGCCGGCCAACCTCTTCGAAAAGATTCTGGTTTTTGGCGGTTTGAGCGCGCTTGCTCTACTCTTCACCTCGGTGGTCCTGGACCGCATCGCCGCGGCGAAGACCGACCGCTATCGGGAGGTGGAGCGATGATCGTCATCACGGACAAACAGATCGTGGGCAAACGCGTCGTCCGCACGCTCGGACTGGTGCGCGGCAACACCATCCGCGCGCGTCACCTTGGCAAGGACGTGATGGCCAAACTCCGCAACCTGGTCGGCGGCGAAATCTCCGAGTACACCAAGATGATGGCCGAGGCCCGGGAGCAGGCCATCGACCGGATGGTTGAAGAGGCCGAGGAACTGGGCGCCAACGCGATCATCTGCACCCGCTTCGCGACCTCCATGGTCATGCAGGGCGCGTCGGAACTCCTCGCCTACGGCACCGCAGTCGTGGTCGAGGACGAGTGATCGAGGTTGATCAGAAACCCCAAGCCACGCCGACGTTGACTCCGAAACCACCGACATCCATCGAACCCGTCACGGTGCTGACCGGTGTGAGGTAGTACGTCACATCGCTTTTTCCATACCGGTAGATCGCCTCGGCAAAGAACTTCGTCCGACTCTGGCCGAGACTGAAACCGAGCATGGCGTAACCACCGAATGTGTTGTCGGCGCTGCCATCGTTGAGGTTGACGTAGAAGAACGTCCCTCCGGCACCGATGTAGGGCTTGAACGACCCCTGCGTGTTGAAGAGGTAGCGAACACCGAGATCGGTGGGCATGACCTGAAGACTGTCTTCAAATCCGGCGATGGTGCTGACGCCGTCCTGTTGCTGGAGCCACGTCCAGGTCAGATCGCCGACCCAGTTCTGCCCGCCGACCGAAAGACGCATCCCTGCGCCCGGCGCAGAAGCGTCTTCGTTGATTTCAGTCCACGCGCCAAAGAGGCTGTATCCGCCACCCGCCCAGGCCGGCACGGCCAGAACACAGATCCCCAGTACGAGAAGAGCCTTGCGCATATGTACCTCCACCACTCCGATTTTCAATTATTCGATTCGAAACGACAAACTCTCTGTCCGAATAATTGTATTACAACATCTCGCCACACGGTCCGATTGGGCCAAACGAACCGCCATGACGTTGTCCTCAACATCATGGCAGCGTGCCCGGCATCCTCTCGGGAAGGACGCACACAAACGGTCTCAGGGCAACGTCCCCATATAGCCCGACCGTGTCGTGGCCTGGTACCCGTCGACGGTGACCTCGATGGTCCGCCACTTGACCTGTCCGACGCCCGAGGTGACAAAGGTGAGGATATAGCGGGAGGAGAGCTCTTTCAGCATGTCGTCCACGACCTCGGGCATGTTCTCGGCCGCCGGGATCCGCCGGTAGTGGCCGCCCGAGGAGTCGGCGATCTCGGTCAAGATTTCCTCATAGGAAGCCGGGCCCCCGTCTTCTGAGGAGGTCGGCGGTTCGACGCCGAGGACGTAGATCGGGGTGTCGAGACGATGCGCCACCGCAGTGGCCTCGTCGGCTCCGATCAGCGACGCGTTGTCGATTCCATCGGTGAGCAGGATGGCCGCCCGCCGATGGTGGCGCGCCTTCTCGAGGGCCTCAGGGATCCTCAGCACCATGTCATACAGGGCGGTTGTGCTCCACGGTTTCAAGGTCTCGAGAACCCGAGGCAGGAGGTACCACCCCATGCCGAACGGAAATTCTTCCATCACCTGGTCGTTGCCGAAGGTCCACAGTGCGAGCTGGTCCTCCTGCCTCCGGTGCATCAGGAACGACGTGATGAGCTGCTGGCTGCCGCTCATCTTGCGGCCGGTCATCGAACCGGATGTGTCCAGGATGAAGCACAAGCTGATCGGGAGATCACTCTCGAGATCGAGATCACGGATCTCGACCTTGATGCCGTCGATCCGAAGGTGAAATTTCTCGCGGGACACACCGGTCACCACCCTGCCCGCCTTGTTCCGCACAGTCACCGGCACAACGACCGCGTCGACGTCCACCTCCCCCTGGTACTGGGCATCAACCACGCCTGGCAGCGTGCAGACCGCGACTGCGATCGCGGCGATGACCGGTGACACGAGCCTCACTCGGCGCGTCCGTCACGGTCGAGCAGCACATCGCACACATCGCGGCCGCACGCGGCGCGGAACCGGTCGGCAAAACTCTCGAGGGCGCCCCGGCTCTCGTCGAGGTCGATTCGGACGACCCTGTGCATGGGAACGAAGAAGGTGCTGGGGCCGATCAATTGCTCGCCACCCGAGCGTTCCTGGCGCAGCCAGTCGTCCAACGACTCGATTTCGAGGCCGCGGATGACCACGCCGGAGGTGTCCAGCCGCACCACGTATCCCCACATCTTTTCGCGCGGGTTGCCGCAGTTCACGATGACCAGCGATCCGGTGTCGATGCCGTCCATACGCCCCTCAGTCCCCGTCGGCGCTTTCGGCCTGCGACAGTTCGAGCAGCACGCCGCCCGTTGATCGCGGGTGGACGAATGCCACCAGACAACCGTGGGCTCCCGGCTGCGGTTCTTCCGACAGCAGCTCGAAGCCTCGCTCGCGGAGGTCGGCCATCGACCGCCGGATGTCCTCCACCCTGAGGCAGATGTGGTGCAGGCCCGGGCCGCGTCTTTCGAGGTGGCGGGCGATCGGGGAGTCCGGTGTCATCGGCTCCAGGAGTTCCAGACGCCCGCCGCCCACCGGCAGGAACGCCACCCGAACACCCTGGGCGGAAACCTCCTCCTCGCCTTCGACCGCAAGCCCCAACGCCTCATAGAGGCGACGGCCCTCGGCGATCGACTCGACGGCGATGCCGATGTGATCGAGCACGGGTCGGTCTCCCATCAGGTGGTCTCCAGCGACTTCAGGAGCTCTCGCGCAATCACCAGGCGCTGGATCTCCGATGTGCCCTCACCGATGGTGCAGAGCTTGGCATCGCGCCACGCCCGCTCCACCGGGTAGTCCTTGGTGTAGCCATAGCCGCCGTGGATCTGAATCGCCTCCTCGGCCACCGCCACCGCCACCTCCGACGCGTAGACCTTGGCCATCGCCGATTCGCGGGTGGTGGTTCGGCCGGCATCCTTGAGGGAGGCCGCGCGCTGGGTCAGAAGCCGCGCCGCATCGACGCTGGTGGCCATGTCGGCGAGTTTGGCCTGAATCAACTGAAAGGCGGCAATGGGCCTCCCGAACTGTTCCCGTGTCGCGGCGTAGGCGAGGGCGGCATCGAGGGCGCCGCGGGCGATGCCGACCGACAGGGCCGCGATAGAGATGCGCCCACCGTCCAACACCTTCATGGCCTGAACAAAACCCTCACCGGTCTCGCCCAGCAGGTGGTCCGCCGGCACCCGGCAGTCCTCCAGGATCAACGAGGAGGTGTCGGATGCGCGCATGCCGAGCTTGTTCTCCTTCTTCCCGGGCGTGACCCCCGGACGGTCGAATGGCACGAAGAAGGCCGAGATGCCGTGGTGCCCGCCCTCCTTGGAGGTCCGAGCCACCAGCACGGCGGCATCGCCCACCGTGGCGTGGGTGATGAAGGTCTTGGATCCGTTGAGCACCCACTCGTCGCCGTCTCGCACCGCCGTGGTCCGGGTGCCGCCGGAGTCCGAGCCCGCCTGGCTTTCGGTCAGCCCCCAGGCGCCGATCCACTCGCCGCTCGCGAGTTTGGGGAGGTACTCCCGTTTGAGATCATCGGACCCGAACAGGTACAGGTGGTTCGTGCACAGCGAGTTGTGGGCCGCCACCGAGAGCCCGACGGCGCCGTCGGCGGCGCCGATTTCCTCGAGGATGGCAACGTACTCGACATACCCGAGACCGGCGCCACCGGAGGCCTCCGGAATCACCACACCGAGCATGCCCAATTCGCCGAGCCTGGCGAAGAGATCCCTCGGAAAGTGCTGGTTCTCATCCCACTCGAGGGCATTCGGCGCGATCTCCCTGCGCGCGAAGTCGCGCACCATGTCGCGAATGGCCTGTTGGTCCTGGCTCAGTTCAAAATTCACCCTGGCACTCCCTTCGTTCTCACCTGGCCGGACCCGCCCACTGCACGAGCTGGATCCCTGTGTAATAGTGCTGTAGGATCTGCTCGAACTCCATACCCGACCGGGCAAGGCCATACGCGCCGTTCTGACACAGACCGACACCGTGCCCCCATCCTCTGCCCAGGAAGTGCACGCGTCGTTCGCCGTCCGGCGTGGTCCGAACATTCATGCTGAACAGCGTCTCCGGGAGGTCGAGCGCCCGCCGCACGTCAAAGCCCTTCCACTCCTTGACCGAGCCCGAACTGGTCACCGCCGCCAAACCGATGACCCTCCCCGAGGGGGAACGCGCCGTCACCGTCAGACGTTCCAACCCCGACACTCCGAGAGACCTCTCGAGCTCCGGCCACGAACGCTCGCGAACCCACTCGCGCCACGCCGAGCGCCGGTCCGCCTCGCCGTCGCCGCCGGACTCCCTGATGGTCAGCGCCACCACCCGGTCACCGTACCGCAGCCGTTCGAGAAGGGTGCCCGGCAGCACCTCGGCGGCGGCGCGGCGCCGATGCCCGCCGCTCCATCGTTCCCAAAGGGGCAACGGCATCGGAAGGTCCTCGCCGTGGTCCGCGCGGCGCGGGAAGATCCCGCCACCGACCGGTCGCGGGACCGCCTCTCCGGAGTCGCGCTCGATCTCTCCGCTCAGCTCGAGGGCGGCGAGCGCCGCCGCTGCCGGCCAGGCTCCCTCGAGCCCGGTCATCGGCGGGTCGAGGGGAACGTTGTAGAGATCGGCGAGAAAGAGCAGACGCTCGAGGCCGTTTGCCGTGGGTGCGATCCCCTCCGGAGGTTCAACGCCGACCACCGCCAGGAGTGCCTTGGCGTACCCGGCGGTATCGGTAATGTCGGGTAACGGCGACACCCCGCCCGAAAACCGCTGCAGATTCTGCAACACCTCGGCAGATGCAGCGCCCGGCGCCAGTTTGAGCACGTCGCCGGCCACCGCGGCCGAAAAATCGACCGTCGATACCCAGGGGCCATCGGCGCCCATTCCCACCAGCGGGATTGGGCGCTCCCAGGCGCATGGCACCCCGACGAGATAGGGCTGGGCGCGGCCCGAAAAAAGCAGCGAGGCGTCCTCGGTGTGGCCGCCGCAGGTCGAGGTGTACATGGCGTCGATGGGCTGACCGGCAAAGACTGCAACCAGACCGGCGGTCTCCTCGATCGCGCGGTTCGACAACGAATGCTCGACGCCGACGCCGTTGTAGACCTGGCACGCCGGGGTGTCGCAGAGGTCCCAGCCCTCGTCCGCGTGATCGCCGAGGTGTGCCACCGTGTAGGTACGGGCGGCCACGGTCTGCGCCTTGAGAGCGTCGAGCTCGGGGAACTGCGAGGGCCCCATCTCGGCCGGCACCACCCCCTGAAGATAGCGCTCGAGGTTGAGCTGGTTAATGACGAGAGTCTCGTTCCCCACCGCACGCGCCACCAGAATGCCCCGGTAGCGCCGGTCGCCCACCGCCACCGGCCAGTCGCCGGCGGGTTCGATGACGAACTCGCCCGCGCCGGTGACGACCGCACCTTCAGCACCTTCGATTCTCAGGACCCCGGATTCGGCTACCCGAAACGCTCCCTGGAACCCGAGCCCCGCCAGGACGGCGGCGGGGTCCGCCGGCTCTCCCGCGGTCCACCGCACGCGCAGTCTCGTCAATCCGGTGGCTGTCGAGCCCCGGCTGATCTGCACCCCGGTACCCAGACCCTGCTGGATTCCTGCGATCACGGCGGACACCGACCCTT
Organism: Candidatus Sulfomarinibacteraceae bacterium; assembly: GCA_963714885.1. Classification (GTDB taxonomy): domain Bacteria; phylum Acidobacteriota; class Thermoanaerobaculia; order Thermoanaerobaculales; family Sulfomarinibacteraceae; genus Sulfomarinibacter. The sequence continues at coordinate 62,504 of CAVQQV010000010.1, read as the reverse complement.
CATCCGAGAACGCGCCCACCTGCCACCAACTCGGGCCAGCCGCGGACACCCCCAACTCGAGGGGGCCCCACAACCAGAAACTCCTGGAGTCAACTGTCAGCCGGTACGCGCGCCCGGGTTGGGGCAGGACGACCGGTGCGCTCGATCTCGTCAGGAGCACCCGCACCAACGGCGGATCCATATCACGGGTGGGCATCGCCGCCGGTGGCGGCGCCGTGGGCACCCTGGTCGGCATCGGCGGCGGCGTCGGCGAAGGCGCCGAGGTCGCGACCGGGATCGGCGACGGGCGCGCCGGAGTTTGGGCGGGCGGTGCGCTGGCGCATCCTCCGAGTGCCGCTGTCAGGAAGATCGCCGCCGTCCGCCTCACGGGTTCAGAAACCCCTCACGGGAGGCGAGTTGCTCGGCACGATAGTCCTCTCCACGCAGTTCGACCGGGCGGCACATCTCATAAAGCCGCGAACGGATTCTCTGCGACACGCGATCCGACAGTGATTCTTCGTGGTTCCTTGGGCGATCAGAGAAATTGGTGGTGAAGATGGTGGCTCGCCCTTCGAGATACCGGGTGTTGACCAGGTAGTAGAGCAGGTCCATCACCCACGGGGTGGTCTTACCGGCGCCTAGCTCGTCGAGAACCAGCAGGTCGGCCGCGACCAGCGGCTCCAAAATCGCCCGGCTCGAGCCCGATCCGTCGAACGTCATCTGGATCTCGAGCACCAGGGAAGTGAAGTCGGCAAAACGTCCGTGCACCACCGGACGCTTCTCTTTCATGATCTGCTGCAGGGCCGCCACCGCCAGATGAGTCTTGCCGGTACCCACCGAGCCCATCAACAGCAGGCCCTTGTCGTCGGCCGGGTAGAGATCGACGAACTCCTGGACCTGGCGTTTGGCCTTGGCCAGGGTCGGGTCTTTTGAATTCCAGAGCTGGAAGGTATCTAGCGTGCAGTGCCGATATCGGGCCGGGATCCCCGCCTGCGCGACCAGCCGTTCGCGAACCCGGCCCTCAGCGCAGCTGCACCGCCGGACCAACTCGACGCCGTCCTTCTCGGTCAGCACCCAGCCGGTGCCGCCGCATTCGGCGCAGGAATCAGGGGTGGTTTCGTTCTCGGTCATCGGCTCAGTATAGAGAGGAATTCGGAATTCGGAATTCGGAATTCGGAATTTCCCGCCCAACACCCCACCGAAATTGGGCGTCCGAGTGCTCAGGGCGGGTAAGACCACGTGCGGCGGAGGTGCCTGGCATCCGGCCTCGGCCGACGGGCCGCGTGCCTGGCTTTCTCCTCGGGAAGAGCGCCCGGAAACGAGCCGCGTACGGCGGAGGTGCCATTTTCACTATTGTCGGACACACGAATATTCACGTCGGTGGATTCTTCGGGCAGACAATGGTGAAGGTGGCTCCTCTCGGGAAGCGCGCAATCAAAGACGGAATCAGAGAACCCTCGGATACGCCTCAAAACGAAGATCCCGGGGATTTGAGAAACTCGATCTCTTCCGGGGTGGACTGACGTCCGAGAATGGCGTTGCGGTGCGGGAAACGGCCGAAGCGCGCGACGATGGCATGGTGCCGGACCGCAAAATCGAGAAAAAAGTCGAAGGCCTCGCGGTCGCCATCGGGAACCGATTCGGCGAGCTCACCAAAGAGCGCGACGCTGCGTTCCTGGTCAGCCAGCTCTTCCGAGTGTTCGAACGGCATATAGAAAAAGACCCGTTCAATCGGCCGCAGCAGGCGGTCCGCCCCCGACGCCAGCCCCTGCGCCGCCACCTGGCGCGCGTCGGCGTCGTAGGCGAAAGCCTCGGGCTGTCCGCGGTGGATGGCGCGCGGAATCTGGTCGAGGAGGAGGATCAGGGCGAGGCGGCCGCGCGGCGAACCCGTCCAGTGGTCCAGGATGCCCACCGCACCGGAGGTCGACGCCGTGCCGAATCGGTCACGCAGCATCTCGTCGGTCTCGGGGCTGTGGCCCCACCACAGCTTCTTCTTCTCGGCCGCGGCCGCGGAGTCGTCGGGGTTGTCACCGAACCACAAAGTCAGCAGATCGTCGCGAACTTTTTGCATGGAAATATCCTCTCATACTCCATATTTCGGATTTCGGATTTCGGATTTTCCATCTCACCACGCCAGCTTTGAATCATCCAATGGGCGACTTAACGGTTGGTCAAACACGGTCCAGGCATTCTCCGGATGCCGATGGGCGGAAAGGGTCATTCCGAAAATTCGAAATTCGAAATCCGAAATCCCAAATATCATGACTCCGTGCGAATCCTCCACGTCCTCTCCCAACGTCCGTCCTTGACCGGGAGCGGAATCACCCTCGACTCGCTGGTCCGCAGGGCGGCGGCGGCCGGCCACAAGCAACGGGTGGTGGTCGGCGTACCGGCCGGCGACCCGCGGCCCGATGTCGGCGGGCTCGATGCGGAACAGATCCACCCCCTTTTGTTCGGCACCGCGCCGCTCGACTTTGCGGTCCCGGGGATGAGCGACGTCATGCCATACCCGAGCACCCGGTTTTCGGATCTCTCCGAGACCCGGCTCGCCGCCTACCGTAAGGCGTGGAGGGACCTCCTGGGTCCCCTGATCGAGAGCTTCCGGCCGCACCTCATCCAGACCCACCACGTGTGGCTGATGTCGGCGCTGGTCAAGGACGTGGCGCCGCTGATCCCGGTCGTCACCCAGTGCCACGCCACCGGTCTCCGGCAGATGGAGCTGTGCCCGACCCTGGCCGACGGCGTTCGCCGGGGTTGCGCCCGCAACGAAGCCTTTCTCGTCCTCCACGACGACCACAGAGCGCTGTTGGGCGACCGCCTCGGTATCGCCTCCGATCGCATCCACACGGTGGGCGCCGGCTACCGGGAGGACATCTTCCACGCCCGCGGGCGTCCACGGGATCCCGAACCGGCCATCTTGTACGTGGGCAAGTACAGCGCCGCCAAGGGCGTGCCGTGGCTGCTCGACGCCTTCGAGCGTCTCGTCTGCGAACGACCCGGCCTCCAGCTCCACATCGCCGGCGGCGGCTCCGGCCCCGAGGCCGACGAGATTCGGGTCCGCATGGAGCGGATGGCGCCCGCGGTGGTACAGCATGGACAACTCGCCCAGCAAGCCCTCGCCGATCTCGCGCGGCGCGCGACGGTCTGCGTGCTGCCGTCATTCTACGAAGGACTGCCGCTGGTTCTGGTGGAGGCCCTCGCCTGCGGCTGCCGGCTGGTGGCCACCGATCTCGCCGGCATCAGAAACGAGCTCGCCCCGAGGCTCGGCGAGGCGTTGACCAGGGTCGAATTGCCGCGACTGGAAACCGTCGACCGTCCCCGTCTGCAAGACCTGCCTGCCTTTGTGGATCGCCTCCAGACCGCCCTCGCCGTGGCCCTCGAGGCGCCGCCCGTGGGCGATCCCGCACACACCATGCCGGGCGCACTGGCCCACTTCACGTGGGATGCCGTCTACGGCCGCATCGAACCCGTGTGGCGCTCGCTGGCCTGAGTCAGATCAGCTCGAGGACCTTTTCGGTGGGACGACCGAGAACTGCGCGATCACCTGACAGCACTACCGGACGCTCAATCAACCGCGGGTGCTCCACCATCGCCGCGATCAGCCGTTTGCGGCTGAGGGACTCGTCAGCCAGACCGAGTTCGGCGAACTCACCCTCCTTGCGGCGCATGAGGTCTCTGGGTTCCATTCTCAGCGCCTTGAGAACCCGGTCGAGCTCGGCGGCTGACGGCGGGTTTTTCAGGTAGTCAACGATCTCGGGCTCTACGCCACGCTCGCGAAGCAGGCTGACCGCCTGCCGTGATTTCGTTCACCGAGAGTTGTGCCAGACGACGATGGGCATGGGCCGATCCTCCCCGGCGGACATCATATACCCGCGATAATTCGAAGTCAGGGCGGGAATCAGCGCGCAGTTTTGAATTTTGAATTCTCCTCGACCCACCAGGCAGCCGGGACGGCTGCCCCACAAGGGAGGCATTTGTGGGGCACGCCGCCCTGATCTTGAGGACAACATCAAACGTTCGGCTCATCCGGGATTTGATGAGATGGGCACTGACCGCGTTCGAAATCAGGAGTGTAGGGATCAGCGCCAGCGACCGGGGCGGCGACGGGTGACAGGGGCAGGATCAGCGCCGGCGGCGGTCTTCGGCGACAGCGGCCAGACCAGGCAAGATGCGACATCGTTGTCATTCAGGTCTTTGGATTGATGAGCCTCCAGGTCATGGCGCGGACCTGATCGAGGGTTTCGAGCACCCTTGCGACTTTGCCGGTGTTGACGACCCCAGCTCGTTCGAGTAGCCGCAGGTGGCTGTCGACTTCCTTGGCCGATGCGTAGGCAATCCTCCAGAAGTGCACCCGATCGCGCCCGGACCGGCCGTGACCTTCCGCGAGGTTGGCCGGGACGGAGCTTGCCGAGCGGATCACCTGATCAGCAATCGACTTCAGGGGAGCCGGCACCCGCAGGACGAGCGAAATGGCATCACCCGCTGCCGCGAGGGCCTTCTCGTGGGCGATGAGGTTGGTGTTGGCGAGGGCGTCGGACATGGTCACCTCCGGGTCGTTCATGCCCCCCCTCGAGCCGGTGCGGCAGCCGATGTCAAGGGTGCGAAGCACCGGGGGCCCTGGCCCGGCTTGCCCTTGACATCGGCTGCCCACCGGCTACTCACGAACTTGAACGACCCGGAGGTGACCATGCCACGGTCGCTGCACCCGAGCGCTGCCCCCCGTCACTGTGGCTGCCGGCGCCGCGGTCGCTGAAACCTGCCCCGGCCCCAGATCACTGCCGCTGACGCCGACGCCGTAATGTCATCCGTCCATTTCTCGACCTCATGCAATTCCGGATGAACCAAACGTTCTAACGTTTGAACGTTCAACGTTGAACGTTTTGGGGCACCTCCACCGCACGCGGTCCCACCCGCCCGCCCACCGGCTGATCATCAGTCGGGAGTGGTTGAGAAAAATCCGAAATCCGAAATCCGAAATCTCCAACCGGCTATCGTCTCCACTCCACCACGAAATCCGCGGGATTGACCGATCTAATTCTCGAGGGCGCCGGGGACGTTCAATGTCATCTAGACCTCCCCACCGTCCAGGTCATCGAGCAGCTGGCTGAGTTCGTCGATTTCGTCGTCGTCCAGTTTGCCGCTGTCGGCGAAAAGCGACACCACCGGCACATGCGAGGTCTCGAGCACCCGGCGCGCGAAGTCCCGCACCATCCGGGCGAGACCGGAGGCCCGCGAAACCGAGGCCGTGTAGAGGTGCAGGCCGTGAAAAACATTTTTCTTGACCAGGCCCTTGCGGACCATTCGCTCGATCGTGGTTCGGGTCGTCGAGTAGGCCCAGTCCATGTGGTCGCCGATCCGCTGGTGGACCTCGCGCGCGCTCAGACCGTCTGCCTCCCAGAGAATCTTCATCACCTCGAGTTCGGTCGGGCTGAGCTGTGGGAGGTCTTTGAAGTTGTTCAACGATCGTCGTCCTTTGCTGGTTGCTACATATGTAGCATGTCCGCTACAGTAATATCGTGTTCGTTCTTTGTCAAGGTTCGTGGGGGCTGACTTTGCAATCTCACTTCCCGAGAGGAGCCACCTTCAACATTGTTGGCACGAGTCCACTTGCCGACGTGGGTGTTCGAGTGTCCAACAATGTTGAAAATGGCACCTCCACAGAAGGCGGCCCACCCACCCTGAGCACTCGAACACCTCCCGTCGGCGGGATGCTGTCCGCAATTCAAAATTCAAAATTCAAAATTCAGAATTGATGTCAGAGTCCGAGCCGATCGACCTCAATCAGACCGGCCGTGACCTCGGCGCGCGCCTCCTCCATGGCCACGGTGGCGGCCTCCAGGAGCGCCGGATCGAGCTCGCTGTTGACGGTGACGTCGAGGATGCCGGAACCGAGATCGAACGAATACACCTGGCCCACGAACGTCCCGTCACGGACCTCGCGCGCCACTCGAAGCATCGCTTCGGCCACGTCGATGTCGACCGCCGCCACCACCGTGTCCGGAAAATCCGTCATCAGACGGGGGTCGGTGACGATCAGGCGAACACCGGCTTCGCGGGCGGCTTCCATCACCCCGGGTTCGGGCCCGTCGCTGGCGTACAAAGCGACATTCACGTCGGTAACGTTGAGGGCCCACACGCCCTCCACGCCGTGTTCCGTCTCGACGACGGCGCGCCGGTGGTGGGCGCCAAAGCCCGCGCTAAAGCCCCTTTCCAGGGCCTCCAACCAGGGCCCCCCGACGCCGCGAAGGAGCCCCGCACGAGGGGCTGGGGCAATGATGGCGGCGACCACGCCGGCAAGATAACCGGCGCCCTCGGGGAGAAACTCGATTCCCGCCACATTGGCGGCGCGGGCCCGTCCCGGCAGCAAGACGAAGACGGTCTCCGGATAAGCGGCGGCCTCGGCATAAAGGACCTTTTCAAAGCCCCCCCCGATACAGAAGACGAGATCAACGCCTTGTCTGCCCTCCGCCGTCAGCTGCCCCTGCCCCTGAGGACCATCGTCCACCCGGCGGCGGGCAACATCGGCGTCGAGCTCCGCGGCAATCAGCCCGAGCCCCCGCTCCGCCGCTGTTTCCCAGCGACCGCTGACATTGGGCGAGGTCAGCAGTCGCACTGAAAACTGCGGAGGCGCGACCGGCCTTTTCTGCTCACACCCGACCGTGAGAATTATCAGCACGAAAAGACCCACACCGGCGGCGCAAAACGCGCTTTTCATCGTCCGACCATTCTACTGCTGCTGCCGGTCTGAGGTACCATGAGCCATGGATCTTCTGCAGCTGGTGGCCGAGCTCGACGAGCTCCTCGAGGCCGAGGGAACCGCCGACTACTGTCCCAACGGGCTCCAGGTCGAGGGCCGCAATGAGGTCCACAGAGTGGTGACCGCGGTGTCCGCTTCACGCGTTCTCTTCGAGCTTGCGGCGGCGCGGGACGCCGACGCCATCCTGGTCCACCACGGGATCCTGTGGAACGCCTCGGAGGCGGCCCGAATCGTCGGCACGCTGCGCGAGCGTCTCCGCATCCTGATCGAACGCGAGATTTCCCTGATCGCCTACCACCTGCCGCTCGACCGCCACATGGAACTCGGCAACGCCGCTCAACTCGCCCGCAGGCTCGGGCTGGAAGAGCTCGAGCCGTTCGGCGTCCATTCAGGGGCGCCGACCGGGGTGTGCGGGGTCTTTCACGAACCCGTGGATCCCCTCGAGTTCTACGCCGCGGTCGCCGAGGCTTGCGAACGGGAACCCCAGGTCTTTCCAGGGGGATCCGGCGCCATCTCGTCGGTCGGGATCGTCACCGGCGGCGCGCAACGGGAGTTCCACCAGGCGGTGGCCGCCGGGCTCGACGCCTATGTCACGGGAGAGGCCACCGAGTGGGTTCTGCACCAGGCCGCCGAGGACGGCGTCCACTATCTCGCGGCCGGGCACTACGCCACCGAACGATTCGGCGTCCGCGCCCTCGGGCGCTGGCTCGAAGACCAGCACGGTCTCGAGGTCGAGTTCATCGACGTGCCGAACCCCGTTTAAATTTTGAATTCTTAATTTTGAATTTTGAATTTCGGACAGCTCCCTGGCGACGGGAGGCGTTCAAGTGCTCAGAGTGGGTGGAACCCCCTGCGGCGGAGGTGCCATCCTTGGCATTGTTGATACTCGAGATTCCCAGTCGGTAGATTGCATCAGGCAAACAATGCCTAGGGTGGCTCCTCTCGGGAAGGACGCGCGGAAACGAGCCGCGTGCCCCAAGATTGCTCCCTTTGTGGTGCGGGCGTCCGTCCGCACGATCAGGCGGGACGCCTGCCCCAAAAGATCGCCTCCCTTGTGGGGCAGCCGTCCCGGCTGCCTGGTTGTGTGGCGCTGAATTCAAAATTCAAAATTCAAAATTCAAAATTGATGCTCAGTTACACTCCTCCGGATGAGTGAAGCAACCCTCGCCCCCACCCCCTCCAACACCTACTCCTTTTCCCGCATCAAGTGCTTCCAGCAGTGTCCGCTGCGTTACCGCTTCCGTTACCTCGAGGGCCGCAAGGAAGCCTTCCGTTCGATCGAATCCTTTCTCGGCTCCACCGTTCACGACGTGCTCGAGTGGCTCTACGCACAACGCGACGCCGGCACCGACCCTGACGAATCAGCGGTCCTCGCGGAATTCGCACGTCACTGGACAGAGGGACGCGATCGAACCGTTGCCATCATCCGGGTCAACAACGACGACGAGGAGTACATCCGCCTGGGGCGGGAGATGCTGGCCCGGTTCTTCAGCGAGACCTTCACCCGCGACCAGTCGCGAACGGTTTCCCTCGAACAACGACTGTCAAAACGCCTTTCCGACGCGGTGCTCTTCACCGGGTTCGCCGACCGCATAGGCCGTACCGACAAGGGCCGGCTTTTTGTTATCGACTACAAGACCTCGAAATCAGAGGGCGATGGATCGGAATTTTCCGAAGGACTGCAGGCGCCCCTCTACGCGGCCTGCGTTCTCGATCACCACGATGACGACGAGGCGCTGGCGGGCTACCACTATCTCCGCCATGGAACCACCAGGTGGCAGCAGGTGGACCGCGACCGGGCCCGGCAACTGGTCGACAGATTCCTCGAGCTGGTTTCTGAGGTGGAGGCGGCGGGCGATTTTCCGGCCCGGCCCGGCGTGCTCTGTGCGTGGTGCGGGTTCAATGCGATCTGCCCGTCCGCCGAGGTCCCGGACTCTTTTTCGGGCGGCCTCCGGCGCGCCGAGGAAATGGGCCGAAGCCTTTTCTAGCACTGCACCCGTCTACAATAAGAGTCATGGCGCACAAACAACGATTCGACCCCAAGCAGTGGCCCGGCAAGATCAACGCGCGAATCACCAAGAAAAGGCACCCCCCGGGCACCTCTCCCGGGACCCTTCCGGTTCGTGCCGAAACAGCCGATTCGGCCCGGGCGCGGGTCGTCGCCTACAACTCGACCGATCTGACGGACGTCACCCCCTACGACCCCGACGGTTTCCGCGAGATCGGGGACGATTTGACGGCATGGGTGGATGTCGAAGGCCACGACGTGGCGCAGATCGCAGATCTCGGGGCGCGGCTCGAGGTGCACCCTCTGGCGTTGGAGGACGTCCTCCACGTTGGCCAGCGGCCGAAGGTCGAAGATTTCGAGGAAAGCCTCTTTCTCGTTCTCGACCACTTCTCGGTGAGGGCCGACGGCGCCGGACTGACCAAGGAGCAGGTCAGCCTGGTGGTCCAGGACGGTCTGGTCCTGTCGGTTCAAGAGCGCGCCTCCGGGCTCTTCGAGCCCATCTACCAGAGGCTGCAAGCTGGACGGGGCCGCATTCGCGGGGGCGGCGCCGGCTACCTGGCCTATGCACTCATCGACATCGTGGTGGATCACACCTTTCCGGTTCTCGAGCACATCGGCGACCGCCTCGAGGACCTCGAGGCTTCAATTCTCAACGACCCGACCCAGGAAGATCTCAGCGGGTTGCACGTGATCAAACGGGACCTCTTGGTGCTTCGCAAATCCATGTGGCCGACCCGCGAACTGCTCCGCAACCGGCTGCTGATCGAGTCGCCGTTGATCGGAGAACAGACCCAGGTCTATCTCAGAGACGTCGCCGACCACGCCACGGTGGCGGTCGACATCATCGAGACCTACCGTGAAATGGTGGCCAGCCTCAACGACCTCTATCTGACGAGTATCTCGATCCGAATGAACGAGATCATGAAGGTTTTGACCACCATCGCGACCATCTTCATCCCGTTGTCGTTCATCGCCGGTCTCTATGGAATGAACTTCAACACCGCCGTGAGCCCGTTGAACATGCCAGAGCTCGACTGGTACTGGGGGTACCCGGCGGCACTCCTGCTGATGGCGGCGGTCGCCGGAGGTCTGCTGATCTACTTCTGGCGGAAGCGGTGGTTCTGACTCAAATCGATTCGTGGGTCCGACGTAGGGTGGGCCTTGGCCCACCTCCAGAATCGCTGTAGGCCCCTCGGGTTCGCCACGTAGGTGATTGACTCTGATAGTGGGCTGAAGCCCAGCCTACATCACGGACAGCGGATCGCTCCGCACCTCGCGTATCTCGCCTTGATCTGAATTCTCTGTCCACTCACGAGGCCGGATCTCAGAGATCTTCCTCTTCCTTGCGATGGTGCTCGCGTTCCCGATGACCCCGCCGTTTGCGTCCGCGCTCTCCTCGCTCTTTGCGCCACTCTTCGTATTCCTTCTGTTCATCGTGTTCGACGCGAGGGCGATGGATCGGGACTACACCCTCGAATTCTTCGACCTCTTCACTCTCCGGTACGCGTTTCCCACGCTTTTCCTGGCTGCTCATGCTGACCTCATCGACGGATTCCTTTCGGCTCCTCAGAACAACTTACCAGAAAAGGCGTCGTTTTGACCCCTGTTTCCGCCTCACCCGACGTCCCGGTATGATGGGCCGCGGACATGGAGACCATTCTCACGACCTTCGTCGCCGCGGTGGCGCTGGGCATTGCGGGCCAGATCATCGCCGAACGGTTCCAGCTGCCGGCCATCATGCCGCTGCTGGTACTCGGGATTTTCTGTGGGCCTTTCGGTCTTGCTTTCGTTCACCCGGAGGCCCTGGGCGACGCGCTGGAAGCGCTCATCCACCTCGGTGTCGCGATCATTCTCTTCGAAGGCGGGCTCTCCCTCGACCCGCAACGCCTCTCCCGGGTGGGCTCCGCCGTGGGCAACCTCTTGACCATCGGCGTCGTCGTGACGGGTGTGGCGTCCGCCGCCGTCGCCCACTGGGCGGTGGGCATGCCATGGACGACAGCGGCGCTCTTCGGAGCCATCGTCACCGTCACCGGGCCGACCGTCATCGTGCCGCTGCTTCGCCACATGATCGCTCCACGCGAGGTCAAGACGATTCTGCTCTCCGAGGGCCTCATCGTCGATCCCATCGGCGCGATTCTCGCCTACCTGGTGCTGCAGTGGATCGAGCGCGCCGGCATCCCGTTCCGCGCCCTGACCGGCGAAGTACTGACACTGGCCGCGACCGGGATCGTCCTCGGCTTTGTCGCCGGGGCGCTGGCCAAGATGATCCTGCGCACCCGGTTGGTAGGGGGCGAACTGAGGAACCTCAGCATCCTCGCGCTCCTCATGGTGTGCTATCTGTTCGCCGAGAACCAGGCTCACCAAAGCGGCATCCTCGCCGCCACCGTGATGGGGCTCACCATCTCCGCCGCGGACCTCCCCGACCTGGTCACGGTGCGGGCGTTCAAGGGACAGCTGACGACGCTGATCATTTCGATGCTCTTCATTCTGCTCGCGGCCCAGCTCGACCTCGGCGCCGTTGTCTCTTTGGGTTGGAGCGGGGTGGTGGTGGTGGTGGCTCTGATCGTGCTCGTTCGCCCCCTCTCGGTCGCTCTCTCCATCTGGCCGCGACAGCTCGACCTGCGAGGGCGAACTGTTGTCGCCCTCACCGCGCCCCGCGGCATCGTCGCCGCGGCCGTGGCGTCGCTGGCCGCCCGGGAGATGGGCAAGGCGGGTCTGGCCGGAGCGGCCGAGCTCGAAGGGCTGGTCTATCTGACGATCCTCGCCACCGGAGCGTGGGCCACGGTCAGCGCGCTGGTCTTGCCGAGGGTCCTCGGCTACACCGACGATCCGGCACGCCGCAAGACGGTTCTGGTGGGGGCGAACGCCCTCAGCGAGACCCTTGCCCGGTTGTTGACGTCGGCAGGAAGAACCACCGTCGGGATCGACGCCTCGTCCTGGCGTCTCGACCGGTTTCGCGCCGCCGGATTACCGAACGTGGTCGGAGATGCCCGCGACGCCTCAACCTATGAAGAAGCCGGGGTTGAACGCGACTCCCAGGTGATCGCCGTTTCGACCAACGACGAGCTCAACCTGCTGGTGGCCGAGATGGTGAGGGCCGAGTTCGGGGTCGAACACCCCGTCGTCGCCATCCAGCAGCCGCCGGACGAACTCGGGCGTCGATCGCGGGCCTGGATCGACCTCCTGGGTGGTGGCGGCATCGACGTGCCGAAGTGGAACCGCAACATCGAAAGCGGGAAGGTCGTTGAAGTCACGATCGACCCGCGGTCCCCCGAATCACAGGCCGCACTGCACGCCGTCGAACGGGAGCACCGCAACGGCGCGCTGCGGCTCATCGGCTTCAAAGACGACGAGCCCGTCTTTCAGGTGGATGACGCGCGTCTCGAGCAACTCGATCGTCTCACCCTCCTAGTGTCCGAAGGCCGCCCGCTCGAGGTCCTCGGAGCCCACCGGATCTCGAACATCAACGAGATGAAAGTGGTCGAAGGCGTCGCGGCCAACACGCCCCACCGGAACTCCCCTGCAGAGCCCGAGCCCGCCGAAGCCTCCGACGAAGGCGCCGCCGGCAAACCGACCAAACCGGTCTGACGATCTTCTTCGTTCTCACCTCAACGCCCGTTTCAACTCCATAATCTCAACCGGAGACGCGGATCACGGGTGTATGATGACGCCGAACAAAGGAGGACATCATGGCATTCGAGCTACCGCCGCTGCCCTATGCGGACGACGCGCTCGCCCCGCACATCTCACCCGAGACCATCGCCTACCACTACGGCAAACACCACCGGGCCTACGTCGACAACCTCAACAAGCTGACGGCCGGCACCGACTGGGAGCACAAGAGCCTCGAAGACGTGGTGCGGGGCTCCGAAGGCGGGCTCTTCAACAATGCGGCCCAGGTGTGGAACCATACCTTCTACTGGTCGTCCCTCAGCCCCACGGGTGGCGGCGAACCGGGCGGCCCGCTGGCCGAGAAGATCGCCGGAAAATTCGGCAGCTTCTCCGCGTTCAAGGAAGAGTTCACGAAGGCCGCCATCGGCCGCTTCGGCTCGGGCTGGGCGTGGCTGGTCGACAAACCGGAAGAGGGTCTTTCCATCGTCACCACCGCCAACGCCGAGACTCCCCTGACCCATCCGTGCACGCCGCTTCTGACCTGCGACGTCTGGGAGCACGCCTACTACATCGACTACCGCAATGCGCGCCCGAAGTACCTCGAGCACTTCTGGGAGCTGGTGAACTGGGACTTCGCCGCCGGCAATTTGTAGGCTGTGGGTTCTATCGGATTTCGACGAGACCCTCGCCGATCGCACTTGAAATCCGGTGACCGGCGACAGTGATCCGGGACAGCGACAGCTGACAGCGACAGCGACAATGTCGGCGGCAGATTCAGCCACAGGCCGTTTCAGTGCATGATTGGACTAGGATGAGGACCGTGAGTTATCGGTCTCCCCTGATGTCCTGGAAACGAATCGCCGCGATCCTCTCGATCGCGGCGTTCTTTTGTCCCGTCCTTGACTCGGCCACCGATCTGCAGATCCTCTCGTTCCCGATCGGTCTGATCGTCGGTGAACAACGCATCGAGGTCGATCTCGGAGTGACGCAAGAACCCGCCGACCTCTACCTCGACGGGAAGAGGGTCTGTACCCCGACCGCATCCGAGCCCTGGTGCACGGTCGATTTCGGTCTGATGCCCCGGGTTCATCTTCTCGAACTGGTACGTCGCGGCCCCGACGGCGGCGTGGACCAATACCACGAACGATGGTTCAACCGGCCCGGCCAGGAGGCCGAGTTGGCGATCATGCTCGCAAAACCGTCCGCCGACGGCGACTGCTCCGGCCGGGTGGTGTGGTTGCACCCGGAGAAGCTCGACCCCACCTGGATCGAGGTCACCGCAGACGGCCGCCCACTTGAGATCCGTGACGACCGTGGTTCCTACGCGTTCCCGTGCCCTCCGCCCGGCTCGAACCGATCGTGGCCGCTTCCGCGATTTTCTCCGACGGCCGGCGCGCCGAGGCGGTGACCATCGCGTCGTCGGGCTTTGGTGAGGAGTCCCGGGTCACCATGACAGCCGTCGCGCTGTTGTTGGCGACACGAAGAAGAAGGAAATCGTCTCGCGACCTTCGCTTCTCGGCGAGGGCGCCACTCTTGCAGAGCGGGTGGGCGCCCAGATCGTCTTCGTCGTCGACCCGGAGACCGTGGCCGCTTTCGAGTCGATTCGGAACTCTCCCGGATACGAGTCGGGTCAGGGCTACGTAGCGCACCAGTTCGACTCCTCTCTTTACGAGATAACCAAGCTGTGGTTCGTCCTGCCCGACGGCCGACTCCGCCGGGTGGAAGATCGTCAACACCGCCGAGGAGTTCGAGGGGTGTGGTGGTTGTTCAGGGCCGCGGAGACTCCGCCCGAAGGGGCACGACGCATCGCCGACGCCGTCGCCGCCTCGGGGCTGGTGGCGGCGTCGGGGCCCCGAAAACGCGCGATCGTCCTGGTTCTCGGACCCGGACAGCATCGTGACGAGAGCCTCTTCACGCCGGCAGAAGCCCGCGCCTACCTCTCGGAGATCGGCGTGCCGTTGTTTGTTTTTCGCACCGGATTGGTCCGAGACGATGGCTGGCCCGCGGGCGTCAAAACCCTCACCATGTACGACCTGGGGAAAGCACTCCGTTTCGTCGCGAAACAGGTCCTGAGCCAGCAGGTCGTCTGGTACCGGGGCGAGCGCTCCGTCGCCGGCATCGCCGCCGACCTCCCCGACGGCATCGAGGTGGCGGGATGGTCCGGCCCGTCATAGCCGGGGACCTCGCGCCCGGGTTCTGGGACGGAGTCGTTCAGGACCTCCCACAGCCGCAGACTCAAGCATCAGGCACCGGACGCCGCCACCTCGAGCACACTCTGGTCTCTCAACAGGGAAGAAGTACAGGTTTCCGGGTTTGAGCCATTCAATTTGCCTCTGAGGCACCCATTCGCAGTTCGGACGGGGCGCCACAATCCTGACGAACCTGCTTCACCATGCAACAATGTGAATCGCGGTACCTATGAGAGGTGATTGATATGATCATCTTGCCTTGGGTCGTTTTCGTCGGCCTCGTATTGATTTTCCTGGCTCTCGACCTGGGTGTTTTCCACCGCAAGGCCCATGTCGTGGGCATGCGGGAAGCTTTCGGCTGGACCACCGTTTGGGTCGTGATGGCCCTGCTCTTCACCGGGGTCGTCTTCGTTCTCTACGATCGGCACTGGTTGGGGGTTGGTCTGGCTGTCGGCCATGAACTTGGCGGTCGCCAGGCCGCAGTCCAGTTCCTGACAGGGTATGTGATCGAGAAGTCGCTGAGCCTTGACAACGTTTTCGTTATCGCACTCATCTTCAGCTATTTCGGAATTCCCGCGAAGTACCAGCACCGCGTGCTCTTCTGGGGGATCATCGGCGCCTTGATCATGCGGGGGGCAATGATCGTCGGAGGGACTGCCCTGCTGAACCGGTTCGAATGGGTGGCCTATGTCTTCGGACTGTTTCTGCTCGCTTCGGCGGTGAAGCTGTTGATCGCGCGCCACGACAATCTGGAGCCCGAGAAGAATCCCCTGATCCGTTTGGCCCGACGCTTCTTCCGTGTGGCTGACACGTTCGACGAGGGGCGCTTCTTCACACGCATCGAAGGGCGGATGACCGTCACGCCGTTGTTCCTGGTCCTCCTCCTGGTTGAAAGCACCGATTTGCTGTTCGCCGTTGATTCGGTGCCGGCGGTTCTGGCGGTGACCCGCGACCCCTTCCTCGTCTTCACCTCCAACGTGTTCGCGATCCTCGGGTTGAGGTCGCTGTACTTCGCGCTGGCCGGCGCGATGTCGCGGTTCCGATACCTCAAGATGAGCCTCGTGTTCATCCTCGCCTTCGTGGGCGTCAAGATGATGTTCGTGCATCACTACGCCATCCCGACCCTCGTGTCGCTTTCGTTCATCATCGGAATTCTGGCGGTGGGCGTGGCTGCTTCCGTGGTCGGCAACCGACGGGACACCGCTCGACTTGTTCCTCCTCCGCCATTCAGTGAAGGTGGGACGCCATGAATCGTATTCTCGCCGTGTTTCAGAGGAAGTTCCTGGCCGGACTCGTCGTGGTGGTTCCGGCGGTAGCCACGGTTCTCGCAATCCGGCTCCTGTTCAGAAACGTTGACGGCCTGCTGGGGCCGTGGATCAGTCACCTCGTGGGACGCGACATCCCGGGGCTCGGGCTCATCGCGACCCTGTTGCTCGTACTGCTGGCCGGGGTCGTTGCATCAAGCCTCGTTGGCCGGAAGATCCTGAAGATAGCGGAGCGGGTGTTCACCGAGGTGCCCCTGATTCGTCGTGTGTACGGAGCGTCGAAGGAGATCGTCTCGAGTGCAACCCTGTCGCAGGAGCGGGCATTCAAAGACGTCGTCATCGTGGAATACCCCCGCATGGGTACGTACACCTATGGTTTCGTGATGAGTTACACGAACATCGACAAAGGCGGTGTGTCGGTCCGATTGGCCAACGTGTTTCTGCCTGGTCCACCCCTGCCGACGACGGGGGTCCTCGTAGCTGTCCCGGTAGAGGATGTCGTTTTTCTCGACATGCCGACGGCGGATGGTCTCAAGCTGATTCTCTCTGTAGGGATCACCGCACCTGACCGATTGGAGAAACGCCAGCGCTGAAGGAAGGGACGTGTGTACGTGGCATCGGGGTGAACTGAAACAGCAGCAGTCGGCAGCGGCAGGGGCGGTTGACAGTGACAGCGGCAGATCTCAGCGGCAGCGACGGAATCCGCGTGCGGCGGAGGTGCCATCTTTCGCATTGTTTGATTCTCGAACCGTGAAGTCGGAAACCTGTCTCGGGCAATCAATGCGAAGGGTGGCTCCTCTCGGGAATCGAGCTCTGAAAGCCGGAGACCTCAGAGGTCACCCCCGGCCCTGAAACTCCCGATACGCCCGATATCCCTCCGCGATGATCTCCGGGGCGAGGTGAAAGTCGAACCACCCGAACCTTCCGAGGTCGGGCTCGATCGTGTCCTCGCCTGGATCGCATTGCCGGGAGAGGTTGTACTGCATGACGTGGGTCGAGCGCATGATGACATCGAGCCGGTTCGACCCTATCGGGCTGCGGTCGAGCAAGCGCGACCAGTGCCTGCCGAGCAGCCCTTCAACCCGTTCGAGGATCGGAGACGGTGTTGCCGCTTCGAGAAGCCGCCCGACGGCCTCCCGGGTGTGTTGGACCGGTGCGCCGAGACGCAGGACATTCACCGCCAGAACGGGCACATCCGACAGTGATGCGGCGGCTCCGACCGGCAGCGGCGTCACCATCGCCCCGTCCACCAGGGTCCGGCCGCCGATCTCGACCGGGGGGAGAATCCCCGGAATGGCCGACGATGCACGCACCGCCTCTTCGAGAGGTCCTTCACGGAGTACCACCTCTTCACCGTTCGCGAGATCGCAGCACACGGCGGCGTACGGGAGGGGCAGGTCTTCGATGGCCCCCGTGCCGAGGGTCTCCCGCACGAGGTCCCGGAAGGCTGCGCCACCGGGTGATCGCGCCATGATCCAGCCGAGACGCGACCAGTCGACTGCCTGGAAAAATCCGACCATCTCGGCGGCAAGCATCCCGCGGGCAGACAACGCTCCGACGATCGCCCCCATGGAGGTGCCGGCGATGGCGGCGACTTCGACGTCGTCCTCTTCGAGCCCACGCAGCACTCCCACGTGAGCGAGGCCTTTGGCCGCACCACCGCCGAGAGCCAGAGCAACTCGCTGTGACGTCATCGCCACAGTGTAACGAAACACCCGCATTCGTCGGCTGTGCAAAGATAGTTGCAAGCTGAGGATCAGAATTCGGAATTGGGATATAGACTCCCGAAAGCGCGGCGCGCCGCGCGATGAAACGGCGGTATTCAGTGAGTAACAACCGGAACGAAAGTCCCCAGGAGCCGGGCCTCGAGCCGGAAACGCCGTTTCTGCTCGACGGAGCGGCCCCTCAGAACGTGCCCCTGCCATCGGAGCTTCAAGCCGAGGTCCGCATTGCGTCGAACCGTGACAGTGCGCTCGAGGAGCGGCTCGAGGCCTACGAGAACATCATCGACTCCGAGATCGGCGACACCAACCTCAGCCGCGCGCGCAACATCGAGCGGGAGACCGGGCTGCGCCAGCTCTACCTCAAGTTCGACGGCGGCAACCCGACCGGGCACCCAGAAGGACCGCATCGCCTTCGCCCAGGCCATGGACGCGATGCGACGCGGATTCGACACCATGACCGCGGCCACCTGCGGCAACTACGGCGCCGCGGTCGCCTGGCCGCCTCGCTACGCCGGTCTGCGCTGCGTGGTCTTCATCCCGGCGACCTACCACCCGACCGCGGGTCGACGAGATGCAGTCCAACGGCGCCGAGATCGTGCTCCACCCGGGAGACTACGAGGCGGCGGTGGAGGCCTCGCGGGAGCGCGCCGAGCGCGACGAGCTGTACGACGCCAACCCGGGCGGCGCCAACACCGCCCTCCAGCTCCGCGCCTACGGCGAGATCGCCTACGAGATCTACGACGAGCTCCGCGACGCGCCGGCGGCGGTCGCGGTGCCGGTGTCCAACGGCACCACCCTGGCCGGGATCTACCGGGGGTTCGTCGAGCCTCTACCGGCGCGGCAAGACCTCGCGGATGCCGCGGATGGTGGCCGGCTCGTCCGTCGGCAAGAACCCGATCGTGCAGTCCTTCCTCAAGGGCCTCCCCCACTGCGAGGATCTCGAGCCCGCGATCCATCCGCGAAACCGCCGTCAACGAGCCGCTCATCAACTGGCACTCGATCGACGGCGACCTCGCGCTGACCGCGATCCGGTCGTCCAGCGGGTGGGCGGCCTCCGCCAGCGATCGCGGCATGCAGCGGTTCGCTCGCAAGGTGCGCGAGGACGAGGGTCTGAGCGTCCTGCCCGCGTCCACCGCGGGTCTGATCGCGCTGCTCGACGGACACAGCAGGAACCCTCTGGCCGACGACCGCTACGTCGTCGTCCTCACCGGGAGGAAGCATGAGCAGACCAGGCAACATCGAAGGCAACGCCATCGTCTACTGCGAGGGTGCCTTCGGCACCACCAACGGCAAGACCGCTCACGGTCTGGTCCGCCGGTCGCGGCGCTACCGCGTGCTCTCGGTGGTCGACTCGCGACACGCCGGCGGGGACGCCGGTGAGGTCCTCGACGGCCGCGCGGCCGGCATCCCGGTCGAGGCCGACATCGAACGCCGCGATCGCGGCGGCGGCCGGGCAGGACACGCGGCGACCCATCTGGTCATCGGGCTCGCGCCCGACGGCGGCCGGCTCGACCCCGCCGCCCGGGCCGACGTCAGGCGCGCCATCGACCTCGGCCTCAACGTCGACTCCGGTCTGCACGACTTCCTGTCCGAGGACCCCGAGCTCGCAGGGCTCGCCGCCAGCCGCGGCGTCACTTTGTGCGACGTCCGCAAGCCGCCACCGACCAGCGAGCTCCACTTCTTCACCGGCAAGATCGAGCAGGTCTCGCCTCAAGGTCGCCCTGCTCGGCACCGACTCGGCGGTCGGCAAGCGGACCACGGCCTGGCTGCTGGTGGACGCCCTCGAGGCGCGCGGCGTCACGCGCCGAGATGGTCGGGACCGGCCAGACGGCGTGGATGCAGGGCGCGCGCTACGGCATCATCCTCGACTCCCTCGTCAACGACTTCGTGGCCGGCGAGATCGAGCACGCGGTGTGGTCGGCGTGGTCCGAACGGCGCCCGAGGTCATCGTCATCGAGGGCCAGGGCAGCCTGATGAACCCCGCCTACCCGGGCGGCTTCGAGATCCTGGCCGCCGGCCGGCCCGACGTCGTCGTCCTGCAGCACGCCCCGGCGCGCGACGAGTACGACGGGTTTCCGGGCTACCCGATGCACCCGCTCGAGCGCCAGATCGAGGCCATCGAGCTGATCTCCGGCCGCCCGGTGGTGGCCATCACCGTCAACCACGAGGGGCTCTCGGGCGACGCGATCGACGCCGCGTGCGCCGCGATCACCGCGGAGACCGGGCTGCCGGCCTTCGACGTCCTCCGCGACGGAGCGGGCGGCCTCGTCGACGTCATCTCCACTCACCTGCCGAGGCGCCGCGGCAAAGGAGTGATACCGGCCATGCCGAATGCCCTCAGTTCACTCCTGGTCATCGACCGCCTCGAGGTCGGACCGGTCAAGGTGGAGCCGCGGCGCCTGGTGGCGCCCTACCGGGTGACGGCCGGTGGCGCGACCGAGGAGACCGAGCTCGTCTACCGCTGGGAAGAGGACGTCTTCGAGCCGGACGATCCGGCGTCGCTCAACCTGGCGTCGATGGTGCGCGGCCCAGGTGGCGCTCAACTACGGTCTCTTCTGCCGCGAGATCGTGTTCCACGGGCCGTTCGACCGCCACGACCGCGCCTTTCTGCGCGATGCCGCCGCCAACACCGCCCGCGAGATCTACGTCAAGAAGTTCCTCGAGCCGAATCCTTTTCTCACCGGGGCCGCGGCGGACCTCGCGACCGAGCGCCGCGACAGCTACCTCCAGGCCGAGCTGGTCTTTCCCGATGCCGAGCCCGCTCCCGGCACGCCGTTGCACAACGACCCCTCAAAGGTCGCGATCCTGTCCTCCGGCGGCAAGGAGAGCCTGCTCAGCTACGGTCTGCTCGACGAGCTCGGCGCCGAGATCCACCCGATCTTCGTCAACGAGTCCGGCCGCCACTGGTTCACCGCGCTCAACGCCCACCGCCACTTCGCCGAACACGTGCCGCAGACCGCCCGGGTCTGGACATCGTCGGACCGGGTGTTCGCGTGGATGCTGCGCCAGCTGCCGTTCATCCGCCCCGATTTCGCCTCCGTCCGATCGGACGAGTACCCGATTCGGCTGTGGACGGTGGCGGTCTTCCTCTTCGGCGTGCTGCCGCTGGTGCGCGCGCGCGGCATCGGCCGCGTGGTCATCGGCGACGAGTTCGACACCACCGACCGCACCCGGCACGCGGGCATCACGCACTACGACGGGCTCTATGACCAGAGCCGCTACTTCGACAACGCCCTGTCGCGGTACTACCGGCGCAAGGGATGGGGCCTCGCCCAGTTCTCGATCCTGCGGCCGCTGTCCGAGCTGCTGATCGAGAAGACCCTGGTCGAGCGCTACCCCGATCTGCAGCGCCTCCAGGTCTCGTGCCACGCCGCCCACAACGACGGGGAGCGGGTGCGGCCGTGCGGCCAGTGCGAGAAGTGCCGGCGGATCGTCGGCATGCTGCGCGCCGTCGGCGCCGACCCGGGCCGTTGCGGCTACACGCCGGAGCAGATCGAAAATGCCTGGGTCGTCTGGCCGCCGAGGGCGTGCACCAGGAGTCGGCCGGCGCGGAGCACATGATGCACCTCCTGGTCGAGCGCGGGAATGCCGACGCGGTCGGAGCCATGGCCCACGCCCCGCGGCCTCACCCCGAGGTCCTCCGGCTTCGGTTCGACGACGAGCGCTCGCCGATCGACGGCATTCCGGCCGGTCTGCGGGCCGACCTGATCCGGATCCTCCTCGAACACGCCGACGGCGCGGTTCGCCGCAGCGGCCGGATGTGGGTGCCGTTCGACCCGCTCGGCGACCCCGAGCTCCACCGCCCCTATCGCCTTCGAGCTCGAAAGCGGCCTCCGGGCGATCCCCGGCGGGAACCGGGCGACGGAGATTCACCACCGACAACCACCACCTCCTGGGCGAGCTGACCTGGCCGGAGGCCGAGCAGAGGTTTCGCGAGGTCGACGTGGCGCTGCTGCCGGTCGGCGCCATCGAGCAGCACGGTCCGCACCTGCCCCTCGACACCGACGCCTTCGACGCCGACTACCTCGCTCGACGGGTCGCCGCCGAGTGCAGCGAACCGAAGCCGCTCGTCCTGCCGCTCATCCCCTACGGCGTGTCCTATCACCACGACGACTTCCCGGGCACGATCAGCGTCAGCAACGACGCCCTGGCGAGGCTGGTCTACGACATCGGCATGAGCTGCGCCCGCAACGGCATCACCAAGCTGGTCATCATCAACGGCCACGGCGGCAACGAGGCCACCCTCCAGTTCGCCGCGCAGATGATCAACCGCGACGCCCACATCTTCACCTGCGTCGACACCGGCGAGACCAGCGACGTCGACCTCGACAGCTTGTGCGAGACCGCCAACGACGTCCACGCCGGCGAGATCGAGACCAGCACCAGCCTCGCCACCCGGCCGCACCTGGTCCGGATGGATCTCGCCGAACGCGTGGTGCCAGTCGTTCTCCAGCCGCTACCTCGACTTCTCCGCCCGGCGGAGCGTCGAGTGGTACGCCCGGACGGCCAGGATCTCCCCTCGCGGCGTGCTCGGCGATCCGACCGGGCCACCGCCGAGAAGGGCGGCCAGATGTGGGAGGTCATGATGCGCAACCTGGTGGAGCTGGTCGAGGATCTCAAGGGCTGACGCTCGAAGAGATCTACGAGCGGCGGTACTGATGCGAATCACCGGAATTGAGGCCATCGAAGTCAAAATGGGACTCGACGAGCCCTACACCATCGCCTACGAGACGTTCGACTCGGCGAGCAACGTGTTTCTGCGCCTGGACACCGGCTCGGGGCCGGTGGGCTTCGGGTGCGCCGCACCCGACCTGGAGGTCACCGGCGAAACGCCGTCGACCGTTCTCGCCGCCCTGAATGACATCGCCCGCCCGCTCCTCGTGGGTTCGGACCCGCTGCGCATCGCGATGCTCCTGGAACGGCTGCGGGAACCGCTCGTGGCCCACCCGTCGGCGCGGGCGGCGGTCGACATGGCGCTCCACGACATTCTCGGCAAGACTGCGGACCTGCCGCTGTGGAAGCTCCTCGGCGGCTATCGCAGCCGCATCCGCACCAGCGTCACCATCGGCATTCTGCCCCTTCCGGAAACCGTGGAACGCGCTCGCGATTGGGTCGGCGAGGGTTTCAAATGCCTCAAGATCAAAGGCGGCGTCGATCACCGTCTCGATGTGGAGAGGCTCATCGCCGTGCGTGAGGCGGTCGGCCCGAAGATCGAGCTCCGTTTCGACGCCAACCAGGGCTACTCGGTGGAACAGGCGGTGGAGTTCGTCGATCTCTCGCGAGCCGCCAACCTCTCGATCTTCGAACAACCGACCCCGTGCGGCCAGCCGGAGCGGCTCGGCAGCGTCACGAACGCGGTGTCGATCCCGGTCATGGCCGACGAGAGCCTGATGGATCTCCGGGACGCCTTCCGGCTTGCCAGACGGGATCTGGTCGACATGGTCAACGTCAAGCTCATGAAGGTCGGGGGCATCGCCGACGCCCTGCAGGTCAACTCGGTCGCCCGTGCCGCCGGCCTCGAGGTGATGGTCGGGTGCATGGACGAGTCGGCATTCTCGATCGCCGCCGGCCTGCACTTCGCGCTCGCGCGCCCCAACGTCGAATTCGCCGATCTCGACGGCCACATCGGTCTCATCGGTGATCCCGCCCCCGACACGGTGAGAATCAAGGACGGCTACCTCTACCCGACAGACAAACCCGGAATCGGCGGCGAGCCTCAGTTCTAACCCGCTTATCTCACCGGGTATCTACTGCGGGCGGCAGGAATGCCGCCCCTGGCCGGAAATCGCCTCAGGGTTGGAGGGGCGGGGCATTTCGGCTGGACTCTTCAAAGAGTAGGCGGGTCCTTCAGGGCCCGCCACCCGGACGCCGATTTCAGCCTCCCACGGGCGGGCCGTAAACGACCCGCCTACGCCTGTCAGAGAAATTCCCCGTCCGCTTGATTTCGAATTTTGCATGAGGCTGAGTTCTCAAGCGAGTCAGCCCAGATGGGCGCGAGCCGTCACCGGAGGCGCAGGCCGCTTGCGGCTGAAGAAGCCGTGCACCTGTTCGCGGACCTCCTGGACGGTCACGATGGCGCTGCGATCCACCTGGCGGATGATCTCGAGCATCTCGGCAAGCCGCTTGCGGTGGCACACCGAGAACACGACCCCGACCTCGCTCCCGCGGCCGCCGCGGCCGTCCACCAGCGTCAGACCGAAGCCAACCGACGACAGGGCGGCGACCATTTGTTTGTGGGACTTCGAGATCACCCGCACCACGACATCGCCGAGTCCGAGGCGGCGATCGAGGGTCATCCCGAGAAACGTCCCCGCCGCGAAACCGCCGCCGTAGGCCAGTATCCGCAGCGGGTCGAGCGGCCCTCGCACGACCGAGGCCACGGCCGTGATGAACACCGTGACTTCGACAAATCCGATGGCCGCCGACAACGTCCGCTTGCCCTGGATCGTCAGGATCATCCGCATGGTCCCCAACGACACGTCGATGCAGCGAAGGCAGAAAATAAGCAGCGCGGGCCACAGGGTCTCGAACATGAGCACCTCCCGGACCGGGGAAATGTGTCATCGCCGCGAGTGCTCGTCAAATAAAAACCCCGGGGCCTGGAGCCCCGGGGTGTATGCACCGACGGTTCAGACTCTTACTCGCTCTCGATCTTGATCTTGACTGATCGAGGCTTGGACTCCTCACGCTTGGGCAGGGTGAGCAGCATCTCGCCGTTTTTGAATCGAGCGTCGATCTTGGTGGTATCGACCGAGTTGGGGAGGGTGAAGGTGCGCTCGAACGCACCGTAGAGACGCTCCACACGGTGGTAGGTCTCGCCCTCGTGGGCCTCCTCGAGCTTGCGCTCGCCGCGGATGTTGAGAGTGCCCTCCTCGACCGTGACCTCGACGTCCTCGGCCTTGAGACCGGGGAGATCCGCCTGGATCACGATGGCATCTTCGCGCTCGAGAATGTTGATGGCCGGCACCCAGCTGCCCCTCAAAGGGCGCTCTTCTGCGGTCCGCCACAATCCACGACCCAGCATCTCATCGAAGAGCCGCTCCATCCGCTGGTTGAGGTTCGCCGTCTCTCCCGTCGGGTTCCATCGAGTCAACATGACCATGTTCTGGTCCTCCCTTCTATGTCGTTCACACTTAGAATATAGAATCTGATAGTGTTTTTGTCAAGTCCTAATTTCGAAAATGTATCGTATATGATGTATTAAATATCATATAATTTTTAAATCATTCAAAATAGGGCTGAAAGAACCATGTGCCCAGACCTCTCAGCGGGTTGGAGTCACGTGTTTTTCACCTCGCAACCGTCTCCGCTCCGCCTCGGAAACGCCACCACCGCCCCGAATAGGGCTCGGCGCGGCTATACTCCCCGACTCGGACCGGATGCGATCACTCCGGTCCTCACGGTTGCCATGGGTTTGATCCGTTCACTTGCCACCGCCTACCGGGCCTCGTTCTCGGGTCTCCCGCGCGAGGTGTGGATGCTGTCCGGGGCGCTCCTCGTCAACCGGGCGGGGACCATGGTGCTGCCGTTCCTGAGCCTCTACCTGACCATCGATCTCGGGCTCACAGCGGTTCGCGCCGGCCAGATCATCGGTTGTTTCGGCTTGGGCTCCATGATCGGGTCCTACGCCGGCGGATGGCTGTCGGATCGCTTGAGCCCGCTCCGCGTCCAACAGATGTCGTTGTTCGCGAGCGGCGTCGGATTCCTGATCTTCACGAGACTCGAGTCCTTCTCGTCGCTGGCGGTTGGGATCTTCGTGTTGGCCGCCGTTTCCGACGCCTTTCGTCCCGCGCTCATGGTCGCGGTTGCGCACTACAGTTCTCCAACGACCAGCAAGCGGTCGTTCGCGCTGATTCGCCTTGCCGCCAACCTCGGGATGGGTGTCGGACCCGCGATCGCCGGCCTGCTTGCCCACTACAGCTATTTCTGGCTCTTCGTCGGCGACGCCATAACCTGCTGGATGGCCGCCCTGATGCTGGTCGTGGTGTTCGGCGCCGGCGTCCGACCGACGGCGGACGAGTCCGACGCGACCGCCCCCCTCGGGCGCTCGCCGTGGCGGGACGGGCCTTTTCTCCTGTTCCTGTTGCTGATCATGGTCCTCGCCATGACCTTTTTCCAGGTCTGGACCACGATGCCTCTCTTCCTGCGCGCGTTCTACGGCGCGTCCGAACGTGCGATCGGGCTGCTGCTCTCGATCAACGCACTGCTCATCGCGCTCACCGAGATGCTCGTGATCCGGGCCGTCGAGAACCTCGACGCGTTGCGCACTGTCGGCTTCGGCGCGTTTCTGGTCGGCGCCGGTCTCGCCCTCCTTCCGTTTGGCCCGCCCTACGCGATCGCGGTCGCCGCGATGATCATCCTGACGGTCGGAGAGATGCTGGCGATGCCGATCTCCAACACTGTGGTCGCCCAACGCGCCGGTCGCGGCCAGGTCGGCCGGTACATGGGCATCTACACGCTCGCCTTTTCCGCCGCGTTTGTCATCGGGCCGGTCGCCGGCACCGCCGTGTACGAGCACATCGGGTCGGACGCCCTGTGGTTCGGGGTCGGCGGAGTCGGGGTCCTCCTCGGACTCGGGTTCGCCTCGCTCTCGAAATCCCTCCGCCCACAGAACTGACTGAGGATCAGGGGGTTCCCGCGGGCCTGGCTCACAGCACGGGAATCCCGACCCGTTCCCTGCTATATTGATTGGCTATGACGTCGGACTCCACTCCCGGGCGGATGTTCCACTCCCGATCCGGTCTGTTCGAGATTCACACCGGTGAGGTCCTGGGGAAACTGCCGCGTGGCGTCGCCGAACGCGGCTATCACCTCTACCAGGGGCGCCGCGTGGTGAAGATCACCTGGACCGGGGAGGACCTCGACGCCGAGCTGTTGTCGCCGGCATGCGCGGTCCGGATATCCGACATCGGCCGCGAAGAGTTTCTGGCCAGCGCCTGTTCATCTTGCGGAGAGCAGGATTCTCTGTGCTACCACGCCGCCGCCACCCTCCTGCAGTGGATGGACATTCGGGCGACCATGCAGCGCCTCGGTCCGGGAGCGATGTGGCGCGCCAACTCCCGGCACCCCTTCATCTCACCCGGCAGATCGGCCGCCGAACGAGTCGATCTCAGCCACCTCACCGGACAGGACCTCAGATCGGCGCTCGAACTGCAGCTCTCGTTGCAGAGAACGGGGTCGGCGGTCGCCAATCTCGAGGGCAACGAGGTCGAGGTCCGCATCGTGCTGCCGTCCGGCGACACCCGGTTGGTGTTCTTTACCGCCTCGAACCTCCCCGGCGCCCTCCCGATGTTGCGGTCACTGTCCTCAATCCGGCTTGAGGGCGAACTGGCGGATCTCGAGCTCTCCGAGGCGCGTCTGCGGCCGGTCCTGATCGCCGACTGGGACGACAAGGGCATCGTCCTCGAACCCGGCTATCGGCTCGGATCCGGCCGGGTCCTGACCGGCGTCGACCTCGAGGGGCGCATTCACGGCCGTTGGGCACGGATCGGCAGCCATCTCTGCCGCCTTCTCGATCCCGCCACCCCGTTGGTGCCCTTTCACCGCCAGGGGCGACGCGTCCTCAAGGGCAAGGACGCCCTCCGATACCTCAATCTCGATCACCCCCAGCTGCGCAACCACCCGTGGTATCTGCCGCTGGGCCAGCTGGCCACCTTCCGCCAACCACTGACGCCCGACCCAATCGCGTACGAGGCCGAGCAGACACCGAACGGCAAAGTGCGCATCCGACCCCGGTTTTCGGCCGCCGGCACGGTTGTCGAGTGGAGCGAGGCGCTGGCGTTGATCGAAGTCGGTTTCACCCGGATCGGCGAGACCATTGTCAGGGCGCCTGAACTCGAGC
The DNA here is from genome assembly GCA_963714885.1 of Candidatus Sulfomarinibacteraceae bacterium. Taxonomy (GTDB): domain Bacteria; phylum Acidobacteriota; class Thermoanaerobaculia; order Thermoanaerobaculales; family Sulfomarinibacteraceae; genus Sulfomarinibacter. The sequence continues at coordinate 35,129 of CAVQQV010000010.1, read as the reverse complement.
CGTTCGAAGGTCTCGGTTTCAGGATCCCGCGACGGCGCCGCGACCTCGGTCTGCTCGGCTCCAGGGTGGCCTTTGTCCGACTGGTCGCCGAGACCGGGCTCCCCGTCGAGGGCCCAGACGAGGAGCTTCGCGAACTCGCCGCCGTCTTGCAGGGCAAGGCGACCGGCGAAATCAGCCAACCACCCGGTCTGCGATCGCACCTGCGACCCTACCAGGCGGCGGGGGTGGCGTGGTTGTGGAGCCGCTACCTGGTGCGAGTGGGGGCCTTGCTCGCCGACGACATGGGACTCGGCAAGACCCATCAGGTGATGGGTCTGTTGTGTCTGCTGGCCCAACGCGACCCCGACGCCCACACCCTCGTGGTCTGCCCGCGGGGGGTCCTCGAACACTGGCACACCCTGCTCAGCCGCTTTGCTCCAGAACTCGCTGTCCACCTCTTTCACGGTCCATCGCGGACTCTTGCAGGTCTTCGCGGCGGCGCGGTGGTCCTGACGACCTACGACATTCTCTTCCGGTCCACCGACGAACTGCTCGAACACTCGTGGGCGGTCGCGGTGTTCGACGAGGCCCAACGGATCAAGAACCCGCGCACCAAGGCGGCCCGCGCGGCGCGCAAGATCCCCGCCGACTTCCGGGTCGCCCTGACCGGCACGCCGCTGGAAAACCGGCTCCTCGAGCTGTGGTCGGTGGTCGACCTGATCGTCCCGGGCTACCTGGGTTCGGAGCGGGAGTTCCGCTCCATTCATCGGGACCCGTCGCACCACCAGCTCCACGTCCTCCGCCAGCGCCTCGGGGTGCTGACCCTTCGCCGGGTCAAGGATCAGGTCCTCGCCGACCTCCCCGAAAAGGTGGAGGACCTGCGCTACTGTCGCCTCCTCCCGGCGCAGGAGTCCATCTACCGCTCCATCCACGCCCAATATTCGGCGGAAATCGCCGACCTTCTCCTCGACGAGCGGCAAGAGATCCCCTACATGCACATCTTCGCGCTGCTCACGCGCCTCAAACAGGTGTGCGACCACCCCGCGCTGGTGGCCGTAGGCGACGGCAAACCGGCCGAGTCGGCCAAGATCGAGATCTTCGACGAGATCCTCGACGAGGCGCTGGACGGCGGGCTCCAGGTGGTGGTCTTCTCCCAATACGTCAAGATGATCGATCTGCTTGCCCAGCGTCTCGATCGCAAGGGCACACCGCACCTCGTCCTCACCGGCGAGACCCGCGACCGCGGCCGGATCATCCGACGCTTCAACTCCGAACAGCACGAACGGGTCCTGCTGGCGAGCCTGCTGGCGGGCGGTGTCGGCATCGACCTCACCGGCGCGTCGGTGGTCCTCCACTACGACAGGTGGTGGAACCCGGCGAAGGAGAACCAGGCCACCGACCGCGTCCACCGCATCGGCCAGCGTCGGTTTGTCCAGGTCTTCAAGCTGATCACCCGCGACACCATCGAAGAGCGGATCGACGAACTGATCCGCGCCAAGGTCGACCTCATGGAGCGGGTCGTGGCGCCGACCGAGGACGTCATCGGCGGGCTCGGCCGCAGGGAACTCATCAAATTGCTGAGCCTCGAAGTGCCCGGTCAGCAATAGCGCTCTGCGGAGAGGTCGGCCTTGGTGGGGTTCAGAGACGTTGCAGGATGCTGGATACTGGATGCTGGATGCCGGTTCACTTTCGTGCAACAGATCATCATGGACTGCACTGGTTCAATGGCAGGGTCCACCCACCCGCAACGGGTCTGAAGGTGGGCCAAGGCCCACCCTACGTCGGGCTCCCATATCGAGCGGACTTGTAGGGTGGGCCTTGGCCCACCTTCAGAGCTCTTGATTCATGTCGTGGGCAGCCATTTTCTTGAAATCAATGATGCTGGATGCTGGATGAGAGTCCGTCGTAGTCTGGTGCCCGATTCAGAATCCAGGATCAGCTGAAGCTCGTCTCGCGGCCGAGGCGTGACAGCCGACCCCGGAACAACGACAATGGCTTTGAGAGGAGGTCGAAGATGAGCGCACCGGATTTTGTTGTCTGTCTCGAGTGTGAGAGCCCCATCTACACCTTCGAATGGGACGGGGGGCGGGTCAAAGAGGCGGTGTGTCCGACCTGTGGCAATGACCAGAAAGACCCTGTTCTCGACGGAGGAGGAAATCGAAGAAATGTCGGCGTACAACGAAAGTACCTACGGACGGTCGGACGGTTGATCTGCTGATCCCGCCTCGATGACGACGGTCTCCTTTCTCTGGCACCTCCACCAGCCGGCCTACCGCACGGCGGATGGTCTGTCGCACGCGCCGTGGGTGGCCCTCCACGCCGGTGGGACCTACACCACCCTGGCCCGGGCGATCGAGGCGACCGGAGGCCGCGGCCAGGTCCTGAACATCGTGCCCACCTTGCTCGAACAACTCCTCGCCTACCGCGACAAAACGGTCACTGACCCGGTCATCGACGCCATTGTCACGCCGGCGAGCGAGATGACAGCGGAGCAGCGCGAGGTCCTCCTTGCGTGGGGAGTCCACGTCAACCCGCGACAGCTCGAACGCTACCCACGTCTCGCCGAACTCGCCCGACGCACCCAGACACAACCGTCGAACGGTCGTCTCGAGAGCCGCTTCGGCCCCGGCGACCTGCGCGATCTCCAGGTGCTTTTCGTGCTCGCCCAGGCGGGCGCCCAGGCGTGGTCCGACGAACGGCTGGCCCCGCTCTTCCACCGCGGCAGGAACTTCGGCGCCGAGGACCATCAGACGATGACCGACTGGCTGCTCGCCCAGCCGGCGGAACTCGTGGAGTTGTGGCGCCGGGTGGGTCGCCTCGACGGCGTCGAGATCTCGACCAGTCCCTACGCCCACCCGATCATGCCGCTTCTGATCGACACCGCCATCGTGAGCGAAAGCTGGGCGCCGTTTCCCGCGCCGGAAGTGCCTGAGTTCCGGCACCCTGAGGACGCCGTTTGGCAACTCGAACGCGGGCTGGAATTCATGCGCCGACACGGCTTCAACCCACGCGGTTGTTGGCCGCCGGAGGGGTCCGTGTCGTCGGACGCCGTCGCGGTGTACTCAGGCGCCGGGGTGCGGTGGCTGGTCACCGATGAGGGCATCCTCGAGCGGAGCCTCGGTCGGCCATTGCGCAATGGCGGCAACGCCGAGAAGGAACTCTACCAACCGTGGCACGCACCCGGCGGCGGACCGGTGTTGTTCTTCCGCGACCGCCAACTTTCGGATGCCATCGGTTTTCAGTATGGCGGTTGGCACGATGAGGGCGTGGCTGCCCTGGATTTCGTCCGCAGGCTCGAAGAACTCGCCCGTACGCTCCCCCACGACGCCTGCATCACCATCGCTCTCGACGGCGAGAACCCGTGGCTCTATTACCCGGAGGGCGGCGAGAGGTTTCTTCGCGAACTCTTCGGACGGCTCAACGAAAACCCCTCGGGTTTGACACCCATGACATTCGACCATGCAGCGGATACCGCCTCACCGGCGCGACTGGAGCGACTGCATCCCGGCTCGTGGATCAACTCGATCTTTGCGACGTGGATCGGCCACTACGAAAAATCCCACGCCTGGGAGGTTCTGGCCGCCGTCCGGACCGCCCTTGCCGGCGCCGGCGGCGAACCCCCACCGTCGTTGCTCCTGGCCGAGGGCTCGGACTGGTTCTGGTGGCTCGGCGACGACAACCCGACCGCCCTCGCACCGCTCTATGACGCAATCTTCCGCCTGCACCTCGCCGACGCCTGCGCACAGGCCGGGATTGAATGCCCGGTCGATCTCGCGAAACCGCTGAAGACCGAAACCCTGCCGCTGCGCGTCCCGATGTCCGACAGCTGGCCTCCGCCGGAGATCGACGGCCGCGTCACCAGCTATTTCGAGTGGTCGCGGGCGGCGTGGGTCACCACCGTGGGCGGTGGCCCGTTGCGGCGGCTGGCGGTGTGGGGAGGGCGGGACCGCCTCCACCTCATGATCGAGGGAACCACGGCGTTACAGTCACTGCTCGATGACGACCCGCTGGTGGTCAAACTGGTGGCCGTCGACGGCGGCGAAACCGAGCTCGAGATCGGTCCCGGGAAACTCCAACACCCGGAGGCTGTCGGCGCAGTCGGCCGCGTCGCCGAGATCTCGCTGCCGTGGGACGGCGTGGGGGGCTCGCGCCTCGAAGTGCGGCTCGGTGAGTGGCATCTGCCCGCCGGCGGCGCGCTGCTGCTCGAGCCGTACGCGGTCGATTTCGAGTACGGCGGCCGCCGCCGAAAGGATGAATAGCGTGTCCGAGATCCGCTACTGCCCCATCAAACACCGCTGGACGATCATCGCTCCGGAACGCAAACAACGTCCCGGAGAGTTCACGGTCGACCACCCGAAAGACCCGGCGCCCGCCGAAGACCCGTTTGCCCCGGGCAACGAGGCCCTGACGCCGCCGACCATCTTCTCGATCCCGCAACCCGGCGACCCCAGCCGGTGGCAGGTGCGAGTCTTCGCCAACAGCTTTCCTGCCCTTCGGGTCGAAGGTGAGGTCGTGCGCGAAGCGGTAGGTCTCAACGACACCGTTGCCGGCGTCGGCGCCCACGAGGTCATCGTCGAAACACCGGAAACCAACCTCGAAATGGCCGACATGCAGGTGGACGACATCGTCCTCGTGTTGCAGGCCTGGCGGGCACGGCTGATCGATCTGCGTCGGGACGTCAGGCTGCGGTACATATTGTTCTTCAAAAACAAGGGCAGGGAGGCTGGTGCGTCGGTGGACCACGCCCACTCACAGCTCATCGCCACCCCGATCATTCCCACCGCGGTCGTGGAGGAGCTCAACTCGTGTCGACAGCACTTTCGGTACAAGGAACGCTGTCTCTTCTGTGACGTGATCCGCCAGGAGCTGCGCCTCACCGAGCGGGTCTGCCTTGAAACCGAGCAGTACGTGGCCCTCGCTCCGTTTGCCGCAACCGTGCCTTTTGAGACCTGGATCCTGCCCAGACATCACAGGCATGACTTCGCGATCGCCACCGATAACGAGCTCCACGGTTTGGCGGTCATCGTGCGCGACTTTCTCCGCCGCATCCGCTCCCTCCTCAACGATCCGCCCTACAACATGGTGCTCCACACTGCGCCGAGCCCGCACCCGCGTCCCGGACAACCCGATTACTGGACCACCATCGAGCAGGACTACCACTGGCACATCGGCTTCGCCCCCCGCATCAACCGGTCCGCCGGTTTCGAGTGGGGCTCGGGCTACACCATCAACCCGACGTCCCCCGAGGAGGCGGCGCGGTTCCTCAACGAGGCCGACCCCGACCGCGACTGAAATTCTTAATTCTGAATTTTGAGTTTTGAATTTTCGCAGGCCGGCTCCCGGATCCTCGTCCGGTGGGTCCGGAGCATTCAGAATTCAAAATTAAGAATTCAAAACTCAAAATTGGCCGCGCAGCGGTCCGAGAGATTGCCCGGACTGGTGCGGCCTCGGCGCCTTCGAGGAGCATCGGCAGCGCGGCCAGAAAGTACGGACCGGGTGCGGCATCCGCCAGCCACAAGCCCTCGATCCAGGTGAGTCCACGCTCCAGCAGGGCGTGGTGGGCGGGAAGGTCCGTTGCCTCGAAGACGTCCACCGACGGCGTGTCGATGCCCACCAGTTCCACCCCCCGATCGGCCAGCCAGTGAACCAGGTCCGCCGACAGCCCCGCAAAGCCCGGACCGATGGGGCGGTCGAGGGGAGAGGTGTCGGTGCGTATGAGGACCCGTGGGAATTGCGGCTCCCAGCCGGGCGGCAACGACGCGGGGGTCAATGCCGCAGATTTGCTGTCGATCTTCACGACCTCCGCAGGCCCCACGCAACGCTCGATCGGGACGCCTTCGACCGCCGCCGCCGCACCATCCAGATGCAGCGGCGCATCGAGGTGGGTGCCGACGTGGCAGGTGGTCTCGAACCAACTCAAGACGAACGCCGGCTCGCGCCGCTGCCGAAGAATGAACGGGTGGTCTCCCGGCCACACCGGGGTTGTCTGCCTGAGAGGGCGGCTGATATCGATCCACCCGCCCCTGCCTGGCTCACACGGGTCCATTGCCGTCCCGGTGGCGCGCCTCGAGCTCGGCCTTGACCGCCTTGGCGGCGCGGATGTGACGCTCCACCAGCGACACCAGACCCTTCTGATCGACGATCGGCTTGGCCACGTAGTCGTTGGCGCTCGATGAAAAGAGCAGGCGCTCGCGGTCCCCCTTCATGGCGTGCGCTGTCAAAAGCACAACCGGGAGGTTGAGGCCCTGCGGAAGGTCGCGGATGCGGCGCGTCAGTTCGACCCCGTCGACCTTCTCGTCAGCCACCCTCGTGTGGCTCAGGGACACGTCCATGAGCACCGCCGCCACCGGACGTTCGGCCACCACCCGCAGAATCTCGTCGCCGTCGTCCGACCACACGACCTCGAAGTTGCCGACAGTGGTCAGAATCGCCTCCACCAACACCGCGTTGGCCGGGTCATCTTCCACGACGAGCACGAGATCAGGCAAGCAGTCTCCTGCCACGACTGTACTAGAAATTTCGGATTTCGGATTTCGGATTTCGGATTTTCCACCCACCGCGTTCCTCGCTCCGGGAGGACAGCCACGTGCCGATGGAGAGTGCCGCGTTCACCGGACGTGCCGTCCTTGGGGATTTTGCGATCGCCTTTCGGCGACACGAGCGGGGTCTTCCGGTCGCCAACATCCCCAAGGGGGGCACTCACGGGCAATGCAGCCGAGAGATTCGGGATCTCGACCAAGGAAAGGCCTCGTCGGAGATTTGTGGTGCAGCCGTCCCGGCTGCACGCGCAGGCGGGACGCCTGCGCCACAAACAAGCCACCTGCGGCGGAGGTGTCCGGCTTCGCCTTCGGCTACGCCGGGACAAGCCGCTCCTCTCGGGAAGCGCGCGGATACGGCCCACGTGCGGCGGAGGTGCCTGGCATCCCGACGTGATGTTGTCCTCAACATCATGGCGGCGTGCCTGGCATCCTCTCGGGAACAATGTGCTGATACGTGCCGCATGCGGCGGAGGTGCCATCTTCAAATTGTTGGACGCCGACCTTCGCGTCGGCATGATGATCGGGCCAACAATGTTGAAGGTGGCTCCTCCCGGGAAGCGCGTACAAAAAGGCGGGTTCACTCGAACGTTCAACCCTTCCCAAGAAACTCCTCGATCGGAGCGCAGTTGACGAGATCGGCGGCGGTGGCGCCGGCCTTTCGCGCCAGCGCGAGACCCCAACGCACGTCGGCGAGGCCGCCCTTCGAGTGAGCGTCGGGGTTGACCGCCAACTTGAGGCCGAGTTCCAGCGCGCGGCGCGCCCAGCGCCAATCGAGGTCGAGGCGGTAGGGGCTGGCGTTGATCTCCACCGCCACATTGTGCTCGGCGCAGGCTTCAAGCACCCGTTCGAGATCGACGTCATAACCGGGCCGCGCCAACAAGAGGCGTCCCGTCGGGTGCCCGAGCACCCGACAGGCGGGGTGCGCCACCGCCCGCAGCAGACGCTCGGTCTGTTGCTCCTCCGGCAACCGGAAACTCGAGTGCACCGAGGCCACCACATACTCGAGCCCGTCCTCACATCCCTCGGGAATGTCGAGACTTCCCGTCGCCGAGAATGTCCGCCTCCAGCCCCTTGACGATCCGCGGGCCGACGCCGACCGCGTTGAACGCATCGATGCGGCGCCATTGGTCGCGCAGTCGATCACCATCGACGCCGTGGGCGTAGACCGCAACCGGCGAGTGGTCCGCCACCCCGAAAAACTCCCAACCGAGCTCGCCGGCCGCCCGCGCCATGTCCTCGACCGACGCCGTTCCGTCGGAGTCGGTGGTGTGGTTGTGGAGGGCACCCAGCAGATCCGCCATCGTCACCAGCTCCGGCAGCTCGCCGCTCGCCGCCAGCTCGATCTCGCCCTCGCCCTCGCGCAGCTCCGGCGGCACCCAGCTACAACCCAGCGCCTCGTAGATCGCCGCCTCATCCGGACAGGGCAGCCGCGTGTCCTCTCGCCACAGACCGTCACGGCGCAGCGACATCCCACCCGCCTCGGCGCGAGCTGTCAGCTCCGCAAGGTGCCGCTGCGAACCCGTTGACCACAGGAGGGCGATGCCCGCATCCGCGACCCCCGCCTCCCGAAGACCGACCGGCAACCCGGTAGCGGTGCGCCCCCTCCAACCGCCGTCGGGCCCGCGGCCGGCGTCGGGAACGGCGGCCTCGACAGCCGCCTCCGCCCCGCCGTCGCCATCCGTCACCACCACGATGTCGATCGAGCCCACGGTCTCGCACCAACGACGGACCTCTCCCGCGACCACGACCTCGAGCACCCCCGGCGCCGACCGAAGCGCCTCCTGGAGGGCCTCGGCCGCCGCCCACGCCTCGTTGATCAGCCGCCGCTCGCCTGCCTGTCGCGCGAATCCCACCCCGTCGAGGATCTTCTCCTGGGTGGCTGCGCCGAACCCAGGCAACTCGACCAGACGGTTTTCGAGACAGGCGTACTCGAGCTCTCCGAGACTCGTCACGCCCAGCTCCTGCCACAGGGCGCGGACCTTTTTCGGCCCCAACCCCGGGATCCCAAGCAGGTCCCGCACTCCCTCCGGGACCGCTGCGAGTGCACCAGCAAGGGCCTCGGGTTGCCGGCCCGCCGCCAGCTCTTGAACGACCGCCACCGTCCCGCGCCCCAGACCCTTCACCTCGATGCAGAGTTCCGCCGTCGATCATCGCGGCCAGGTCGCCCTCGATTCGGTCCACCGCCCTTGACGCGTTGGCAAAGGCCCGCACCCGATGCGGGTTGTCGCCCGCGACCTCGAGCAGTGTGGCGATCTCGCTGAGGGCCCGGGCGGCGGTCTTTCGATCGATGGTCATCCCGCCTCCAAAGTCAATAGAAACAACGAGAAGAGAGTTCGTGTCACAGATCACACCTCGCGTTCATGATATATTTCCAACGTTCGATATGGGCATCATCGCACGTCTCCGATCCAGTCTTACCTACCCCATTGCCGCCACTCTCGTGTTGGTCACGGTGGTTCCGATGGTCGCGGTGGGTGTGCTGCTCACGACCTCCAGTCGCATTGACCTGAGGACGGTTGAAAACCGCTATCTGGGACGACAGGCGGTCAGTCTCGCCAGCGAGACCGCGCTCTTTTACGACGGCCACCGGACCCAGTTGTCCAGCGCCGCGCTGGCGCTCGCGGCCGCCGAGAGGATCGACGCGGACGGTTTTGGCACGCTCCTCGAAGGCATGGCGGCCGAGCCCGGGCGGGCGTTTGTCTACCTGCAAATCATCCCCAACCGCGGCACCGGGGCATTCGCGATGGCGCCGACCCTCGAAACGGAGACCATCGAGCGCCTGGACGGGGCAATCCGCGAGGCACACGAACGAACCGCCCTCGGCGAGGTGGTCGAGAGAGTTCTGCTTGATATGCCGGCCGACCGACCGCCCAAGGCGGTGATGGCCTTCCCGCTGCGGTCGAGCTCAGGAGAGATCTGGGGCTCGCTTTCGGGGGTCCTCGATCTCGCACCGCTCGAGAACCAGCTGGCCGCTCCAACCTATGCCGGCACGCTGGTGAGCCTGATTGACGGACAGGGACAGGTGATCATCTCGTCGAACCCCGCACTTCGCCGCAGCAACCTCTCCGATTCGCCCCTCGTCAAAGACTATCTGCGGAAACCGCAACGCCTCACCCTTGCCTACAACCACCCCCGCGACATCGACGCCGGCATGGTTCTGGGCTCGATGGCCCCGGTCGGCACTCAGGAGTGGAGCGTGCTGTTGGAGCGCAGTGCCGCAGAGGCCTACGCACCGGTGCGGAGAAGCCAGCTCCGGACCTCAGGTCTCACCGCCCTCGCCGCGGTACTCGCCCTGGGCATCGGGTTTCTGCTCAGCCGCCGCCTGATCACCCCGCTTCAGGAACTCGCCGACACCTCGTCGAAGATCGCCGAGGGAAACCTCGCGGTGCGTGCAACCGTCCGCGGAGAGGACGAGCTCGCCAAGCTCGGCAACAACTTCAACCACATGGCGGGCAACATCGAGGCCCTGGTCCGGAAACTCAAACAGGCCCTGCGCCAGAACCAGGAGCTCTTCCTCGAGACCATCCGGACGCTGGCTGCCGCCATCGACGCCAAGGACCCCTACACCCGCGGCCACTCGGAACGGGTGGCCTCGTACTCGATGGCCCTTTCACGTCACCTCGGCCTCAAACAGGAAGAGGTCTTCCAAATCCACATCGCAGCGATTCTGCACGACGTCGGCAAGCTCGGCGTCAAGGACGGGATCCTCAACAAACCCGGGGGACTGTCCGACGAAGAATTTGAGATCATGCGCCAGCACCCGTCCATCGGCGCCCAGATCATGAGCCCGATTCGGATGCTCAAGGACATTATCCCGGGCATCCGAAACCACCACGAGACGTGGGACGGCAACGGCTATCCGGACCGCCTTCTGGGCGATCAGATCCCGATGGTGGCGAGGATCATCGGTGTCGCCGACACCTTTGACGCGATGACCACCACACGGCCCTACCAACAGGCCATGACCCTCGAATATGTACTCGCGAAGATGCGCTCGATGTCCGGTTCCCGGTTCGACCCGCTGGTCATCGACGCCTTTCTGGCGGCGGTCGAAGCGGGGGATATCAGCCCGCCGGCCAGGGAATCTCAGCTGCCCGCTCCATCGGAGGTCTCATGAATCGTCTCGTCGCCGTCGTCTCACTCTCGTGCCTCTCCATCGTCGTCGCCTGTGCGAGCTCCAACACCGCGTCCAAAGCAGAGTCTCAGGCGCCGGCTCCAAAACCGACCTCGAGTGATACCAGCGCTCCGATCCACTCTTTGACCTATATGCGGCAGGGCACGGTGTTGATGCAGCAGGGGCGCTACCAGGATGCTCTCGAGGCCTTCAAGACCGCCGATAAACTGGCACCGGGCAATGTCACCAATGCGAACATGATGGGGCTCTGCTATCTGAGCCTGGGTCAGCCCGACCAGGCTCTGGCGTCGTTTGACCAGGTCCTCCAGATCGCGCCCCAGTTCACCGACGCCCGCAACAACCGCGGCGCCACCTACCTCTCCATGCAGCAGTACCACCTCGCCGAGGTCGACTTCATCGCCGTGTTGGGCGACTCCACCTACCCCCATCGCCGGCAGGTCTACTACAACCTCGGCATCACTTATTTACAACGCGGTCAGCTCGGCGCCGCCGAGGAGAATTTCCGCAAATCCATCCTGCCCCCGAACCCCGTCTTCAACGGCTACCTCCAGCTTGCCGACCTCGCCCAACGACAGGGTGAACCGGAACGGGCGCTGACGTTTCTCCAAGGAAGCCAACCTCGAGTTTCCGGACCAAACCCAGGTCGCGTTCGAAATCGGCAAACTGTTGATGATCATGGGCGAAGAAGAAGAGGCCCGGCTTTACCTCGAGAAGGTCGTCGCCGACGCCCCCAATTCGTCCGAGGCCGCCACAGCGCGGGCGCTTCTCGGGAAGGGCTGAATGCCCTTCCACTACCTGCTGACAAACCTCCTGGTCGATGTCCCGCAGGCCCTTGGCGCCATCTTTGTCGATCCCGAGGGAGAAGCGGTCGAACTCGTCACCCGGCATGGCGATCCCTTCGACCTCAAGGTCGAGGGCGCCTACCACAGCATTTTTCTCCGCCGGCTGCACGACCTCACGGCATCCGCGGATGCGGGGCCTATCGACAGCTTCGTGCTCGAGGGCACTCGTCTGATCACGTTGACTCAGGCGCTCCCCGACGGCTACTATGTGGTGCTCGTCGTGGATCGCTCGGCTTCGCGCGCGCAGGCCCTGTATCGCCTGCGTCGCACCGCTCAGGTGTTCGCCGAACAGCTCGCCTGAAGACGGCTTGTCGCCGGCGATCCGCTCGAGGTGGGGGTTTGATGGCGCGTTCCTTTCTCGGCAAATTGAAACGGGGTCTGTTCATGACCCACACCGAGTTCCTGGAGAGGGTGGGAGAGCCCTTTCGTCGCACCGGACCGGTGGAACCGGCTGTCCTCGACAGCCTCGAAGAGGCCCTGATCGCATCCGACGCCGGCGTCGATCTGTCGCTGCGTCTGGTCGATGAACTCCGGGCGGAGGTCCGCGCCGGCCGCATCACCACCGCCGAAGAGCTCAGGCCGGCGGTACGCGCGAGGCTCCTCGATCTGCTCACGGCGGCCGAGACCGCGGTGCCATTGTCTGCAAACGAGGCCCGGCCCCGGGTCACCCTGCTGGTCGGGGTCAACGGGACCGGCAAGACGACAACCGCCGCCAAGCTCGCAAAACGTAAAAAGGAGGCTGGGGCGACGGTCATCCTCGCCGCCGCAGACACCTTCCGTGCGGCAGCGGTGGAACAGCTCATGGTGTGGGCCGAACGGGTCGGCGCACCGGTGATCCACCAGCAAGAGGGCGCCGATCCCGCCGCCGTTGTGTTCGACGCCATCGCCGCGGCGCGCTCCCGGGGCATCGACGAGGTCCTGGTCGACACGGCCGGCCGGCTCCACACCCGGGCCAACCTGATGAAGGAGCTGGAGAAGGTCACCAGGATCTCCGCCCGCGAAGTCGACGGAGCGCCGCACGAGGTCCTCCTGGTCCTCGACGCAACCACCGGTGCCAACGGCATCGAACAGGCGCAGAAATTCGGCGCCACTGCCGGGGTCACGGGGGTTGTTCTCACCAAGCTCGACGGCACGGCCAAGGGCGGCGTGATTCTCGCCATTGCGGATCGACTCAAGCTCCCGGTACGATGGGTGGGTGTCGGCGAGGCCGAGGACGACCTCCTGCCCTTCCACGCCGATGAGTTCGTGGATTCGTTGCTCGATATCAACCCGGGGGACACCCCGAAAACTGTGTAGTCGATAGACATTGGGGACGGAGTAGGGTGAGGCGACCGCGACCGGGGGGATCACAACGGAAGGACCTGGCTCCTTCGGGACCGACACGGGTCGGCCCTGGGCAGCCGCATATGCCGAATGCCCCTCTCTCCGACCGCGACGAACGCTGGATGGCGCGAGCCCTCGAGCTCGCCGCCCTCGGACGCTTCGGCACCTCACCGAACCCGATGGTCGGCGCTGTCGTCCTCGACGCCGCGGGCCGTCTCGCCGGGGAGGGCTACCACGCCGTCTTCGGCGGGCCGCACGCCGAGGTGGCGGCACTCGCCGAGGCCGGCAGCAGACGCCCGGGGCGGCACCCTCTACGTCACCCTCGAGCCCTGCGCCCACCACGGCAAGACGCCGCCCTGCACCGACGCGGTGCTGGCCGCCGGGGTCAGCCGGGTGGTCGTCGCCCTGACCGAACCCACCCAAACCGCCGGCGGCGGTATCGATCGTCTGCGGGCCGAGGGCGTCGAGGTCCAGGAGGGACCGGGTTCGGAACGGTCCCGGATTCTCAACCGGCGCTGGTTGCGGTGGGCGCGGTTTCACCGACCGTGGGTGACCCTCAAGTCCGCGGTCTCCCTCGACGGGCGGATCGCGACCCGCACCGGCGACTCCAAGTGGATCACGGGCGAAGAGGCCCGCCACCGCGGGCTGGAGCTGCGCGAGGAGCACGACGCCATCCTGGTGGGTGTCGAAACGATTCTCGCCGACGACCCCCAGCTGACGCGGCGGCTCGGTCTCAACCCGGCCGGCGGGTGGAGAAGGATCATCCTCGACTCCACCCTGCGAACTCCGAGCGACGCACGGGTGGTCCAGCACGACCCCGAGATCGACCCTCATCGTCCACACCTGCACTGGCCTCGGCCGGAGGACCGACGGCGGTTGCGGGAGTCGGGTGTCGAACTGGTGGAGCTGCGGGCGGGAGATGACGGCCGCATCGATCTCGAGGCGCTCCTCGACCACCTGGCGCGCAAGGAGGTGGCCGCGCTCCTGGTCGAGGGCGGACCGACAGTTCACGGGTCGTTCCACGACGCCGATCTCATCGACGAGATCGCGATGTTCGTGGCACCGTTCCTGATCGGCGGCCCGGCCCCGGCAATGCGTGGCGGGGCAGGGAATCCCGACCCTCGACATGGCGCGTCGTTTTCACTTCGAAGTCTTCGAGCGGCACGGATCCGACCTCGAAATACGGGCCATTCGGTTGGAGGACGCAGATGTTCACCGGGCTGATTGAGGTCGTCGGCACCGTCGAGCGGGTGGCGCGCACCGGCGCCGCGGCCAGGCTCCGCGTGTCCGTTTTGTGGCCCGACGGCGAGGCCCCGAAAGCCGGCGACAGCATCGCGGTGGACGGCGCGTGTCTGACGGCGATCGAGCCGGCCAGCGACGGTTTCTCAGCCGACCTCTCGTCGGAAACCCTGCAAGCGAACCCTTTTCCACACCGCCCGACCGGGGCAACCCGTCAACCTCGAACGGGCCCTCCGCCTCGGCGACCGCCTCGGCGGCCACATCGTCCAGGGGCACGTGGACGGGGTGGTGCGGGTCCTCACGATTCGGCCCGAGGGGGAATTTCAAAGGTGGCGGCTGACGCTGCCGATCGACCTCACCAATCAGGTTGCGGCCAAAGGCAGCGTGGCGCTCAACGGCGTGTCGCTGACCGTGGCCGGTCTCGGGCGCGACTGGTTCGAGGTCGCGCTGATCCCCACCACCCTCGAGGCGACCAGCCTCGGCAGGCTTCGCACCGGCGCCGAACTCCACCTCGAGACCGACGTCCTCGCCAAGTACGTGGCGCGCCGGTTCGGCCAGTCAACCCCGTCCGCCATCGACGAGATGTTCGGAGGAGGCCACGGTGCGTAGGATCGAACCGGCCTACCCCGATCTCCTGCCCGTGACCCACGTGTTGCGTCCCGGCTACCTCCCCGGCAAGAAGGTGACGCTGGACCCGATCAAACTCGGTGTCGTCTGGGAAGACGCGCCGGTCAGGATCCTGCCCGCCGAAGCCTCGATTCCCAGAGAACCCGTCCGCGCCATGATCTTCGCCCGCGTCGCAGTTCAGCGCCGCGAGATCCTGCACCGTTTTCTGGAGCGGGGAGGGTTTGCTCTGGTGGTGCTGGACGATCCCGACATCACGCCGGGTGACCTCGGTCTGGACGGGCTCGACGAGACCCCGCGCGTGACCATGGTGCTGCCGATCCTGCCCTACCCTCTGAGCGAGGGTCTGCAGATCCCCGCTGCCTGGCACTCGAATCCCTGGGGCGCCGTCCTCGGTCTCTTCCCCTTCCCCGGCGCCGCCGCCGAGGTGGGGCGCCGGATCGAACAGCTCAAGACCGCCGGTGCCCGGTTCGCCGTCACCGCGCCTCTCCTGTTGACTCCAAAGGACCGCCACCGCATTCTCGACGGCTGCGAGGGGACCGGGGTCGAGGCGGAGCTTGAAAACGCGCTCTTTCACGCCGACGTCAGCCGTGGGCTGCACGCGCTCGAACGAACCGCCGGTGTGACCCTCCACAACGTCGGGATGGACCCGTTTGTCCCGTGCATGGTGCCGGCCGGCGCCGAACCCAACGCCGTCAGGACCGCGGCGGTGCTCCGCCTGTGGGCCCGACGTCTTGACCAGTGCCACGAAGAGGCATCCTGGGGCTGGCGCCTCCGTCGCGCAGCCTCGGCACTCGACCGGCTGCCCAACGACCCCGCGACTCTCGCCATGGAGGACAACCTGCGGATCATTCCCGGCTTCGACCCCTGGGTGGAGAGTTTCACCCGTGCCGTCTGGAACGGCGGCGAACCGCTGGATGCCGCGTGGCACCTGTGGTCAGGAATCGACGGCCAACCCGACGGCTCCAAGAAGACGAAGAAGTAGTTCTCCTCACACCGGGAACAGCAGCACCTGTCCGGCTGTTCTCATTTACTGAATATCTCCACGAAAAGGGGCGCGACATGGCAGAAAAAGTGTTCAAGAAGATTTCAGTGACCGGCTGCTCGTCCGAAAGCTACGAGAAAGCCATCGAGACGGCAATCGAAAAGGCCTCCGAAAGCCTGCGCGGCATCGCGTGGTTCGAGGTCAAGGAACTCCGCGGCGGGCTCGGCGCCGATGGAAAGATCGACTGGCAAGCGGCCATCGAGGTTGCGTTCAAGGTCGACTAGCGATCCGCGAGTGACGCTCGCGGATTGCGGCCCTTGCAACCCGTTGCCGATCAGGGTATTATCCGCCGCGCGTGGGGCCGTAGCTCAGTTGGGAGAGCGCAGCGTTCGCAATGCTGAGGTCGAGGGTTCGATCCCCTTCGGCTCCACCAGTTTTTCTTCGAAACAGGGTTTCGAAGAAAAACTGTCCCGGCGTAGCCAGAGGCGAAGCCGGACAACCACCGTCCACGCCATCTATGGAGTACATAGAATGGCAACCTTTCACTACGTCTACATCCTGACCAGCGAACGTGACCCAATCGCCACTACACCGGCCGCACCAGCAACCTCACGAAAAGACTCCACGCCCACAATTCAGGCCAACTCCCATACACCGCGGAACACAAACCGTGGCACATTGAACTGGCCATCGCATTTCGCTCGCCGCAAAAAGCCGCAGGATTCGAGCGCTACCTCAAGAGCTCACTCCGGCAGGGCCTTTGCGTCAAAACACTTCTGAGTTAGGGATAGGAGTTTCCTTTCGTTCAGCGCCAGCCTAGCACGGGGTTGAGGCGCTTATTCGGGGCCTAAGATGGGCTCGCATGCCCCGCGCGATCTCCGATACGGTAGAAACCGGCGTTTGGGAGAGCCCGTCCCGGCACAACGCGCTCCGAACCCCGACTCCGCTACCGACCGCCGCCTCGATGGCCACACTTTGCACGGGCGGCCGCGGCCGAAATGGGGTCAGGAAGCCGTGGCGGGGAGGGTCGCCGCGCCCGCCGGGCCGCGAGGGGATCGCGCCCCCGCTTTCGCGAGATGCCTCAGGATCGCGTCGACCACGTCGTGCTCGGTGATGAACGCGATCACCTTCATCTCTGAACCGCAGGACGGGCACACCAGCGGGTCGACCTCGTAGATCCGCTTGATCAGCTGTGCCCAGCTTCGCCTGAGCGCGCGGGCGTTGCGGGCCTCGGCACGAGCCGCACGGGAGGCCGGGCCGGCGCCCGCACCCCCAACCTCCCCATTCTCAGCCTCAGCCTTCCGGCGCTTGCCCCGCGACACGTTCGAGTACGCTGCAATTCGTCGGACGAATTGCGACGGCTGATCCTCGGGCTCCACCCGAACCCGGTTGTGCACCGAAAACCCGGTGTGTCGCCACGACAGTAGGAGCTCGGTCCGCTCGTCTGAAAGCAACCCCTCATCCTGCAGCAGGCGCATCACCTTGTGCCGGTAGAGCAGCTCCGCTGAGTGCTCATCGACGAAGGCGATTGGGATCCACTCACCGTCCTGCGTCCAGCCGCCGCGCGACACGATCGCGTGCACATGTGGATGCCAATTGGCCAGGTCGCCCGCGGTCTGGACCACAGCGACCATCCCCGGCCGTATCCCCTCGTCGACGAAGCCGCGCCAGAACCCGCACCGCCGCTCGAAGCGCTCCTCCCACTGCCCTTTCACCTCGTCGAAGTGAACCTCGAAGAGCCGGTAGAGGGGAGTCGCACGCGGATTCCGGGCCCGGTAGCGGGCCGCGCAGCTTTGAGCCACAGTGACGCTCGACGTCTCCTGCAGCGTGGACGGGCTGCCTCAGCGTGACCCGAACGGCCCCTACAGTCAAGGCGACCGTCGTGCAAAGACACATTTTGTTTGTTTCATATGTTGCGTTTGTTTCGATTAGACTCTATACTACTGATGGAGGCCGAACGATGAACAACGCAGCACTTGATTTCAGTGGACCCACGCTTCCGTCAGAGGACGAGGCGAGGGTTGCCAGGGAAAGCAGCAGGCTGCTGGCCACGATCATCGGTCGAGGTGACGCGGCTGAGCTCAGGGTTGTGGACGGAGACGACAAGATCACCGTGCCTCTCCCGGCGCTTCGAATGTTCATGTCGGTGCTCGCTCAAATGGCTGAGGGTCGAGCCGTCACGGTCGTGCCCTACGATGCCGAACTGACGACCCAACAGGCAGCTGACTTCCTGAGCGTCTCTCGCCCCCATCTGGTGAGCTTGTTGAAGCGGGGTGAGATTCCATACCGAAAGGTCGGCACTCACAGAAGAGTGCGGTTTGAAGACCTGGTGGCGTACAAGAAGGAGTCGTTTGTGCAGCGAAGTCACGCCCTTGACGAGCTCCGAGGAGGCTCAGGAGCTGGGTCTCGGGTATTGACGAATGGCCTCGTTCGTCGCCGTCCTCGACGCCTGCGTGCTCTACCCTGCCCCGCTCAGGGACCTGCTGCTTCGTCTTGCCCTGACCGATCTCTTCCGAGCTCGCTGGACGGACAGAATCCACGACGAGTGGATCCGATCACTGTTGTCGCAACGGCCGGATCTCTCGAGGGAACGTCTTCAACGAACCCGAGGACTGATGGATCGAACGGTCCCGGACTGCTTGGTGACTGGATTCGAAGAGCTCGTCGAGTTCCTGGACCTACCGGATCCCGGAAGACCGGCACATCCTTGCGGCAGCGATTCGGTCCCAGGCCGGGCTGATCGTCACGTACAACGTCAAGGATTTCCCTGAGGAGATCTTGGACGGATCGGAATCTCGTCTTGTGGGGCACGCGTCCCGCGCGCCGGACGGATGGCCGCGCATTCCGAATTCCGAATTCCGAATTCCGAATTCCGCTAAGACGATCTCACGAACCCTGTGATGTCCACCTCGTCGACCTGCTCAGGCCGCAGATAGTCTTCGCCGTACTTTCTGAAGACGCCTGATGTCAGGAACAGATCGAAGAGGTCGGGGCAGATGTGGCCCTCGTCGCGGAAGCTGCTCATGATCTTGATCGAGGTACTGAGCTTCTTGGGCGGTTTGTACGGCCGATCCGAGGCGGTGAGGGCCTCGAAGATGTCGGCGATCGCCATGATCCGCGCAAGGGGCGAAAGATCCTTGGCTCCAAGACGGCGCGGATAGCCGGTGCCGTCCAGCTTTTCGTGGTGGTTGCCGGCCCACTCCGGCACCCGCCGCATTTCTTTGGGAAATGGCAGCCGGCCAAGCATGTTGATGGTCTCGACGATGTGCTCGTTGATCTTGAAGCGTTCTTCGGGTGTCAGCGTGCCGCGTGGCGTCGACAGATTATAGATTTCACCGTGGTTGTAGAGGTGTTCGGGGACCTCCATCTCGAACCCGTAGGGGTTGTCGCCGAAGGGCGGACCATCCCTGAAGATCAAGTGCTCAACCTTGTCGGCGAGCAGGGGCTCTTCAACCGGCAGATCCGGGTCCGGCGTCCGCCGCTTGCGTTCGAGCTCGTCGTGCGAAAGGCCGATGCGGTCGTCGAGGTGGCGCACCCAGGTCTGGGCGCCGATCTCCCGCACCCGTTGGATCCGCGCCTCGTTCATCTGGGTCTCGCCCGAGTTGCACTCGGCGATGAACTCGTACTGTCGGCGAATCTCGTCGAGGCCGCGATCGAGACTTTCTCTGGCCTCGGGATCTTCCGGACAGTCGCGCGCCAGAGTCTTCCAGTACCCGATCTCGGCATCGCGCCACAGGACCTCGAACCGGGTCCGGATCTCGTGCAACCGGTCGGAAATGGTCTCGAGGCGGGTCGCCTTGTCGACCACGAATTCGGGCGTGGTCAGCTTGCCGCAGTCGTGGAGCCAGCTCGCGAGGTGGAGTTCCTCCCACTCGTCATCGGTGAGAGAGAAATGCGCAAACGGCCCGTCGGTGGCGTTGTGTGCGGCCTCGGCCAACTCCCTGGCGATCTCCGGCACCCGTTGGCAATGACCGTGGGTGTAAGGTGATTTGGCGTCAATGGCCCCCGCCACCATGTGAATGATGGCGTCCAACAGGTCCTTCTGGGCCTGCAGCATCCGCCGCAGATCCAGGGCCACGGCGGCATCGGATGAAACGGCCTCGATGGCAGGCACGACTTCGGGGTCGAAGGCCGTCACATCACCCGTCAGCGATCGCGCGTTCACCAGTTGGAGGATCCCGACGATTTCGCCTTTCTGGTCGGTCAGAGGGACGTTGAGCAGTGATTTGTCGGCGCCATCCGCCCAACCGTACCGCCGACAGATCGCCGTGGAGTCGAAAACCCGGTCCTGCGCGAGGTCGTCGATTGAAATGGTCTGGTTTCGGCGAGCGGTATCGGCGTCCGGGTCCGGGTGCATGATCCCACCCGGTTCGATTTCCAGGGACACCGGGGGAACCTGCGGCTGCAGACTGCTGGTCCCGCCGAAGTGAGCGCCGCTGCTGGTGTCCTCGAGGATGGCGATCTCGAGCGCGGTGTCTTCGTCATTCATGATCAGAATGGCGCCGCCGTCGGCGTGCGCCACCTTGCGAGCCTCCCTGAGGATCATCTCGAGCAGTTTCCGGTAGTCCTTTTCGGCCGACAGCGCTCTCGAGATCTCGAAGAACTGTTGCAGCGAGGTCTTCATCACCCCCATGGTGATGGCGAGGTCGTCCACCTCCGCGATCCGCGACCGCACCTCGACCGGTCGAGAGAGCCTGAAGCGGCGGATCTCACTCGCCTCGCGGGCGAGATTCCGCAGCGCCGCCGACAGATTCCCCGAGACCCACAGCACAACCCCCACTGCGGCCAACAGGAACGCCAGCGAAAGCAGCACGCTGCGGTCGCGAACCTGGTCGACGGCAGACAGCAACTCATCGCGTGGAATCATCGTCGCGAGAAAGATGTCCGAGCCGCGCCGGGTGGGCACCGCCGACACAGAGCCTAGCCAGGTCCGGTCATTGGCCTCGATCTTGAACCGCCCGTCGCGAACCTCGCCGTCGAGCGCGTCCGCCAACTCACGGTAGACCGGGTCGTCGAGGCCGGACAACAGCGGCATGGTCACGGCCTCTTCCGAGGAAGGCGCCTGCACCGGAACGCTCATCTCGGAGGTCGACAGCGCGATGATACGGGTTGCGGGGTCGAAGATCGCGATCTTCGTGTCCTCGGTGATCCGCTGCCTGGCGAGGGCCGCCGAGAGATCGGCGAGCGCGAGGTCGGCGCCGACCACGCCCCTGCCGCCGTCAAGCTGCCGGGCAAAAGTCAGACCCACCTCTCCAGTGGTGAAGAAGACATAGAAATCGGTGGTGATCTGGTCTGCGCTCTCCATGGCCAGCCGGTACCACTCGCGTTCCCGTGGGTCGAAATCGCCCGCCCCCACGGTTCGAGAGCCCACCAGACCCAGCGCGTCGTCAAAGAAGAGCACGGTTTCGAGCGCCTGACCGTCGTCGCGCTCGATGCTCTGCACCGCGAAGCGGCTGCCCGGCGGCGCTTCCAGGGTTCGTGCGGCGACCCGTCGGTCCCCGACCGTGCGCACCAGAAAGAACTCACCGTCATCGGAACCGACAAAGATCGACGACATCGTCGGGTTGAGCCGCAAAGCCTCGGTCAAGGCCCCCAACGCCTGCATCCGCTCGTCGAGGCTGGTGCCGGCGAGCGCCGCCGATTTCGAGGAGATGTCGACCAGGTTCTGGGCCGGCTGATAGAGCTCGGTGATGCTCAGCCGCACGTTGTCGCTGATCCGGTCGACGAGATCGTTGGAACCGAGGATCTCGATACGACGGCTCTCGCGGTTGAAGAAGAGGATCAACACCAGACCGAAGACCACGAAGATCGTGACAAAGACCCCGGCCAGCGTCAGGTAGAGGGGGAAGCGGCGGCCGCCCCCAGCGGAAACGTCGGACATCGGTATCGTGTTTGACATGGTGCCTCAAGTTTACAGGGCGCCTGCCCCGCTACAGATTTCGGATTTCGGATTTCGGATTTCGAATTTGCCATCGCAACCGGCAACCAGCCGTCTGCGATGACACCAGAAGATCTACTCTGCGCCTCCGCGCCTCCGCGTCTCTGCGTTTTCTTCCGGAATCCGGCATCTTGGATCAGCAGGTCCTCGGGAGACCGTCTAATGCCCCCATGGCCGCATCCCGAAAGGCCCTGCCGACGCCGCCCGGGCCGAGCTTGACGCCGCCGAAGAACCGCGACACCACCAGCAGGCCTTCGAGATCGTGGTGGCGCAGCAGCTCGAGCATCTTCATCCCCGGTTTGCCGACCTCGCCGTCATCGCGCGCCTGTTCCACGATCTGGCCGTTGTCATCCCGCACGCGGCACGCCCAGCAGTGGTGGCGGGCCTTGTGGTACTTCTTTTTCTGACCGGCGATCAGCTTCTTGACCTCCTCCAGCGAGGCCGCAGGCGCCGCCACCGCATAGAAGCGGGAACGTTGCTCGGTGAGTTGATACTCGGCGGGCCGCGAGATGCGTGGCATGGGGAGGATGATACTGGATGCTCGATACTCGATGATCCATCCACCCGCCCGGCACGCGAGACGCGTGCCCCACAAGGTGCTGACAAAAGGTTGTGGGGCAGCCGTCCCGGCTGCCGGGTGGGTGGGCGGATCCAATATCCAGCTCTGAAGGTGGGCCAAGGCCCACCCTACAAGTCCGCTCGATATGAGGCTCATGCGTAGGGTGGGCCTTGGCCCACCTTCAGACCAGCCGCGGGCGGGGAAAAGCTGAGCCGACGAAGCATCTGGCGGTGAGTTTTCTGAGATAACCAGATCGTTCCGCCTACGTACACTGTGGTAGCGCCGTCTCAGGACGACGTTTCACTTTTGATCGAGGGGGGAGATTCATGCGAATTCGAGGCCTGATGTTCGGTGCGATCGCTCTGTGTTCAATCGTGGCAGCGGTGGGGACTGCGTCCGCGGACGATACCGCCCAGTGGCTGCGCTACCCGGCGATCTCGCCCGACGGCCAAACGGTCGTCTTCAGCGCTCGCGGAGATCTCTGGCGGGTGCCTTCGAGCGGCGGCCAGGCGACCCAACTCACCGTTCACGAGGCCCACGACTTCATGCCGGTGTGGTCGCCCGACGGCTCGAAGATCGCCTTCGCCTCCGACCGCTACGGCAACTACGACATCTTCGTCATGGCTTCAGGCGGTGGCACGGCGAAGCGGCTCACTTTCCACTCAGCCGATGACCTCACGGCGAGCTTCACCCCCGACGGACAGCGCGTGCTGTTCTCCTCCGGGCGGCTCGACGCACAGGCGATGGTCGGCTACCCCCGACGCGGCGCCCAGCCCGAGCTCTACTCGGTGGCGCTCACCGGCGGCATGCCAAAACAGGTTCTCACCACGCCCGCGATCTACGCTTTGTTCGACTCGGCCGGGGCGCGCATGATCTACTCCGACGACAAGGCGCTCGAAACCGACTGGCGCAAACACGACAACTCGTCCTTTGCACGCGATGTCTGGATCTACGATGCGGCCAGCAAACAACACACCCGGCTCACCGAGTTCGGCGCCGACGACCGCCAGCCGGTGTGGGCGCCCGGCGAAGACGCGATCTACTATCTGTCGGAGCGCGACGGCTCGTTCAACGTCTGGACTCTCGCCCTCACCGAGAGTGCACAACCGGTCCAGGTCACCGACCACGACACCCACCCGGTGCGTTTTCTCAGCATCTCCGACGCGGGGGACCTCTGCTACGGCTATGACGGCGCGATCTATGTGAGGCCGGCCGGCGCCGCCGACGAGCCGCCGCCTCGACATCACCATCGCCGCCGACGACCGTTTCAACGAGGTTGTCCTCACCGATGTCGAGCGGGCCATCACCGACTTCGACCTCTCGCCGGACGGCAGCGAGATCGCCTTTGTCGCCCGCGGCGAGATCTTCGTCACCTCCGTCAAATACGGCGACACCCGGCGCATCACCAACACCCCGGAGCAGGAACGATCGGTCACCTTCCACCCCAACGGCCGCGGTCTGCTGTATGCGTCCGAGCGAGACGGCAGCTGGAACATCTACCGCACGGACCTCACCGACAAGGAGGAGCCGAACTTCTTCAACGCCACCGCGTTCGAGGAAAAGCCGGTGGTCGTGACCGAGCTCGAGACCTTCCAGCCCCACTACTCGCCCGACGGCAAGGACGTCGCCTACCTCGAGGAGAGGACGACGCTCAAGGTCCTCAACCTGGCGTCGGGCGAAAGCCGGACCATCCTGCCGGGCGACGTCAACTACTCGTACGCTGACGGCGACCAGTGGTACGAGTGGTCTCCCGACGGGCAGTGGTTTCTGGTCGAATATCTGAGCCCCAAACGATGGTCCTCTGAGGTCGGATTGATCGCCTCGTCGGGCAAGGGCGAGCTCATCAACCTCACCAAGAGCGGTTACGAAGACGTGCAGCCGCGATGGGCCTTCAAGGGCGAGGCGGTGTTCTGGTTCACCGACCGTCACGGCGAGCGGCAGCAGTCGGGTTGGCCGTCCAAGTACGACGTCTACGCAACCTTCCTCACCCAGGACGCGTGGGACCGATACCACCTCTCCGAGGCCGAACTCGAACAGCTCAAGGAGAAGGAAAAGGACAAGAAGGACAAGGACAAGAAGAAGGACGATGGTGACGACAAGAAGAAGGGCACGAAAGACGACGATACGGATGAGGAAGATACGAAAAAGGACGACGAGATCAAGCTGCCCGACCCGGTGATATTCGACCTCGAGGGCATCAAGGACCGCACCATCCGCATGACCCTCCACTCGGCCCGCCTCGCCGACGCCCAGATCACCCCCGACGGCGAGAAGATCCTCTATCTGGCAAAATTCGAAAAGGGCTACGACCTGTGGGTCTACGAGCTGCGCAAGAAGGAAGTCAAGTTGCTGGCCAAGCTCGACGCCGAGGATGCCGAAAGCATGCTGCTCGACGATGAGGGCGAAAAGGCCTTCATCCTCGCCGACCACAGCCTGAAGTCCGTCGAGGTCGACGGTGGCAAGGTCAAACCGGTGAAGCTCGAGGCCACGATGGAGCTCGACGCGGCGGCTGAGCGCGAGTACCTCTACGAGCACGCGTGGCGCCAGACCCGGGAGAAGTTCTACGCCGTCGACATGGGTGGCGTGGACTGGGACCTCTACCGGGAGGCCTACGCGAAGTTCCTGCCCTCGATCGACAACAACCGCGACTTCTGTGAGCTGGTCTCCGAACTCCAGGGAGAGCTCAACGCCTCCCACCTCGGCTGTTACTACCGGCCGCAGGACCCGGCTGCCGATGCCACCGCAACCCTCGCCTTCTTCCCCGACCCCAATTATGAAGGCCCCGGCATCAAGATCGCCGAGATCATCGACGGCGGCCCTCTGGAAAACGCCGGTACGAAGATCAAGGTCGGCACCGTGATCGAGGCGGTCAACCGCGAGGAGATTGCGGCCGGTGAAAACTGGTACCCGCTGTTCAACCGCAAGGCCGGTGACCTCATCCGGCTCTCTTTGTCCGACCCCGCGACCGGTACGAAGTGGCAAGAGACGGTCAAGCCCATCTCGCAGGGCGCCGAATCCGAGCTCCTCTATCAACGTTGGGTGCGGGGCCGGCGCGCCGAGGTTGATCGCCTTTCAGGCGGCCGGCTCGGTTACGCCCACATCCGCTCCATGAGCGACTCGCGCTACCGCGAGGTCTTCGAAGACGTCTTCGGCAAGGCGGTGGACAAGGAGGGCATCATCCTCGACACCCGATTCAACAACGGCGGCAACCTGGTGGAGGCCCTGACCATTCTGCTCACCGGCGAGACCTACGCGCGAGCCGTTCCGCGGGGTCAGTACCTCGGTGTCGAGCCGCAACACCGATGGACCAAACCCTCGATCGTGGTCATGAACGAGGGCAACTACTCCGACGCCCACTGTTTCCCGGTGGCCTACACCTCACTCGGCATCGGCAAGATGGTGGGCATGCAGGTGCCGGGAACCTGCACCTCGGTGTGGTGGGAGACCCTGCAGGACAGCAGCATGAACTTCGGCATCCCGATGGTGGGCTACCTCGACAACGAGGGCGACCTCATGGAGAACAAACACCTCGACCCCGACTACGTGGTCGACAACGACCCGGCCCTCGAGGCCATCGGCCAGGATCAGCAACTCGAAACAGCTGTCGAGGTCCTGCTGGCCGAGATCGACGGCTAGGCGCGAAACACGACTCCGAACATCTGCGCGCGGCCCCCGGGGCCGCGCGTCGTTTCTCTACTTGTCAACACCGCGTCCGGGGACCGCACCTTGGGGTGATAATATTTCAAGGGCGCTTTGTTGAAAACCTGAACATGACACCACCCTGAAGGCAAGGTCGAAACGCCCGTTTTTCGAGCGGCATCGCAGCCCCACCAATTGTGGGTGGGTCCATCGAGCGTGCAGGCATGAAGGAGATCCCCGAGTGGTAGAAGACACCCCTCTCTCTCCCAAGGTTGCGGAGGAGATTGCCCGCCAGAACTGGGGCATCGACAGCCGCGCCCAGGCGCTGGCCGGCGAGATCGACCGCAACTTCGTCCTCGTGACCGCACGCGGCGACCGCCTGGTGCTCAAGGTGACACCGCCCGGTGACCACCGGCAGATGGTCGAGTGCCAGGTCGAGGCGCTCAATCACCTCGCCGCCACACCGGTGGCCGAGTTCGTGCCGCGGATCCTCCCCACCCGTGAGGGGCAGTCGGTCCTGCCGCTGGAGATGGAAGGCGGGATGTGCTGGGCCCGTCTGGTCACCTATTTTGACGGGACGCCGCTGGTCCATCGCGGCGAACGCCCGGCCCGTTTTCTCGAAAGCGTCGGCCGGACCCTCGGCCGGCTCGATCTTGCCCTCAAAGATTTCGACCACCCCGGCGCCCACCGCTCCATGAACTGGGACATCGAACACACCGCCGCGCTCGCGAACGACGCCGGGTACATCCTCGACGCCTCGCGACGAGCACTTGTCGAACGGCACCTCGATCACTTCATCACAACATGTGGGCTCCAAACTCGCTCCGCTCGACCGCGGCGTCATTCACAACGACGCCAACGACCACAACATCCTGGTCAAGAACGACGCCGGTGGCGAACCGGCGCTCGCCGGTCTGATCGACTTCGGCGACATCCTGCACACCGTCACGGTCGCCGAGAGTCGCGATCTCGTGCGCCTACCTCATGCTCGACCGCGACGAGCCCCTGGGCGACGCGGCCCACGTCGTCGCCGGCTACCACGCCGTCCGGCCCCTCAGCACGGTCGAGCAGTCGCTCGTCTTCGACCTCGTGATCGCCCGCCTGTGCGCGTCGGTGCTGACGTCGGCGCGACGGCGCCACCTGGAGCCCGACAACGAATACCACCAGATCTCCGTCCAACCCGTCTGGCGCCTGCTGGAGCGGCTCTCGACCCTCGACCGCGGGCGATCCACCCAGAAGCTGATGGACGCCTGCGCGCCGGCCACCGCGCCCGTCGCGTTCTGCGAAGGAGATCATGGCCGTGCGGCGCCGCTCCGTCGGCCGCAACCTCAGCGTCGCCTACTCGGAGCCCCTCAAGATCGTCCGCGGGCACGGCCAGTACCTCTACGACGACGGCGGCCGTCGCTACCTCGACCTGGTCAACAACGTCTGCCACGTCGGCCACTGCCACCCCGGGTGGTCGAGGCGGCGCAGCGGCAGATGGCCGAGCTCAACACCAACACCCGCTACCTGCACGACAACCTGGCGGAGTACGCGCTGCGGCTCACCGCCACCTTCCCCGAACCACTGAACGTCTGTTACTTCGTCTGCTCCGGCACCGAGGCCAACGATCTGGCGCTGCGGCTGGCCCGCGCCCACACCGGGTCGAAGGACGATCATCGTCCTCGACCACGCCTATCACGGCCACTCGCCGTCGCTGATCGAGATCTCGCCCTACAAGTGCGAGGGCCCGGGGGGCGAAGGCCTCGCCCCGCACGCCCACAAGGTCCCGATGCCGGACCCCTACCGGGGCCCGCACCTGGGGCCCTATGCGGGTCTTCGCTACGCCGACGAGGTGCGGGCGGCACTGGTCGCGATCGAGGGTGCGAGGCGGCAAGGTCGGGGCCTTCATGGCCGAGTCGCTGATCGGGTGCGGCGGCCAGGTCGTGCCGGCCGACGGCTTTCTCACCGCCGCGACCAACATCGTCCGCGCCGGCGGCGGCGTCACCATCGCCGACGAGGTCCAGGTCGGTTTCGGGCGAGTGGGCACCCACTTCTGGGCCTTCGAGACCCAGGGTGTGGTGCCCGGACATCGTCACCCTCGGCAAACCGATCGGCAACGGCCACCCGATGGCGGCGGTCGTCACCACTCCCGAGATCGCCGCGTCCTTCGACACCGGCATGGAGTTCTTCGCCACCTTCGGCGGCAACCCGGTGTCGTGCGCGGTCGGTCTGGCGGTGCTCGAGGTGATCGAGCGCGAGGGCCTGCAACAGCACGCCCTCGAGATGGGCGAACGGATGCTCGCCGGTCTGCGAGGACTGCAGGAGCGCCACCGGCTCATCGGCGACGTGCGCGGGCTCGGGCTCTTCCTCGGCGTCGAACTGGTGCGCGACCGCGACAGCCTGGAGCCGGCCGACACCGAGGCCGCGCTGATCGTCAACGAGATGAAGTGGCGCGGCTTCCTGCTCTCCACCGATGGACCGCTCCACAACGTCATCAAGATCAAACCGCCGCTGGTGATCCAGTCACACGACGTCGATGCGACCCTGGCTGCCCTCGACGAAGTGCTGACGACGATCGGATAGGCCGGCCTCGTCTTCAGGACCGCTTCCGAGGTCCGGCGCGGCCGGTGCGTGCACTCAATCAGAACCGGTAGTCGATGGTGATGTTGCCCCACGTCATGTCGGTCAGGGGATTGACCGACTCGAATGGGAGATTCTCGTACGAGTAGAAATTGAAGTCGACCGAGAACCGCCCGCTCTCGATGTGGAGACCGAAGATCGCTCCACGCGTGATCGTTTCATAATCGAGCCCGGGGTGAGGGCTCTCCCTGAACGTGTTGCCGTCGAAGAACACCGTGTATGCCGTCGCCCATACCCGCGCGACGATCGACAGGTAGATGTGGAGCCCACCCGGATCGCGCAAAATCGGGTCGAGCATGACGCCGTTGCCGCCCGGGTCGGGAGTGTTGACGAAACCCTCCGGCAGAGACCACCCGATGCGCGCCTCCAGGTTCAACTCGGCAAATGTCGAGAAATTGCCGAGCCCGGCCTCACCACCCACCGCCAGGTCAGCTCCAAACCCGTGCCAATACTCACCGCCCACCGCCACCTTGCGGCTGATGGCGTAGTTGAGGTTGACGAGCGGCTCCGTCTTGAGTTGGTTGTCCCACCCCTTCGGTTCGTCGGCGTTGATCCAGTGGTGGATCTGAATCTGGAACTGTTCGGCGAACGAGTACGGACCGAGGATACCGACGTAGATCTGGAAGGCATTGAGCCTGTGGTTGTCATAGGAATACCAGGATTCGGCCCACCCCAGCGCGCCCGCCCACGGCACGTCGCCCGGTTGCGGGTCCGGGTTCTCGATGTCCTCGGGCGTCATCGTGATCTGCGACAGACCGGTGCCCCGTTTGACGACGCGATCGCCGCCGTCGAGCCCGGGGATCGTCCGGCTGATCCAACCCGAAAATTTGGACGGCCTCATGTCCGCCCAACTCTCGTGTCCCGGGGAGTGTCGTTGCAGGCTCCACCCGTTGGTGAATGCGTTGTCCTTGTGCACGAACCCGTCGTTGTCCCACTCGAGCCGCCACAGGGCTCGTTCCTCCGGCTCCGTCGGTGGTTTGTTCTCGGACCCGTCGTCCGCCCCGAGGCCCGGAGCGGACCCGATCACCGCCAGGGCACAGATCGCGACGAGCGAAGAACCGTGACACGCCGAGACATGGTTCGCCGCTGCTCGCACCCGCCGGTGACGCACTCGACCACCACGGCTTCCTTCCGGAAAACGCGTCCCGAGAAGGTTGACCAGATCGCAAGTCGAGGCTCTTCGCGCAGGGCTATCCATCGAGGTCGACCTCCGTGCCGACGCCGCGCTCCAGCGCGTTCCGATAGACCAGCCACCCGGCGGCCACGTCCTCGACCGCCAGACCGAGCGATCGGAAAAGGGTGATCTCGGCGTCGGACGTGCGGCCCGGATGCCTGCCGATCAGGACCTCGCCGAGTTCGGCCTGAAGGTGGTCGCCGCCGATCGCGCCGGTCTCGAGGGCGCGGATGTACTCTCCCGCCTCGTTTTCGAGCGACTCGCGGCGGTCGGTGAAGAGCTTGGACCGCCGCACCGCCTCGGTGTCGAGCTCACGCCACGACGGGATCGACGCGCCGACCGCGTTGACGTGCATCCCCTCCTCCATCATGCGACCGAAGAGCACCGGCTCGCTGGCCGATGTCGTGGTGCAGACGATGTCGGCGCCGTTGACTGGCTGTCGCCACGTCCGCCGCCGCCTCAACGGACAGGCCGTGGCGGGCCGCCTGCTCGGCGGCAAAAAGGCGCGTCTTCTCGGCGTCCCGGCTCCACACCCGAACCCGCTCGATGCGGCGGACCTCGAGCATCGCCTCGATGTGCGAACGCGCCTGAGTGCCGGCGCCGAGGATCGCCAGAGTGGAGGCGTCCCGCCGGGCAAGCCGATCGGTGGCCAGGGCCGACACCGCCGCCGTCCGCACCGCGGTGATCGCGCCGGCCTCGAGCAGCGCCAGCGGCGCGCCGGTCGCCGGATCGAAGATCATCACTCCGCCCTGGTGCGAGTCGACCCCGAGCTCGCCCGGGTCGTCGACGACGCTGAGCACCTTGATTCCGAACGGCCGGCCGGCGGCCAACGCGCCCGGCATCCAGGCCAGCACCCCCCGCCGGTCCGGCCGCAGAAACCCCGATCGCAGCGGCTGCACGCCCTCGCCCCGCGCGAGGTCAGCTCAGGGCCTCCCCCACCACCTCCATGCACTCCCGCATCGGCAGCAGCTCGCGCACCTGGGAGTGAGTCAGGATCAGCATTGCGGTCCTCCGTATCTGGCGTTCACGCCACGACCTCTCGCAGAGCTTCGAGGAAGGCCCGGTTGTCGGCGGCCGTGCCCACCGAGACCCGGATGAAGGTCGGCATGTCCCAGTTGCTGCCCGGCTGGATGTAGACCCGCCGCTCGCGCAGCGATCGCACGATCGGATCCGTCGGCCGGCCGCAGTCGGCCATCAGGAACGGCGCGCGGTGCGGGTAGGGCGTGAGGCCGAGGGCCTCGAGGCCGGAGCGAAGCTGCGCGAGACCGCTGTCGACCAGCTTGACGTAGCGCTGCACATGCTCCCGGTCGGCGAGCGCCGCCGGTCCGGCGACCAGGGCCGCGGCGTTGATTCCGAAGTCGCCCCACCACACCGTGCGCAGTGTCTCGAGGACAGGGTCCGGGCCGACGGCGTAGCCGAGCCGAAGACCGGCCAGCCCGTAGGCTTTGGAAAAGGTGCGCAAGACGAGCACCGGTGCGCCCTCTCGGACGAGATTGATGGCGCTGTCCCCGTCGGCCAGGAAGTCGTGGTAGGCCTCGTCCACCATCAGGATCGCGCCCCGAGGCAGTGCCTCGAGCAGGGCGACGATTTCGGCGGCAGAGATGTGGCACCCGGTCGGATTATTGGGATTGGCGAGATAAACGATGCGGGTGTCCGGACGGACAGCCTTCTTGAGGCGGGAAACGTCGATCGCTCCGCCGGCACCGACGGGGACCCGCACGACCTGCCGACCCATCGTCTCCGCGACCCCGGCCACCCAGCCGTAGCTCGGCGTCGGCAGCACGAGGCTTCCGCCGTCCGACAAGAAAGGCCCACGGGGCGAACTGGAGGAACTCGGTGGAGCCGCAGCCCACGAGGACGTTCCGGCTCGGCACACCGTGGTGCTGTGCGATCGCCTCCACCAGCGGGTCGATGAAGTTGTAGCGATTGGCGCGCCCGAGCCCGTTCTCGAGGATCGCGGCGATCGCCTTCGGGGAGGGCCCGAGGGGGTTCTCGTTGAAGTTCAGACGCACCGACCCAGCCGGGAAAGCCATCGGCGGGGAACGCCGGGATTTCATCGGCGATGACCGCGACGTCGTCATCTGCCACCGCAGCGGTGATCCCGGTGCCGGCAGCGGCCACGGCCGCGCCCAGCGTCCTCAGAAACGCGCGCCGAGTGGGCTGGAGGCCGTCGGGGTAGCAGCTCCCTGGTCTGACTCTCTTCATCCCGTCCTCGATCATCGCTGATCGCGTTCCGTCATGGCCGCCACCAGCTCCTTCGATCCCAACCCCCACCTTGAGACCGACTTGATGGCCTGGGTGAAGGGCACGTCCAACGGGTGGACGCGATCCGGGCTCAGTACGTAGACGGCGCCGGCGAGCGGGGTGGGAACCGACGGCACGAAGACCGTGTACCGCCCGTCGTCATGCTCTTCAATAATGAACCCCAGGACCAGCGCCTCCTCGATCTCCACCAGCGCCGGCTGCCAGGCGGTCTCTTCGCTCTTCCCGGCGAGCTGCTGGGTCAGGCTCCGCAATAGCTCGTAACCGGGGATTCGCTCGAAGAGTGAGCGCTCGATCCGTTCGCGGAGTGCCTGCCCGGCAGCGGTTCGCACCGCTGCGCCGATCAGAACGCTCACGATCAGCAACACGACGAATGCCACGGCAACTTCCCCGGGGAACCACTCCGGTAGCAGCGCCGCGATCGGCTGCACGAGCCCGGCCATCGAGCTCACGGCCTTGAGCAACAGCAGGATGGAGAGGTAGACCGGCAGCACGATCAGAAGACCGGCCACCAGCGACGACGCCAGAAAACCCACAGCTCGCTTCATTGTCGATTCCTTTCGCGACCGAAATCGTACCAACGGAGGCGGAAGACCGGCCTCCGATATTCCAGACCGTCGGTTGGATTCACTCCGACCCGGACTTCAACCCGCCCGCCGGCGCCGTGGCCGGCGCCGTGAACCACTGCTCCCTGGGCACCACCTTGGCCTGCTCGGGGTCACCCTCGTAGGCCGGGGTCATGATCTGGATCTCGTACTCGTTGAACACGTCGAGGATCGCGCGGTGGAGCTCGGTGTAGAGCTGCGGCATGGCATGGGGCCGATCGCAAAAAACGTTGATTTCGTAGGTGACGCAGAAGTCGCCGAGCGCCTTCTGGAGAACGAAAGGGGCCGGCTCGCGCAGCAGGCCATCGACCCGTTCCGCGGCCATCAGCAGCATCGCCTCGACCTGGCGCCACGGCGTCTCGTATCCGATCCCGACCGTCGTGTGCAGGATGAGACCCCGGGACCGCGCCAACGTGCTGTAGTTGGTGACCTCGCCGTTCAGAATCATCGAGTTCGGGATCACCACGTCCTCGTTTTTGGGAGTCCTGAGGTGGGTCACCTGGAGCCGGACCTCGGCGACGTCACCCACCACGTTGCCGATCTGCACCCGGTCGCCGACCCTGAATGCCCGCCGGTAGGTCATGGCGAAACCGGCGATCAGGTTCGAAATCACCGACGACGAACCGAGGGAGAAGATGATCCCCGCGAAGAGCGACACCCCCTTGAAGGCCGACGAGCTCGAACCGGGGATGTAGGGGTAGGCCACCACGACCCCGAGCGCGATCACCAGAAGCCGGACGATCTTGAAGGTGGGCTTCGCCCACTCGGGGTCGAAACCTGCCAGAGTCACCGAACCCCGCTCAACGGCGTTGAAGAACAGCCGGATCAGCCCAACAGTCCAGCGCAGGAGGAGGAAGAGGATCGCCAGGAAGATCAGGTTGGGGATGGAATCCACCACTCCGCGGCCCATGACCCGCAGCGGGTCGAGAAACCAACCCGTCAGCTTGGCGTGGATCGGGCGGGTCCAGGGGAACAGGCCGAGGACCATGTTCAAGTACAGGAAGACGGCTGCCAGGAGGACCATTGTGCGGACCGCCCGCAGCCCACCGCTCAACGCATCTCCGGCCCGCTCGGCGCTACCGACCTGGACCGATTCCACGCCCATCACTTTGAGACGCCGCTCCAGTCGCTCCGAGAGCTTGTCGTCAAGGCGTCGCCAAAGCCACAAGAACACCGCGAGGCCGAGCGCCAGAACCACGGTGTTGCCGAGGGTTTTCAGCACGCCGGCGAGGATCGCTCCGGGCTGCCGGTCGGTGCGATACTGCTTGATCGCACTTCGAATTCGATCGACGGCGACGATCGCCAACTCGCGGCGCCCGACGCCTTCCGCTCGGGCGTCAGCGTCGACCAGTCCCAGGATCAGAGTCTCTCCGGCCATGATCTTGGTGATGCTCCGTCGTCCGAGATCGTCAGATTCGCGGGGTCGAACGACGGGTCGCGAGCCACCCCCTCGATCCTTTTGGAGATGCGCGCGGCCCGTTCTTCCGCGGGCAAGGCCGAGACGCCGCGCAGGCTGAAGAGCACGGTGCCGTCGATCGTCACGGGCGCCGTGTGGACCACCCCCTCGTCGACGATCGCGCTCCGTTCAGCTTCGGACCCGGGCTCGGGAGCCTGGGCGAGCACGGCCGGGGCAAGGCCGAAGATGAGCAGGGCAGCGATCCAAGCAGTAACCGATCGTGAAGTCGCCACGAAACCACCTCCCGGAGGCGAAAAGAACCGTCTCCCGAATTCGTGCCAGAGAGTAGCAGGAAAAGGCCCGCGTCAGGCCGGGACTCAATACTCCTCGGGAACGAAGTTGTACGGCCAGTCCGGTTCCCTGTATTTCCCCCGGGACTGGGGTTTGGCGAATTTTATGGGTTTGCGCGGCACCTCTTTGTAGGGGACCAGGCTCAAGAAGTGGGAAATACAGTTGAGACGTGCCCGGCGCTGGTCGTTCGACGGCACGACATACCAGGGACATTCCGAGGTGTCGGTGGCGGCGAACATCGCGTCGCGCGCCCGTGAGTAGTCGTACCAGCGGGCCTGCGCTTCGAGGTCCATCGGGCTGAGCTTCCAGATCTTGCGGGGATCAGTGTCCCGCTCCTTGAAGCGCCTGGCCTGCTCCTCCATGTCGACCTCGAGCCAGTACTTGATCAGGATGACCCCGGAACGGATGATCGCCTGCTCGATCGACGGGGCATATTCCAGGAACTCCTCGACCTGCCGCTTCGTCGCGAAACCCATCACCCGTTCGACCCCGGCACGGTTGTACCAACTGCGGTCGAAGAGCACGACCTCACCGGCCGCCGGCAGATGGGGAATATAGCGCTGGAAGTACATCTGCGATTTTTCCCGGTCGGTCGGCGCCGACAGGGCGACGACCCGAAAGACGCGCGGGCTGACCCGTTCGGTGATCCGTTTGATGACACCGCCCTTGCCCGCGGTGTCGCGGCCCTCGAACACGACGCAGATCTTCGCCCCGCTTGTCTTGACCCACTCCTGGAGCTTGACCAGTTCGGCCTGCAGGGGCTCGAGCGCCTTTTCGAACTCCTTGCGGCGCATCTTGGGACGGGGCTCACCCTCGTCCGCGGCGCCTCCAGCCTCGACCGCTTGCGTTTCGAGTTCCACCTTTTTCTTGTTCTTCTTCTTGTTTTTCTTCTTTTTGGTCTTCGCCATGGGGACCAC